>CAYYIL010000016.1:0-34985 GCA_964471975.1 uncultured Piscirickettsiaceae bacterium | reverse complement strand
CATGATCAATGCCGTCAAGAACGACCCCACCCTGCCCCCGCTGCAGAAAATGCAGACCGGCCTGACACTCGCTGCCATGAAACTGGCCATGCCCAACGTCAAGGCCGGTGACCGGGTAGAAAGTACCAAGGTATATCGCTTTATCAAGACCGAAAATGGCTGGCGACTGGACAAGGCGGTAGAAGATACATCCCTGTAGAAAACGGGCATCACGCCGTGCGTCCTGCTGTCCAGGTGCGGTGAAGCCGGCCCCGGCCTGGTGCTGACGCCTGCACCGAATCACTATTCCTAGTGGGGCGACACCTATCTCCACAAATTGGCCGCCCTGATCCGGCATAATAAATGGGATAGATTTGATACCCCATCCTGAAGGAGAACACCATGCCTCTGCTTGACAGCTTCCTCGTTGACCACACCCGCATGCCTGCGCCTGCCGTGCGCGTGGCCAAGACCATGAAAACCCCCTGCGGTGACACCATTACCGTCTTCGATCTGCGCTTCTGCAAGCCCAACCAGGAAATGATGGGCGAACGCGGCATTCACACGCTGGAGCACCTGTTCGCCGGCTTCATGCGCGAACACCTCAACGGCCCTGATGTGGAAATCATCGACATTTCACCCATGGGATGCCGCACCGGCTTCTACATGAGCCTGATCGGTTCACCCGATGAGCAGCGCGTGGCCGAGGCCTGGAAAGCCAGCATGGAAGACGTGCTCAATGTGCAGCGCCTCGAAGACATCCCCGAACTGAACGAATACCAGTGCGGCAGCTACCGCATGCACTCGCTGGACGAAGCCAAGGACATCGCCCGTACCGTTCTGGAACGTGGCATTGGCGTGATGAAGAACGAAGACCTGGCGCTGAGCGAAGAACAGCTGCGCGCGCTCGGCAACCCGGTCTGAGGCAGCAAGATGAAACTGGGCATTATCGGCGCCATGGAGCAGGAAATCGCCCTGCTCCGGGACCACCTGCAGAACGCGGTAAAAACGCAAAAGGCCGGCTTTGATTTCTATCGTGGCACACTGGCCGGTCACGAGGTGGTCTTGCTGAAATCTGACATCGGCAAGGTCAATGCCGCCATTGGCACCACCCTGCTGCTGGATGATTATGCGCCAGAAGCTGTGATCAACACCGGTTCTGCCGGGGGCTTTGACCCGGAACTGGACGTGGGCGACCTCATCATCGGCGAAAAAATCTGCCACCACGATGTGGATGTCACGCCGTTTGGCTACGAGGCCGGCCAAGTGCCCGGGCTGCCGCCCTGCTTTCTTGCCGACCACGCGTGGGTTCGCCGTGCACGGGAAGCCGCGACCGCGACAGGCCTGAAGCACAAGACCGGGCTCATCGCCAGCGGTGACCGCTTCATGCACGACCCCGAGGACGTGGCCCGCGTGCGTGCACGCTTCCCCGCCATGCTGGCCGCAGAAATGGAAGCTGCCGCCATTGCGCAGGCGTGCTACCGCTTCGATACCCCCTTTGTCATCATTCGCGCCCTGTCCGATATCGCCGGCAAGGAAAATGCGGTGACCTTCGAGCAGTTTCTTGACACCGCAGCGACCCGCTCGGCCGAGCTGATCATCAACCTGCTGAAAGCAACTTAACGCGGTGTGCTGAGCCACCGCCTCTTATTCCCTGCCCGGCAGGGCTTTTTACGCACCCCGTGCCAGGTACTGCCCGATGGCGTCTGCAGGCAGATACTCTTCGATGGCCGGTCCTTCGACCGCATCAACGCCCAGTTTTTTCAGGCGCAATATCTGATGCCGCTCTTCCAGATCTTCCAGCAGGACAGTCGCACCCAGCGTATGCCCCCACTTAATCAGCCCTTCCAGCCAGCGCTGACGCTTTTCTTCGCTGTCCGACAACTGCTGCACCTCACGCCAGTTGATCGCCACCTGGTCAACCTCCAGCTGCATGAGTAGAGCAGGTTCAATGGTGCGACTGCCAAAGCCACGCAACTGGATAACAAAACCGGCTGCCTTGAGCGCACGCACGACTTCAACTGCCTTAAGATCCAGTTTGTGAACCGTATCCACCTCCACGGCAAGGATCAGCTGCTGTGGCGCCACGCCGAACCGGGCTACCCGTTCTACAAGCAGCTCGGCGATGCCATCCTGAAGCAGAAGGGTGATATCCAGTGGCACACTGCACGCCCGTTCAGCGGATGCCCACTGAGCTACATGCCAGGCAGCCGTTTCCACCATCCACAGCCCCATCGACATGCCCCACTGACTGCGTGCTAGCAGCGTCTGCCACCCCTCATACCAGGGATTGTCGATGGGGGCTTCCTGCCAGCGCACATTCATGCGCACATGGGTACAACGATGGTCTTCCATGGCAACGACAGGCCGGAACCACGGTGCAAACTTCTGATGCTCCGCATCCACCTCAAAACGCGCCTGCAGATGATCCGGCGCCACATCAGGCTCCGCCGCCACATCACGATAAAAACAGAACTGCTTGCGGCCACGATGCTTTGCCGCATACAGGGCCTGATCGGCACGTTCCATCAGCTGGACGGCCGTTTTTCCGTCGCTGGGAAACTCGGCAATGCCCACGCTGGTGGAGACCTGCACGGCGTGCCCATCGACCCAGTAGGGGCGGCTCACCTCATGGATCAGACGCTTGGAAATGGTCTGGATGATCTCCTCGTCCACCAGATCCCGCAATAGAATCACAAACTCATCCCCACCCAGACGGGCGACAAAATCGTCTTCCCGCACGCTAGCGACCAGGCGAGCGGACACCAGCCGCAGTAATTCATCCCCCGCCGCATGGCCATAGGTGTCATTAACCGGTTTAAAGCCATCCAGGTCGAGAAACAGCAGCGCAAACGCCACATCGTCCGCTTCGGCCCGCTTGATGGTCTGCTCCAGCGTCGTGGTGAAATAGTTCCGATTGGGGAGGTGGGTCAGGGCGTCATAGTTCGCCTGCCGGAAAAGAGCCTCCGTCCTTGCATGCACCTGTGCCTCCACCAGCTCAGCCAGCGAGGTTTTGCGCAGCAGTTTATGCGGCAGCTGCTTCCACCAGCCACGCAGGCGATAACGCCACAGTGTCGTGGGGGTGGGGGCCTGGTTTTTCAGGCGATCCTTCGCACGCTGACCAAATTTGGTGAGGGCCGATGTGCTCATCATCCGTCTCCCTTGTGTGAGGCCTGTCGTCTTTTTGACGGCAGCCATATCTTTTTTATCTTCCGTCAACAGCCAAGCACAAATCGTGCCGACTCTTGTCAATCCCCATAAATGCTCTGCTCGGGCAGGATCGCACCCATTACGATTGCAAAAAAGTCATAAAAACTGGCACGACTGTTGCATATCCTGCAGTACATAAAACAACAAAACACCTCAACACACACAAGGGAGAAAGACCATGGATCCGATGACCGCAACCCCGGAAGCCGGCACTCAGGAAAAGCCTCTGCTGAAGCCCTATGCCCGTGATCCTCAGCTGGAAAGTCATCTGGCCGAAAATCCCCGCCACACTGTCATGCTGCTGCTGCAGGGCGCGGTGGACAAGGCCAACCTGGCAAAAGTTTGCCACCAGTCCGGCGCTTGGGTGGAAAAGGGCTTCCACCTTGGTCGCTTGACCACCATCATCGACGCCCTGCGTGACCGTCTCCACTTTACCCAGGACACGCCGCTGGCCTACGATCTGGAAGAGCTGTATCAATATGTGGATCAGTGCGTTCAGGAAGCCGTCTATGAAAAAGACACCTTCTATCTGGATGCGGCGCAGGAAATCCTGACCGAACTGCGCGATGCATGGATGGAAATGCTCATTTCCGTGGGCGAACTGCAGCTGGACGATCAGTAATCCCCACCGGGCCGCTCCTTTAGCGGCCCAAACTTTCTTTGTTTTGTCACACTTTTTCGTTAAACTGTGGAATCTCCCACCCGATCCCGCAGGAACCCCATGTCACAGGACAGCAATCCGGACGTTGTCGAAAAACAACCCAAAACGGAAACCCCCGCCCTTCCTGAGGTGTATGACGACACACCGGTTGCCCTGCCTGCCGAACCTGAAACAAACTCCCCCCAACTGCCCGCCCAGAAAAAGGCCGAACTGGCCAAATTGGAACGCGCCCTGGTTCCGGGCAAGGACCTGAACACCTATCTGAAGGTCATCAATCAGTTCCCCGCCCTCACCCCCGAACAGGAGCGCGAGCTGGCCAAACGCTGGTATTTCGAAAAGGATGTAGAAGCCGCCCGCCAGCTGGTGCTCTCCTCCCTGCGTTACGTGGTACCCATCGCACGCAGCTATGCCGGCTATGGTCTGCCACTGGCTGATCTGATTCAGGAAGGCAATATCGGCCTGATGAAGGCGGTGCAGCGCTTCAATCCCGAGCAGAACGTGCGCCTAATGACCTTTGCCGTGCACTGGATCCGCGCCGAGATCAATGAATACATCATCCGCAACTGGCGCATCGTCAAGACCGCTACCACCAAGGCGCAGCGCAAGTTGTTCTTCAAGCTGCGCGGCGCCAAGAAAGCGCTGGAGTGGTTTGGCGACAAGGAAGCCGAGCGCGTGGCGGAGGAGCTGGGCGTCACCAAGGAAGATGTGCTGGAAATGGACTCCCGTCTCTACGGGCAGGATGTATCCGTGGACGTGAGCAGTGACGACGAAGACAACGACCGCCCGCAGCTGGTATTGGCCAGCCACGAGCCGGACCCGGAAACCCAGCTGGCGGAGGAAGAGGAACAGCGCGTCAATGCCGAAAAAATGCGCGCAGCCCTCAAGACGCTGGACGACCGCAGCCGCGACATCCTGGAGCAGCGCTGGCTCAGCGAAAAGAAAACCGGCCTCAAGGAACTGTCGGAAAAATACGGCGTCTCCATGGAACGCATCCGCCAGATCGAAAAGGCCGCCATCAAGAAACTGCAGAAGGCCATGACGGCCGCCTGATCCTCATAAGCCCACCTTATACCTCATTAAATATTTTTATCTTGAGGCGCCATGCCTGCTTATCGACAATAATGGCGAGCAGCAGGCGCTCCCCGCCAGCGCACCCCCTCTTCCTGCTTCTGCGCTGACGCAACCGCTCCAACCCTTCGCCTGACTGCCCGACAGAGACCTTTCTGACAACGCGAGGCGCATTATGGCAATCGACATCTGGCCCGGCTGGGTCGGCGGCATCGGCATTGGCCTGTTCGTGATTCTGCACTTCTGGATCATGGGGCGCCCGGCGGGCTGCTCCACCGGCTACGGCAACTTCTGTGGCTACATCTGCCGCCTCAACTACTTTCGCAGCGGCGAATACAAGGAGCTCAACAATCCGAGGCTGTGGTTTCTGCTGGGCATTCCCGTGGGCGGCCTGATCAGCGCGCTGACCTCCAGTGAACCGTGGCACTTTTCATTCACCATGGGCATGTACGACGCCGTGCTGCCGCAGACCTTCACCGGAAAGGCCCTGTGGCTCACCTTTGGCGGCATGCTGCTGGGCTTCGGTGCGCGTCTGGCCGGCGCCTGCACGACCGGCCACGCGCTCGTGGGCGGGGCCATGCTCAATCCGCCCAGCCTCGTCGCCGGCATGGTATTTTTCGCCAGCGCCATGGGCATGACCTGGCTGCTGTTCTACGTATAGGAAATCGGCGCATGGAAAAACGCAAGCACAACTTTCTCGCCTGGGGGCTGGGGGCGCTGTTCGGCTTTCTGATGAGCCGCGCTGGTGCCACCACCTACGATTTTCACGCCAAGATGTTCCTGCTGCAAGACTTTCAGCTGATGGAAGTCATCGGCGTGGCCGTACTGATCGGCATGGCCGGCATCTGGTGGATGCAGAGCCGCCACATGCGCAGCCTCGCCACCGGCGATCTGATCCAGTTTCCGCGCAAGCCGTGGCAAGACACGCTGGTGCTGGGCGCCTTTCTGTTTGGCATCGGCTGGGCCATGACCGCCTCCTGCCCTGGCACCGTGCCGGCCATGCTGGGCGAAGGCAAGCTGCCGGCGCTGTTCGTGCTGCTGGGTATCGTGCTCGGCACCTTTGCCTATGGCGTGTTGCAGGACGCACGCCTGAGTTGCCGTCGGGACTGAATTTCGCCGAGATTTCAAACACTGATATGCAATACCCTGTGTATAATGCCCGCAGCCCGCGCTGCGGGTTTTCAGGCACCTCCGCAAAGTCTCCGAATGCGCTCGCGCTGCTGGCGCGATGACGACAGATGCAAGGCGCTCGCCGCAGGGTTTGGTGGGCCCAAATCCAAGGCGTGCAACACAGCAGATGTCGTCATCCCGCCGCAGCCCGAAGGGATAGATCGCGACCATTCAGGGGCTTTGCGGAGGTGCCTCTTGTTTGCAAGACCACAAAGGACCCGCATGACCCCCGACAAGCTTCGCAATATCGCCATCATCGCCCACGTTGACCACGGCAAGACCACCCTCGTTGACCAGCTGCTGCGCCAGTCCGGCACCCTCAATGCCCGCAAAGACCACGGCGAGCGCGTCATGGACTCCAACGATCTGGAAAAGGAACGCGGCATTACCATTCTGTCGAAAAACACCGCCATCGACTACGACGGCTACCGCATCAATATTGTGGATACCCCGGGGCATGCGGACTTTGGTGGTGAGGTGGAGCGCATCCTCTCCATGGTGGACTCCGTGCTGCTGCTGGTGGACGCTGTGGAAGGCCCCATGCCACAGACGCGCTTTGTAACCCAGAAAGCGCTGGAGCGCGGCCTCAAGCCCATCGTGGTGATCAACAAGATCGATCGTCCCGGCGCACGCCCCGACTGGGTGCTGGATCAGACCTTCGACCTGTTCGACCGCCTTGGTGCCTCCGACGAGCAGCTGGACTTTGAAGTGGTCTATGCCTCCGGTCTGAACGGCTTTGCCCGCCCCGAGCCAGATTCCGACGAGCAGGACATGACGCACCTGTTCAAGACCATCATCGACAAGGTGCCCGCGCCGGACGTGGATCCCGACGCCCCCTTTCAACTGCAGTGCATCAGTCTCGACTACGATACCTACAAGGGCGTCATCGGCACCGGGCGCATCAAGCGCGGCCGCATCAAGCCCAATACGCTAGTCACGGTGGTGGACCCCGAAGGCAACACCCGCAGCGCCCGCGTGCTGGAAGTGCTCGGTTATCACGGTCTGGAGCGCATCAATGTGGACGAAGCGCAGGCGGGCGACATCATCGCCTTCACCGGCGTGGATCCGCTCTACATTTCCGACACGCTGTGCGACCCGGAGCAGGTGGAAGCCCTGCCGGCCGTGAGCGTGGAAGAGCCCACCGTCACCATGACCTTCCAGGTCAATACCTCACCGTTCGCCGGCAAGGAAGGCAAGTATCTCACCTCGCGCCAGATCAAGGAGCGCCTCGACAAGGAGCTACTCACCAACGTGGCACTGCGCGTGGAACAGCAGGATGACCCGGACAAGTTCCAGGTTTCCGGCCGCGGCGAGCTGCACCTGTCGGTGCTGATCGAAACCATGCGCCGCGAGGGGTATGAACTGGCCGTCTCCCGTCCGGAAGTCATCTTCAAGGAAATCGACGGCGAAATGAAGGAACCCTACGAAACGCTGACGGTGGACATCCCTGAAAGCGCCCAGGGCACCATCATGGAGAAGCTGGGCGAGCGCAAGGCAGAGATGACCGATATGGTGCCCGACGGCCACGGCCGCGTGCGCATCGATTTCACCATCCCGTCTCGCGGGCTGATCGGTTTCCGCACCGACTTTCTCACCGCCACCCAGGGTGAAGGGCTGATCTTCTCCAGCTTCAGCCACTGGGGGCCGAAGCTCTCCGGCCGCATCGGTGCGCGCACCAATGGCGTGCTCATTTCCAACGGCACCGGCAAGGCGCTGGGCTACGCGCTGTTCAACCTGCAGGAGCGCGGCCGCCTGTTCATCGGCCCCGGTGACGAAGTCTATGAAGGCCAGGTGATCGGCATTCACAGCCGCGCCAACGACCTGACGGTGAACCCGCTCAAGGCCAAGCAGCTCACCAACGTGCGCGCCGCCGGCTCCGATGAAAACATCCTGCTTACCCCGCCGATCCGTTTCACACTCGAGCAGGCGCTGGAGTTTATTGACGAGGACGAGCTGGTGGAAGTGACGCCGGAAAACATCCGCATCCGCAAGAAATACCTCACGGAAAGCGAACGCAAACGCCACGGCCGCAAAAAGGACGACTGAGGCGCGGTAAACGCCTTTTTCTGCCTTGAACCACGGGGGTCCCCGACTTTTTTTCAGGTCGTCAAAATTCGGCCCGTGAAAAAGTCGGGGACCCCCCTTTGCATGGAGGCCTGAAATCATGATCTGTCTGATTCAACGTGCCTGTTACGGCAAGGTGGACGTCGCCGGTGAAACCGTGGGCGAAATCGGCTATGGCATGGTCGTCCTTGTGGGCTTTCAGTGCGGCGACGATAGCGCCACGCTGGAAAAGATGACCCACAAGCTGCTGCACTACCGTCTGTTTGCCGACGAGCAGGACCGCATGAACCTGAACGTGCAGCAGATCGATGGAGAAATTCTGCTGGTACCACAGTTCACCCTGGCTGCGGACACCCGCAAGGGGCTGCGGCCCAACTTTACCCCAGCCGCCCCGCCCGAGATGGCCGCCGAGCTGTTTGAACGCTTTACTCAACAGGTGCGCACCCGCTGGCCGAAAATCACCACCGGCCGCTTCGGCGCCGACATGCAGGTGAGCCTGTGCAACGATGGCCCGGTCACCTTCTGGTTGCAGGTGGACCCATCCCACGGCTAAACTGAGGCTCTTGATCCAGCCACGGACAGCTCATGGAACCGCGCCTGCTTCTGCTCAGCCCCGATCGTACCGACGAGGAGTTCTTCACTCCGCACTGCCCCTATCCGCTTATTCAGGCGTTTGATCCCAAACAGGGACGGGAATACTTCACCGCCCTGCGTCCGGAATGGGTGCTGGCGCGCCGCGAAACCCTCAACTGGGCGCTGGACTGCGTCGATGCTCACGTGCTGGACTTCGACCTGCTCACCGGTCTGCATAACCGCCGCTTCTTCCTGCGCGAACTGGAGGAGCACCTGCAGCCCGGCCAGCCGGAGTGCGCCCTGCTCTACTTTGGCATCGACCGCATGACCTTTCTCAACGACAGTCGCGGGCTCGCCTTTGGTGATGCGGTTCTGAAGGCACTGGGTGAACGGCTGCAGGCCATCATCCGCCATGGGGACCGCGTCGCCCGGATGGGCGGCGACCACTTTGCCGTGCTGGTAAGAGGCTATGAAGATGAAACCCGCCTTAAAGCCATTGCACAACGCTTTTTCCACGACCTGTCACAGCCGCTGCAGGTAGAAGGGCGCCGAGCCCATCTGAGTTACAGCATGGGCGTTGCCGCCTGGCCCAGCTGTGCGCAAACGGTCGATCAGCTGGTCAACAATGCCACCCTTGCCTTCCGCCAGGCACGCCATCTGGGTTGCAATCAGTACCTCTTTTACACCAGCGAATTCAATGCCGACCTCTCCCGCGAGCTGCTGCTGGAAAACCATCTGCGCTATGCGCTGGAGCGGGACGAAATCGAAGTGTGGTACCAGCCGCAGGTGGAGACTGCCACCGGCGAGCTCCATGGTGCGGAAGCGCTCATCCGCTGGCATCATCCGCGCCTGGGCATCATCGCCCCCAGTGAATTCGTGCCCATCGCCGAGGCCACAGGGCTGATCCAGCAGATCAGTGCCTTTGCCCTGCACCAGGTGGTGCGAGATGCCGAAACCCTGCACGCCGCCGGCAAGCCGCTGCACTTCGGTATCAACCTGTCGCCGCGACAGTTTCTCTACGAAACCCTGCTGGACGAGATTGAAGCCATCCTCAAGCGCCACCCGCTCCCCGCAGAGCTGCTGGAGTTCGAAATCATCGAGTCCCAGGCAATGACCCATCTGGAACTGGCGCAGCAGACCATGAACGCACTCAAGCAACTGGGCTGCGGACTGGCGCTGGACGACTTCGGCACCGGCTATTCATCCCTGGCCTGGCTCAATCAGCTGCCGGTGGATACGCTCAAGATCGACCAGAGTTTCGTCCGCGAGCTGAACAAGCCGGCCATGCAGCAGCTGATCCGCGGTATCTGCGCCATGGCCCAGGCACTGGACAAGCGCCTCATCGCCGAAGGGGTGGAACATGCCGAACAGGCAGACTTCCTGCGCGCCTGTGGCGTGGACATTCTGCAGGGCTACCTGTATGGCAAGCCTGTGTACCGAGAGACCTTTATCAGCCGCGTACGGGACGCAGACTAAAACGCCGCACGACGACTAATTACGCCCGGCCAAAACAGGGTATCTTCTTCGGTCTGCTTAAAGCGACCCTCTGGCGCCTGTCCATGCGGAAGTAAACCCATGCTGTAAGCCTCTCGTCAGCCTTGATGGCACCCATAAGTGGTAAAATTCAAAGAATTAGCACATTTCAGAGCCGGAGAGCGAGCATGCAATACAAGATCACCCCCGAAGAAGCGCATCGCGCCAAGGTGCCCCATCACATCTTCAACTTCAATATTCTGGTGACACACCTGTTTTCCGCCTACACCATCCTCGAAATCGCCCACGGCAATATGGTGGCCTTTCTGCTGATTCCAGCGGTTTCAACACTGGTGATTCTCTACCTGTGCACCCGCGTGAAAGTGAAACGGGAAACGGACACATGGTTTGTGGCCGCTAACTGGCTGGTGGCCTGCCGCCGCGGCAAGATTCTCATCGGTGCCTATATCGCCGCCATTGCCCTCATGTCCATCTATCTGCTGATCGACTGGCTCTTCCCGGGCGGTCTTAAGATGAACAATTTTTCTCCCGATGGCGGCTCAACCAACCTCACCCAGATTGTCTTCATGTACTTTTCCGCTTTTATCGTTTTTGTGGCGGTGCTGCTCACCTTCCTGCAGACCGGCATCTCCGTATTTGAGGCGGGGCAGGGGATTCTGGATGACAAGATCGAAAAGATCCTCCCCCGCCAGGCGGGCGACAACGAAGCACTGGGCCACGCGGAAGAAGAGTCGGTCCCGGAAGGCGTACGCCAGCACCATCACTGAGTCCATCCATCTGCCCACCCTTGGACGCCCCGCTGGGGCGTCTGTGCTTTCAACCCGGAATAAATGCCATGTTCGCAAAACTGAAAAACCTGCCCGTCTTCCTGCAAGTGCTGCTGATTGCCATTTTCGCCACCCTGGGTGCCTGGCTGCTGTTGCCGAACGCCCCCAGGCAGGCGGATAAACAGGCCCTGCCGTGGAACAGCTTCCGCGACGCACAGGGGCATGTGCACACGCTGGGACTGGTGATCGGCCAGAGCACGCTGCGTGACGCCATGGCGCGCTATGGCGATGATGTTGAGATCAAGGCGTTTGCCGACAGAAATCTGCAACCCACCAGTGTGGAGGCCTATTTTCCTCACATCCAGCTTTTCAGTCTCAGAACCCCGCTGATTCTGCGTCTCAAGGTCAGCCCGACGCGCATGCATGCACTAATACAGGAAGCACTGGGCATACGCGGCACCCCGACCGGCAGCAAGGAAATCCTGCTCAGCGGTTTCCAGCAACGCACGCTGGCCGATGCCGCCATCGAAGCTATCACCCTTCCTACAGGCATGGACCTTCCCAAAGAAGCCATCCTGAAGCGCTTTGGACAGCCCACCCATGTGCGCAGGAACGCGGCCGACAAGACCGAGCGCTGGATCTACCCCGAAAAGGGGCTGGAAATCATTGTGGATCCGGAGGGCAAGGAAGTGCTGGAGTGGGCGAACTTTATCCGCCAGTAGGGGCCAGCTGAGACAGCCGCCACGGGCTGTTCAACTGCAATGAGTATGTCCTTTCTCGCACGGGCGCTTATGCAGGGTCGCAAGAGGAAATGCGAGAAATAAGGTCCTCAAAATTCAGCCCCGTACGCACGTTGCATGCCCCTTATGCCCTCGGTCTGCATCCGTCTGATGCTGTTTTGACTGCCGTGCAGGATAATGCGATCCGTTCCATCCCACACGGGCTTCGTCACCCTGGCGCTTTATTGATCTTTCGCTGACGCAGAACCCTTGCTCTGATGCACAGACTGCAGATCCTGTCGGGGATTCTGCCCCGGCTCAAAATCGTCATCATCGTCCAGAAAGATCTGGTTGGCGGCACGGTCCAGATCGTCGAACTGGCCTTTCTTCGCCATCCAGATAAAGACCACCACGGCGATAAAGCCGAATACCAGTACAAACGGGATCAATCCGTAAATCACGTCCATTGCCTGGCCCTCCTGCGTGCCACGGCCTTGTCGGAAAAGAAGCTGCGAATGCGCGCGGCATTGCCAATGACGATCAACGAGCTGATCGGCATGGTGATGGCAGCAATCAGTGGCGTCAGCGTTGCGCTCATGGCCAGCGGCACCATGATCACATTGTAGAGAATGGAGCTGGCGATATTCTGGCGGATGGTCTTCAGGGTGCGCTCGGACAGAGCCATGGCCGTATCCACCGCCAGCAGCTCATTGTTCATCAGCACAATGTCGGCACTGTCCATGGAAATGTCGGTACCGGAGCCCAGCGCAAAGCCTACCTGCGCCCGCGCCAGTGCCGGAGCATCGTTGATGCCGTCGCCCACCATGGCCACTTTTGCGCCTTCGCGCTGCAGACGGGCGATGACCTCATGCTTGTCTTCGGGCAGCACCTCGGCGATCACGTCCATACCGCCCAGCTGCCGCGCCACCTCTTCAGCCACCGCCTTGCGGTCGCCGGAAAGCAGCGTCACCTTCTTGCCCCGCGCCTTGAGGCGGGCAATGGTCTCCTTCGCATCCGGGCGCAGCTCGTCAGACAGTGTCAGCAACGCCACCACCTCGCCGTCACGGGCCACCCAGATGGTGGTACCGCCGGTGCGCTGGTGTGCCGCTTCCAGCGCCTGCCAGTCTTCCGGTAGCTCGACACCTTCGGCACGCAGCCAGTCGGCATGACCGATGAGGTAATGGTGCGTGCCCACATCCGCTTCCACGCCCTTGCCGGCATGGGTGGTGAAGTTTTCCACCCCATACTCGCCGGGCAGAAAGGCCGGATAGCGCTCGCGTATGGAGTGGTAGATGGCCTGCCCGATGCTATGCTGAGAGTGAAACTCGATGGCGGCGATGGTCTTGAGCAGCTCCGCTTCATTCTGCGTGCGTGTCCAGGACTCCACCACCCGCATGGCGCCCACGGTGAGGGTGCCGGTCTTGTCAAAGACCACGTGGTCGATGTCGTTGAGAATCTCCAGCACGGCGCCGTTTTTCACCAGAATGCCGTTGCGGGCGCTGACGCCGCTGGCCACGGCGATGGCCATGGGGGTAGCCAGCCCCAATGCGCAGGGGCAGGTAATGATCAGCACGGCCGTGCCCGCCATAATGGCCGTTTCAATGCCAGCATGGAAATACCAGTACACTGCGGAGGCCGCAGCCAGGGTAATCACAGCAGAGACAAACCACGGCATGATTTTGTCTGCCGTGCACTGAATGGGCGCCTTGGAGCCCTGTGCCTGCTCCACCATCTGAATGATGCGCCCCAGGGTCGTATCCTGCAGAATGCGCTCCACGCGCACGATCAGGGTGGCGTCCACACTGACCGTGCCGGCCGCCACCTTGTCGCCCTGCTCCTTGTACACCTCGCGGGACTCGCCGCTGAGCATGGACTCATTAACGTGGCCGATACCGTCTACCACCTCGCCGTCCACGGGAATATGGTCACCCGGGCGCACGATGACCTCATCGCCGGGCTTGAGCAGACGCACGGCCACCACCTCCTCGCCCTCTGCGGTCTTCTTGCGCGCTACCTTGGGCTGCAGCGCCAGCAGGCGCCGGGTCGCATCCACGGCCTTGTTCTTGGAGATGGCTTCCACATAGCGGCCGATGAGCAGGAAGAAGATAAAGTCGGTCATGGTGTCGAAATAGACATGGCCGACGATCCGGTCAAAGTTGAAAGTCACCCAGGTAGAGTAGGCATAGGTGGAGAGAATACCGAGACTAATGGAGACATCCATGCCCAGCGTTCTGCCCTTGAGCGCGGTCCACGCCCCCTTGAAGAAGGGCTGCGCGGCATACAGCAGCACGGCGGTGGCGATGACCCACTCCAGCAGATTGAAGAAGTTGCGCCATTTGACGTTTTCATCTGCCCCGCTGTAAAGCGCCACGGCGAACCACATGATGTTCATCATGGCGAAGCCGGAGAAGCCGATGCGATAGAGCAGCTCGCGGTTGGCCTTGCGGTAGGCCGCCTCCGAAGCGCTCGGATCATAGGGGGTGGCGTCATAGCCGATGCTGTGCAGAATACGGATGATTTCCGACAGCTTGATGCGGCTGTTATCCCAGCGCACCTTGATCTGCTTGTTGGTAAAGTTGACATGCACGTAGAGGATGCCGTCCACCTGCGCCAGCCGATGCTCGATCAGCCACACGCAGGCAGCACAGTGAATCACCTCGGACATGAGCGTGATCTCGCGCCGCTCCCCTTTCGCCTCGGTAAACTGCGCCTGCACTTCATCGTGGTCGATAAAGTCCAGATTCTTCGGCGGCGGAGGCGGCGGCGAAAGCAGTTCACCCTCTGGCGTGCGCTGATAGAAGCTCTGGAGGCCGGCTTCGTGGATGACTTCACACACACTGGCGCAGCCATGGCAACAGAAGGACCGCTCCGTGCCCTCGATGGGCTTGAGCACCAGCTCCCCTTCCGGAATGGCCTGGCCGCAGTGATAGCAGTTCAGTTGCGCCATTTACGGATGGGCTCCGCCCTGTTTGCTCGGCACCGAGGGGGCTTCACGCACCCACAGGGAACGGCCCAGCTGATAGGTATCCTTGTCCTTGTCAACCTCCAGCACCACGTCCCACTTGCCCTTCAGCGGCAGCTTGAGCGTGCCGGTAAATACCCCTTCACTGTCCCGTTTCAACTCCACCTTGCCATCAAAGTGCTTGTCCGCCGGGCGGTAATAGAACAGCGTTGCCCGATCCCCCACGATGGTCTTGCCATCCCGGGTTGCAATACGCGCCTGCACGGCCTGCGGCTGATTCTGCGTCAGCAGGGGGATATTCAACTCCAGATGCCAGCCCAGGCTCTTGAGCTTGTTGTCCATGCGGATAATCTGCGCCACACTGCGCTCAGCGTGATCCAGATCCGTCTTGACCAGGCCGGGATTGGTGACGATGGCCATATTGACCATGAACAGATTCACGGACAGCACCAGTACCAGCATTACCAGCCAGCCGATGACGAACGGATTGCGCAGCGGCCGACTCCAGTCTCGGGTTTTTTCGCTTGTCATGCTGTTCCTCTCTGTATGCAGCCCAACGAAAAAGGGCGTCCGCGGACGCCCTCAACATTATAGTGCTTCACTCTGGTCGCTTAACGGTAGAGTGGATACAGGAACACGCTGTGATACACCGCCTTGATGTCAGGGTTATTGGCATCTCGAACGATGATATCGATGGGCGTTTCCTTGTCGTGCAAGGCACTCTTCGGAATGCGCGCGCGCAGTACCGCACTGGCCACGGTGCCCGGCTCCACCGGAATCACCGGATCCACCAGCGCGACCAGTCCCTTCGGCCCCTTCACTTCCACCTTGGCCGCCATGGGCTTGTTGGTCTTGTTCACAATCTTGATGGTGTACTTGTTCTGAATGGAACCATCGCTCAGCTGTACAAACAGCGGCGCGCGGTCATGCAGGACTTTCACATCAATGGGGGACAGGTGTGTCAGCTTCCACACTAGCAGGCTGGCCGCAATCAGCATCACGGTCCCGTAAATCAGCACGCGCGGGCGCTTCCAGATCGGCGGCGGCTCCTTGCCAAGGAAGTCATCCAGCGAGGCATAGCGGATCAGGCCGCGCGGCTTCTTGATCTTGTCCATGATGCTGTCACAGGCATCGATACACAGACCACAGGTAATGCAGCCGAACTGCTGGCCGAGACGAATATCCACGCCGGTCGGACAGACATCAACACACAGCCTGCAGTCGATACAGTCGCCAAAATGCTGGTCCGCCTCTTCCTCAGCCTTCTTGCGTGCCGCCTTCTTGTCCAGTCCTTCATCCAGATACTTCTGCATCGCCTTGCGCACATACGCGTTGCGCTCCTTCATCTGCGCGCGCGGCTCACCGCGGTCCTTGTCGTACGTGGGCAGGATGGTGGTTTCATCGATCATGGCCCCCTGAATCCGTGCGTAGGGGCAGAAGCCGATGCAGACCTGCTCGCGCATGAAACCGGCAAAGAAATAGGTGGCAAAGCCGATGACCAACAGGGTCGCCCATTCCCAATAGCCCAGATCAAGGTGAAACAGGCGTTTCCACAGATCAAGGGAATCGGTAAAGAACGCCAGGAAACTGAAGGAGGTGGCAAAGCCGATCAGCAGCCATACCAGATGCTTGGGGAGCTTGACCTTGATTTTTTCCCAGGTCCACGGCGCCTGATCCAGTTTGATACGCTTGGCCGGTGGGCCTTCGAATTTTTCTTCCAACCAGGTGAACACGTCAGTCCACACGGTGTGAAAGCAGAAGAAACCACACCACACCCGTCCTGCTACGGCCGTGACGGCAGCCAGAAGCAGGGCGAAGAAGAGCAGGATCATGGCCAGCACCCAGATATCCTGTGGCAGGATTGTGATCCCAAAGAAATGGAACTGGCGGTTGGGCAGATCCCACAGGATCGCCTGATGGCCATTCCAGCGCAAATAGGGCCCCAAGAATAGCGTCAGCCATACACTGGCCGCTATCCATTTCAATGTCCTGAAGCGGCCGGGAATACGCTTGGCATGCACCGTCTTGCCGGTATTGACCGGCAGAATTTCTACGCCGATCTCTTCCAGTGTTCTGGAGTTGACCTCGTATTCATCCAACAGAGACTTGGATGTGCCATCGTGCATTTCACTCATCGACTTACTTTTGCTCCGTATAAATGATGTTAATCGCTATTCCTCAATGTTTCAGTATAACACCCGATAAATGAAAAAAGCCCATCAACAGATGGGCTTTGACATCCTGCTCAGCGGGTCGTTTAACTGGCATCTTCGCCCATTTCACCTGTCTCGCCTTCCATCCCCTGAATGGCACGCCATGCAAATCCTGCCAACGCCACGATTGTCAGCACAACTGCAGCAATGGAACCCCACAATACCCAGTCATTGTTCAGATCACCCATAACAGCTCTCCTCAGACAGATTCTATTTGTTGATTTGACAGCTTTATTAAATCACAGGACAAAAAAAGGGGGAATCAAAATTCCCCCTTTTGCATCATAAAGTTGATCTATATCAACTCCTTACTGGCCGCCACCCAGCTCATGTACATAGATAGCCAGACGCTTGATGTCCTTCTCAGACAGACGCCCCTTCCATGCAGGCATGACGGCCTTGCGGGTGCAATCGATCAGGTGACCATTTTTCTTCACGTTCACACCGTATTTGATGGTCCGCACCACTGCATCACGCTGGTTTTTTTCAACCATGGCCTTGCAGGAGCCATCATTGCTGGGTTGAAAACGCCAGATCTGATCAGTCAGATTGGCCGCACCGGTCGGGGCCAGCGGCTTACCGGTCGGACCATGACAGGCTACGCACATGCCCTTGGCAAAGATCGCCTTGCCAGCGGCAACTGACGGATCATTGCCCTTGCCCTGAGAGAGGGCCATAACGTAGTCTGCAACCTTCTGGATTTCATCATCCGTCAGATTGCCCATCATGCCACGGGCAGGCATATTGCCTACACGCCCGTTATGAATGGAGGCATGGATCTGGTTAATGTGACCGCCCCACAGCCAGTCATCATCAGCCAGAACGGGAAAGTTGGGGTTACCCATCCCGCCGGCACCGTGACAGGCCGCACAGTTGTCGCCAAACAGCATCTTCGAAGTCGCGACAGCATAAAGCTTCAGGTCGGTATCCTTCATGATGTCTGCCAGAGGGAGAGAGGCCAGCTTCTCTTCCTTGTCGGCAAACTTCTTCTTGCGCCATGCCTTCAGCTCGTTGTAGCTCTCCTCGTACTCCTTGATCGCCGTCCAGCCGGCAATCCCCTTGGTAAAGCCATTTGCCAGAGGAATGGTCGGATAGTAGATCGCATAGAAGACGATCATGATGAAGCTGGCGTAGAATGCCAGCATCCACCACAGCGGGGGCGGATTATCCAGCTCGCGGATATCCTCATCCCAGATGTGGCCGGTATTGCCCTCATTGGGCCATGGGTTATGTCCTGCCATGTCGTTACTCCTCAGAGTGTGTCTTGTTCTTCGTCATCGTGCAGTACGCGGTACTTCTGGCTTTCAAGCGCCTTACGCTTGCCAGGCCACAGGGCCCAGCCAAACGAAATGACAATGCCAACAAAAGCACCAACGGTAATGATTACACCCGCCCAGTCCTGGCCCGTCATGGCCGACCAGTCGGTATGGAAGTAATCGGCAATCTTACTCACGATAGACCTTGTTGTCGTCCAGTTTCACCATGGTGCCCAGCACCTGCAAATAAGCGATCAGTGCATCCATTTCCGTGGTGCAGTGCTTATCCGGATCCGGGTTGCCATAGGTGCGCAGGTAATCGTTGGCCAGCGCAATTTCCTCGTCGGTGTATGGGACGCGCTCCAGACGCAACACTTTCATGCGTGCCGCCATATCGCGCTTGCCCACCTTCATGCGACCGATGTACTGATCCGTCACACAGTGCTCGGCCAGCCAGGGATAAGCCGGCATGACGGATTCCGGCACCACGCTCTGCGGACGCATCAGGTGCATGGCATGCCACTCGTTGGAGTACTTACCACCCAGACGTGCCAGGTCAGGGCCAGTACGCTTGGAGCCCCACTGGAACGGGTGGTCATAGATGGACTCGGTCGCCAGGGAGTAGTGACCATAGCGTTCCTTCTCATCACGGAAAGGGCGGATCATTTGTGAGTGGCAATACATGCAACCCTCACGTTCATAGATATCACGACCGGCCAGCTCCAGCGGTGTGTAGGGACGCATGCCGTCACCTGGCTTCCAGTCGGATTTCCAGTTGCCATGCGCGTCCTTGTAGTACAGGCGCTTGTCGGCAACCAGCTTGCCGTCCTTCATTTCGAAATGACGGGTCCAGACCAGCTCAGGGAACTTGTCGTTCTTGATGTTCCCATATTTATCGGTAAATTCCGTATAGTCGGTCGCTGACTTCAGATAGAACAGCGGCACGATTTCGACGATCCCCGCAATGGAGACCAGAAAGGCAGTCGCAAGGAACAATCCGAAGATATTGCGTTCCAGGCGTTCCTGCAGGTTTTTAGGCTCGTGATTGTCTGCCATGAGTTTAGCTCCTCAACTCAATGGTTAGGTGCCCGCCCTCGAAGGGCAGGCTTGTCTTGTTTCCTCAGGCTGCAGCAACAGCAGGCTGACGGGATTTGGCAGTTGCTACGGTCATGACCACGTTGTAGAGCATGACCACTGTCCCAAGGGCGAACAGGAAGCCGCCCATGAAGCGCATAACATAGTAGGGATGCATCGCCGCAACGGACTCGGCGAAGGTGTAGGCCAGCACACCGTACTCATCATACGCACGCCACATCAGACCCTGCATGATGCCGGACACCCACATGGCCACGATATACAGCACGGTACCCAGCGTTGCCATCCAGAAATGCACATTGATCAGCTTCATGCTGTACATTTCCGTATTCCACATCTTCATCACCATGTGATACAGCGAGCCGATTGCCACCATGGCCACCCAACCCAATGCACCGGAGTGGACGTGACCGATGGTCCAGTCGGTGTAGTGCGACAGGGCGTTAACAGTCTTGGAAGACATGACCGGGCCTTCGAAGGTGGACATGGCGTAGAACGCCAGCGCCATGATCAGGAAGCGCAGGATGTAGTCAGTACGCAGACGATCCCACGCACCGGACAGCGTCAGCATGCCGTTCAGCGCACCGCCCCATGAAGGAATAATCATGGCCAGTGAGATCACAGCACCCAGAGAGCCGGTCCAGTCAGGCACGGCCGTGTACTGCAGGTGGTGCGCACCCAGCCATACGTAACCGAAGATCAGTGCCCAGAAGTGAATCACGGACAGGCGATAGGAGTAAACCGGACGACGTGCCTGCTTGGGCACGAAGTAGTACATCATGCCAAGGAAACCGGCAGTCAGGAAGAAGCCCACCGCGTTATGACCCCACCACCACTGGATCATGGCATCCTGCACGCCGCTGTATAGCGAGTAGGACTTGTACCAGGTAACCGGAATCGCCAGACCGTTCACCAGGAACAGGTAAGTCACCGCAATGAAGAGGGCGGTGTAAAACCAGTTGGATACATAGACGTGCGGAACCTTTTCCTTGTCACGTGTGGCGATGGTCATGATAAACACCATGGTCCACAGCACCCAACCTACAGCGATGCCGGCATCGAAGATCCACTCCATTTCGTGGTATTCCTTCGCTTGGGACAGACCAAAGGCAATGCCAATAATGCCGCCCACAATGGAGCCCACCAGCAGCAGCGCCGCCGCCCAGGCACAGGGCACACACCACAGACGGTTACCATTGGTGCGCTGCACGGTATACAGCGAGGTGACAAACAGTGCCAGCCCGCCAAAGGCAATGACGACCGTATTGGTATGTACTACGCGCAGGCGACCGAAACTGATTTCCGGGATATCGAAATTCAGGAACGGCCACGCCAGTTCCGCAGCAGCATAACTCCCGATCAGCGTACCGGCTACCAGCACGATGATCGCGAGTATGGTGCCGAACTTCAGCAGACCATATTCATATTGAGGATTTGCAGCGTTCATTGCGAACTCTCCTTTTAACTTACAAGTCATACCACGCGCCCTTGAATCGCCACACTCTCTCAAGGGTTCGGGGTTGTCACGCTCCATTATATGGATAGGCAACCCACCCTTTCGAGCACGGGCCACCCAAAACTTGATCTGGATTAAGTTTTGGGCGATTTTCTCGAGCGCCTGTTACTCCAGAACAGCGTAATTATCGTCTTTTGGCCAGCCCACAACAATACAAAGCGCTTATTTCTACCCATTGATTAGACTTATAACGCAACAGATTACGCTTATACACCCTCACACCATCCGGTCGGCACCGGAACGGGTAAAATAATAAATCTCACGCACAAGCAGGAGTCGCCTCATGCGCACGGCCACCGTTGAACGCAACACCCTTGAAACCCGTATCCGCATCACCGTCAATCTCGATGGGACGGGCCAAAGCGAACTGGAAACCGGTGTGCCGTTCTTCGACCACATGCTTGATCAGGTGGCGCGCCACGGGCTCATCGATCTTTCCGTGGAAGCGGAAGGCGATATCGAAATCGACGATCACCACACCGTTGAAGATGTCGGCATTGTGCTGGGGCAGGCCATCCGCGAGGCAGCCGGCGACAAGAAGGGCATCGCCCGCTACGGCCACGCCTATGTGCCACTGGATGAAGCGCTTTCCCGCGTGGTCATTGACCTGTCCGGCCGCCCCGGGCTGCAGTTTCACTGCAACTTCACCGCCGAGCGCATCGGCCGCTTCGACGCCCAGCTGGTGCAGGAGTTCTTCCAGGGCTTCGTCAATCATGCCCACGCCACCCTGCACGTGGACAACCTGCGCGGCATCAATGCGCACCATCAGGCGGAAACCGTCTTCAAGGCCTTCGGCCGTGCGCTGCGCATGGCGCTCACGCCCGACCCGCGCCTCGGCGATCAGCTGCCTTCCACCAAGGGAGCACTGTAAATGAAGCATATCGTGGTGGTGGATTACGGCATGGGCAACCTGCGCTCCGTCTCCAAGGCGGCCGAGCACGTGGCCGGCGACACGGTCCGCGTGGAAGTGAGCAGCGACCCAGCCAGGGTACGGGATGCGGATGCCATTATCTTTCCCGGGCAGGGGGCCGCCCGCGCCTGCATGGACCACCTGATCGAAACCGGCCTGGAGCATGCTGTGCAGCAGGCCGCAAAGGAAAAACCCTTTCTCGGCATCTGCATGGGCATGCAGGTGCTGATGGACTACAGCGAGGAAAACGACGGGGTGCACTGTCTCAAGGTCTTTCCCGGCGAGGTGACCCCTTTCCGCTTCCCGCCCACGCAGCCGCTCAAGATTCCGCACATGGGCTGGAACCAGATCGCCCAGACACAGGATCATCCTCTGTGGCACGGCATTGAAGACAATACCCGCTTCTACTTCGTGCACAGTTATTATGTGCAGCCGGCGGATCACAGCCTGACAGCTGGCGTGTGCGATTATGGCCACCCCTTCACCGCCGCCATCGCCCGCGACAATGTCTTCGCCATCCAGGCCCATCCGGAAAAGTCCGCCGATGCGGGCCTGCAACTGCTGAAAAACTTTACCCAATGGAACGGAACCCCATGATTCTCATTCCCGCCATCGACCTGAAGGACGGCCAGTGCGTGCGTCTGCGCCAGGGCGAAATGGACGACGCCACCATCTTTTCCAGCGATATCGTCTCCACCGCCCGCCAGTGGAAAGAGGCCGGCGCCCTCCGCCTGCACATGGTGGACCTTAACGGCGCCTTTGCCGGCAATCCTGTCAATCAGGAAGCCGTTCTGGCCGTCACCCGCGCCTTCCCCGATCTGCCGGTACAGATCGGCGGCGGCATCCGCAGCCTGGAAACCATCGAGGCCTACCTGAACGCCGGCGTGCAGTACTGCATTATCGGCACCAAGGCTGTCCACGAACCCGAATTTGTTGCGGAAGCCTGCCGGGCCTTCCCCGGCCACATCATGGTGGGGCTGGACGCCAAGGGCGGCAAGGTGGCCATCAACGGCTGGGCCGAAGTCACCGACCATGACGTCCTCGAACTGGCCAGGCGCTTCGAAGGCGACGGCGTCGAGGCCATCATCTACACCGACATCGGTCGCGACGGCATGCTGCAGGGTGTCAATATTGAAGATACCGCCCGCCTGGCCGACGCCATCGATATCCCGGTCATCGCCTCCGGCGGGGTCACCAACCTGGACGACCTGCGCGCCCTGGCACCCCTCTATAAAAAAGGCGTCACCGGCGCCATTACCGGCCGTGCCATCTACGAAGGCACGCTGGACTTCGCCGCAGGACAGCGGCTGCTGGATGAACTGACGGGAGGCGCCTGATGGGGCTGGCCAAGCGCATTATTCCCTGCCTGGACGTGGACAACGGCCGCGTGGTCAAGGGCGTCAAGTTCGTGGACATCCGCGATGCGGGGGATCCGGTAGAAATCGCACGCCGCTACAACGACGAAGGCGCCGACGAGATCACCTTTCTGGATATCACCGCCAGCGCCGATGAGCGTGAAACCATGGTTCATGTTGTAGAGCAGGTAGCCTCCGAGGTCTTTATTCCCCTGACCGTTGGCGGCGGCATCCGCACGCTGGACGACATCCGCCGGATGCTCAACGCCGGCGCCGACAAGGTGTCCATCAACACCGCCGCCATCTTCAACCCGGGCTTTGTGAAGGAAGCCTGCGATACCTTTGGCAGTCAGTGCATTGTGGTCGCCATCGATGCCAAGCGCGTCAGTGCCGACGATGAGCCGCTGCGCTGGGAGATCTTCACCCACGGCGGCCGACGCGAAACTGGCATCGACGCCGTCGCCTGGGCGGAACGCATGGAAGAACTGGGCGCCGGCGAACTGCTGGTCACCAGCATGGACCGCGACGGCACCAAACAGGGCTTCGATCTCGACCTGATGCGCACCATCAGCGAACGGGTGCACATCCCTGTCATCGCCTCGGGCGGCGTGGGCAACCTGGATCATCTGGCCGACGGCGTACTGCAGGGCAAGGCGGATGCGGTGCTGGCGGCCAGCATCTTCCACTTTGGTGAATACACCATTGAACAGGCCAAGCGCCACATGCAGGCGCGCGGCATCGAGGTACGACTATGAGCGACATCCTTTCGCAACTGGACGCCGTGCTCGCGGCACGCAAGGACGCCGATCCCGACAGCTCCTACGTGGCCAGCCTGTATGCCAAGGGGCTGGACGCCATCCTGAAAAAGGTGGGCGAGGAAGCCTGCGAAACCGTCATGGCCGCCAAGGACGGCGACGCCGACCATCTGGTCTATGAAGTGGCTGATCTGTGGTTTCACACCATGGTATTATTAGCGCAGCAAAATCTGAGCAGCGACGCGGTTCTGCAGGAACTGGCGCGTCGCTTTGGCCTGTCCGGACTGGAAGAAAAAGCCAGCCGTACAACGTAAAGCGGACAACCCGTCCCGTTTTCAGCGGCATCCCGCCTACCCCGCGCGGATCAACAAGAGGCTTCGGCTATGGAAGAAAAAACCGTATTTGAAAAGATCATCGACCGTGAAATCCCGGCCGATATCGTCTATGAAGACGACAAGTGCATCGTCATCAAAGACATCAACCCCAAGGCACGGGTGCACCTGCTGGTGATCCCCAAGAAAAAGATCCCCACCCTGTTCGATCTCACACCGGAAGACAAGGATCTGATGGGCCACATGATGCTGCTGCTGCCTCAATTGGCGCAGGCACACAATCTCGACGGCTTCAAGACCCTGATCAACACCGGCAAGAGCGGCGGACAGGAAGTCTTTCACCTGCACATCCACCTGATGGGCAACTGATTCGAAACAAAAGGAGTTCTCTACATGGGCATTAGTATCTGGCAACTGCTTATCATTCTGGCCATCGTGCTGGTTCTGTTCGGCGCCAAGCGTCTGCGCAGCGTCGGCTCTGACCTGGGCGCCGCCATCAAGGGCTTCAAGCAGTCCATCAAGGATGAAGACGCCAAGGCGGAAGAAAGCACCGCCAAGCTGGAAAAGGCCGACGGCAACGTCTACGACGTCAAGCCTGAACAGAAGCAAGACGACAGCGCGCCCAAGGCCTGAATAAACATCCATGTTTGATATCGGCGGCTTGGAGATTCTGCTGGTTCTGATCATCGCCCTGCTGGTGATCGGGCCCGAGCGCATGCCCGAAGTCGCCCGCCAGATTGGCCGCTTCGTCGGCAAGACGCGCAACTTCATCCGTTCCGTTCAGGAAGAGAGCGAACTGAAGGAAACCGTCGCCGAACTGCGCCGCGAACTGGATCTGCGCGAAGAAGCTGCCCAGCTGCGCGAGATCGAACAGGATCTGCAGCACGATCTATACGGCAATCTGCGCGAAGCGCAGGACGATCTGGCCGACGAACTGAATCTGGAAGAACTACAGCGCCCCACCTTCGGGGGTAGCGAACCGCCACCGCTGCATATCGACAAGCAGGATCCGACGGCCGCGGCTGCGCCGAAAAAGACGGCAGAACCATCGGATAAGCCCGAGCGCAAGCCGGCTGAAAAAACCACCGCCCAACCTGTGGAACACAGCACTTCCTCATGAGCGACAGCCCCCTGCCTCCCACCGACAAGGAGATGACCCTCGTCGAGCATCTGCTCGAGCTGCGCGACCGGCTGACCAAGGCCGTACTGGCCGTCATCGTGCTGTTTCTGGTGCTGTTCCCCTTCGCCAACGACCTGTATCTGATCATTGCCGAACCGCTCATGCGCTACCTGCCGCAGGGCACCAGCATGATCGCCACTGGCGTGGCCTCACCGTTCCTGACCCCGTTCAAGCTCAGCCTGGTGCTGGCCATCTACCTGGCCATGCCGGTGATTCTGTATCAGCTGTGGGCCTTTATCGCCCCTGGCCTGTATGAGCACGAGAAAAAGCTGGTGGGGCCGCTGCTCTTTTCCAGCGTCTTTCTGTTCTATGCCGGCGGTCTGTTCGCCTACTATGTGGTCTTCCCGCTGGTGTTCCAGTTCCTCACCAGCACCGCCCCTGAAGGCGTCACCATCGCCACCGACATCAGTCTCTATCTGGACTTTGTCATCAAGATGTTCTTTGCCTTCGGCGTGGCATTTGAAGTCCCCATCGCCACGGTGCTGCTGATTCTTACCGGCATGACCACGCCGCAAAAGCTGAGTCACATCCGCCCCTACATTATTGTGGCGGCGTTTGTGATCGGCATGCTGCTCACGCCGCCGGACATCATCTCCCAGACCCTGCTGGCCGTGCCCATGTGGCTGCTGTATGAACTGGGCGTGTGGATCGGCGCACTGATCATCCGCAACCGCAAGGATGAGAATGAGGACGAAGCCGAAGGCGAACCGGACGACACCGACACACCGCCGCCTGGCGATGACACGCCGCCCTCAGGTCCGAAACCGTCTGCACCGGATGCGCCCTCCGGGGCCTCCTCTGCGGCCACTGCCACTGCAACAGCCGGCAGGGGTGCACTGGCCGTACAGGCTGCGCCCGAACCCGGTCTGCACTTCGATGATGACGGCAACCCCGTGGAACCGGAACCGGCTGAAGATCAGGAACTGGAAGGCGGCAATGTGACAGACGATGAGGATGACGACTTCGACTGGGACGCCGAATTCGACCGCATCGAACAGGACATGGCCGCACTGAATCAGGACGTAGAGGAAGAGGCCAGCGAAGACGAAGCCACTGCGAAAAATGAAACGGATTTAGCCCCCGAAACGACCCATAATCAGGATAATGAGGTCGAAGAGGGGGCTGAAGATGGCAAACCACCGCATAAAACCAGCGATTGAGCAGGGCCTGAAAAATCGCGCCCTGAAAAAGTCGGGGACCCCCCTCCTGCTTGTCCTCCTGCTGAGTTTCTTCAGCCTCAGCAGCCTCGCCAATGCTCTCAAGGACAACCCGTCGCCCTATCTGGCCATGCACGGCAGTGATCCCGTTGACTGGCACCCCTGGTCTGCCGACGTGCTCCGCCAGGCCCAGCGGGAAAACAGGATCATCTTTATCTCCAGCGGCTACTTTTCCTGCTACTGGTGCCACCGCATGCAGAAAGACGTCTATGAACATGCCGACGCCGCTGCCATCCTCAATGCAGACACCATTCCCGTAAAGATTGACCGCGAGCTCTCGCCCGGACTGGATCACTATCTCATCGACTTCGCCCAGCGCACCACCGGGCGTGCCGGCTGGCCGATCCATGTGCTGCTGACACCGGAAGGCTATCCCTTCTATGCCTTCATGTATCAGCCGAAAGCGCGGTTTATCGCCATTATTGAGCGGGCCGCACGCCTGTGGCGCACTAACCCGGACACAATTCGCACGGCCGCGCGCAAGGCTTTGCCCCAACCGGAACCCTATCCTGATCCCCCGCCTCCGCTGAAACTGACCCATCCCCAGCTGGCGCAGCAGCTGTTTGCCGCGCTGGAGGGCGCCATGGACGACTTTGCCGGCGGCCTCAAGGGACAGCAGAAATTCCCGCAGACGCCGCTGTATCTTTCCCTGCTTTCACTCACACAGTGGCCGGATCACATCCAGGAGTGGTTTACCCTCTCTCTGGACGCCATGGCGAGCCAGCATCTGCGCGATCACGTCAACGGCGGCTTTTTCCGCTACACCATCGATCCGGACTGGCACACACCCCATTATGAAAAAATGCTGTACGACAATGCGCAGCTGGCCACGCTCTATCTGCGCGCCGGCAAGCGTTTCAACCGCCCCGACTGGATAGCGGTCGGACTTGAGACGCTCCGCTTCCTCGACAGGCACCTCTACAACCCGAAAACCGGTCTCTACTTCGGCAGCCTCTCAGCCACCGACGCGCATCATCACGAAGGCGGCAACTACCTGTGGGACGCCGCCACCCTGGAAAAACTGTTGCCGCCCGAGCTGTATCGCGCCGCCGCAGACGCATGGGGGCTGGATGGCGTCGGGCCGTGGGACGGCAAATGGCTGCCCGCCCCGTTTGAAAGCGATACCTGGCCTGCCATTCGCCGCATTCTGGCTGAAAACAGCACGCAACCCGCCCGCGATAGCAAACAGGTGCTGAGCTGGAATGCTCTGATGGTGGATGCGCTGACAGCCGCTACGGACGCCACCGGCGACCCGCAATGGCGCACCCGCGCTGTCGCCCTCTACAAGAAACTGAACCGGCGACTGCTCACGCAACAACCACCCCGCGCCTTCAATGCCGATGGCCGACCCATGGGTCAGGCGACCCTGCAGGATTATGCCCTGACCGTGGCGGCTGGCGAAACGCTCGGGGAAGACACCGCCTCGCTGCGCCAGCGCATGGCCCGGGACTTTCTCACCCTTTCCGGCTGGAAACTTTCTGCCGCACCGCTGCTGCCGGGACAAAGCGGCCTCAAGTGGCTGGCCGACGGCGCCCTGCCGAGCCTGACCGCCATCGCAGACCTTCCCTACCCCGGGCACGTGGCTGCCATGCAGACACGCCTGCGGCAGACACCCTTGCAGAGCCACAGCTACCTGCGTTATAACACGCTGCCATCATCGCCCTGAGCGCCGCCATCAACCGAGGAGGCTTGTGTGCCGCAACCAAACGATCGGCTTTATGCCACCCTGGAACTGCTTGATACACGCACTTTTGCCAACGCACACCGGAACTTGACGCCGCTGAAGATCGAGGACAAGGGCGTGCGCTTCTTTCAGGAAGCCCTCCTCGACAACAGTGAATTTCTCACCGACGGCACCCACTGGTATATACGCTTTTTCAAGCGACAGCAGCCGATTGACGTGCGCATCAACTTCCATGCGTCCGCTGACGCGCCCACAAACGCCAAGCTGGGCTTTGCCTGCATGGTTATTTCAGAGGACAAGACGCTGAACGACGACGCGGTCGCGCAGGTGTCGCAATTCATACGCAGCTCCAACAGCCTTGCCCATCATGCCGATCGCTTTATCCGGCTGGGGGACGGTCACCTGATCACGGACCGCAATGCGCTGGGCGCCATCCTGCCGTCATATGCCTATCCCCGCTGGCAACGCACATTGCTCCTGCTGGCGCTGGCACTGGCCTACGGCGAGCAGATGCAGCGGTTTACCGACCGGGTTTACGAAGCCATCAAGCGGGGCGACCTGACCACGTTGCGCACGCTGCATGAAGAGATGCTTGTTTTTAACGCGGCCTGTTATTTCCGTTTCCCGGTCCGCCAGCAGAACCATGAACTCAATGCCGTGTGGAATCGCCTGCACGATCATTTCCAGCTCGGCGCACGCAATGATGAACTGAGTCAACAGATCGCATCGGTCGGCGAGATGGCTCACAACCGCCTGGAAGCGCAACGCAGCAAGCGTTATCAGCGGCTTGAAGTGGCTTTCTGGGTGGTGGGCGCTGTGCTGGCGGGGCTGAGTCTGTTTTGAAAGACGCCAAAACAAAAAGCCCGCAGAGGCGGGCTTTTGGACGGTGAAAAGCCTTTTGGCTTACTTCAGACCAAGCGCACGGTGGAAGCGGTCCTTGATGGCCGCCATGATCTTTTCCACATCGCCTACCGCCATGCCGCGCACCTCGGCGATCTCCTCGATCACCAGACCGCCGCGGGTACGCAGGTCGAGAATGATACGGCTGAGCGTCGGCAGGTTCTGGTAAGTCTGCGCCAGAATCTGACGCTTTTCGCGATCGCCCAGAATCTCCCGCGGCAGATCCAGCACGTCCACAAGCTCTTCTTCGAAGCCTTCGTCCAGTAGATAAATCTTGGGCTTGTAGTCATCCTCGTGATAGGAAATGTCGTCCAGATCCTCCACAAACACCACTTCGCCTTCCGCATCGGCCGTGATGTGCTCTTCCAGTTCCTTCAGCTCTTTCGCAGCCAGCTCTTCAATGGTAAGATCCTTCATGTGCGCACGCTCGTGCTTGATAATCGCCTCCATCTTCTTATCTGCAAGGCGGAACATCAGCACGTGCAGCTTTTCCGGTGTCACGCTGTCGTCAAACTGCTCGTAAACCTCCAGATAGACTTCATCCACAATGTCCATGGGGTCATACATGCCGCGCGGCACCCAGCCCTTGCGCACCGCCGTGCGCAGGCGATTGGCCACATACTTTTTGAGCTTGGGCAGAAATTCGTTCAATACGGCAAAAAATGCCTCGCGGTCCTCGTTCTGCCGATGTTGCGCCAGAGTATTGATCATGCGTGAAACCTCCTGTTAACTTCATCTCGTCTGTAGGTATGATAAGGCCGTATTCGCCACCTTCAAGGAAAAACACATGGGAAAGCTGTTTATCATGCTCGGCCTGTTTCTTCTGGCCATTGGCATCCTGTTGCAGTGGGCGCCTCAGCTGCTGAGCTGGTTCGGCCGCCTGCCCGGCGATATTGACATTCAGACCGAGCACACACGCATCTTCATCCCCATCACCTCCATGATTGTGATCAGTCTCTTACTCTCACTGATTTTGAATATTTTTTTGCGGCGTTGAGCCGTCTGACTTCTATCCTGCAGAAACATCTTGCTATGATTACGGGAAATTATTCAGAGAGCGCACCATGCGACCGGACAGAGCCGAACTCAATAATCTACGCGATCTGGATCGCGGCATTATTGAAACCATTGCCAAACACTTCATTCAGTTATACGGCGATCTCGATCCCGACACTGGCAAACCGGTTGAAAATCCTGTCAACCAGCCTACGATGGAAAAAGAGCTGCAAGAAATGCTCAACACCCCCGAGCTTGGGCTGCGTCAAGTGGTGCCACTGATTGCCATGTGGTTGGATGAATTTCGGCTGGATTTCAATGACGAACTGTTTGAGATGGAAAAGCAGCGTCTGGAGCGACGCCAGCAGTTGGTTGATGAACTGGAGAAAATGGCGGAGCGGGGGGAGGCCGTCACGCTGGAATTCACCATCGGCGACATTCTGACCGAGCTGGATCTGCACGAAATCCCCGTCGCCCTGCCCTATCTTGAAGCGCAGCTTTTCAAGCGCCATGGCATCCCACCGGAACCACAGACGCTTCAGGAAGCCATGGACCGTCTGCGCGACCTGTGGTTGCATGCCGATCAAGTGGTCCAGATCACCCTTACGCCGGAAGAAGCCCATCAAAAAAGCCAACTCCTTCAGGAAGTGGACGAGCTTTTCAATACGGAAGACGATTACGAACACCTCAAGGAAAAAGCCCGCGCCTGGCTCAAGAAGACACAGCAGGATCACAACCCCGGCATGCAGGAATTCCTGGATATGCTCAGCCGCGAAAGCCTGAGCTTCCAGATGGCCATCCGCGAAGTCATGGATGAAGAAGCCCAGGCCGCGCGTCGCCATGTGCCCCCCGAAACGGAACTGACCCCCGAAGCCTTCAAGCTGCTGACGCAGAAAAAGGACGGCACCATTTACGCCGGCAGTGAGTACGCGCACAGCTATAACTTCTTCAAACGCCTCGTGGCGCGCCTGATCGACTGGTGGATCTTCCGCCCATAAAAAACGCCCGCAAGTGCGGGCGTTCCTGTTTGCGCATCACGAGACGTTCAGCGCATGGTGACCAGTTCCTCTGACGACGTGGGGTGGATGGCGATGGTCGCATCCAGATCCGCCTTGGTGGCACCCATCTGCACGGCGACGGCAAAGCCCTGCAGCATTTCATCCACGGCATCACCGGCGATGTGAATGCCCACCACCTTCTCGTCTTCACCCACGCATACCAGCTTCAGCGCCGTCTTGGGCTGATGCTTGGTGAAGGCGAAGCGCATGGGGGTGAATACGCTCTGGTAGATCTTCACCGCATCGCCATACTGCTCGCGCGCCTTTTCTTCCGTCAGCCCCACGGTGCCCACCGGCGGATGGGCAAACACGACCGTAGGCACATAGGTCAGATCCAGCTTCAGCTCCGGCTCATTGTTGTAGAGACGGCGTGAGAGATAGCGCCCCGCACGGATGGCCACCGGCGTCAGCTGCGGGAAGCCCTGCGCCGCATCGCCGATGGCGTAGATATTGGCCACGCCGGTGTGCTGCCATTCATCCACGGGAATGTAGCCGCGCGGATCGGTTTCGATGCCCACGGCATCCAGCCCCAGCGTGCGCGTCAGCGGGCGGCGCCCCACGGACCAGATCACCTTGTCAAAGCCGGACAGCGTCTTGTCCTCGCCCACCACGCTCAACGTGCCGTCGCCGGCCTGTTCCAGCTTCTGCACCTTGAAGGGCATCTCCAGCTGCACGCCCTGATCGAGCAGGTTGGTCTTCACCTGCTCCTTGAGCAGACTGTCGAACAGCGGCACCGGCTCTGGCATGATGTCGATGAGCGTCACCTCGGTGCCCAGCGAGCGGAACACGCCCGCCAGCTCCACGCCGATATAGCCGGCACCGATGATGGCCACGTTCTTCGGCTGCTCGCGCAGCTGGAAAAAGCCATCGGAAGTGATGCCCAGCTCGGCGCCCTCCACTGGTGGCACGATGGGCTCGGCACCCGGTGCCAGCACGATGGTTTCCGCGGTGTAGCGCTTGCCATCCACCTCGACGGTGTGTTCATCCACCAGTTTGCCCCAGCCCTGCAGCACATCCACGCCCAGATCGTTCAGGTAGCCGGCGTACCATTCGTTGATGTTTTTAATGTACTGCTGGCGCTTGTCCACCAGGGTGGCCCAGTCGAATCCCTTCAACTCCACGTCGAAGCCGAAATCGGGGGCATCATGGATGGCACTGGCGATATTGGCACCAAACCACATCACTTTCTTGGGCACACAGCCCACGTTGACACAGGTGCCGCCCAGATGCTTCGCTTCCACCACAGCAGCCTTCTTGCCGAACTCTGCCGCCTTTTCCACCGCAGACAGGCCGCCGGAGCCTGCGCCAATGGCAATCATGTCGTAGTCATATGCCATGTCTGTTCTCCTGTCACTTTCCCCTGATTGTAAAGCAAAACGCCCCGAAACCGGGGCGCATGCTAGGGGGGGTCCCCGACTTTTTCACGCGGCCATTTTTTCGCCGCGCAGCCGGATTGCCCCCTGTAGCTGAAACAGCCCGTTAAAGGCTTATTTATGGGTGTGCAGCCACTTTTCCAGGTCCTCGGAGCCGCCAATGTGCGCGCCCTCGATAAACACCTGCGGCACGGTGTCACGGCCGGTGGCCGCACGCAGCGCGCGGGAGCTGACGCCCTTCTTGCTTACCTCGATCTCCTCATAGCGGATGCCGGCCTCGTCCAGCATCTGCTTGGCCTTGGCACAGAAGGGACAGCCCGGTTTGGTAAAGATCGTCGCCACCTTGGGCCGTTCGGCCCCCGGGGCAATATAGTCCAGCATGGTGTCAGCGTCGGATACTTCAAACGGGTCGCCCGGCACATCAGGTTCGATGAACATCTTTTCGATCACGCCATCCTTCACCAGCATGGAATAGCGCCAGCTGCGCATGCCGAAGCCCAGATCGGACTTGTCCACCAGCATGCCCATGCCGTCGGTGAACTCGCCGTTGCCGTCCGGCACCATGGTGATGTTTTCCGCTTCCTGATCTTCCGCCCAGGCGTTCATTACAAAGGTGTCGTTGACGCTGATGCAGAGAATGTCGTCCACGCCGTGCTGCTTGAACACCGGCGCCAGCTCGTTGTAGCGCGGCAGATGAGATGAGGAACAGGTGGGGGTAAACGCCCCGGGCAGTGCAAACGCCACAACCGTTTTGCCCTTGAAAAGATCATCCGTGGATACATTCACCCAGTCATTGCCCTTGCGTACGCGGAACACCACGTTAGGGACGCGTTGGCCTTCACGATTTTCCAAAGCCATTGTCATCCTCCTTTTGGGAATTGGTTTGAGTTGTAAATCTTGGCAATCATTATGCAGAAGATGATAGCCTTAGAAAAAGTGATTGTCAACAACAATTGATGTTTAATCATTGTTAGTTAATAACTATCTAAAAAACTAAAAAAGCTGCCAATTTTGTGAGTATCATTAACCATACTTCCTTCATCCGGCCTACGCACATGATCGATTTCAAGGACATTTTCACCGCCGAAACCAATGCGCTGCTCGAAGCGCACCGTCCTCTGATCGAACAGGCAGCCGACAAGGTTGCCAAAACGTTTTACAACGTCCTGCTCGAACATGACATGGCGCGTGCATTTTTGAATGAAGATGTAGTGCAGCAGCGCCTGCTGCAGGCACAGAAAACCTGGATCATTGAAACCCTTGCCCCCCATGCTCCCGATGAAAAGGCAGACTTTGAAGCACGACAGGCCCATATCGGCCTGGTGCATGCGCGCATCGACCTGCCCCTGCAGCTGATGACCCTGGGCGTGCGCCTGCAGAAAAGAGCCTTTTTCGATACCCTGTTCAAGGCAGAGGACGCAACAACACTCAGTGAGGAGCACGTCCAGCTCTATCTCGCCATTAATGAGGTATTGGATTATGCCACCTATCTGATCAATGAAGCCTACATGCGTTACGAAAGTGAACTGGAAGGCGAAACGCGTCTGTTCGCCACAACCTACGCTTCCTCAGATCTGGCGCTGGAAATCCTGAATGTCAACTCCAATCTGCAGAACTGGCTGATCGATATCCTTTCCACCAGTGACGAAAACGTTGCCTGTACAGAGATCCGCAACATTGACGAAACGGAATTCTGGCTGTGGGTGGAACACCGTCTCGCACAGCTGGGCGACAGTTTTCGATCCACGACCGCCATTGGGAAGGCCTTTACAGCGCTGGAAGACTTTCGTCAGACATGCGAAGAGGGTATCCAGCAGGACTGGCGTGGCACGCTCAAGACCCTGATCAAGCGTCTCAGCCATAGTCTGCAGCTGCTTTCGGAAGAAGTTTCAGAAGACACAAACAACCGTGACCCCCTGACACAATTACTGAGCCGCCGCATTCTTGATGGCACTCTGCGTCGGGAACACCACCAGGTGCGTGCACACGACGGTGACTACGCCCTGCTGATGATCGATGTGGATCATTTCAAACAGATCAACGATACCTACGGCCATACCATCGGCGATGCCGTGCTGAAAGAAGTCGCCCAGATCATCCGCCAGAACCTCCGTGTCACCGATCTGGCTTTCAGGTATGGGGGCGAGGAAATTCTGGTGGTGCTCCCCATTAGCAAGGGGGCTAACCCCATGCCCATTGCAGAAAAGTTGCGCAAGGCCGTAAGCGAAGGGGTTCACCATGGCGACGAAACCCCCGATCTGCAGGTCACCATTTCCATAGGCGTCAGCCAGTACAGCCGCCACCCGCACCCGGACTACATCCACCTGATTAAGGAGGCCGATGCAGCACTCTATCAGGCCAAAAAAGCGGGCCGCAACCGTGTCGTCTGCTACGAGGGCGAACTGATCTAAAGCTCCCGAGGCCGGCGGATGCAGGCTCCCCCCGACCTCCGCCAGTTTGATGCCATGGGCAAACGTG
>CAYYIL010000015.1:0-36061 GCA_964471975.1 uncultured Piscirickettsiaceae bacterium | reverse complement strand
GATTTCCCCGCCCACAATGGCCTGTGGGTCACCACCTACGAAACTGACCACGATCCACTGGTGCGCATGGCCATGGTGCCGCGCACGCTGGAAGCGCGCGGGCTGGATGTGACGCCGGGCATGATGGCCAAGCTGCGCGCCATTGGCGATAAACGCGGCGTCGAAATCCTCAAGATCCTCTTGCGTGACGAGGTAGGCCACGTGGCGGTGGGCACGCGCTGGTTCCGCTATCTGTGCGAGCAGCGTGGTCTGCAGCCGTTCCCCACCTTTCAGTCGATCGTGGAAACCTATTTCAATGGCAATCTGGCTGGCCCTTTCAACTATGAAGCCCGTCGCGAAGCCGGTTTCAGCGAGGACGAGATCGAATGGCTAAAGCGCATCGAACGCGAAAGCCTCTCGCCGGCCTGACGGAAGCGGATCGGGCACGCATTATCACGCGCCACGCGGCAGCGCTGGAACGGCACGGCTATCGACCGCAGGCGCTGTTCTGGCAGGATCGTGACGTGCAGACTGCCCGCTTTGGCGTCATTGCTGACGCGATGCTGTCAGCACCTGCCTCGCTATTGGATGTGGGCTGCGGCTTTGGTGATTTTTATCTCTGGTTGCAGCAACAGGGCATTACCCCAGCGTTTACCGGCGTGGATGTGTCGCCGGACATGATTTTTGCCGCGCGCAGTCGGTTTCCTGCGGCTCGGTGGCTGGAGGGCGAGCTGCTTACCGTCGCCTTGCCGGAGGCGGGCTATGATGTGGTGACCCTGTCGGGCGCCCTCAACGAGCCGATTGCAGAGGCAGATGCTTATGCGCAGGCGGTGATTGCACGCATGTGGGCGCTGGCCCGCCGGCAGGTCATCTTCAATATGCTCGACAACCGCAATGACGAGGTGGCCCGTTCACCGTTTCTGCAGGGACGCCTGCCGGAAACCGTCGAGCGCTGGTGTCGGTGCCACACTGCCAATGTGCGTGTGATTGAAGGGTATCTGTCCAATGATTTCACCGTGGTGATGGAGAAATAGCATGCTGCATCTCGGTATTGATCTGGGTGGCACCAAAACGGAACTGATTGCGCTGGATGCCCACGGCAGGGTGCTGCATCGCGAGCGACGTCCTACGCCACAGGGTGACTATGCTGCTACGGTGGCGAATATCGTCGCCATGGTGCACGACGCTGAAGCGCATCTCGATGAGCGGGGGACGGTCGGTGTAGGCATTCCCGGCGCACTGTCGCGCAGGACAGGTCGGGTAAAGAATGCCAATTCCACCTGGTTGATCGGCGAGGATCTGCAGGGGGATCTCGAACGCGAGCTGGCGCGTCCCGTGCGTATCGAAAACGACGCCAACTGCTTCGCTCTCTCCGAAGCCACAGATGGGGGTGGTGCAGGTGCCGAGAGCGTATTTGGCGTGATTATCGGTACCGGCTGTGGCGGCGGACTGGTATATCGCGGGCAGGTCATTACTGGTATCAACGCCATTGGTGGCGAATGGGGACACAATCCGCTGCCGTGGGCGGCGGCTGACGATGTGCTCATGCCCTGCTATTGCGGGCAGCAGGGCTGCATCGAAACCTTTCTCTCCGGCCCGGGCATGGCGCGGCATTTTGAAAGGCTGACCGGTCAGACGGTCACGGCAAAGGTGATTGCCGACCGTGCTGCCAATGGGGATGAAACTGCACAGGCCCATCTGGAGCGCTATACCGTCTGGCTCGCCAAGGGGCTGGCGTCGGTGATTAATGTGTTTGACCCGGAAGTCATTGTGCTCGGCGGCGGGCTGTCAAATATCGCCATGCTGTATGAACGCGTGCCGCACCTCTGGGACCGCTGGGTGTTCAGCGACAGCGTGGAAACGCGCCTGGTGCCGCCAGCATATGGCGACAGCAGCGGGGTGCGCGGGGCAGCCTGGCTGGGCGCAACGCAGGAAAGAGGACAGTGTTGATGGATTTTCAAAACCGTATTCAGGAAAGTGATGCCGTGCTGGTGCTGTTTGGCGGGGCGCACTGCAATGTGTGTCAGGTGATCAAGCCAAAGATTGCCGAGCTGCTGAAGAACGAGTTCCCGCGTGTGGAAATGGTCTATGTGGACTGCGAGGCGGAGCGGGATCTGTGCGCACAGGAAGGTGTCTTCAGCCTGCCGGTAGTGCGTATCTACTTTGGCGGGCAGCGTATCGGCGAATGGGTGCGCACCTTTAGCCTGGGCCAGTTGCGTGAAGCCATGCAGCGCCCTTACGCGCTCTTTTTCGACGAATAGGGGGCTGAAAACGGCCCAAAGAGGAGGGGGTCCCCGACTTTTTCACGGCGCCAAAAATTGGCCGCTGAAAAAGTCGGGGACCCCCTTGTTCTTATGCCTCTAAAGGCCGGGAACGACGGCAAGGATCAATCCAGATGCTTGCGCGCAATCTCGCGCAGCGTGGGGACCGCCAGCCCGGCTTCGTCCGCGTGCAGCAGTGCACGACGCAGCCGAGCCGGCGCGGAGCGGCCCTTGCACTTGTGGGCGGGGTCGCCGTCAAAGGCGTCGAGCATGCCGGCCATCAGGGCAGGGCGGTCCAGTTCATGTCCCACCAGCCACGCCTGAATGTCGAGAACATCGTGGGCGACCGCGTCCATCAGATCCGAATGATCGTGGCGCAGTTCATCCACGGTGGCGCCATCGGGCAGTTCCAGACCGGCGATATTGGTGGTGAGGATATAGAGGTTCTTGCGCACCAGTTCGTATTCCAGCGCGTCCATGTCATCCACTTCGTAGCTGGGAATGTCCAGCGAAGCGAGCCCGTCGCGCACCAGCAGCGCGTGGGGGCCATAGACCGGTGACGGCAGCACCACCTTGCTGTCCATGCCCTTTTTCTTTTCGAACCATACGGAAATGACCGTAGGATTATCGATGGCGTGCGCCTGCCAGTCGCGCGGCAGCAGTTCGTTCTGCAGCAGAATGATGCGATCTTTCCACGCCTCCGGCAGGGCTTCCAGCGTGGGGTGCAGGTCGGTTTCGCCCACGGCAATCAGCACGGCTTCCGGCGCCGGAATCTGCTTCGATTCCTCCAGAATGCTCATGTGGCGGGTGATGGGATACACCGGATGGCCAGTCTTGAGAAAGCCGCGGGCAAACACGCTGCCCAGCTCACCGATCCCGACAACAACAACGGGTGATTTCATGCTTTGTCTCCTTCTCTTGGGGACGTTGTGGATGCGTTGAATCAGTGCATCAGCCACATGGGGATGCCGATGAGGATCATCAATGCCAGCGCCACCAGTGCGACGATCAATACCTGTGCCCAGAAGACCAGCAGCCCCTTGGCGAAGCCCACGCCGTCCGGGTGCTGGTCACAGCGAATCCAGTTGCTGTAGATGTAGCTGTCCACGGCCATGATGAACAGGAATGCCAGCAGATTATAGAAAGGGTCCACCTGCAGCATTTCCGGGGTGTAGCCGGCCACGAAGACGGCAGTCATGCCGAGCAGGACTTGCGTGATCAGGCCGGCGACGAAGACCAGCAGCACGATCTTGAGCCCCTGTCCCCAGCTCAGGACGCAGTCGGTCACCCAGCGTGCAGCCACTTTCAGCAGCAGAGTGGCAAGAAACAGGTAAAGTGCGATTGAGATCGGGGCGACTATCAGCATCGCCGCCGGACCGGGACCATTCATGGCAGTGCCTCCGTATCAGGAAAAGGTGTAGTGTTTGCGAATGGGTTCGTGAATCTCCCAGGTGCAGCGCATGCCTTTTGGAAAGGTGACCAGATCGCCGGCTTCGATCTCCACCGGTTCGCCGCCTTCGGGCGTGACCGTCACGCGACCGTCGAGAATATAGCAGGTTTCATTAGCGTCGTATTCCCAGGGAAAGCTGGAGACTTCTTTCTCCCAGATCGGCCAGTTTTCCACGCCGAGGCGTTTCAGTTCCTGTGTGTCCGGATTCTTGATGAGCTTGATCTGCATGGTCTTTTTCACCTTTTTGCCGTTATAGTGATCAGGACGGCCCGGAAAGGGCAGCGATGTCTGTGGAGATTATATATGTTTGTGGTCTATAGCCCGGAAGGACAGAGCTACCTTGGCATGCAGAATACCCTGCCGCCGCTGCAGGTGCCCAAGGCGCAGCCGGTGCCGCCGGTGGAAAAGCCGACGCTGGATCCGCTGCAGGTAGAGCAGGATCGCCGCTATCAGCAGGTGCCCCTGAGTGTCGAGCAGGCGCGGCGCCAGTACGAACAGGTGCTCAAGGCCGCGCGGGAACGGGGCGAGACCATTATTCAGGTGCGCGAAATCATGTCGCAGCCGGTGGTGCAGATTGAGCCGAAGGCACCGCTGCAGATGGCATGGGAACGCATGCAACAGCATGGCATCGGTCATCTCGTGGTGGTGCAGGAGGGCAAGGTGATCGGCCTGCTTTCTTCGCAGGATCTGCTGGGGCATGTATGGGAGGAAGGTGGACAGACGCGGGTCAAGCGCGCTGCGGTGGATGACCATATGTCGTCACCGGTGGTGACCTGCTGGCCGGAAACCCTGATACGCCGGGCGGCGCAAGTAATGACGGATTATGTGATTCATGCCCTGCCGGTGGTCACGCAGAATGGCGAACTGGTGGGCATTGTGACAGCGTCGGACATGATTCGGCGGCTCGCCATGGAGCCGCCGCTGGAGTTGTATGTCTAAGGCACCTCCGCAAAGCCTCTGAATGCGCTCGCGTTGCAGGCGCGATGATGGCAGATGCAAGGCGCGAGCCGTAGGGTTTGGTGGTGCCAAATCCAAGGCGAGCAACGATGCAGATGCCGCCATCCCGCCGCAACCCGCAGGGACAGGGCGATTCCGGCCCAATGCGGCGTTGCACCTCACTCGCATGGAATGACCATGCCACGTTCGGTGCGCCTTGCCTTGAACCGGAATCGCCACTGTCGCGACCGTTCAGAGGCTTTGCGGAGGTGCCTTAAGGCTCAGCCCTGTTGCTGCTGTTCCTGCTGCGCTTTCTCCAGATCGGCACGCACCTGATCCATGTCCAGTGCCTTCAGCTGCTTGATGCCTTCTTCGAGCATCTCTTCCGGAATCATGCCCGGCTGTGCGTAAACCACGATCCCTTCACGCATGAACGCGACGGTAGGAATGGATCGCACCTGAAACATCGCCGCCAGCTGCTGTTCTTCTTCCACGTTCACCTTGGCGAAGGCCACGTCGGGATGCTTTTCGGACACCTTTTCAAAGATGGGGCCGAACATCTTGCACGGACCGCACCACTCCGCCCAGAAATCCAGCACGATCATGGGGTTTTCCTGCACGAACTTTTCGAAGTCTTCGGTCTTGAGGTTGACTACAGCCATGGTTGTTTCCTTTTTAGGGTTGAATATCGTCGATTGAGGGCGTGCCACCCTCTGTGAGGCGGGCGGGGTCAAGCAGTTTTTTCAGCGTGGCCTCGTCCAGATCGGTCATTTCCAGTGCCACATCCAGCACCGGGCGACCCTGCGCATAGGCGGTTTTTGCGATTTGAGCGCCTTTCTCGTAGCCTACCACACGGTTGAGGGCGGTCACAAGAATCGGGTTGGCATCCAGCGCCTTTTTCAGGTTGGCCTCATTCACCTCGAAGCCGTCGATGGCCTTGTCGGCCAGCACGCGCAGGGCATTGCCTGCCAGCAGCAGGCTGTCGAGCAGGTTGGTGGCGATCATGGGCAGCATGACGTTCAGCTGGAAATTGCCGGACTGTGCGCCGATGGTGATGGCAGTGTGATTGCCGGTAATCTGTGCGGCCACCATGGCTACCGCTTCCGGAATGACGGGGTTCACCTTGCCGGGCATGATCGAGCTGCCCGGCTGCAGGGCCGGCAGCTGGATTTCCGCCAGCCCGGCCAAGGGGCCAGAGTTCATCCAGCGCAGATCGTTGGCGATTTTCATCATCACCGCCGAGAGCACGTTCAGCTGACCGGACAGCTCCAGGGCGCTGTCCTGCGCGCTGATGCCCACAAAGGCGTTGTCCATGCTTTCAAAGGGGATGTTGAGCGTCTGCGCCAGCCTTTTCGCCACCAGCGGGCCGAAGCGCGGGTCGGCATTGATGCCGGTGCCCACGGCGGTGCCGCCCTGCGGCAGGCGCACGATCCGTTTTGCCGTATCCAGCAGGCGCTCACGCACGTCTTCCAGCTGCACTTTCCACGTGTCCAGTTCCTGTGCCAGCGTCACCGGCATGGCGTCCATCAGGTGGGTGCGGCCGGTCTTGACGATGTCTTCCACTGCTTCGGCCTTGCGTGCCAGCGTATCGATGGCGTGGTCAATGGCCGGCAGCAGGTGGCGATACAGCAGCGTGGCCGCCGCCACGTGAATGGCCGTAGGGATGGTGTCGTTAGAGCTTTGACTCATGTTCACATGATCGTTGGGGTGCAGCGCTACGCCCAGCTCGCGCTCGGCCAGATGGCTGAGCACCTCGTTCATGTTCATGTTGGTGCTGGTACCAGAGCCGGTCTGGAAGATGTCGATGGGGAACTGGTCCAGATACTCGCCGGCGGCGATCTTTTCCGCCATGCGTGCAATGGCGTCGGCACGCGTGTCATCCAGCAGGCCCAGTTCGGCATTGGCCTGGGCGCAGGCCTTCTTCACTTCGGCCAGCGCCTGAATGAACGGGGGGGGGAGGGGGCGGCCGCTGATGGGAAAGTTGTCGACGGCGCGCTGGGTTTGCGCACCCCACAGGGCGTCGGCGGGCACCTCCACGGGTCCCATGGAGTCGGTTTCGATGCGGGTTGTCATGCCACGATGTCCTCGTATTTATCTGCTGCGTGCTATTTTAGCGCGCCCGTCGCGGCGCATTCCGCGCCTATGCTAAAATTTGCTATTCAATTTCGAGTTTGGAACCGCTATGGAACTGGGTGGACTCTATTCGCGCATCAAGGATTACCGCGCCCGTGCTGAAGGGCTGAAGGACTATCTGCGTCTGGATGAAAAACGCGACCGCCTCGAAGAGGTAAATCGCGAGCTGGAAGACCCGGACGTGTGGAGTGATCAGGAGCGTGCACAGAAGCTGGGCCGCGAAAAGGCGCAGCTGGAAAAGGTGGTGGACGGACTGCAGAACCTCCTCGACGGGCTGGATTCTGCTGAAGAGCTGCTGCAGATGGCGGAAGAGGCCGGCGACGAAGAGCTGGTGGCGGAAGTCACCGAGGAACTGGACGCCTATGGCAAGGTGCTGGAGCAGCTGGAGTTCCAGCGCATGTTCTCCGGCGAAATGGACGCCAACAACTGCTATGTGGACATTCAGGCCGGTTCCGGCGGCACCGAGGCCCAGGACTGGGCCAATATGCTGTTGCGCATGTATCTGCGCTGGATTGAGAAAAAGGGCTTCGACGCCGAGCTGATCGAAGTCACCCCGGGTGAAGTGGCCGGCATCAAGTCCGCCACCATTCACGTCAAGGGGGACTATGCCTACGGCTGGCTCAAGACTGAAACCGGGGTGCACCGTCTGGTGCGCAAGTCGCCGTTCGATTCCGGCAACCGCCGCCATACCTCGTTTGCTTCGGTGTTTGTCACCCCCGAAGTGGACGACAATATCGACATCGAAATCAATCCGGCTGATCTGCGCATCGACGTTTATCGCGCCTCAGGCGCTGGGGGTCAGCACGTGAACCGCACCGAATCGGCGGTGCGTATCACCCACCTGCCGACCGGGATTGTGACGCAGTGCCAGAACGGCCGTTCGCAGCACCAGAACAAGGACGAGGCCATGCGCCAGCTGCGCGCCAAGTTGTGGGAGCACGAGATGCAGAAGCGCAACGCCGAGAAGCAGAAGCTGGAAGAGAGCAAGGCCGATATCGGCTGGGGCAGCCAGATCCGCTCCTATGTGCTGGATTCCGGCCGCATCAAGGATCTGCGCACCGGCGTGGAAACCGGCAACACCCAGGCCGTTCTGGACGGCGAGCTGGATCAGTTTGTAGAAGCCAGCCTGAAGGCCGGTATCGGCGAACAGGCGCCCATTTAACCCCATTTACGGAAACAGACAGCGATGACAGACAAGACATCCGCCCCTGCCGAGCAGCAGGACGAAAACCGCATTATTGCCGAGCGTCGCGCCAAGCTGGCGGCGTTGCGCGAACAGGGTCAGGCCTATCCCAACACTTTCCGCCGCGAGCATTTGGCGGCGGATATCCACGCCCACTACGACGATTGGGAGAACGAGCGTTTTCAGCAGGAAGGGCCGGTGCGCGTCAAGATCGCCGGGCGCATGATGACGCGGCGCATCATGGGCAAGGCCAGCTTTGCCACGCTGCAGGACATGAGCGGCCGCATTCAGATCTATGTGACCCGCGACGATCTGCCTGAAGGTGTCTATAACCAGCAGTTCAAGAAGTGGGATCTGGGCGACATCATTGGTGTGGAAGGCTATCTGTTCAAGACCAAAACCGGTGAGCTCACCGTCCACGCCGAGCATGTGGAGCTGATCACGAAGGCGATCCGCCCGTTGCCGGACAAGTTCCACGGCCTGCAGGATCAGGAGCTGCGCTACCGCCGCCGCTATCTGGATTTGATCATGAATCCGGAAAGCCGCGAAACCTTCCTGATCCGCTCACGCATCGTGCAGATGGTGCGCGAGTTCCTCACACGCCACGGCTTCCTCGAAGTGGAAACCCCCATGATGCAGGTGATCCCGGGCGGGGCGACTGCCAAGCCATTCATTACTCATCACAATGCGCTGGACATGCCGCTTTATCTGCGCATCGCGCCGGAGCTGTACCTCAAGCGCCTGCTGGTGGGCGGGTTTGAAAAGGTGTTCGAAATCAACCGCAACTTCCGCAACGAAGGGCTTTCAACCCGTCACAACCCTGAGTTCACCATGGTGGAGTTCTACGAAGCCTACGCGGACTACCACAAGATGATGGACTACACCGAGGCGCTGTTCAAGGAGATCGCCGAAGCCGTCACTGGCGGGTTCGAGGTCACTTATCAGGGCGAGACTTACGATTTCGGCAAGCCCTTTGCGCGTATGACGCTGAAGGAGTCCATTATCAAGCTCAACCCCGGCGTCACCGAAGCCCAATTGGACGACTTCGAGCAGGCGAAGGCGCTGGCGGAAAAGCTGGGCATCGAAGTGCAGCCGGGCTGGGGGCTGGGCAAGGTGCAGACGGAGATTTTCGAAAAAACGGTGGAGCACAACCTCAAGGATCCCACCTTTATTACCGAATACCCGGCGGAGGTGAGCCCGCTGGCGCGTCGCAATGACGAGAATCCGTTTGTCACCGACCGTTTCGAGTTATTCGTGGGCGGGCGCGAAATTGCCAATGGCTTCTCGGAGCTGAACGACGCTGAGGATCAGGCCGAGCGTTTCCGCAAGCAGGTGGAAGCGAAAGAGGCCGGGGACGAAGAGGCCATGTTCTACGACGAGGATTACATCATCGCGCTGGAACACGGCATGCCGCCGGCGGCAGGCGAGGGCATCGGTATTGACCGGCTGGTCATGCTCTTTACCGACAGCCCCTCCATCCGCGACGTAATTCTTTTCCCGCACATGCGCCCGCAGAAAGACTGAAGAGGATTGTAGAAAGGCCGCAGTGTGACTGCGGCCTTTTCAGTGGCATCGCGGGCGAAAGCGATTTCAGCCTTTGGGCAGAATAATATCGCTGTCTTTCTTTTCTGGATTGCGGCGGTAAAGTACGAAGACCTTGCCGATGCTTTGCACCAATTCGGCGCCCGTGGCATTTACGACGGCTTCGATGATGGCCTTGCGCTCTTCGCGGTCGCCTTCGTTGATCCTGATCTTGATCAGCTCATGATGATCCAGCGTGCTGTTCAATTCGTCCATCAGCGCGTCGGTCACCCCTTTGGCGCCGATCTGAATCACCGGGTTCAGGTGGTGGGCCAGGCCACGCAGGGCCTTTTTCTGTTGAATGGTTAACGCCATATATAATGCTCCTTTCCAAATTGAGGCACATTGTACGGTATGGCTCGAAGCAAATCCTCCAAACGCTGGCTCAAGGAACATTTCGACGACTACTACGTCCAGAAGGCGCAGCGCGAAGGCTGGCGCTCCCGTGCGGTCTACAAGTTGCAGGAGATCGACGAGAAGGACAAGCTGTTCAAGCCTGGCATGACCGTGGTGGATCTGGGCGCGGCCCCTGGGGGGTGGTCGCAGTGGGCCACACACCGAATTGGTGAAAAGGGGCATGTGTACGCGCTGGATATTCTGCCGGTCGAGCCCTTTGCCGGCATTACCTTCATTCAGGGGGATTTCCGCGAGGATGCGGTCTATCAGAAGCTGCTGGATGCGCTGGATGGCCGTGCAGTGGATCTGGTCATGTCGGACATGGCCCCCAACATGAGCGGCAATACCGCCGTGGACATTCCGCGTGCCATGTATCTGGCCGAACTGGCCATGGATTTTGCTGATCAGGCGCTCAAGCCTGGTGGTGATCTGCTCATGAAAGTGTTTCAGGGAGAAGGTTTTGACGAACTGCACCGTGCCTTACGGGCGCGTTATGACAAGGTGATCACACGCAAGCCCAAGGCCTCCCGCCCGCGCAGCCGAGAGGTGTACCTCTTGGCACGAGGTAAAAAGTAAAATTTATGGGTAATTCAGTTTTGTTTATTTGGGGCTGGCATTTTCTGCCGGCTTGCAGTAAAGTTGCATGTCAAATCACTAAAAGTTGATAGCGTATGGCAAACCCACCAAACAACAACAATAACAACGACTTGATCAAGAACCTGATCATCTGGACGGTGCTGACCGTCGTATTGCTGACCGTGTTCAATCACTTTGGCAGCCAGAACATGGGCGCCACGCACCGCCTGGACTATACCCAGTTTATTCAGGATGTGCGCAACGGCCGCGTGGCGCAGGTAGAAATTCAGGGTAACCTGATTCGTGGTGTCTATACGGACGGCAAGACCTTTGCCACCTATAACCCGGGCGATCCGGGCCTGATGGGCGACCTGCTCGACAACCACGTGCGCATTGTGGCGCGTCCGCCCGAGCAGCAGAGCGTGCTGATGCAGATCTTCATTTCTTGGTTCCCCATGCTGCTGTTGATCGCCGTGTGGCTGTGGGCGATGCGTGGCATGGCTGGCGGGGGTATGGGCGGCAAGGGTGGCCCCTTCTCCTTTGGCAAGTCCAAGGCGCGCATGCTGACCCCGGAGCAGGTCAAGGTCACCTTTGACGATGTGGCCGGTGCGGAAGAAGCCAAGGAAGAAGTGAAGGAAGTCGTGGACTTCCTCAAGAATCCGGAAAAGTTCCAGAAGCTGGGTGCCAAGATTCCCAAGGGGGTGCTCATGGTGGGCCCGCCGGGAACGGGCAAAACGCTGCTGGCCAAGGCGATTGCCGGGGAAGCCAATGTGCCGTTCTTTAGCATTTCCGGTTCCGATTTCGTGGAGATGTTCGTGGGCGTGGGGGCCTCCCGTGTGCGCGACCTGTTTGAGCAGGCTCGTGCCAATGCGCCCTGCATTATCTTTATCGACGAGATCGATGCGGTGGGCCGCAGCCGTGGTGTCGGCATTGGCGGCGGCAATGACGAACGTGAGCAGACCCTGAACCAGCTGCTGGTGGAAATGGACGGCATCGAGGGCAGCGAAGGCATAATCGTTATCGCCGCGACCAACCGTCCCGATGTGCTGGATCCCGCGTTGCTGCGTCCGGGCCGTTTCGACCGTCAGGTTACAGTCGGCCTGCCGGATGTGCGCGGTCGTGAACAGATCCTCAAGGTGCACATGCGCAAGATTCCAGTAGGCGAGGATGTGGATCCTGCGGTCATCGCGCGGGGGACGCCCGGCTTTTCCGGTGCCGATCTGGCCAACCTGGTCAATGAGGCGGCACTGATTGCGGCGCGGGAAAATTCCGACAAGGTCTATATGCGCCACTTCGAGAAGGCCAAGGACAAGATCCTCATGGGCGTGGAGCGCAAGACCATGGTCATGAGCGAGGAAGAGAAAAAGCTCACGGCCTATCACGAGGCGGGGCATGCGATTATTGGCTATCTGATGCCAGAGCACGATCCGGTGTACAAGGTCAGCATCATCCCGCGCGGCAAGGCACTGGGTGTCACCATGTACCTGCCGGAAGAGGACAGCTGGAGCTATTCCAAGACCAAGCTGGAAAGTCAGCTGTGCTCCCTGTATGGTGGCCGTATTGCCGAAGAGCTGATTTTCGGCCCTGAAAAGGTCACCACGGGTGCCAGTAACGATATTGAGCGAGCCACCAAACTGGCGCGCAATATGGTGACCAAGTGGGGGCTTTCCGAGCGTCTGGGGCCGTTGCTGTACGAAGAAGAGGAGCAGAATGGCTTCCTCGGCAGTGGGGGCGTGGTCAGTTATGTGTCCGATGAGACCAAGGAGCTGATCGACGAGGAGGTGCGCCGTATTATCGACACCAACTACGCGCGCGCAAAGCAGATCCTTGAAGACAACATCGACAAGCTGCATACCATGGCGCAGGCCCTATTGGAGTACGAAACCATTGATGCCGAACAGATCAAGCGCATTATGGAGGGCAAGGATCCCGGTCAGCCCAAGGACTGGCAGGACAGTCAGGACAAGACGCCACCCGCTGAGACTGCCCCTGCTGACACATCAGCAGAGGCAACCGAGTCAAAGGGGGATGCCGACAAGGATGCGCCGAGTGGTGCAATTCCGGATGGCGCACCGAAGCTACAGTAGTGCGATAAAATAGCACTTGTCATCAGCCCCTGCCGAGCAGGGGTTTTTTATGTCATGCCGCTCTATTTCGGTATGACTTAATCCAGCGAAACGGGTTGAGGAGAAATGTCTTGAATCGCTATCAGGCATTGTTGCGGGGTGAACCGCTTGATCGTGCACTGGTCATGGGCATTCTGAATGTGACACCCGATTCCTTCTCCGACGGCGGTCGCTGGACGCATGAGGCGGCGATCCGTCGCCATGCGGCAGAGATGGCTGCGGCCGGTGCGGATCTCATCGATATCGGTGGCGAGTCCACGCGCCCGGGTGCTGTCCCCGTTTCGGTGGAGGAGGAGCTGGAGCGGGTGTTGCCGGCAATTGCCTGGGTGCGAGACGAGACGGGCGTGCCCATTTCCGTGGATACCAGCAAGCCGGAAGTGATGGCGGCTGCGCTGGAGGCCGGTGCAGACATGATCAACGACGTTAACGCCCTGCAGGCGCCCGGTGCCATGGAGGTTGTCCGGCGTGCAGCGGTGCCCGTGTGCCTGATGCATCGCCAGGGCACGCCGCAGACCATGCAGGACAATCCGATCTACACGGATGTGGTGGCTGAGGTGAAAGCATTCTTGCTTGCCCGGGCGCAGGCAGTGCAGGCTGAAACCCGTCTGGATGCCAATGCCATCTGGATTGACCCCGGGTTTGGGTTTGGCAAGCATCTGGGGCATAATCAGGCCCTCTTTTCGGAGTTGGACACATTTGTGGAAAGTGGTTTTCCGGTCCTTGTGGGCGTGTCCCGCAAGCGTATGATCGGCGAACTGCTGGGCGATGCACCTGTTGAGCAGCGCCTTTGTGGCAGTGTGTCGGCTGCTGTGCTGGCGGCACTGAAAGGCGCAACGGTTGTGCGGGTGCATGATGTAAAGGAAACGGTCGATGCCCTGACCATCGCCATGGCACTGTTATGAATACAGAGAGACAGCGTTTTTTCGGGACAGACGGTATCCGGGACCATGTGGGGCGCGGCATGATCCGCCCCGACAAGGTGTTGAAGCTGGGCTGGGCGGCCGGCCATGTATTGCGCAAGCGCGGCGGCAGCCGCGTCCTGGTAGGCAAGGATACGCGCATTTCTGGCTACATGTTTGAGTCGGCGCTGGAAGCAGGCCTGATTGCGGCCGGCATCGATGTGCTGCTGACCGGTCCTATGCCGACGCCTGCCATTGCCTACCTGACACGCACATTCAGTGCGGACATGGGTATTGTGATCAGTGCGTCGCACAACCCTCATCATGACAATGGCATCAAGTTCTTTGACAGCGACGGACAGAAGATAGCCGACGAGGTGGAGACCGAGATCGAGGCGGCCTTTGCCGACGAACTGGAGATGGTGCCGTCGGAAGCCCTGGGCAAGGCGTCCCGCATCGACGATGCCCCCGGCCGCTATATCGAGTTCTGCAAGAGCACCTACGACGCGCCGGTCAGCCTTAAGGGGCTGAATCTCGTGCTGGACTGTGCCAATGGTGCCACCTACCACATTGCCCCCAGCGTTTTTACGGAACTGGGAGCGACGGTGGATGCCCTGAATGTCTCGCCGGATGGGCTCAATATCAATGCCGGCTGCGGGGCGACAAATCTGGCCATGCTGCAGCAGCATGTGGTGGCGCATGGTGCTGATCTGGGCATTGCTTTCGATGGAGATGGCGATCGCGTCATGTTCGTGGACAGTGACGGCGCGGTGTTTGATGGCGACGATGTGCTCTATCTTCTGGCGACAGGACAGGCGGAGTTGCCTCGTGGTGTGGCGGGAACGGTCATGACCAATATGGCCATTGAGCAGGCGCTGGCCGAGCGGGGTATTGAACTGGTCAGAACCCCCGTGGGCGACCGGCACGTAATGGCCGCCCTCAAGGTGCGCGACTGGCGTTTTGGTGCCGAGCCGTCAGGCCATGTGCTGTGCATGGACAGGCTCACCACCGGCGATGGCATCATTGCCGCGCTGCAGGTACTGGCGGTGCTGCAGCGCACGGGCACACGTCTGCAGGATTGGCGTGTCAAAAAGTTTCCCAGTGTACTGGAAAACGTTCGCTGTGAAGATCGCACCATTCTGGAAACGGAAGCGTGGAAGCAGCGCCTGGCTGAGGCGGAAGCGGAGCTGGGCGAACAGGGGCGTATTCTGGTGCGTCCATCCGGTACCGAGCCGCTAATCCGGGTCATGGTTGAGGCGCAGGATGACAGGGTTGCGGCGTCCCTTGCCAGGGCGTTGGCGGCCTGGCTTGAAACAAAAAATTCATGAATTTGTCAAGATTGTAATTGCCCGGATCAACATATAAGATTATCGGGATTTGCTGAATAACGGAGCGGACAATGCGCAAGCCTTTTGTTGCAGGAAACTGGAAGATGCATGGCAGCAAGGCCATGATCGCAAGCCTGATCAACGACCTGTCCCGTCAGTGGGTGCAGGGCGACAAGGTCGATGTGGCGGTCTGCCCTCCGTTTGTGTATATCGACTATGTGCAGCGCACGCTGAGCAATCCAGCCATTGCGGTCGGTGCACAGAATATGGCGGCTGAGCCGGAGTATGGTGCATTTACCGGTGAGGTGTCGGCGCCAATGCTGAAGGAATTCGACTGTCGTTATGTGATTCTCGGCCACTCGGAGCGTCGCAGTCTGTTCAAGGAAGACGATGCGCTGATCGCACGCAAGGTCGAGGTAGCGCTCAATGCGCGCATGACACCGATCCTTTGCGTGGGTGAAACGCTCGAGGAGCGCGACGCCGGCATTACCGAGCAGGTCATCGAACGTCAGCTGCAGGCGGTGATCGATCGTGTGGGCGGTGATGCCTTTGCAGAGATTGTGGTTGCCTATGAACCCGTCTGGGCGATTGGCACCGGCAAAACGGCCTCACCTGAGCAGGCGCAGGCGGTTCATGCCTTTATTCGTGATAAAATCCGCCTTTTGTCGGCCGATGCGGCTGAAGCGATGATTATTCAGTATGGCGGCAGCGTCAAGCCGGGGAATGCGGCAGAGCTGTTTTCCCAGCCGGATATTGATGGGGGCCTGATCGGGGGTGCGTCTCTGGTTGCGGACGATTTTCTGGCCATCTGTGAAGCAGCAGCGAGTGCAAAAGGGTAAGCATGTTTAACATTATTCTGACCATTCATCTTCTGGTTGCGCTGGCCATTATCGGCCTCGTGCTGATCCAGCACGGCAAGGGGGCTGATGCCGGCGCCAGCTTCGGGGGTGGGTCGTCACAGTCGGTGTTCGGCAGTCGTGGCGCCGCCACGTTTCTGTCGCGCCTGACAGCCATTATGGCAACGGTTTTCTTTATCACCAGCATTACGTTGGTGTACATCACGGGTCATCAGACACGTGAATACAAGAGCGTGATTGAAAAGGTACAGCCGCCTGTCAAGGCGGGCGAAGAGGTGCCGGCAGTGCCGGCGCCCAAGGTGCCTGAATAAGGAATTTGCCCAGGTGGTGGAATTGGTAGACACGCCATCTTGAGGGGGTGGTGGCGAAAGCCGTGCGGGTTCGACTCCCGCCCTGGGCACCAAATCTGACCCTCAGGGTCACAAAAGCAGGAGGTTGCGATGCTGGAGAACTACCTCCCCATACTCGTGTTTGTCGTACTCGGCATTCTGTTCGGTGTGGGCCCCATTGTTGCCGGATTTCTTCTGGGTCCTCAGAAGCCGGATGATGAGAAGCTCTCGCCTTATGAGTGCGGCTTCGAAGCCTTTGAAGATGCGCGCATGAAGTTTGATGTGCGTTTCTATCTGGTTGCGATCCTCTTCATTATTTTCGATCTTGAAATTGCCTTTCTTTTTCCCTGGGCGGTCGTGCTCGATGAGATCGGTACCTTCGGACTGCTCAGCATGACAGTTTTTCTGGCCCTGCTTGTGGTCGGATTCATCTATGAATGGCGCAAGGGAGCTCTGGAATGGGAGTAGAAGGCGTTCTGAAGGAAGGCGTTGTCACGACAACTGCCGACAAGCTGATCAACTGGGCGCGTACGGGCTCCCTCTGGCCCATGACGTTCGGCTTGGCGTGCTGCGCGGTTGAGATGATGCATGCAGGTGCATCCCGCTATGACTTGGACCGGTTCGGTGTCATTTTTCGCCCCAGTCCACGGCAGTCTGATGTGATGATCGTAGCGGGCACCCTGGTCAACAAGATGGCGCCGGCCCTGCGCAAGGTTTACGACCAGATGGCCGAGCCCCGCTGGGTCATTTCCATGGGCTCCTGTGCCAACGGTGGCGGCTACTATCACTATTCCTATTCGGTTGTGCGCGGCTGTGACCGGATTGTGCCGGTTGATGTGTATGTGCCCGGCTGTCCTCCGACGGCGGAAGCGCTGTTGTATGGGATTGTGCAGCTGCAGCAGAAGATCAAGCGCACCAATACCATCGCGCGATAAGGATTGGCCATGAAACAGTCACTGTTGGATCTTCAGAATCAGACACGCGAGGCACTGGGTGCTGCGATCGAGCGCGATACCCTGGCGTTGGACGAATATACCATTGAAGTCAGGGAATCCGCCTGGCACGAGGTGGCACAGACCCTGCGCGATACCCTTGGTTTCGATCAGCTGATCGATCTGTGCGGCGTGGACTATGTGGCGTGGAAACGCACCAACTGGGAAACGCTTGAAGCGCCCAATGAGGGGTTCAGTCGGGGTGTATTCGATTTTGAAGAGGTGGTCAGCGAGCTGCCATTGGATATGCCACGGCGCTTTGCGGTGGTGATGCATCTGCTTTCGGTGCAGCACAATCGCCGCATTCGTGTGCGTGCCTTTATTGAGAATACCCAGCAGCCGGAAATCGACTCTGTCGTTGATGTGTGGGCATCCGCCAACTGGTTTGAGCGCGAGGCCTTCGATCTGTTTGGGATCATTTTCCGTGGGCATCCGGATCTGCGCCGCATTCTGACCGACTATGGCTTCATCGGGCATCCGCTCCGCAAGGACTTTCCGCTCACCGGGCATGTGGAAATGCGCTACGACCCGGAAAAGGCGCGCTGTGTCTATGAGCCGGTATCCATCGAGAACCGCGTCAATGTGCCGCGGGTGATCCGCAACGAAATCCTTGCGGACAAAGGATAAGCGTCATGGCAGAAATCAAGAACTACACCCTTAACTTCGGCCCTCAGCACCCCTCCGCCCATGGGGTGCTGCGTCTGATTCTCGAGCTGGATGGTGAAACGGTCGTCCGCTCGGACCCCCATATCGGCCTGCTGCACCGCGGCACGGAAAAGCTGGCCGAATACAAGCCGTTCAATCAGTCCATCGGTTACATGGACCGCCTCGACTATGTGTCCATGATGTGCAACGAGCACGGCTATGTGCTGGCCATCGAGAAGCTGCTGGGCATCGAGGTGCCGGAACGGGCGCAGTATATCCGCGTCATGTTTGATGAAATTACCCGGATCCTCAACCACCTCCTGTGGGTGGGTGCGCATGCGCTGGATATCGGTGCCATGACGGTCTTCCTGTATGCGTTCCGTGAGCGTGAAGACCTGATGGACTGCTACGAGGCCGTTTCCGGGGCGCGCCTGCATGCCACCTATTATCGTCCGGGTGGGGTTTATCGCGACCTGCCTGACAGCATGCCCAAGTACAAGCCCTCCAAGTGGCGTTCCGAGAAGGAGCTGAAGCGCCTCAATGAAACCCGGGAAGGCAGTCTGCTCGATTTCCTGGAAGCCTTTACCGAGCGCTTCCCCGGTTATCTGGATGAATACGAAACCCTCTTGACCGACAACCGTATCTGGAAACAGCGTACCGTGGATATCGGGGTGGTGTCACCGGAACGCGCTCTGCAGCTTGGCTTTACCGGGCCGATGCTGCGCGGCTCCGGCATTGCCTGGGATCTGCGCAAGAAGCAGCCCTACGAAGTCTATGACAAGTTGGACTTCGATATTCCCGTCGGCAAGAACGGTGACAGCTACGACCGTTACCTTGTGCGCATGGCAGAAATGCGCGAATCCAACAAGATCATCCGCCAGTGCATTAAGTGGTTGCGGGAAAATCCGGGCCCGGTGATGGCAGAAAACCACAAGGTCACGCCGCCGAGCCGTGAAGAGATGAAGACCAATATGGAGGCGCTGATCCACCACTTCAAGCTGTTTACCGAAGGGTACAGCGTTCCAGAAGGCGAGGCCTATGCCGCGGTGGAACATCCGAAGGGTGAGTTTGGCATCTATCTGGTATCGGACGGTGCCAACAAGCCGTATCGCCTCAAGATTCGCGCACCGGGCTTTGCCCATCTCGCGTCATTGGATGAAATGTGCAAGGGGCACATGATTGCCGATGTGGTCACCATCATCGGAACGCAGGACATCGTATTTGGGGAGATCGACCGATGAAAGACACCGAATTCAAGGTGATCAAGGGTGAGGTCAAGGAGCGGATTGATCGTTGGATCTCCCACTATCCGGCGGATCAGCGTCAGTCGGCCGTGATGCCCGCATTGCGCATTGTGCAGGAAGTCAATGGTGGTTACCTGACCCCTGAGCTGATGGACGAAGTGGCGGCCTATCTGGGCATGCAGCCGGCTGCGGTCTATGAGGTGGCTACCTTCTATTCCATGTACGAACACCAGCCTGTGGGCAAGCACAAGATCTGTGTCTGCCATAACATCAGCTGCCTGCTCCGCGATGTGGATGATCTGATCGAATACCTCAAGGAAAAGCTGGGCGTCGATATTGGCGAAGTGACGCCAGACGGCCGCTTCTCCATCAAGAAGGTGGAGTGTCTGGGGGCGTGTGGTGAAGCCCCGGTGGCCATGATTGGCAAGGAATACTACGGCAATCTGACCCGTGAGCGGTTGGATGAACTGCTGGAAAGCCTGGAGTAAGTTATGGCGTCTATCCCTCTGAACGAATGCTGTTACCGCCTCAATCACCTGGACAAGTCCTGGGATATCGAGACCTACATGGCCAATGGCGGCTATGAGGTCTGGAAAAAGGTGCTGGCCGGTGAGCTGACGCCGCAAGAGATTATCGACGAAGTCAAGACGTCCAATATCCGTGGACGTGGGGGCGCGGGCTTTCCAACCGGCCTGAAGTGGAGCTTCATGAACCGGCACGCGCCAGGCCCGAAATACATCCTGTGCAACTCCGATGAAGGGGAGCCGGGTACGTTCAAGGATCGCGACATCCTGCGCTACAATCCCCACCAGCTGGTGGAGGGCATGATGATTGCGGGCTACGTGATCGGAGCCAACGCGGGCTACAACTACATTCGCGGTGAATTCTGGGAGCCCTACAAGCGCTTTGATCAGGCCGTGCAGCAGGCGTACGAAGCGGGGTTGCTCGGCAAGAACATCCTCGGCTCCGGCTGGGACTTCGACCTGTACACCCATCTGGGTGCCGGTGCCTATATCTGCGGGGAAGAGACTGCGCTGATTGAGTCCATCGAGGGCAAGAAGGGACAGCCCCGCTTCAAGCCGCCGTTCCCGGCCAGCTTTGGCCTGTACGGCCGCCCGACCACCATCAACAATACCGAGACCCTGGCTTCCATCCCGATGATTCTGGCAAAGGGTGGCAAGTGGTTTGCCGATCTGGGCGTGCCGGGTGCAGGTGGGACAAAGATTTTCTCCGTCTCCGGCCACGTGGAGAAGCCAGGCAACTATGAGATTCGCATGGGCACGCCCTTCAAGGACCTTCTGGAGCTGGCCGGCGGTGTGTGGAAGGGGCGCAAGCTCAAGGCGGTCATTCCCGGTGGTTCGTCCACGGCCGTCCTGCCGGCCGAGAAGGCGTTGGAAATGAACATGGACTATGACTCCATCGCCAAGGCAGGCTCCTTTCTTGGTGCCGGCTCGGTCATTATCATGGATGAAACCACCGACATGGTGAAGGCGCTGGATCGTCTCACCTGGTTCTACTATGAAGAATCCTGTGGCCAGTGTACGCCGTGCCGTGAGGGGACGGGCTGGATGCACCGGGTCGTCCACCGTATCTATACCGGCAAGGGACGTCCCGAGGACATCGACATGCTCAAGGATGTCTCCGGCAAGATCATGGGTCGGGTCATCTGTGGTCTGGGGGACGCGGCGGCCATTCCGGTGGCCAGCTTCCTGGAACACTTTGAACACGAATTCAGACACTATATCGAGCACGGTTGCAGCATTTATGACCGGGCATAAGCTGGATGGCACGCTATGATTAAGATTGAAATTAACGGCCAGATTGTCGAAGCCCACGAAGGGGACATGCTCATCGACGTTGCCGATGAAGCGAAGATTCCCATCCCCCGTTTCTGCTATCACAAGAAACTGTCCATTGCCGCCAACTGCCGCATGTGTCTGGTGGAAGTGGAGGGTGCGCCCAAGGCGCTGCCGGCCTGTGCCACGCCCGTGACGGATGGCATGAAGGTGCATACCCGTTCGCCCAAGGCACGTGCGGCCCAGAAAGCGGTGATGGAGTTCTTGCTCATCAACCACCCGCTCGACTGCCCCATCTGTGATCAGGGGGGCGAGTGCGAGCTGCAGGACGTGGCGTTTGAGTATGGCAACGATGTGGGCAAGTATTCCGAAGCCAAGCGTGTCGTGCCTGATCATGATGTGGGCCCGCTGATTGCCACCGACATGACCCGCTGCATTCACTGCACCCGCTGTGTTCGTTTTGGTCAGGAAGTTTCCGGTCTGATGGAGCTGGGTGCGGTCGGACGTTCGGAATGGATGGAAATCACCACCTATGTCGGCAAGTCCATTACCTCGGAAATTTCCGGCAATATCATTGACCTGTGTCCGGTGGGGGCACTGACGTCCAAGCCGTTCCGCTACAAGGCGCGTGCCTGGGAAATGACGGCGCATCCTTCCATCGCCGCGCACGACAGCCTCGGTTCTCATATCGAGGTGCATACCTATCAGGACAAGGTCATGCGTGTGGTGCCGCGCGACAACGAGGACATCAATGAAACCTGGCTGTCGGATCGTGATCGTTTTGCCTATGAAGGTATCAACAGCGAAGAGCGTCTGACGGTTCCTATGGCGAAGACCAAGGGCCAGTGGGATGAATTGGAGTGGGAGGATGCACTCAATCTGACAGCCGAGAAGCTCAAGCCCTATCTACAGGACCCGGATACGCTGGGCGTGCTGGTATCGCCCAATGCAACGGTAGAGGAGCTCTACCTGTTGCGCAAGCTGATGCAGGCCCATGGCGTGCAGGATATCGAATCGCGTTTGCGTCAGATCGATTTCCGCCTTGATGCGGCAGCGGGTCAGCCGGTTGCGCCCGGCATGGTGAACACACCGCCTGAAATCGAAGCGATGGAAAGCGTGCTGCTGGTGGGCAGCAATCTGCGCTACGAAATCCCCCTGCTGAATCTGCGTGTGCGCAAGGCGCAGCTGGAAGGGGCACGGATTCGCGCCCTGAATATGGCCGACTATCCCTTTACCTTTGATTTGGAAGACAAGGTAGTTGCCGATCCACAGACACTTATAGAAACCTTGAAAGCGCTGGTCAAGGCGGCCGCTGACGTAAAAGGTGCTGCAGTCCCGGCCGGCGCTGAAACGGCCGAGGTGACCCCATTGCATCAGGAGTGGGTCAAGGACCTGATTGAACATGACAAGGCGACCATTCTGGTGGGCGCGGTTGCGCAGCAGAGCCCGCTCTATGCCGATTTTGCACTCTGGTCTGCACGCCTTGCCGAGTTGACCGGCGCCACGCTCAATGTAGTGCCGCAGAGTGCCAATGAGATGGGGGCCTATCTGATGGGTGCCGTGCCGGCACGGGGCAGCAATCTGGACACGATGCTCCAGGCGGGCAAGAAAGCGTGGATCGTCGTGGGCATCGATCCTGAGGTGGAGAGTGCCTATGGGGCACACCTCAAGCAGGCACTGGCCGAGGCGGAAACTGTCATCAGCCTAACGGCCTTTGATACGGCCTACCTGCGTGAGGTGAGTGACGTCATGTTGCCCATCGCTGTGCATACGGAAACGGCAGGCACCTTTGTAAATGGGCATGGCCTGTGGCAGTCGTTCAAGATCGCGTCCGCTGCACCGGGTGACGCCAAGCCGCTGTGGAAGGTCCTGCGTGTGCTGGGCAATCTGCTCGATGTGGACGGTTTCGACTATGTGCACGCCGATGAGGTGCTGGAAGCAGCGCGTGCCCAGGCTGGCGCGCTCACCCATGTGCGTCCTGACCTGGACGTGGCGCCACGCACCCTCGAAAAACCGGTGGTGCTGGGCGAGTGGTCACTGTACAGCGTTGATCCGATCGTGCGTCGCAGTGAGCCGCTGCAAAAGGCGGCAGGTGCGGCTCGACCGGTTGTGCGCAGCGCCATTGAGGCTGATGAAATCGTTCTGAATACGCCGGCAGGGCCGATTACGCTGCCGAACGAATACGATGCGTCCGTGGCGTCGGGCGTGGTTCTGGTGCCCATGGGGCTTTCCGAAACCTCTGACGTTGCACTGACCGACATCAGTGTGGCGGCATCCTGATAGGGGTAGAGCATGTTTGCAACCTTACAGCACTGGCTTTCAACCTGGATGTGGGACTGGCTGGCTGTTCTGATCACCATCCTGATTCAGGCAGTCGTCATTATTCTGCCTTTGATGCTGGTCGTGGCTTATCTGACCTATGCCGAGCGCAAGGTGATTGCCTACATGCAGGTGCGCATGGGCCCCAACCGGGTCGGCCCCTATGGATTGCTGCAGCCGATTGCGGATGCGGTCAAGCTGCTCTTCAAGGAAGTGGTACTGCCCAGTCAGTCGAACATCTATCTGTTCCTGATTGCACCGGTGCTGGCCATTGCCCCGGCCATCGCAGTGTGGGCCGCCGTTCCCTTTGCGGAAGGCTGGGTTGTGGCAGACATTGATGCAGGCGTACTGTATGTGCTGGCCATATCTTCCATCACGGTATATGGTGTGGTGGTTTCCGGCTGGGCGTCCAACTCCAAGTATGCCTTTCTCGGTGCGCTGCGCTCATCGGCACAGAAGATCTCCTACGAAATCGCCATGGGCTTTGCCCTGGTGACCGTGCTCATGGTGGCGGATACCATGAACCTGACCCAGATCGTTGAAGGGCAGAAGGGCGGCATCTGGCACTGGTACCTTATCCCGCTGCTGCCCATGTTCGTGGTCTACTTCATCTCCGGTGTGGCTGAAACCAACCGTGCGCCGTTTGATATTGCGGAAGGCGAGTCGGAAATCGTGGCCGGTTTCCACGTGGAATATTCAGGCATGGCCTTCGCGGTCTTCTTCCTGGCGGAATATGCCATGATGATCCTGATTTCCTACATGACCGCGATCATGTTCCTTGGCGGCTGGTGGTCACCCTTTGAAGGCATTCCTGTCCTCGAAACCCTGTTCGCCTGGGTACCCGGTTTCTGGTGGCTGGCTCTGAAAGTCGCCTTCCTGCTGTTTACTTTCCTGTGGTTCCGTGCCACCTTCCCGCGCTATCGCTACGACCAGCTGATGCGTCTGGGGTGGAAGGTGTTTATTCCGCTTACCATCGTGTGGGTCTTTGTCGTGATGCTGCTGCATTACTACAAGGTTGGCCCGTGGTTCAACTGAGGAACACCGCATGAGTCATACACTTCGACACTGGATCAAGACCTTCGGTCTGATTGAACTGTTCAAGGGGCTGGCGGTAACGGGCAAATACCTGTTCAAGCCCAAGATCACCGTACGTTACCCCGAAGAAAAAACGCCGATTTCACCGCGCTTCCGTGGTCATCACGCCCTGCGCCGCTATGAAAACGGCGAGGAGCGCTGCATCGCCTGTAAATTGTGCGAAGCGGTGTGTCCGGCCAATGCCATTACCATCGAGTCCGAAGAGCGTGAAGACGGCACCCGCCGCACGACCCGTTATGACATCGACATGTTCAAGTGCATCTACTGCGGTTTCTGCGAAGAGGCCTGCCCGGTGGATGCCATCGTGGAATCCCGCGTGTTTGAGTATGTGTTCTGGGAGCGCGGAGAAAACATGATGACCAAGGAAAAGCTCCTTGAATTTGGCGACAAGCATGAACAGATCATCGCGGCCGACAAGGCTGCCGATGCCAAGTACCGTTAAGGAATGGATCTATGAGCTTTGAACAGCTGGTGTTCTACGCATTTGCCGGGATTTCGTCCCTGGCGGCCCTGATGATGATCACGGTGCGCAACCCGGTCAAGGCCGCCCTGTGGCTGGTGCTGACCTTTATCAGTGCCGCAGGGGTGTGGCTGCTGGCCGAATCCGAGTTCCTGGGGCTGGTGCTGATTCTGGTGTATGTGGGGGCCGTGATGGTCCTGTTCCTGTTTGTGGTCATGATGCTGGACATCAACCTGGCGGAAATGAAGGAAGGCTTTGCCCAGTATGCGCCGATTGGTGCGCTGGTCGCGCTGGTGGTGTTCGGATTGATCTACATGGTAGTCGGGCCCGAGCATTTTGGTCTGGACAAGACCGGCCTGCCGGTCACCCATGGCCCGGATTCCAGCAATACCAAGGAAATTGCCGTCCCGCTTTACACGCAGCACGCCTATGCGTTCGTGCTTGCAGCCGTCCTGCTGCTGGTGGGCATCGTGGCGGCCATTGCTCTGACGCTGCGTCGTCGTGGACCGCGTGATGCCCTGTATCAGGACATTGACGCACAGGTGCGTGTGCGGGCCGAAGACCGCCTGACCATGGTGAAAATGCCTGCGGAAGTGGAACCGGATCTGCCGAGGAACGAAGAGGAGGAGGGCGCCAAATGATTGCACTGTCCGATTATCTGCTGTTTGGCGCCGTGCTGTTCATGATCAGTATCGCCGGCATCTTCCTCAACCGGAAGAACCTCATCATTATCCTGATGTGTATTGAACTGCTGCTGCTGGCAGTCAATACCAATCTGGTGGCCTTTTCGCACTATCTGAACGATGTACAGGGTGAGATTTTCGTCTTCTTCATTCTCACCGTCGCGGCAGCCGAGGCTGCAATCGGTCTGGCGATTCTGGTACTGGTATTCCGTCACCGCAAGCACATTACGGTTGACGATCTCGATCAACTGAAGGGGTAAGGCTGGATGAGCACACTACATACGATTCTCACCGTCCTGTTGGTTGCGCCGCTGATCGGCTCGATCATTGCCGGCCTGTTCGGTCGTCAGATCGGCCGCAAGGGTGCACACAGCGTGACCATCGCCGGTGTCGCACTCTCGACCGTGCTTGCCGCCTGGGTGTTCGTGCTGTTCGTCATTCAGGGACACGAACCCTACAATGCCTCGCTGTACACGTGGATGATCAGTGATGGCATCAAGTTCGAGATCGGCTATCTGATCGATTCCCTGTCGGCGACCATGATGCTGGTGGTGACCTTCGTGTCTCTAATGGTGCATATCTATACCATCGGCTACATGGATCACGATGCCGACTATCCGCCGGAAAACCCGTATTACCAGCGCTTTTTCAGCTATATCTCCCTGTTCACCTTCTCCATGCTGTCGCTGGTCATGGCCAATAACTTCCTGCAGCTGTTCTTCGGCTGGGAAGCGGTGGGTCTGGTGTCCTACCTGCTGATCGGCTTCTACATGAAGCGCGAATCGGCCATTCAGGCCAACCTCAAGGCTTTCCTGGTCAACCGCGTCGGGGATTTCGGTTTCGTACTGGGCATCGCCATCGTGGTGATGTATTTCGGCACGCTGGATTATCAGACCTTCTTTAATGGGTTGGATGCCCACAAGGAGGATGTGATCGACTTTGGCTGGGGGCCGGTGTCCATGATTACCGCCGCGACCCTACTGCTGTTTGTGGGCGCCATGGGTAAATCCGCCCAGATGCCACTGCATGTGTGGCTGCCGGAATCCATGGAAGGCCCGACGCCTATCTCTGCTCTGATTCACGCTGCAACCATGGTGACAGCCGGCATTTTCATGGTGGCACGTCTGTCGCCTGCCTATGAGCTGTCTGAAATTGCCCTGAGTGTTGTCCTGCTGGTGGGGGCTATTACCGCCTTCATGATGGGCCTGCTGGGCATTGTCCAGAATGACATCAAGCGCGTTGTTGCCTATTCAACCCTGTCACAGCTGGGCTACATGACTGCAGCCCTGGGTGTTTCCGCCTATGCCGCCGGCATGTTCCATGTGATTACCCACGCCTTCTTCAAGGCACTGCTGTTCCTGGCGGCCGGTTCCGTGATCATCGCCATGCATCACGATCAGGACATCCGCAACATGGGTGGGCTGAAGAAATACATGCCGATCACCTACTGGACCATGCTGATTGGTTCGCTGGCTCTGATCGGCTTCCCGGGCTTCTCCGGCTTCTTCTCCAAGGACTCCATCATCATGGCCACCGAGGCTTCGGAGCAGTTCGGCGCCGGCTTTGCCCATCTGCTGCTGGTGGCCGGCGTGTTTGTCACCGCCTTCTATACCTTCCGCATGTTCTTCCTGGTGTTCCACGCGCGGGAAAGCGACTATGTGCGCACGCATGACATTCACGAGTCACCCAAAGTGGTCACCGTACCGCTGATCCTGCTGTCCATTCCGGCGGTATTGGTGGGCTGGCCCATGATCGGCCCGATTCTGTCTGGCAGCTATTTTGCGGACGCGATTGCGGTGCTGCCGCAACACGATGTGCTGCGCGAAATTTACGAGCACCACTTCCATGGTGCGCTGAATATGGTCATTCACGGGCTGTTCAGCCTGCCGGTGTGGCTCTCCTTTGCCGGGGTTGGCCTGGCCTGGTACCTGTACATCAAGAATCCTGCGTTGCCGGCGAGGGTTGTCCAGGCGTGCCCGGCCTGCTACCGCATGCTGGTTAACGGCTATGGCTTCGACCGCTTCAACGAGATTGTCTTCGTCAATGGTTCACGCAAGCTGGGCGAGTTCTTCTGGAAGGTCATTGATCAGACCATTATCGATGGCTGGATGGTGAACGGTACGGCAAACATGGTCGCCGTGGCCGCACGCAACTGGCGTCAGCTGCAGACCGGTTATCTGTACCATTACGCCTTCGTGATGATCTTCGGCACGCTCATCCTGCTGCTGTGGGCGTTGTGGTAAGCGATTCGACACGAACTCCAAGCGACATATAAAAACAAGGAATGCATTACATGACAGTCGGTTATCCCATTCTGAGTACGCTGATCTGGCTGCCCATTATCGCCGGTGTGATCGTCCTCTTTGCAGGACGCAACAACCCGCGTCTGGCTAAGTGGCTTTCGCTGGGCACGGTCATCGTGACCTTCCTGCTGTCACTGCCCCTGTGGTTCGCCTTTGACCGCACGACGGCGGCCATGCAGTTCGTGGAGAAGTTTGACTGGATTCCGGCCTATCACATTCAGTATTTCCTTGGTGTTGATGGGCTCTCCATGCCGCTGGTGCTGCTGACCACCTTTACACAGGTACTGGTGATTGCTTCTGCCTGGGAGGTGATCAAGGAGCGCGTGGAGCAGTACATGGGTGCCTTCCTGATCATGCAGGGTCTGATGACCGGCGTGTTTGTGGCCCTGGATGCGGTGCTGTTCTATGTATTCTGGGAAGCGCTGCTGATCCCCATGTTTATCGTGATCGGCAAGTGGGGTGGACCCCGCCGCGTGTATGCCACCCTCAAGTTCTTCCTCTATACCTTCTTCGGCTCCGTATTCATGCTGGTGTCGTTCCTGTACATGTACTATCAGGCAGGCAGCTTTTCCATTCTGGACTTCCATGCGCTGCCGCTGGGCATGACGGCACAGATTCTGATTTTCCTGGCTTTCCTGATCGCCTTTGCGGTGAAAATCCCGATGTTCCCGGTGCACACCTGGCTACCGGACGCCCACGTGGAGGCGCCCACAGCCGGTTCCGTGGTGCTGGCGGCCATCATGCTGAAGATGGGGGGCTACGGCTTTGTGCGCTTCAGTCTGCCGATCACGCCGGATGCGTCCATGCAGCTGGACTGGCTGGTGATTCTGCTGTCGCTGATCGCCATCGTCTATATCGGCTTTGTGGCGCTGGTGCAGCACGACATGAAAAAGCTGGTGGCCTATTCATCCATCTCTCACATGGGCTTCGTCACCCTGGGCATGTTTGTCCTGTATGGCATCATGCAGAACACCGGTACTCTGCAGGGCGCTCAGCTGGGCATGGAAGGCGCCATGGTGCAGATGATCTCGCACGGCTTTATCTCCGGCGCCATGTTCCTGGCCATCGGTGTTCTCTATGATCGACTGCATACCCGCGAGATCAGCGCCTACGGCGGGGTGGTCAATGTGATGCCGTGGTTCGGATTCTTCGCGGTGCTGTTCGCCATGGGGAACGTGGGCCTGCCGGGCACCTCCGGCTTCGTGGGCGAATTCATGGTGATTCTGAGCAGCTTCAAGGCTAACCCGTGGTATGGCACCTTTGCGGCCTTTACCCTCATCATCGGTGCGGCCTATACGCTGTGGATGGTGAAGCGGGTCATCTTTGGCGACATCCGCAATGAGGCGGTGGCCAAAATGGAGGACCTGAACAAGCGTGAGTTTGCCATCATGACGGCACTGGCTGTGGCCGTCATTGGGCTGGGCGTGTATCCCTATCCGCTGATGGATGTCATGCACGCATCAGTCGAGCATCTGATCCAGCAAGCCTTTACATCAAAACTGTAAGCCCTGATAACCGGATATTTAGGAAGCGACCATGACATTCGAAGTTCCCAATCTCGCGCCTGCATTGCCTGAGATCGTTCTGCTGACGTTGACCTCGCTGCTGCTGATTGCAGACACCGTTTGGTCGAAGCGCTGCACGCACTGCACCTATTGGGCGACGCAGATCACCCTGCTTGTGGTCGGCTGGCTGATTCTGAGCAGCTTTACCACGGAAACCGTGGTCACCTTCGACGGCAGCTTCGTGCGCGATACCCTGGCTGATGTGCTCAAGCTGTTCATTGTCGCGACCAGTATCGGCATCTTCCTGTTCTCGCGCGAGTACCTGCTGCAGCACCGCAGCTATCATGGCGAGTTCTTTGTGCTGGGCCTGTTCGGTGTGCTAGGCATGTTCGTCATGGTCAGCGCCTACAACCTGATTACGCTCTATTTGGGGTTGGAGATCATGTCCCTGGCGCTGTACGCCATGATCGCCATGCAGCGCAACTCGGAAAAGGCTTCGGAAGCGGCCATGAAGTATTTCGTGCTGGGTGCGCTGGCGACCGGCATGATGCTGTATGGCATGTCCATGCTCTACGGAGCGACTGGAACCCTGGAGCTGCCTAAGATTGCACAGGTCATTGCCAGTGGTCAGGCAGATCAGACCGTGCTGGCGTTCTCGCTGGTCTTCATCGTGATTGGTCTGGCGTTCAAGCTGGGTGCGGTACCGTTCCACATGTGGGTACCGGACGTTTACCATGGTGCCCCCACGGCGATGACGCTCTATCTGGCGTCTGCACCCAAGATTGCGGCCTTTGCCATGCTCTATCGCCTGCTGTGGGATGGCCTGCAGCAGGCACTGCCGGACTGGCAGGGCATGCTCATCATTCTGGCAGTGCTGTCGCTGATCGTCGGGACCGTTATCGCTGTTGTGCAGACCAACCTCAAGCGCCTGCTGGCCTATTCCGGTATCGGTCACGTGGGCTTCGTGCTGATGGGCATCGCCGCGGGTGATGCAGAAGGGTTTGCCTCTGCCATGTTCTACATCATTATCTATGCCATCACCAGTGTGGCGGCATTTGGCATGATCATTGCCCTTGCACGCATGGGGCACGAGTTTGACGAGATCGAGGACTTCAAGGGCCTGAACCAGCGCAACCCCTGGCTGGCCGCCATGATGCTGTTCATCATGTTCTCCATGGCCGGCATTCCGCCGTTCATCGGTTTCTGGGTCAAGCTGGCAGTCATCGAGGCAGCCGTCAATGCCGGCCTGCTGTGGCTGGCCATTGTGGCAGTCATTACGGCGGTAATCGGTGCCTTCTACTACCTGCGTGTGGTCAAGGTGATGTACTTCGACACCGTTGAGGAGGCGAAACCGGCCGAGCCCATCAGTCGCGAGCTGGGCTTTGCGGTAAGCGTGGTGTCCAGCCTGTTGCTGATTCTGGGCCTGTTCCCGTCCTGGCTTCTGGACCTGTGCTATCGCAGCCTTGGCATGACGGTGGTAGGCTGAGATGACACTCGAACTGGCCATCAGCCTGCTGATCGTCCTGGCACTGATCCTCGCCAACCTGCCGTGGCTGATGCGGGATCGCGTATTTCTTGTGTTTTCTCGCCCGGACAAGCCGTTCTGGCTGGGATTGCTGGAGTGGGGTGCCTACTACGCCCTGAGCATGGCAATGGCCCGTTTTGTGGAATGGCGCGTCATGGGAAACCTGTCCGAGCAGGGGTGGGAGTTCTGGACCACCACCTTCTTCCTGTTCATGATTTTTGCCTTTCCCGGCTTTATCGTGCGCTACAACCTCTCTCGCTATCTGCAGGCGGGACGCTGAGTCCCTGAGAGGGGGTCCCCGACTTTTTCCAAGGCACAACAAAAGCCCTGCCGCATGGCAGGGCTTTTGGTAGGTTCAGGGAGGTAAAAGGTACTCAGAGGCTCTGACAGCTGCCTTCCGCGGCTAGGCGGGCCTCCTTTTCCAGCCAGGCCTTCAGTGCCGGCGACTTGGCACGGATATTGAACGCCAGCCGCGCCACCTCGTCGTAGTGGCGGGCAAAGTACACGTCCAGTCCTTCCTTCAGGTAGTCGGGCAGTTCCTCGAAATCCTTGCGGTTGTCCTCCGGAAGAATCAGCATTCTGATCCCGACACGGCGGGCAGCAATCACCTTTTCGCGAATGCCACCCACGGGCAGCACCTGGCCGGTGAGGCTCAGTTCGCCGGTCATGGCCAGTTCGTGCTGTACCGGCTCGCCCCGGGCTAGCGAGAGCAGGGCCGTGGCCATGGTAATGCCGGCGCTGGGGCCATCCTTCGGCGTGGCACCATCAGGTACATGCAGGTGCACAAAGGCCTTGTCGAAAAACTCCGGATCGGCCTTGTATTGCTGCAGGTGCGAGCTGATGAAACTGTAGGCAATATTGGCCGATTCCTGCATCACCGTACCCAACTGACCGGACAGCTTGAAGCCGCGGTTGAGCGTATGCACGCGCGTGGCTTCGATGGTGAGCGTGGCGCCGCCCAGCGCAGTCCACGCCAGCCCGGTCACCGTGCCGATCATGCGGGGATGTTTCTCCGCATGGAAGCGCGGCTGACCGAGATAGTCCGGCAGGTCGCTTACGTGGATGCGGATCGGCGGCTCGGCCCCTTCCACCAGCTTCATGGCAGCCTTGCGGATAATGCGCCCCAGCTGCTTCTGCAGACTGCGCACGCCGGCTTCGCGGGCATAGCCCTCGATCACATGGCGGATGGCCGCTTCGGTAATCTGCACCGACTGCCTGTCCAGACCGGCCTCCTTGAGCAGTTTCGGCCACAGATGGTGCTTGGCGATGGCCACTTTCTCTTCGGTAATGTAGCCGGAGAGGCGAATCACCTCCATGCGGTCCAGCAGTGGCCCCGGAATGGTATCCAGCTGGTTGGCCGTACACACGAACAGCACATTGGACAGGTCAAAGCGCACGTCCAGATAGTGATCGAGAAAATCGCTGTTCTGCTCCGGGTCCAGCACTTCCAGCAGGGCGGAGGCCGGATCACCCTGATAGCTGGCGCCGATCTTGTCCACCTCGTCCAGCATGATGACCGGATTGGCGGTGCCCACCGTCTTCAGTGCCTGAATGAACTTGCCCGGCATGGCACCGATATAGGTGCGGCGATGGCCCTTGATTTCAGCCTCGTCACGCATGCCGCCCACGCTGAAGCGGTAGAACTTGCGCCCCAGTGCCTCGGCAATGGACTTGCCGATGGAGGTCTTGCCCACGCCCGGCGGCCCCACCAGCAGAATGATAGAGCCGGAGACTTCGCCCTTGAGCTTGCCCACGGCGATGAATTCCAGAATGCGCTCCTTGACGTCTTCGAGACCGTCGTGATGGCGGTCGAGGACCTTGCGCGCATGCTCAAGATCCAGGTTGTCCTCGCTGTGGATGCCCCACGGCAGCTGGGTGAGCCAGTCGAGCCAGTTACGCGACACCGCGTATTCGGGGGAGTGCGGGTCGAGCATGGCCAGCTTTTCCAGCTCCTCTTCCGCCTTCTGGCGGGCCTCTTCGCTAAGCTGGAGCTTTTCCAGCCGCTCGCGGAACAGGTCCACATCGGCGCTGCGGTCATCCTTGACGATGCCCAGCTCCTTCTGGATCTCCTTGAGCTGCTGCTTGAGGAAAAATTCGCGCTGGTGCTGGCTGAGGTTTTCCTCCACCCGCTCACGGATATTGGACTGGATGCGGGTGACCTCGATTTCATCCTTGATCAGGCGCAGCACCTTTTCCATGCGCTCGCTCAGGTTGAGCGTTTCCAGCACGTCCTGCAGCACCGGGCCCTCCGCTGTGGTGAGCGTGGCAGCAAAGTCGGCCAGCTGCGCATGGTTGGAGGGGCTGAAGCGATTGAGGAAATAACGCAGCTCCTCGCTGAACAGCGGATTGAGCGGCAGCAGCTCGCGGAAGGCGTTCATGATCGCCAGGCCATAGGCCTTCAGTTCGGTTTCCGAGGCGTCGTGAATGTCTTCCGGATAGCTCACCACCGCTTCAAAGGGCGGCTTGTCCGTCAACAGCTGCTCGATACGGAAGCGGCGCAACCCTTCCGCAATCAGCTGAATGTAGTCTTCCTTGACCTTGAGCTCGTGCACGCGGATCAGCGTGCCGATTTTGGAGAATTCCTCGGGTTTGGCCTTGAGGTTGTCTTCGCTGGTGACGAAGACCACGCCCAGCACATCCTGGCCGGCAGCTTTCATCGCCTTGATGGTGTCGAGCCACGCCTCCTTGTTCAGAACGACAGGCAGGGTCTGCCCCGGGAAGAAGGGGCGGTCCTTGATGGGCAGCAGAAAAATGCGCGCAGGCAACGATGCACCGGCAGGGGCGGGGTGCTGCGTATCCTCGCTGTTTTCGTCGCGCACCAGCTCTCCTTCGTGGACGGTACCCGCTTGCTGTTGTGTGGTGTCTTCTTCAGGTGGAAGTTCAAATCGGATGGTATCTTTCATGGATCCCTTGTGTTCGAGACAGATTGTTGGCTTATGGCTATCATATGGGGCACATTTTCAGGAATTCAAGGATAAGCAATGTCTGAAACACCGGTAAAAATCGGCTTTGTCACCGTTTCCGACCGTGCCAGCAGCGGCGTGTATGAAGATCTGGGTGGCCCTGCCATGCAGGAGTGGATCGGCAAGGCGCTGAAAACGCCGTGGCAGCCCGAGGCACGCCTGATTCCCGACGAGCAGGCGGTCATCGAGGCCACGCTGAAAGAGCTGGCGGACGAGGCGGGCTGCTGCCTGATCCTGACCACCGGCGGCACCGGCCCGGCCAAACGGGATGTGACTCCCGAGGCCACTGAGGCGGTATGCGACAAGATTCTCGACGGTTTCGCCGAGCAGATGCGTGCCGTGTCGCTGCAGTATGTGCCCACGGCGATCCTGTCGCGCCAGATCGCCGGTATTCGCGGCAGCAGCCTGATTATCAACCTGCCCGGAAAGCCCTCGGCCATCGCCGAGTGTCTGGAAGCGGTCTTTCCGGCGGTGCCGTACTGTATCGACCTGATCGAAGGGCCGTATCTGGAAACCAACGACGACTTCATTCAGGCATTTCGCCCCAAACACGCCAGGAAGCCGCAGTGACACGCATCAACTATCAACCTGAGGGGCTGGAAACCATCGCCGACTTCGTGCGCTGGGGGGCGACGCTTTTTCAGCAGGCCGAGCTGTATTTCGGCCACGGCACTGACAACCCTTATGACGAGGCCATGTTTCTGGTGTTCAGTGCCCTGAAGCTGCCGTGGGATCTGCCGGAGCGCTACTGGCAGGCACGGCTGACGACGGCAGAGCGTGCCCGTATCACGCAGCTTTTTCAGCAGCGCATCGAAACCCGCAAGCCGGCGGCCTATATCACCGGCGAGGCGTGGTTTGCCGGGCTGCCGTTTTACGTAAACGAGCACGTGCTGGTGCCGCGTTCCCCCATTGCGGAACTGATCGAGCGCGGTTTCGATGGCTGGGTGCAGCCGGAGCAGGTCAAACGCATTCTGGACATGTGCACTGGCTCCGGCTGTATCGGCATTGCCTGCTTGCAGGCATTCCCGGATGCACTGGTGGATCTGGTGGACATTTCCCCAGAGGCACTGGAGGTGGCGCAGCGCAATATCGCGCGACATGGCGTAGAGCAACAGGTTCGAACGATTGAATCAGATCTGTTTGCAAACCTTCAGGGAGAACGCTACGATCTCATCGTCTCCAATCCGCCCTATGTGGATGCCATTGAAATGGCTCACCTGCCGCCGGAGTTCCAGCAGGAACCCAGCCTGGGTCTGGCTGCGGGTGAAGACGGGCTGGATCTGGTGCGCCGCATGCTGGCTGAGGCGAAGGATCACCTCACCGAGCACGGCGTGCTGGTGGTGGAAGTGGGTGTGAGCTGGATGAATCTGGTGGAGGCCTACCCCGAGCTGCCTTTCTACTGGTTCGAATTCGAGCAGGGCGGCGAGGGTGTCTTCGCCATCAACCGCAGCGAACTGGAAACCTTTGACGACATACTCCAACAGAGGAAGGATAGTAAAACATGAAAAAAGCACTGCTTGTGACGCTCATCGCCGCGGCCATGACACCGGCCGCCATGGCGGAAGGCCATCACACGAGCCACGCCATCAAGGTGGAGCACGCCAAGGCGCCGCTGGTCAATCTGGAAGAAGAGGCGAAAAAATACGCCGGCGTGGACAGTCATGCCAAGGCGGATCACGCCAATAAGTCAGTTCATGTCGCCGACAAGCAGCACGCCGCCCACAAGGCGCACTGGGGCTACAGCGGTGAAACCGGCCCGGCTCACTGGGGCGATCTGGATTCCAAATACATCATGTGCAAGCTGGGCGTAAACCAGTCGCCCATTGACATTCGTGACAAGGTGGCCGTGGGCACGGTCGGTCTGCCCGGTCTCACCGTGGCCTACGGGCAGCCGCAGCTGCGTGTCATCAACAACGGCCATACCATTCAGGTGAATTACCCCATCGGCAACAGCCACATTACCGTAGGTTCACACCGCTTTGAACTGCTGCAGTTCCACTTCCATACCCCCTCCGAACATACCAAGGAAGGGTTCAACTATCCCATGGAAATGCACCTGGTGCACAAGGATGGTGACGGCAACCTCGCCGTGATCGGCATACTTTACAAGGAAGGCAAGCACAACGATGAGCTGCAGAAGCTGATCGATCACCTGCCCAAGGACGTGGGCAAGGAGCACCGTCACAAGGATGTGCACATCGACCTGACCAAATTCTTCCCGGCGCAGAAGCTGTTCTACAAGTACAGCGGCTCGCTGACCACGCCACCGTGTTCCGAAGGCGTCTACTGGATGGTGTTCAAGCAGCCCATCGAGGCATCCGCCGAACAGATCGATGCCATGCATGCTTTGTTGCACAACAACAACCGTCCAGTGCAGGGCGTGCACTCGCGCCATGTACTCAAGTCGTGGGCCGAGCCGGACATGAGCAACGACTTCTACTACTACTGATCGGCGCCACAAAGCCGCCTTCGGAACCCTGCTAAAATAGCAGGGTTT
>CAYYIL010000014.1:0-38143 GCA_964471975.1 uncultured Piscirickettsiaceae bacterium | reverse complement strand
CTTTGCTCAGACTGGAGGGACTTGGCAAAGTGTCCGGAAATATTAGACCACTACAACGCGAAGAACACCGCCATCGCAAGGTCAAATGGCACATCGCCCTGCGTCACAGCCAGCGGGCCAAACTGAATGAAGCAGGCAAACTGCAGGAAAAGTTAAAGGCCAGCATACGGGCCAAGGTTGAGCATCCCTTTGCCATCATCAAACGTCAGTTCGGCTACAGCAAGGTGCGCTACAGAGGCCTGCACAAGAACACCGACCGGCTGTATGTGCTGGCTGCTCTGGCCAACCTGCTGCTGATGGATCGATTATGCCAGCGGGCATTACAGGCTCAGTGTGCCTGAAATCCGGCCGGAAGGCCGGAAAGATGACAAAAAACGCCCCGAAAGGGGCGGATGATTAAGGGATAACCCTATCACCTCGACATTCCGAATGGGGAAAGGGGGTGAAACGAGGGGTTTTGCGGAGTTGCCTTTGAACATCAATCCTACGGTGAGGAGGCCGCGGTGGCCAATTCCATTTACAGCACTATAGGGGGCAGAACCCAGGCAACACCGCGGGCGGATTGCTGCTTCCATAAGACTTTTGTCCTGAAGATAATTTGGGATGAGTGACGGGATGATTCCTATAATGGCCGCTGTATTCCTAATCTTGTTGCGAACAGGTGTTAAGGATGAAACCAATTGCGTTGGGATTGTGTGCGGTTCTGCTGCCCTGTGTGGTTCAGGCGGCCCCCAGCATCAAGCTGTCGACGGGCTATTTTTATGCGGACGGTCAGAATAATGATCTGAATGCCACCAACAGTACGATCAAGTCGGTGCCGTTCAGTCTGAAGGTCAAGGATGGCGCATGGGGCGTGCGTCTGTCCAGCAGCTGGCTGGAGCTGAAGAGTACAGGGAGTAAGGCTCAGTCCGGCATGGGGGATGTCAGCGTTACGCTGAGCTACGATCTGAACAGAAACTGGACGGCGAGCGTCAAGGAAAAGTTTTCGACTGCCAGCAAGAAAAAAGGGCTGACCACCGGTTATAACGATACTCGGGTTCAGCTGGACTATTTCACGGCCCTGGATGACCGGGATTCGTACTTTGCAACTGCCGGCTATACTTTCAAGGGTGGTCAGAGCGCCAAGCCCAACTATCAGAACGGCGCGTATTTCTCTGTCGGACTGGGGCGAGTTCTGGCTGCCGGCTGGACGGGCGGCGTTTCGCTGGACTGGACGCAGGCGACCGACCGCACGCTGAACAATACCTTTGGCGGTTCCCTCTTCCTTGGTTATCGGGTCAACAGCCGCTGGGATGTCAGTGTATTCGGTGGCTATGACAACAGCAGTACCAAATCCGTTGGAATGGGGATCAGCTACAAGCTGCAGTAATCCATGCGCTCAGCGCCGGATCGAGCCGCTGCGGGCCACAGTGCCACAGCGGCTTTTCTTTTAGATAACGTTTCAGTTCCGGGGGTGTGGGGCTGTTTTCAACCGGCTGCGGCCCGTCATTGAGCACCACGCCCGCCAGTTGCAGCCCACGTCTTTCGATCGCTTCCAGCGTAAGCAGGGTGTGGTTAATGCATCCCAGTTTATGGCCCACCACCAGCAGTACCGGCAGCCCCAGGGCTTCGGCCAGGTCGGCATTGAGGCAGCCGTCCGAGCCCAGGGGCGAATAGAAGCCGCCGGCACCCTCGATCAGCGTCCAGCGCACTTCCGGCACGCGACAGGCTGCGAGCAGTTTTTCGAGTGAGGTGTCGCAGCCTGCCTGCCGTGCCGCCTCTGCGGGTGAGATGGGCGGCTCAAAGGTATAGGGCGTGATGCGCTGCAGCGGCTCGCCGGTGGCCTCGGCAAGGGCAAGGGTGTCGGCTGCCCACAGCCCGCGGGGGGTGCGTCGGGCGCCACTGGCCACGGGCTTGCGGGCGCTCAAAAGAGGGGGGTCCCCGACTTTTTCAGCGGCCGATTTTTTGCCGTTTTTCCTCGCCACCTTCTGCAGGGCCGCAAGGGCGGTTTGGAGCAGGTTTTGGCTGACCCACGTCTTGCCGACGTCGGTATCAGTGCCGGTGACGAACAGTCCGCGCGCTGGCAGCTCAGTCATCCGGGTTTTCGACCAGTCGATCCTTGGCTTCGGTGTATTTTTCGATGGTCTTGCGCACCACATACTCGGGCAGTTCCGGCCCGGGCGGGGTCTTGTCCCAGTCGAGGCTGTCCAGATAGTCGCGGATATACTGCTTGTCGAAGCTCTTGGGATCGGTGCCGGGCTGATAGTCCTTGGCAGACCAGAAGCGGGAGCTGTCCGGTGTGAGCGCTTCGTCAATCAGATAAAGGGTGCCGGCCTGGTCCAGGCCGAATTCGAACTTGGTATCGGCGATGATAATGCCGCGCTTGAGGGCGTAGTCGGCGGCGAAGGTATAGAGCTTCAGGCTGATGTCGCGCACCTGCTCGGCCCGTTCGCGCCCGATTTTGTCGGCCATCTCTTCAAAGGTGATATTGATGTCGTGGTCGCCCACCTCGGCCTTGGTGGAGGGGGTGAACAGCGGTTCCGGCAATTTTGCCGCCTTGGGCAGGCCTTCCGGCAGCGGGATGCCGCACACAGTGCCGCGCTGCTGATACTCTTTCCAGCCGGAGCCGATCAGGTAGCCGCGCACGATGGCCTCGATGGGTAGCGGCTTGAGCTTTTTCACCACCATGGCGCGGCGGCTGATCTGCTTTCGCTCTTCAGGGGTAAGCAGTGGATTGACGTCGAACGCTTCGTCCAGATGGTTGGGGATCATGTGCGCTGTCTTGTGAAACCAGAACTCTGCCACCTCGGTGAGAATGCGCCCCTTGCCCGGAATTGGGGTGGGCAGAATGACGTCGAATGCGCTGATGCGGTCGGTGGTGACGATGAGCATGCGCTCATCATCGATATCGTAAATGTCGCGCACCTTGCCGCGGGCAAGCAGAGGCAGGCTGGTCAGATGGGTTTCGAATACGGCGTTCATGGCGGTTCTTTACTCCTCAAAACGCTGGCGGGTGTATGGCGGCTCGGCATGACGCCCCGGCGCCTGACGACCGGACAGCTTGCGTGCACCCCAGCGGTCGCTGTTCTTGTAGGGGAATTTCTGGTGGCCATAGCGCAGCACCAGCACGGCGGCCGCCAAGAGCAGAATGGTGGCGGCAATCATCAACATGGAGAGGGTGTCCAGCTCCTTCATGTCCAGCACCAGAAAGCGGGCCAAGGCCACGATGGCAATATAGATGGGCAGGCGGATGGGCAGCTTGCCGCTGTCCAGATAGATGGCGGTCATGGCCAGCACTTCGAGGTAGAGGAACAGCATCAGCAGGTCCGCCAGGGTGACGCGATGGGCGGCAATCATGTCGCTGATATCCTCCACCGCCGCGAAGATGGTGGCGATGGCAATGACAATGAGGCCTATGATTTCCAGCAGGTGGATGCTTTTCTTGCCTGCCTGAGCGAGTATCTGTTCCAGACGTTCTGACATTCGGTCGCCTTTAGAGTCGTGATAAAATGCGATGAGGAAAAATTGTAGTGCATTCAGCAAAGGCCGCACAGCTTTTGCTGAATGCATTTTGAATGAGGATGCTGTTATGGCCAAGAAAGAAAACTGGATCGCCCCCTCCATTCTGTCTGCGGATTTCGCGCAGCTGGGGCAAGATGTGAAAGATGTCTTGAACGCGGGCGCCGATGTGGTGCATTTTGATGTCATGGACAACCACTATGTGCCCAACCTGACCATTGGACCCCTGGTTTGCGAGTCACTGGCCAACTACATGAGCCGCGAGGGGCTGGAAGCGCCCATCGACGTGCACCTGATGGTCAAGCCGGTGGATCGCATTATTCCCGACTTTGCCAATGCCGGCGCAAGCTACATTACCTTCCACCCGGAAGCTTCCGAGCACATTGACCGCTCCCTGCAGCTGATCCGCGACTGCGGCTGCAAGTCCGGGCTGGTATTCAACCCGGCCACGCCGCTGGACTATCTTGACTACGTGATGGACAAGATCGACATGATTCTGATCATGTCCGTCAACCCCGGCTTCGGCGGCCAGAGCTTTATTCCCACTGCGCTGCGCAAGCTGAAGGAAGCCCGTCAGCGCATTGACGAGAGCGGCTACGACATCCGTCTGGAAATCGACGGCGGCGTGAAGGTGGACAATATCGCCGAAGTGGCGGCCGCCGGCTGTGATACCTTCGTGTCCGGTTCCGGCATCTTCGGCAAGGCGAACCCCAACGACCCGAACCGTTTTGACTCGGTTATCCAGCAGATGCGTGATGAGCTGGCCAAGGTTGGCTGAATCGCGCACGCCGAAACAAACCCTGCGGAGCCGCCGTGTGGCGGCTTTGTTGTAAGGAACGAAAACATGGAAAAAATGCGACCCGATTTCGTGCTCATCGATCTGGATGGTACGCTCATCGACTCGGTGCCCGACCTGGCCTACTGTGTCGATGAAATGATGAAACGCCTGGATATGCCTGTCCGCGGTGAAGCTGCAGTGCGCAACTGGGTGGGCAACGGCGTGGAGCGGCTGGTGCAGCGTGCCCTGATCAATGCCATCGACGGCGATCCCGATCCCGAGCTGTATGCCAGGGCGCTGCCGATTTTCAAGGAACTCTACGCTGAGAATACCTCGCAGCGTTCCGTGGTCTATCCCGGCGTCAAGGACGGGCTGGAGTGGCTCAAGGCCAACGATTACCGCGTCGGCTGCGTGACCAACAAGGCGGAAGCCTTTACCCTCCCGCTGCTCAAGGACAAGGGCCTGTACGATTACTTTGAAGTGGTCGTCAGTGGCGATACCTGCAGCAAGAAGAAGCCGGATCCCGAGCCACTGCTGTATGCCGCAGAGCAGATGGGTGTGGCCCCCGATCATGCGCTGATGATTGGCGACTCCAAGTCGGATGTGAAAGCCGCCCGCGCTGCCGGTTTCCGTATTTTCTGCGTGCCCTACGGCTACAACCACGGTGAGGACATCCGCGCCTACGAACCGGATGTGGTGATCGACAGCTTTGCCGATCTGCCCAAGTATCTGAAAGCGAAGGACGAGGCCTGACGTGATGGATGCTGCCCGTTTCACCGCCTACGCCGAGCAAGGCTATCGCGCCGTGCCGCTGATGCGCACGGTGCTGTCCGACTTCGATACGCCGCTGTCGGTGTATCACAAGCTGGTGGATGGGCCATGGGCCTATCTGCTGGAGTCGGTGCAGGGCGGCGAGAAGTGGGGGCGCTATTCCATCATTGGCCTGCCGGCGAAAGAGCGGGTGGAGATCCGCGGCCATCAGATTCGGCATGTCCATGCGGATGGCACCGAAGAGACCTTGACCCATGACGATCCGCTGGCGTGGGTGGAGCAGCTGCGGGAAAGCTATCGCGTTGCCCCGGTGGAAGGGCTGCCCAAGTTCCACGGCGGTCTGGTGGGCTATTTTGGCTATGACACGGTGCGCCTGATCGAACCGCGTCTCGCGGATACGGCGCCGAAGAACGACCCGCTGGGCACGCCGGACATTCTGCTGATGCGCTCCGATGAAGTGGTGGTGTTCGACAACCTTTCAGGTCAGGTGCACGTGATCGTGCACGCCGACCCCACCGAGGCGGGTGCCTATGAGGCGGCGCAGGCGCGGCTGGATGATCTGCAGCGAGCTCTGCGTCAGCCGCTGGCCATGCCGGACGACAAGCCACTGGCGCAGCCGCTGGACGAGAGCCAGTTTGTCTCCAGCTTTGGGGAGGACGCCTTCAAGGACGCCGTCGCCCGCATCAAGGAATACATCCTCGCAGGCGACGTGATGCAGGTGGTCATTTCCCAGCGCCTGTCCATTCCGTTCGAGCAAAGCCACAGCATGGATCTCTACCGCGCGCTGCGCCATTTGAATCCATCGCCCTACATGTATTACCTGGATCTGGGCGATCACCACATTGTGGGCTCCTCGCCGGAGATTCTGGTGCGGCTGGAAGACGAGGAGGTCACCGTTCGCCCCATTGCCGGGACGCGCAAGCGCGGTGACACGCCGGAGCAGGATCGCGCGCTGGAAGAAGAGCTGCTCAATGACCCGAAGGAGATCGCCGAGCATCTCATGCTTATCGACCTGGGGCGCAACGACGTGGGCCGCATTGCACAGATGGGCAGCGTCAAGCTCACCGACAAGATGGTGATCGAGCGCTACTCCCACGTGATGCACATTGTCTCCAACGTGACCGGCCAGCTGCGTCCCGGCATGGGTGCCATGGACGTGCTCAAGGCCACCTTCCCGGCGGGTACCGTTTCCGGCGCCCCCAAGATTCGCGCCATGGAAATTATCGACGAGCTGGAGCCGGTGCGTCGTGGCATCTACGCCGGCGCAGTGGGCTATCTGGGCTGGCACGGCAACATGGACACCGCCATTGCCATCCGCACCGCCGTGCTCAAGGATGATGTGCTCAATATTCAGGCGGGTGCGGGCATTGTGGCCGACTCCATTCCCGAGCTGGAGTGGAAGGAAACCATGAACAAGGCGCGTGCCATGTTCCGCGCCGCTCAGTTTGTCAGCGAAGGCCTGCAGCCATGACCACAAGGAAGCCATCATGCTGTTGATGATCGACAACTACGACTCCTTCACCTACAACCTGGTGCAGTATTTTGGCGAGCTGGGGCAGGAGGTGGTGGTGCACCGCAACGACCAGATCACGCTGGATGAGATCGCGGCACTGAAGCCGGACTATCTGGTCATCTCGCCCGGGCCGTGTACGCCCAACGAGGCGGGCATTTCCGTGGAAGCCATCCGCCGCTTTGCCGGTGAGATTCCCATTCTGGGTGTCTGTCTGGGCCACCAGTCCATTGGCCAGGCATTCGGCGCCAAGATCGTGCGCGCCAAAGAGGTGATGCACGGCAAGACCTCGCCGGTATATCACGAGGATGTGGGCGTGTTCAGGGGCGTGGCCAATCCGGTTACCGTCACCCGTTACCACTCGCTGGTCATCGACCGCGATACCTTGCCGGACGAACTGGAAATTACCGCCTGGACGCAGACGCCGGACGGCGAATTTGACGAGATCATGGGCGTGCGCCACAAGACATTGCCGGTGGAAGGCGTGCAGTTCCATCCGGAATCCATTCTCACCGAAGCGGGCCACAAGATGCTCAGCAACTTTCTGGAGCAGGCACGATGAACTTCAAAGACACTTTGCAAAAGCTGCTCGACCGTCACGACTTGCATCACGATGAAATGCACGCCCTCATGCAGGCGCTGATGCAGGGCGAAGCCACGCCGGCGCAGATTGGTGCCGTGCTGATTGCCCTGCGCATGAAGGGCGAAACACCGGCGGAGATCGCCGCAGCCGCCGAAGTGATGCGGGAACTCTCTGCCAGGGTGCCGATGCGCAGCGTGGCCAATCTGGTGGATACGTGCGGCACTGGTGGCGACGGTGCCAACACCTTCAATATCTCCACTGCAGTCGCCTTTGTGGCGGCGGCGGGTGGTGCAAAGGTGGCCAAGCACGGCAACCGCTCCGTTTCCAGCAGTACCGGCAGCGCCGATGTGCTGGAAGCAGCAGGCGTCAACCTCAACCTGACGCCGGAACAGGTGGCGGAATGCATCGAAACCGTAGGCGTAGGCTTTATGTTCGCTCCGGCGCACCACTCCGCCATGAAGCATGTCATCGGCCCGCGCCGCGAACTGGGCGTGCGCACGATTTTCAACATGCTCGGCCCGCTCACCAACCCGGCCGGCGCGCCCAATCAGGTGGTCGGCGTGTATGACGACGACCTGTGCGATGTCTTTACCGAGGTGTTGCAGAGCCTGGGCAGCGCCCATGTGATGGCGGTGCATGCGGAAGACGGTCTGGACGAGATCAGTGTGGCGAGCCCCACCCGCGTCAGCGAACTGAAGAACGACACCATCAAGCCGTGGTGGATCGATCCGGCCGAGTTCGACGCGGCCCACGACAGCCTTGAGCCGCTGAAGGTGTCCAGCGCCGAGGAAAGTCTGGCCATGATCCGCTCCGTCTTTGCCGGCGAATCAGGACCGCACGCCGACATTATCGCCCTCAACGCCGGCGCTGCCCTGTATGTGGCTGGACTGGCCGCCGATTACGCCGAAGGGGTGGCCGAGGCGCGTCGCCTGCTTGCCAGCGGTGCCGCGCAGCATAAACTGGATGAGTTTATCCGTACAACGCAGCAGTTTGCGTCATGAACGATACGCCTACCATTTTGAAAAAAATTGTCGCCCGCAAGGCGGAGGAAGTGGCCGATGCCAAGGCGCGGACGCCCTTGAGTGAGCTGGAAGCGCAGCTGTCGGATGCCCCGTCCGTGCGCGATTTTGTCGGCGCGCTGCAGGCGAAACTGGATGCCGGACAGAGCGCCGTGATTGCGGAAGTGAAAAAGGCCTCGCCTTCAAAGGGGGTGCTGCGGGAAAACTTTGATCCTGCCGCCATCGGGCGCAGCTACGCCGAGCATGGCGCTGCCTGTCTGTCCGTGCTCACGGATCGGGACTTCTTTCAGGGTGCGCCGGAATACCTGCAGCAGGCGCGCGCCGCTTCCGGCCTGTCGGTGCTGCGCAAGGATTTCATGATCGACCCCTATCAGGTGGTGGAAGCGCGTGCCATGGGCGCCGACTGCATCCTGCTGATTGCCGCCTGCCTGAGCGATGCGCAGATGGATGAGCTGGCAGCGCAGGCGAAGGCACTGGGCATGGCGGTGCTGGTGGAGGTGCACAATGCGGACGAGCTTGGACGCACGCTGGCCCTTTCCACGCCGCTACGCATGGTGGGTATCAACAATCGCAATCTACATACTTTTGAGGTCAGCCTGCAGACTACGCTGGATCTTCTGCCGCAGATTCCGGATGACCGTCTGGTGGTGACGGAAAGCGGCATTCTGGAGCCAGATGATGTGGCGCTGATGCGTAGCCACGGTGTGAATGCCTTTCTCGTCGGTGAGGCGTTCATGCGCGCCGAGGACCCGGGCGAGAAGCTGGCAGAACTGTTTTTCAGGGAGTGAGTGGCATGGACAGAATAACCACGGTTAAATGGGTCGATAACCTCACCATGGTGGCGGAAACCGCCTCCGGCCATGCGGTGGTGATGGATGGTCCGCCCGATATCGGCGGCCAGAATCTGGGGCCGCGCCCCATGGAAATGGTGCTGGTGGGGCTGGGCGGCTGCACCACCGTTGATGTGATCATGATTCTGGAAAAGGCACGCCAGCGGGTGAGCGGCTGCCGGGTAGAGGTCTCAGCCGAACGGGCCGATACGGTGCCGAAGGTTTATACAAAGATCCACGTGCACTATGTGGTCAGCGGCCGTGATCTGGATCCGAAAAAGGTGGAGCGGGCGGTCAAGCTCTCTGCCGAGAAGTACTGCTCCGTTTCCAAGATGCTGGAGCAGGCTGCTGAAGTGACCCACGACTTTGAAATCGTGGACGAAAATGCGCCAAGTGATTGACGTAACAATTAAAAAACGCTAATATTCGCCAATTCGATCCCGGCAAAGGGCCGGGCGAAAGCAGAACCTCTGGTTGCCGGTGAGTTGCTCACCCAATCAGGGGTTTTTGTTTTGGGCTGGGGTGCCTAGGCACTTTGGTGTGGATGGGCGAGCGTTGAGCACGCCGCCCCTGTGATGAGGTGAATACAGACCATGTCAGAAAACGTTCTGGTAACCAAGAACGACCATTTCGAAGTGGTGGAAAAGACCACGCTGGTGGACGATAGCTGGCCCACCCACGATCAGGCGGTTGCCGACAGCACGCTGGATCACTTTATCGTGCGCGACGGCAAGGTCTTTGCCGGCACGCACCTGATTGCGGACTTCTGGGGCGCCAGCCGCCTGGACGACCTGCAGCTGATGGAAAAGGCGCTGCGCGAGGCGGTGGAAAAGGCCAAGGCGACCTTATTGCATATTCACCTGCATCACTTTACTCCCAACGGCGGTATTTCCGGTGTGGCCGTGTTGGCGGAGTCGCACATTTCCGTGCACAGCTGGCCGGAGCGGGACTTTGCAGCCTTTGATGTCTTCATGTGTGGTGATTCGGAGCCGGAAAAGGCGATCGACGTGCTGAAGGAAGCCTTTATCCCAGAGCGGGTGGAGCTGCATACGATCCTGCGCGGGGAGGTGGAAGAATGAGTGCCATGCTGTTTTCTGAAACGTTGCACCACGGCTGGGCGCAGACATTCCGCATGGATCAGGTGCTGTTCGAGGTGCGCACCGAACACCAGCATCTGGTGATCTTCAAGAATCCCTTCTGGTGCACGGTGATGGCGCTGGACGGCATTATCCAGACCACCGAAAAGGACGAGTTCATCTATCACGAGATGATGACCCACGTGCCCATCCTTGCCCACGGTGAAGCGAAAAAGGTGCTGATTATTGGCGGCGGCGATGGTGGCATCCTGCGCGAAGTGGCACGCCACAAAAGTGTCGAGGCCATCACCATGGTGGAGATCGATGGCCAGGTGGTGGAGATGTGCAAGCAGTATCTGCCCAACCACTCCGCCGGGGCCTTCGATGATCCGCGCCTGAATCTGGTCATCGACGACGGCATTCGCTTCGTGCAGTCCACGGATGAGACCTTCGATGTGATCATTTCCGATTCCACCGATCCGGTGGGGCCGGGCGAAGTGCTGTTTACCTCGCCCTTTTACGAAGGCATCAAGCGCTGCCTGAATCCAGGCGGCATCTTTGTGGCGCAGAACGGTGTGGCCTTCATGCAGGGCGATGAAGTGGCAACCACCTACAAGCGGCTCTCGCCCCTGTTTGCAGATGCCTCCTTCTACCACACCGCGGTGCCCACCTATGTGGGCGGCAGCATGACCTTTGCCTGGGCGAGTGATGATCCGGCCAAGCGTCAGCAGCCGGTGGAGGTGATCCGCGAACGCTACGAAGCCAGCGGCATCGAAACCCGCTACTACACGCCCGAACTGCATGTGGGCAGCTTTGCCCTGCCCAAATATGTGCAGGACTTGATGAAAGCCTGATGCCAGCCGCCGTCAGGCGGCTTTTTTGTCTGGAGCCCAGCATGGATTCACAAGCGCTCAATCATCAGTTCGCCACCCACGGCCATTCCCAGCCCTTGAGTGATCTGGATCGACAGACGCTGCGGCAACTGGCACAGATCCACGGCACGCCATTGCTGGTGCTGAACCTGAAGCAGGTGGACGAACAGTATCAGCGACTGCAGGCGGCGCTGCCGGGCGTGAAGCTGTTCTATGCGGTCAAGGCGCTGGCGCATCCGGCGCTGCTGATGCGCCTCAACCAGCTGGGCGGACATTTCGATCTGGCCACGGCCGGCGAGGTGAACATGGTGCGCGATCTGGGCATTGTGGCCGAGCGCTGCATTCACACCCATCCCATCAAGAAGGATAGCGAAATCCGCGAAGCGCTGGATTTCGGCTGCACCCGCTTTGTGGTGGATAACCTGGCGGAAGTGGACAAGTTCGTCCCTTACAAGGACCGGGTGCAGCTGATCGTGCGCGTCAGCTACCGCAGTCAGGACGCGGTGGTGGATCTGAGCCGCAAGTTCGGCTGTGCGCTGGAAGAGCTGCCCGAATTGCTTGATCATGCCCTGACGCAGGGCCTGAGCATTCACGGCCTCTCATTTCATGTGGGCTCCCAGTCCGGCAGCCCGGCGGCGCATGTGAAAGCCATTGAAGCCTCCATCGAGGCCATGCGCACCTTTGACCAGATCGACTGGCAGTGGCTGGACATCGGCGGTGGCTTTCCGGTGAGCTACCAGACGCCGGTGATGGAAATCGAGGACTTCTGCGCACCCATCCGGGAAGCGCTGGCACAGGTGCCGGACGGCATTGAAATCTGGGCCGAGCCGGGGCGCTACATCGCCGCGCCCAGTATGGTGGAGCTGCTCTCCGTCATGGGGCGCGCACGCCGTGGCACGCGCATGTGGTATTACCTGGACGATGGTGTCTATGGCGCCCTCTCCGGCCAGATCTACGACCACGCCCTCTATCCCATCTGCCTGCTGGAGCCGCGCGAGGGCGAGCTGCAGCCCAGCGTGCTGGCCGGCCCCACCTGTGATTCTATCGACGTGATCGACGAAGACATCGATCTGCCGGAGCTGCAGATCGGCGATCTGCTGGTGGCGCGCATGATGGGGGCCTATACGCTGGCGTCCGCCACGGAATTCAACTTTTACCCCAAGCCGCAGGTTGTGGTGGTGGAAGATCTTTCCCAGTCTCCTGACGCAGACTGAAGGCGCTCGGAAGAGGGGGTCCCCGACTTTTTGCAGACGCGTTTTTTGCCCGCGTCTGCGGGTTTCCGTTCATGGGGATTTTGCGCCTGAAAAACCGTTCAGGGCCGCGTGTTTCGCCGTGGGTGTGAAATCCGGCAGGTCTAAAAGCGGATAGCTCCCTTTTCAAGTTGCTCCACAAGCCAGCGCAGCCCTTTCCCGATGACCGGAGTGCGCCAGGCAGCATTCATGTTGGGGGCGGGCGGCTGTTCCACGGTGGGCAGTTCCACCAGTGTGCCGCTGGCAAGCTCACGCTCGATCAGATGATGGGGGAGCCAGCCGCACCCCAGTCCCAGTTTCTGTGCTTCGACCTTTTGCGTCAGGGTGCCCACGCGAAATACCGGCTGACCTGGCTGAAGCCCGGCGCTGCGCGGGGGCAGCTTCTGGGCGCTGTCGGCAACGGTAATGATGCGATGGGCGCGGATATCGTCGGCCGTCAGCGGGCGGTACAGGCGGGCCAGCGGGTGGTCGGGCACCACGGCGAACACCATGCGGATTTTGCCGAGGGGCATGGCGGCCAGTTCGGATAACGCCGGTGCCGGGTCGGGCGCGCCGATGACCAGGTCGGTCCGGTGGGTGGCGAGTGCATCCCAGCAGCCGCCCAGCACTTCCCGACCGAGTTCCAGCGTGCAGCCTTCCGGCGCGGTGGACAGATAGCGGTCGCACAGTTTCAGCACGGCCTCGGTAGGGACAATATCATCCACGGCGATACGCAGGTGTCGTTCCCATCCGCCAGCCACGGTCTGCACCTGGTACTGCAGGCGTGTGGCCTCCTGTAAAAGCCGTTCGCCCTGCTGGCACAGCACCTCGCCCGCCTGCGTCAGCTTCAGGCGTGGGCCTGCACGGGCAATCAGGCGAGCCCCCAGGTGGCGTTCCAGTTTCCGGATACTGTGATGCAGGGTGGACGGGCTCTTGTGCAGGTGTTCACTGGCGGCAGTGAGGCTGCCGTGTTCGCACAGGGCAAGAAAAACCTGCAGGGCATCGAGGGGAAGTGGCTTCATTTTTCAATATGTCGAAAACGGATGGGATGAATTTTCAATTTTAGTCCATTTTTATTGCGTTACCTTATAGGCGCACAGACAAGGAGGTGAAACAATGAAACGGGTTGAAATCGTTTATCACTCGGGGTACGGCCATACGGCGGCGCTTGCCGAAGCGGTGGCCGCCGGGGCACGGCGGGTCGAGGGCGTGCGTGTCGGCATTCAGTCGGTGGAGGCTGTGGACTGGGACGCGCTGGATGCGGCCGATGCCATCATTTTCGGCAGCCCCACCTACATGGGCAGCGTGTCCGCCCCCTTCAAGGTCTTCATGGACGAAACCTCGCACCGCTGGTTCGAACGCAAATGGCGCAACAAGCTGGCGGCGGGCTTTACCAACTCCGGCAGCTGGTCAGGCGACAAGCTCAATACGCTCGTCCAGATGGTTGTGTTTGCCGCCCAGCACGGCATGATCTGGGTGGGGCTGGACGTGCTGCCCGGCTATAACAGCGCCGAGGGGACGCCGCAGGACCTTAACCGCATCGGCAGCTATCTGGGCGTCATGGCCCAGTCCAACGTGGATGAGGGGCCCGAAACGGCACCGCCGCAGGCTGATCGCGATACCGCCGCGCTGCTGGGGGAGCGCGTTGCCCGCGCCACGCTGGCCTGGCAGGGGCTGTGAGGTATGAGTTCATAACAGGGAGGAGAAGACATGTCAGGAAAAATCAATGTGGTGTTTGGCTTTGCCTATTTTGTCACCACGCTGGCGCTGGGCATGTATCTGGCCAGCCAGTTTCAGCAGCCGCCCGAAACGCTGCAGGCGTGGCTGCAGTCACCGCAGCATGCCATGCTCAAGGCGGCCCATGTGCATGGCAATATGGAAAGCCTGCTGAATATTGTCATCGGCCTGCTGCTGATGAAGTTCGCCCTGAAAGCCTGGATCGCCCGCATGGTGAGCATCCTGCTAATCGTGGCGGCCATCTTCCATTCGGGCATGCTCTATCTCACTGGTCTTGGCGTGGGCGGCGCCGCAGCCTTGACGCCGATTGGCGCCATTGCGCTGATTGCCGCGATGGCGTTGATGGCGCTGGGGTTTGTGCAGTATCGGAATGATGCCAAGGCATGAACTGGCCTGCGGTCGTTCGTGCCACCCACTGGATGAATGCCCTGCTGCTGAGCATGCTGTGGCTCAGCGGCGGGGTGCTGTGGCTGGAGGGCGATGCTATCCCCGGTTGGCTTGTGCACGCCCATGCCCTCACAGGTTTTGCACTCCTGACCAGCGTGCTGATCCGGGTGGCGGCCCTGTTCGATCCGGAACAGCCCCGTGCGCACTGGCGCGACATGGTGCCACTGACGACCGCTCAGCGTGCCGTTTTCCGCGCCACGCTCAGGCACTATCTCACCCTCGGGCGTGCGCCGGATCCCGACTGGCGGGGGCACAATCCGCTGGCGGGCATGGTTTATCTGCTGCTGTTCGCTCTGTTGATGCTGCAGGGGGTGCTGGGCGCGCTGATCTATCTGCAGGGCGCGGATGCGCTCAAACCCGTGCATGGGGTGCTCGCGCTGGTGCTGCTCGTGCTGGCGAGCGGGCATGTGCTGCTGGTGTTTTATCACGAGTGGCGCCAGAAAAGCTGCCGCATTTCGGCCATGGTGCATGGCGGAAATGAGCTGCGGTAATGTCTGACCGGCGTCTGATCGCCATCGTTGTGCTGCTGTCGATGCTGGGTCCCTTCAGCATCGATGCCTATCTTCCGTCCTTTCCGGACATCGAGGCGGCGCTCGACACCGACCGTGCGACCATGAGCCAGACGCTGGGACTCTATCTGTTCGCGTTTGCCGCCAGCGCGTTGCTATGGGGGCCGGTGGCTGACAGTGTCGGACGCGTAAAAACGATCCGGTTAGGGTTGTGGATCTATCTGATTGGCTCGGCACTGGCGATGGTGGCGCCCGAGGTGAATGTGCTGCTTGCTGGTCGGTTGCTGCAGGGAACCGGTGCGGCGGCGGCTTTCGTGGCGGGTCGTGCGCTGCTACGTGACGGGCGCGCGCCAGAAATGGCGCATCGGGCGTTGTCGCAGGTGATGGTCTGGTTTACGCTTGCGCCGGCGCTCGCTCCGGTGCTTGGCGGCTGGCTGGATCATGCCTTTGGCTGGCGCAGCGTGTTTGGCTTTCTTCTGCTGTATGCTCTGGCTCTACTGCTGCTGAGCTGGCGTTTACCGGAAACGCTGCCGGCTGCGCACCGCCAGTCCCTGCACGGACGAGCCGTACTACGGCGCTATCGTGAGGCGCTTGTCCACAGCACCTTTCGCAACACGGTGCTGACGGCGACGCTGACATTTGCCGCGCTTTTCCTCTATATTGCCGGGGCGCCGACGCTGTTGCATGACCTGCTGGGGCTGGGTGCCCTTGACTTTGGCGCCCAGTTCATCCCCATGGTGATCGGGCTGATGGTGGGCGCTTCGCTTTCTTCCCACCTGAGCGGCCGTTGGACACCCGAGCAGGTGGTCAGAGCCGGGTTTGCCCTGATGCTGCTGGCGGTGGCGGGGCAGGGACTGCTCCTGCAGCTGGTGCCATTTTCATTGTGGCTTCTGGTCGGGGCGCTGATGGTATTCGCTGCAGGTCTGGGCATGGTCATGCCGGCGCTGGGTCTGCTGGCAATGGACAGCCTGCCCACACAGCGCGGGCTCGCCACCTCCCTGCAGGGCGCGGTGCAGATGCTTGGCAACGCGGTAGTGGCCAGTGTGGCGGTGCCGCTGCTTGCCGTGCATCCGGCGGCGGGCACCTTCTGGCTGGTGCAGGCAGCTCTCTTTGCCGCGGCCCTGTTTTTCTGGTGGCTGCGGCCTACAAGCTCTTAAAATGAACGACTGATATTTCAAGGAAATGGGCATGAAACGATTCAAGGGCCTTCTTGCGCTGGTGATTCTTGCGGCAGCGGTGGGTGGTTTTGTGTGGCTCAAGCATACCAAGCCTACCCCGCCGCAGAGCACGCTGCCGCCCAAGACCTGGCCGGTGGCGGTGATGACCGCGCAAGCCGGCACTTACACGCCGGTGCGGGAGGTGTTTGCCAGTGTGGTGCTGCGGGGCAGCGGGTGGCAGCTGCAGGCGCCCTTCAGCGCTTGGGTGCGTGAAGTGGCTGTCGCCCCCGGCGATGCCGTCAAGGCGGGTGAGGCGCTGGTGCGGCTGGATGCCACCGATGCCGCCGTGGCCCGCGCCAAGGCTGAGGCGCAGGTGGCGCAGCTGGAGGCGAAAATCGCCCTGACCCGCCAGCAACTCAAGGCGCGCCAGCGGCTGGCTAAGCGGAAGCTGGCCGGTGAGCTGGATGTGGAAACCTTCCGTCAGCAGCTCAAGGAACTGCAGGCGCAGCTGCAGCAGGCGCGGGCGCAACTGAAACAGGTGCAGCGGGATACGGCCGAGCCGGTGCTGAAAGCCGATGCGGACGTGCGTATTACCGATGTCAAGGTGGCCGCCGGCCAGCGCGTCAATACCGGGCAGACGCTGGTGGTGGGCTACCGCCCTGACGCCATGCGCTATCAGGCGGTGCTGCCGGACAGCATCTGGCGGCAGGTGGAAAATCACCTGAGTGAACTGGCGCTGACCGACGGCGCGCACCGGTATGCCTTTGACCGGGCGGCGCAAAAGGTGTCGCCGCTGGGCAAGACCGTGTGGTTCCATGCTGATGCGCGTGCGCGGCTGGGCGATCTGCGCAAGCTCATCCTCCAGCTGCCGCCGCAGTCGAATGTGGTGGCGTTGCCCTACAGTGCCTTGTATGGAGAAGATCACGTTTACCTCTTGCAGAATGGCGTGCTGCATCGTCAGGCGGTGCAGTGGCGCGGTGAAATCCGCCGCGATGGCAAAACCTGGGTGCTGCTGGAAGGCGTGCCGGCCGGGGCGCAGGTGTTGATTACCCATCTGCCCAATGCCATTGATGGCCTCAAGGTGAAGGTCAGCGCAGCCCATGGCTAAGTTCCATTCTCATGGTCTGATTGGCGTATTCGCCCGCCATCCGGTGGCGGCGAACCTCACCATGATCATCATGCTGCTGCTGGGTGCCGTGGCGCTAATGAAGCTCAATGTGCAGTTCTTCCCCAATTTCCAGCTGGAGATGATTCAGGTGCGCGTGGTGTGGCCGGGCGCCAATGCGGAGGACGTGGAACGCAGCATCACCCGTCCCGTCGAGCGCGCGCTGCGCACGGAAGATGGTCTGGATCAGATGAGTTCCACCTCCTCCGAAGGGGTGGCGGTGATCATGCTCAAGTATCTGGACGGCACCGACATGGTGGAGGCGCTGGACCGGGTGCGGCAGAAGGTGACCGCGCTGCGCAACCTGCCGCAGGACGCGCAGAAACCGGTCATTCAGCATATGCAGCGCTACGAGCGCATCGCCAAGATCACGCTGGTGAGCGAGCGGGGTGACCTGATGGCGCTGCGGGCGTGGGCGCACCGCTTTGAGCGCGAACTGCTCGATGCCGGTGTCGATCGTGTCGTATTTTCCGGCCTGCCGGACCCGCGCCTGCGGGTGGAAATGCCGCAGGAAAATCTGCTGCGCAGCGACCGCACCCTGCTCCAGTGGGGGGCGCTCATCGCCAAGCAGAGCCGCGATCTGCCGCTGGGCACGGTGGGGGAACGAGAAAACGCCCGTGACCTGCGCTTCAGCGAAAAGCGCGAAGCGCCCACCGCCGTGGCCAATCTGGCCGTGCCTGCCGCCGACGTGTCCGATCTGCGTCTACGGGATGTGGCCAGTGCCCGCTGGGCGGGCGTGCCTAACTCCCCATTGGAATATCTGGGCCAGGCGCGCGCGGTCACGCTTGAGGTGCAGCGCGCCGAAAACGGCAACACCCTCAAGTCGGCCAAAATCGTCTATGACTGGCTGCAGAAAGCCCGTGCCGAACTGCCGCAGGGCATGCAGCTGGTGGTGCACGACGAGACCTGGAGCCTGGTCAAGCAGCGCATCATGCTGCTGGTGAATAACGGTCTGGGCGGCCTGCTGTTGGTGCTGGCGGTGCTGTTCCTCTTCATGAACGGGCGCGTCGCCTTTTGGGTGGCGGTGGGCATTCCCACCAGCTTTGCCGCTACGCTGGCGATCATGTGGCTCACCGGCGGCAGCATCAATATGGTGAGCCTGTTCGCGCTCATTATGGCGCTGGGGATTATCGTGGACGACGCCATTGTGGTGGGCGAGGACGCCCTGGCTCACTATGAGCGGGGCGAGCCGCCCCTGCAGGCTGCAGAGGGCGGCGCGCATCGCATGGCGGCGCCGGTCACCGCCGCCAGCCTCACCACCATTGCCGCCTTTCTGCCGCTGATGATGCTTACCGGTGTGATGGGCAATATTCTTGAACCCATTCCCATGGTAATGGTGGCGGTGGTGGCAGCCTCGCTGCTGGAAAGCTTTCTGGTGCTGCCGGGGCATCTGCGTCATGCGCTGGCGAAGATCGATCCGAAGAAGCTTAATCCCATCCGCCAGAAGCTGGAGCGGGGCATCGACCATTTCCGCTTTGTCTGGTTCCGCGCCGTGGTGCGCTGGGCACTGGCCCATCGGGCGGTGGTGCTCAGCGCCACTGTGGGCCTGATGATTCTGGCGGTGGGCCTGCTGGCGGGCGGGCGCGTGCCCTTTACCTTCTTCCCGTCGCCGGAATCCAACAAGGTGGATGCCTACATTCAGTTCGTGGCCGGCACGCCGGCGGAACAGACCGCCCGCTTCGCTCGCCATGTGCGTCAGGCGGCGCTGGAGACGGCCGAGGCGCTGGAGCCGGGCATGCTCAAGGTGGCCATTGTGCGGCTGAACAAGACCCGCGCCGCCACCGGGCCCCATTACGCCACCGTGCATCTGGAGTTTGTGGATTCGGACCAGAGGCAGACGCGCAACACCACCTTTATAGACGAATGGAAAAAGCGCATCGGGCCGGAGCCGCCTGGGCTGGACAGTCTGATCATTACCTCGCCCAAGATGGGGCCACCGGGCGGGGATTTCGAGGTGCAGATGTATGGCGCACCGTTGGACAAGCTCAAGGCTGCATCGTTGCGGCTGCAGCAGGCGCTTTCCGAGCAGCCGGGCGTGTATGCCATCGAGGATGACCTGCCCTTTGGCAAGGTGCAGTGGGTGCTGCATCTGACGCCCGCCGCCCATGCGCTGGGCATGACGGTGGACGATATCGCCACGCAGCTGTCCGCCGCCTTTGCCAGCCGACTGGTGCAGATCTTCACCCACGGCGAGGACGAGGTGGAGCTGCGCGTGCAGTTGCCGGAGTTGCAACGCACCGAGCTGGCCACCTGGCGCGCGCTGCAGATCAAGACGCCGCAAGGGTGGGCGCCGCTGGAACAGTTGGTCCACATCGAAGAGAAGCAGGGCTTCGAGGTGCTGCGCCATGTGGATGGGCGGCTGGGCGTCACCGTGCGGGCGGACGTGGATCACACCCGCAACAACGCCAATGCGCTGCGTGCGCAGTTTGAAAAGACCCTGTTCCCGCAGCTGACCCGGGACTATGGCGTCAAGTTCAGCGAGCAGGGGCGCGCCCGCGAGCAGAAGGAGACGCTGCAGAACATGAAAATCGGCATGCTGGTGGGGCTGGCGCTGATCTATCTGATTCTGGCGTGGGTGCTGGCCAGCTACGGCTGGCCGCTGCTGGTGATGATGGCCATTCCGTTTGGCCTGATCGGGGCCATTTTCGGCCACTGGGTCATGGGGCTGGATCTGACCATCCTGTCGCTGTTCGGCTTCTTTGCGCTGGCGGGGATTGTGGTCAACGACTCCATTATTCTGGTCACCTTCTACAAGCAGCTGCGGGAAAAGGGCATGGCGGTGCAGCAGGCGCTGGAGGAGGCCTCGGTGCAGCGGGTGCGCGCAGTGCTGCTCACATCGCTCACTACCATCGGCGGGTTGCTGCCGCTGCTGTTTGAAAAGTCCCTGCAGGCGCAGTTCCTCATTCCCATGGCCACCGCCATTGCCTTTGGTCTGATGGCCTCCACGCTGCTGATCCTGCTGGTGGTGCCGGTGTTGCTTAGCCTCTACGAGCAACTGGCCGGGCAGCGGATGAAGGCCTGAGCAGAAGGGGCGTTCAGGGACGGTTTCGGATCCAGTAGTGAACCGAGACGGCCACCATGATCAGCGCGACAATCAGCAGAACTCCCTGTACCCAGCGGAAAGCGCTGTAGGGCAGCAGCACCTGCTGGCCACGCCGAACGGCATAGACCACATGCCCATCGTGCAGCACCGTGACCGGCTCGCCAAGGTGAGCGGCGAAGGTGTCCACCGGGCAGCGATTGAGCAGGGCGGGCGGCCATTCGCGCAGGGTGTTTTCAATGCACGTCAGGCGGCGGCCATCTCCGGTGACAAAGATGGCGTTGTAGCGTGTGCCAGGGTGCGGCATGATGGCGACAATGCGTGCCTGATCCTGCTGCAGGCTGCTGCGGGCCGGCACCCACCCGTATACCACCAGTGTGATGGCGATGGCACTGAAAACAATAAGCACCAGCAGACGGCCCTGATTATTCATGCATCGGGTTCCTCATTGGTCATTTCCTATTTTGCCACGACAAAAGTTGCAATCACCTCTTGAAAGCCGTTTTTTCGTCCCCATTGCATGGTTGACACGCTGTGAGTGCTGGCTACAATTGTTAGCACTCTCATCCGGGGAGTGCTAATAAAGCGCTTGAGTCAATCACCGGAACCGAATTCAAACAAAGGAGTGGAACTATGGCTGTTAAACCTCTGCACGATCGCGTCATTATCCGTCGCATGGAAGAGGAAGAAGTGACTGCAGGCGGCATCGTGCTGCCCGATACGGCTAAGGAAAAGCCCCTGAAGGGCGAAGTGGTGGCCGTAGGCCCTGGTAAGGTGGCTGAAAACGGACAGACCATCCCCATGAGCGTAAAAGTGGGGGATACCGTACTGTTCGGCAAGTATGCCGGTCAGGACATCACCGTGGACGGCGAAGAGCTGCTGGTGATGCGCGAAGACGACATCGTAGCCATCATCGAGTAATCACGGAATTCATACAGATAAAGGGAGAGGACGAATATGTCAGCAAAAGAAGTCAAGTTCGGTTTTGACGCGCGTGAGCGCATGGCCGACGGCGTGAATGTACTCGCCGACGCAGTAAAGGTTACGCTGGGTCCCAAGGGCCGCAACGTGGTTCTGGAAAAGTCCTTCGGCGCGCCGACCGTGACCAAGGACGGTGTTTCCGTAGCCCGTGAAATCGAGCTGGAAGACAAGTTCGAAAACATGGGTGCGCAGCTGGTCAAGGAAGTGGCGTCCAAGACCAACGACGAAGCCGGTGACGGTACCACTACTGCAACCGTACTGGCGCAGGCCATCGTGCGCGAAGGCATGAAGTCCGTGGCCGCCGGCATGAACCCGATGGACCTGAACCGCGGTATCCACAAGGCGGTGAACGCCATCGTGGAAGAGATCAAGGCCATGAGCCAGCCGTGCGACACCACTGAAGCCATCGCACAGGTAGGCACCATCTCTGCCAACAACGATCCCGAGATCGGCAACCTGATCGCGCAGGCGATGGAAAAGGTTGGCAAGGAAGGTGTGATCACCGTCGAGGAAGGCAACAGCCTGACCGACGAGCTGGAAGTTGTAGAAGGTATGGAGTTCGATCGTGGTTATCTGTCTCCGTACTTCGTGACCAACCAGGAGAAGATGACCGCCGAGCTGGACAACGCCTACATCCTGCTGCATGACAAGAAGATCAGCAACATCCGCGACCTGCTGCCCATTCTGGAACAGGTTGCCAAGCAGGGTCGTCCGCTGCTGATCATCGCAGAAGACGTGGAAGGCGAAGCGCTGGCCACACTGGTGATCAACAACATGCGTGGCATCGTCAAGGTTGCTGCCGTGAAGGCCCCTGGCTTCGGCGAGCGCCGCAAGGCCATGCTGCAGGACATTGCCGTACTGACTGGCGGTACCGTGATCTCCGAAGAGCTGGGCATGACGCTGGAAGGCGCCACTATCGACGATCTGGGTCAGGCCAAGCGCGTGGTGGTTGGCAAGGACAGCACCACCATTGTTGACGGTGCCGGCTCCAAGGAAGACATCGACGCGCGCATCGCGCAGATCAAGGCGCAGATCGAGCAGACTACTTCTGACTACGATCGCGAAAAACTGCAGGAGCGTCTGGCCAAGCTGGCAGGCGGTGTTGCCGTGATCAAGCTGGGTGCGGCCACCGAAGTTGAAATGAAGGAGAAGAAGGACCGCGTGGACGACGCCCTGCACGCAACCCGCGCTGCGGTGGAAGAAGGCATCGTACCCGGTGGTGGTGTTGCCCTGATCCGCGCCAAGGCGAACCTGGGCGACAAGGTGAAAGGCGACAACCAGGACCAGCAGGTTGGCGTGGAAATCATCATGCGCGCCGTGGAAGAGCCGCTGCGTCAGATCGCCTTCAACTGCGGTCTGGAAGGCTCCGTAGTGGTGAACAAGGTGGCTGAGGGCGAAGGCAACTTCGGCTTCAACGCGGCCACCGAAGAGTACGGCGACATGATTCAGATGGGTGTAATCGACCCGGCCAAGGTGACCCGTACTGCGCTGCAGAACGCGGCATCCGTTGCCGGTCTGATCATCACCACCGAAGCCATGGTGGCCGAGAAGCCCAAGCCTGAAGCACCTGCGCCGGCCGCAGGCGGCGACATGGGCATGGGCGGCATGATGTAATCAAGCCTCCTCGTTGCTTCAACGCGAACCCCGCAGCCCGAAAGGGCGCGGGGTTTTTTTCGTTTTCAAGCCTCACATTGACGTTATTAACGTTTGTCGTTAATATTGGCGCATGATCAAGACATTTCGGGACAAGCGTACCGCAGCGGTTTTTCTTGGACGGCGTGTCAAAGGGATCGATCCAACGATACAGCAGCGTGCCAGGCTTCGCCTGCTTCAGATTGATGCTGCCGTTTCCTTGGATGACTTGCGCAATCCGCCGAGCAACCGACTGGCCCGCAAGAAAGGTGCAATGCAGCACCTCCATTGCCTGCGCGTGAATGACCAGTGGCGCATCTGTTTTCGTTGGGAGAATGGCGATGCTTACGAGGTGCAACTGGTGGACTACCACTGAAAGGGGGAAGAGATGATTGAGCGAGCAGAACTGGATACGGTGGATTTTGAAGATATTGCAACTGGATGTGATCAATTGCCGCCGCACCCGGGTGAGCATTTGCAGGATTATCTGCAGGGTGCCGGAATCAGCCAGTATCGACTGGCGCGGGCTATCGGCGTGCCGCCCAGACGCATTAACGAGATTGTATTGGGCAAGCGGGGCATCAGTGCCGATACCGCCATTCGTCTGGCCCGGTTTTTTGGCACCACCCCTCAGTTCTGGATGAATCTGCAAACAGCCTATGAACTGGCACATGCTGAAGCAAAAATGGGAAAACTGCCTTGTGAAACGCTGGCATAGCACGGCGCTTAAGGATGATGCCAACCCCGCAGCCCGCAAGGGCGCGGGGTTTTTTCATTTTGCTATCATGAAAATTTTACGGAGGTGTCTTCCATGCGTGTGTTGAGTCTCTTTCTGCTGACCTTTCTGCTGGTGGCGTGCCAGAACATGCCACCACGCCCTTACGCGAGCATCAAGCATTTCATGCTTGAGCAGCCTGTAGTCATTCCAGCCGGCACCACACGCATCTTTTTTCAGCAAGGGGCTGCCAAACCCTATGAAGCCGTGGACTGGTACGCCCCTTGGTGTGCGCTGGAGGTGCGCACGCTGAAGGAAACAGCCACAACCGTCCGGCCCGATACCTTTGTCATCACCCGCATTCAGCTGGACGAGATGGAGGTGGCAGTGCGGCCCGGCATGCAGCTGGCCGCATTGTGGAAAGGCAGCGCGGCGTTGGCGCTTGGCGGGCAGGAGCGGCCCCAGACCATGGATGCCGTGCATCTCTACCTGCACAGCGCCCGGCAGCAGGATGTGCTGCGCCTCACCTGTGCCGGGCGGCTCAGCGATGGTGATCCACAGGACGCGCCAGATAGCTGGCGGCCCGATCCCGCGCGCATCAATGCCATTCTGGGTGGCTATGGCCATTTGCAATGACCCTGAAAGAATGGCTGCAAGCCGCGCAGGCCAATTGGCTGGTGGCGCGGCAACGGGGCTTGTTATGGCTGGCCGATGAGCCGGACGTGCTGCAAGCTGCCGTGGATGCGCATGCCGAGCCGGTCGAGTGGCTCTGGCTCGACAGCGGCGGGGCATCCCCCATGCATGTGCCCGACGGAATGACGCAGGTGCGTCCCAATCAGGCCCAGCATTATCTGGGCAGCGAATGGCAGGGGCTGATCGTCGATGGCTTCAGCGGTTTTGACCCGGACATGTTGCTTGCCCTGAGTGGCACGCTACAGGCCGGTGGCGTGTGCCTGTTGCTCACGCCACCGAACTGGTCGCAGCACCCCAATCCGGCCCTGCAGCGCTGGCTGAGTGCCGGCCAGCGGCTACCGAACAAAAGTCGCCTGGCCGCCTGGCTTGCTCAACAGTGGCGATCTTGTCGGGGCTCAGTATTCGCTCTGCCTTCTTTGCCCGCCTGTAGCCCCGAGTCACGACCTTCAGGGCTGACCGACGATCAGCAACAGGTGCTGGCTGCACTGCATACCCTTTTTGATTCAGACATCTGGCTGGTCCGCGGGCGACGCGGTCGCGGCAAGAGCACATTGCTGGCCGAGTTGTTGCAGGCTGTCCGGCCTGCACAAACGATCCTGCTCAGCAATCATCCCGCGTCTCTGCGCACTCTTCTTGATCGCCTGCAGGCACTGGGGTGGCAAAAAAGCGGCCGAAACACCTGGCAGGCGGGCACCGGCGCACCCGCGAAAAATGGGCCATTGAAAAAGTCGGGGACCCCCCCTCCCGAATTGAAAATCATGGCGCCGGATGCCTTTCTGGCCACATCTCCGTCGTGTGATCTGCTGCTGATTGACGAGGCGGCGCGGCTGACCCTGCCGGTGCTGGCGCGGCTGCTGGAGACGCCCGCCCCCATCGTCATGGCCAGCACGGACGAGGGCTATGAAGGCGCGGGGCAGGGATTGCGTCTGAAATTGAATCAGCGCATTCCCGCAGGGCGCGCGCTGCGCGTGTTTGAACTGAACACCCCTGCACGCTGGTCAGCCGATGATGCACTGGAGCGGGTATTGGATCAGGCATTTCTGCTGAATGCGGCGCTGCCGCCCGCGCCTGCTGCCGGTGAAATGGCCATTGAACCGTGGGCGCGGGACGACTTAAGCCGGTTGCCGCAAATATGGGCCTTGCTGCGCACTGCGCACTATCAGACCCGCCCCAGAGATCTGCTGCAGTTGCTGGATGCGCCGGGGCAACAGGTGTGGCTGGCGCTCAGAGCGGGTGTTGTGGTGGGGGCCGTGTGGGCGCTGGAGGAGGGGGGACTGGATGCAGTTGAAGGGCATGTGCGCGGCCACCTGGTGGCGCAAAGGCTGGCGCAACTTCGTAATGATCCGGTCTGGTTGCGCAGGCGCAGTCTGCGCATTACCCGTATTGCCGTGCATCCCATGCTGCAGGGGCAGGGCATTGGCAGCCGGCTGGTGCAGGCAGTTTTGCAGGTGCCGGTGGATTTTGTTTCTGTCAGCTGTGCCGCAGAACCGCGCCTGCAGCGGTTCTGGCAGCGGCAGGGTTTTGAGTTGGTTCACGTCGGCACCAAACCCAATCGCGCCAGCGGAGTTCCCTCGGCCATTTTTATCAGTCATCATTAATTGATAAATTGAGAAACATAGTATTGTTTCTAAAAATCCTTTAGTGATAATGACTTACCTTGAATAAAGGGAACATCATCTGTTAAGATGCGCGCCTTCCTGATTTTTCCCGGATTGTGACCATGCTGTTTGCGATGTCGCCCCTATCGGTGCTGTTTGTGGCGCTGATCGTGCTGGGCGTGGTACCCAATTTGTTCTATGCCCGCGGCTACTGGCCTCACTTGCGCCGCAAGGGGCAGTTTGCGCTGCACTATGCGCTGTTTGTGGGCGCCATGCTGGCGGTGGTGCTGGCGGATAACGGCATGACCTTTCTGTTTGCCTGGGAGGTGATGAGCCTGGCCAGCTGGCAGCTCATCCTCACCGACGGGCGCAGCGAGAAAACGCAACACGCGGCCCGCTTCTACTTTTTCATGACCCACTTCGGCTTTATGGCGCTGCTGCTGTTTTTTCTGCTGGCCGGGCAGGGGGATCTGACCGTGCCGTTTGAGCAGCTGCACACCAGTCCGTGGGTGCAGCAGGCGCCGTGGTTGCTGTTTGCCCTGCTGGCGCTGGGTACGCTCTCCAAGGCAGGTGTAGTGCCTCTGCACGTGTGGCTGCCCTATGCCCATCCGGCGGCGCCGTCGCCGGTGTCGGCGCTGATGAGCGGCGTGATGCTCAAGGTGGCCATCTATGCCTTGCTGCGCCTGCTGCTGGAAGTGCTGCATCCATGGCCGGTGTGGTGGGGCATGGTCATTCTGGTGCTGGGCAGCCTGTCGGCGGTGATTGGTGTCCTGTATGCGCTGGCAGAGCACGACCTGAAGGCACTGCTGGCCAACCACTCCATTGAAAATATCGGCATTATTCTCATTGCGCTGGGCATGGGCATGATTTTCGACAGCCTGCAGCTGCCGACGCTGGCCGCCTTCGCGCTGATTGCCGCCCTGTTCCACACCTTCAACCACATGAGCTTCAAGTCGCTGCTGTTCATGGGGGCCGGTGCGGTCCTGCACCAGACCCATACCACCCGTATTGAATCCTACGGCGGACTGATCAAGGCGATGCCGGTGACCGCGCTGACCTTTCTGTTTGCGGCGGTGTCCATCTCCGCGCTGCCGCCCACCAATGGCTTTCTGAGCGAGTGGATGGTGTTTCAGTCGCTGATGGGCTCGGTGCAGTTTGATAACCTGGGCCTGAAGCTGCTGATCCCGTTTTCCATTTTTGCGCTGGCGCTTACCGGCGGGCTGGCTATTGCCTGCTTTGCCAAGGCGTTCGGTATTACGTTTCTGGGGCTGGCGCGCAGCCAGAATGCGGCCCATGCCCATGAGGTCAACAACTGGATGGTCGCAGGCATGGTGCTGATGGCGGGCGTGGTCGCGGCACTGATGCTGTTCGCCCATGACTTTCTGCTCGCGTTCAATTATGCCCTCACCGGCTATGGCCTGCCGGATATCGGCACGCAGCTGACGCCCACGTTCTGGCAGATTCAATCCTTGGCGGACAACGGCGGGCGGGTGGCACCGCATCTGCTGCTGGTGCTGTTGCTGGGTGTGGTGGCGCTGCTGTATGGGGTGCAGAAGCTGCTCAAGGTGCGCACTCGGATGCATCACACCTGGGCCTGTGGCGGACGGGTGACGCCGCGGAATCAGTACACGGCCACCGGCTTTGCCGGTCCGATTCGGGTCTTTTTCAGCTGGCTCTATCAGCCGGAGGAGCGCATCCAGCGCGAGGCCCATGCCGAGTTCGATCATCATGGCAGCAAGTTCCGCCGTGCGGAGCACCATGTGCATGTGCATCCGCTGTTTGAAGCCTCGCTCTACGAGGGGGCGGTGAAGCTGGTGCGCGGCGTCAGCTGGGTAGTGTACCGCGTTGCTCATTATGAAACCTTCCGCTACAGCGCCATGATCCTGACCACGCTGGTGGCGCTGCTGCTGTTCTGGCGCCTGATGTGGGGAGGGCAGTGACATGCTATGGTATCTGCTGACGCTGATTTCCCTGATTGCGCTGGCGCCGCTGGTGCTGGGCACCATCAAGGCGCTGAAAATGTGGCAGCTGGGTAAGCGTCCGCTCAAGCCGTGGCAGAGCTACTACGACCTGAGCAAGCTGCTGCGCAAGGAGGTGGTGCTCAGCGAAGAAGCCTCGCTGATCACACGCTGGGGGCCGCTGCTGGTGCTTGCGCCCATTGTGGTGGCGCTGATGATGGTGCCGCCGGCGGTGCAGGGGGCTTTCTACATGGACATGGTGGACGCCTTTACCCTGACCGGGCTGGTGGCGTTTTCTACCTTTTTCATTATGATCCTCGGGCTGGATCAGGCCAGCGGCTTCGGTGGGCTGGGCGCCAGCCGTGAAGCCTTTATCAGCGCGCTGGTGGAGCCGGCCATGATCCTGACCATGTTCAGCATCTCGCTGATGGCCGGCCATCTGGATCTGGGCCAGGCAGCGGTGCAGCTGGCGCTGCGTTTTCCCGAACAGCATCTGGCCAGCTTCGTGTTTGCTGGGCTGAGCTTCTTTATTCTTCTGATCGCCGAGAATGGACGCATTCCGGTGGACAACCCGGAAACCCACCTGGAGCTGACCATGGTGCACGAGGCGATGATCCTCGACCTGAGCGGCTGGCAGCTGGCGCTGATCGAAGCGGCGGCGAGCCTGAAGTTTGTGCTGTTTGCCAGTCTGTTCGCCACCCTGTTCCTGCCGTGGGGGCTGGATCTGCCGCCGTTGCTGGCACTGATGGCACTGTGGGGCAAGATCCTGCTGGTTGCCGTGGTGGTGGCCTTCATCGAAGTGAATACGGCCAAGCTGCGCCTGTTCAAGGTGCCTAACCTGCTGGCGGTGGCGGTGCTGCTGGGCTTTCTGTCGCTGATTTCCTTCTACATGCTGGGGGCCTGATGGAGACGTTTCTGATCAGCCTGTTCATGGCCACGCTGGTGAGTCTGTTTTTTACCGCCACCGCGCGGCGCGCGTTCATCTGGTATGGGGTCAATTCGCTGGTGCTGGGTGTGACCGCCCTCTATCTGGGGCGCACGCTGGGCGATACGGCGCTACTGGTGAGCGGCACCTTGACGCTGCTGCTCAAGGGCATCGTGATCCCGTGGGTGCTGATTCGCACCGCCGAGCGTTTTGGTCTGAAGCGCTATCTGAAGGCGGAGATCCCGCTGACCCACAATATCGTGCTGATTCCCGGGCTGATCGTGCTCAGCTGGTATCTGGTCTCACCGCTGGCGCACAGTGCCGCACAGCAGGCCATGGCGTTGTCCATTGCGGCGCTGCTGCTGTCGCTGCTCTACATGGTGGAACACCGCCATCTGGCGGCCAAGATCGCCGGCTTTCTGGTGCTGGAAAACAGCCTGTTCCTGCTGGGCACCACCGCCACCGAAGGCATGCCCATGCTGGTGGAGCTGGGCATCTTCTTTGACCTGATGATGGCAGTGGTGGTGGTCAACCTGCTGCTGGTACGGGGGGCGCGCGCATGACGAGTCTGATTATCTTCTGGCTGGTACTGCCGCCGCTGCTGATGTTTGCGGCCAGCTTCATGCACGCCAGCAGTGCAGCGCGGCGCTTTCTGCCGTGGACCAATCTGCTCATGTTTATCGGCATCGTACAGCTGTTCATGCTGCCCAAGCCGGTGGCGCTATGGGACGGCCTGCTGGTGGCCGATCGGCTCAATACCTTCGTGCTGCTGATCTCCTCACTGGTGGGGCTGGCGGTGTCGCTGGCACTGCTGACGCTTAACCGGCGCGTGACCATCCTGATGAAGGACTACGATCGCTTTTACCGCTTTTTCGGCCTGTTCTGGCTGGGACTGATCGTGGCGATCCTGTCCAGTCACATGGGGCTGTTCTGGATCGGGCTGGAAATGGCCACACTGAGCACGGTGTACATGATCCGCACCAACAGTTCCGAGCCGGCACGGCGCGAGGCGTGGAACTACATGATCGTCGGTACCATTGCCATTTCGCTGGTGCTGTTTGGCATCATCCTCATCTATGCCTCGGCCAAGGGTGCGCTGGGCGAGGCGGCCATGCGCTTTGACGTGCTCGCCGCCCATGCTCAGCAAATCGGTCAGCCGCTGTTGTTCGAGCTGGGGTTGGGCATGGTGATGCTGGGGCTGATGATCAAGCTGGGCTTCTTCCCCATGAACCTGTGGCTGCCCAATATCGAGCGGGCCGCCTTCTATCCGGTGGCGGCGCTGTTTTCCGGCATTCTGGAAGGGGCTGTCATGCTGGGCTTTTTCCGCTTTGTGGAGGTGGCGCAGGCGCTGGGGGATACGCACCTGAGCTGGATCATTATCACCTTTGTGCTGCTCACGCTGCTGGTGGTGTCGGCGTTGATTTTCCATGTGAAGGATCTGATGCGCCTGTTCGCCCTGTCCGGCATCGAGCATATGGCGCTGATTGCGCTGTTCTGGGTCAGCGGCGCCAAGTTTGCCGCGCTGCTGCATCTGGCGGCGCATACCTTCCTCAAGCCGGGCGTGTTTCTGGCGGCGGGCGTGCTGGAGCAGCAGGGGCGTTACCGTTTCCGCGGCGCGCTGACCGGCTTTGAGGATGGCCGCGGCAAGCTGTTTGCGCTGCTGGTGACGTTGATGATGCTGGCGCTGATCGGCCTTCCGCCCAGCCCCATGTTCTTCAGCGAGCTGTATGGTTTCGGCGGGCTGATTGCGCAGGCTTCCCCGCAGGCACCGGGCCTGCTGCTGGTGGCGCTGGCTGCGCTGGCGCTGCTGGCGGTGATTTTCTACAAGTTTGTGGAAATCTGGCAACGCATGCGTTTTCAGGCCGCACCGGTGGAAGGGGCCAAGCGGGTGTATGTCAATGAGCTGGCGGCGTTGCTGCTGTTCGCCGCGGCAACGCTGGTGTTGCTGTGGCCGGGCAGCTTTGCCTGGCTGCGGGAGGTGGTGGCATGAGTGAACGTCGGCTGATTGCCCGCTTTGTGATCGAGCGGCCCGACCATTTCGAACTGGTCACCCGCTATGACACGGAAATCGTGCGCGACAGGCTGGACAAGGCGCAACCGCAGACAGCCAGCATTCTGCGGCAGCACCCGGCGGCCAACTGGTTCGAGCGCAAGGCGCAGGATGATTACGGTGTGCAGTTTGTGGGCAGCTACGATACCCGTCCTCTGGTGCAGCACGAGCATATCGCGCCGGGGCAGCATCCCCTGCGGGCTGATTTCAATGCGGAGGCATTGGAGACACTGCAGACGCCACGAGACTATCCGTGGGAAGTGGTGGGCGGCGACACCACCTACGAGATTGCCGTGGGGCCGATCCACGCCGGCATTATCGAGCCGGGTCATTTCCACTTCTCCCAGGCCGGTGAGCACATGCTCCATCAGGAAGTGCGCCATTTCTACAAGTGGCGCGGCATTGAAAGGATGCTGCAGGGCAAGGCGCTTGCGGCGGCACGGCCAATTATCGAGCGCATCAGCGGCCACAGCGCCATCGCCTATCAATGGGCGTGGGCGCACATCGGCGCGCAGGCCAGCGGCGAGTCCCTGAGCGAAGGACAGCAGGCCTGGCTGGCGCTGCTGCTGGAGGTGGAGCGACTGGCGCACCATCTGAATGATCTGGGCTTCATCCCCAACGACGCTGGCTTTGCCGCGGCACTGGCGTGGGCGTCGGCGCTGACGGAACAGACGCGCCGCCTGCTGAAAACCCTCACGGATCATCGGTTCGGCTTTGGCGCGGCGGCTCTGGGCAAGGCGCTGGATCATAATGCCGTGCGGGCCTACTGTGCGCAGCTGCGGGATGAACTGAACCGTTTTGCGGACTGGATCGACGGCATTCCCTCCCTGTGGGACCGCCTGGATACCACCGGCAAGCTCAAGCGCACACAGGCGCTGCAATATGATGTGGTGGGCGTGGTGGCCCGTGCCAGCGGTGTGGCGCTGGATCGCCGCAGCGAGCAGGCCTGCTATCAGGCGCTTGATTTTGTGGCGCACACCCATGAAAAGGGCGATGTGGCCGCCCGCTTCCGCCAGCGGCTGGTGGAGGCGCAGCAGTCGGTGCGTCTGATCGAAGGCCTGCTGCCCATGGCGCAGCCGACCTCGCTGGCCTTTGACGCGTTGCAGGATGGTTTTTACGATACCTTTGTGGAAAGTGCGCTGGGCGAACTTTACATGGCCGTTGAGATTGAGAATGGGGTGATCGGCCGCTATTTCAGCCGTGATCCCTCCTTTATGAACTGGCAGGCGCTGCATTTGATGATGCCGGGCAATATCATCGCGGACTTTCCGCTCATCAACAAAAGTTGCGATCTCAGTTACGCGGGGAACGATCTGTAATGTGGGCTTTCTGGAAACGACGACTGGAAACGGGGCTGCTGACCGAGCATCCCGAACTGGATCGGCGCATGGTGCAGCTGCAGAAGGCGCTGAAAGGCAAGGTGGCGGAACACTTTGCCGGCTCGCTGGCCATCCGCATGGTGGACAGCGGTTCGTGCAACGCCTGTGAGGCGGAGTGCAATGCCCTGTCCAATCCCTGTTACGATCTGGAGCGACTGGGCATTCACTTTGTCGCCAGCCCGCGCCATGCTGATGTGATGCTCCTCTCCGGCGTGCTCACGGAAAACATGTGGCCCCACGTGATGGACTGCTATGAACAGCTGCCCGCCCCCAAATGGGTCATCGCAGTGGGCGACTGCCCCGTAAACCTGTCCGTGTTCGACAAGACCTTTGCCATCCGCGGCCCGGCAGATCAGTATCTGCCCGTAGCCCACGTCATCCCCGGCTGTCCGCCCGAGCCCTATGCCATCATGCAGGGGCTGCTGGATTTTCTTTCGCAGCTGGATTAGGGCACCATTGAAAAACCCCTGAATGCGGTCGCGACAGGGATGATTCCGGTTCAAGGCAAGGCGGACCGAACGTGGCATGTCATTCCATGCGAGTGAGGTGGAACGTAGCATTGGGCCGGAATCGACCTGTCCCTTCGGGTTGCAGCGTGATGGCAGCATCTTCTGTATTGGGCGTCTTGAGGCTGCTGCCATCACGCCTGCACCGCGAGCACATTCAGGGGTTTTGCGGATGTGCCTTTAAAAATGCCACAGCACCCGCGTGCCATAGACCCAGGTATCGGTCTGTTCGCTGATGCGCTGCACGTCGGCGCTCACATCAAAGTGGGCATTGACCGCATAGCGCAGGTAGCCTTCGCTCACATGGCGATCCGCTGCATGGCGCGGCCCGCTGCCGAAAGTGGCGGCATGGCCCAAGCCCAGCGTCCAGCGCTGCCAGCTTTTCTGCGCCGCCAGGCTGGCAAAGCGGGCGGCATCCTGCGCCGTGTCATTCGCCCAGCCAAGGCGCAGGTTCCAGTCAAGGCCGCCTAACGTTTGGTCAGTATTCAGATACGCGCCCCAGCCTGCTTTATTGTTGTCCTGATAGTCGTGTTTCCAGATGCCTATGCGAATGGGGTTTGCTGCGGTCGTCAGACTTGTTTCAGCCAGAAGAAAGGTGCCAGTGTGTGGGTTGGTTAAAGTAAAAAGGCGTTGATAATCGCCGTTTTCATCCGCCAGGCCGTTGTTTTTTCCGATGAGCACTGTAAGCCGTTCTGACGTCCACACCAGCCCCAGATCATAGTCGGGAAAGGCAATGGTGGTGTTATGGATAAGGTCGTTATTGAGAAATTGAATCGTTTCGTCGTTTGCCACGTCCGAAGCATCGGCAAGGCTGGTTAGATCAATTAGGCCGCCATACAGTATGCCGTCAAACAGTTTGGTGCTTAGGTAGGCTTCTGAAATCTGGATGCGGCCATTTCCTCGACTGTCGGTTGCCACACCGGCAGCACCGTGTGCACCCAGCGCGCTGGGGCCGCGGTCATCGGGGGTGGTGTTGCCTTCAGCATGCACCAGCCAGCCTATGGCGCCGACGGTGCCTTCTGCCATCAGGTCGGCGGAGAGGGTGTTTTCTGCCACCACGGCTGCGCGGTCGCTCTGCTGATGCGTCCACATGATATTGCCGCTAACGGCAGGGGTTGCGGCGTAAGCGTTGCCAATGCAGCTGGCCAGCAGAAGTGCCCTGAGCGTCGCTTTCATGGTAATTATTTTCATTCTTTGTTTGAGTGAAAGATTTTAGACCGCAGGATGTCTTTCTACAATGGGGGTCTCCGACTTTTTCAAAGCCGGTTTTTTGCCTGCTTCGCGCAACATGGGGCCATATAAGCGAAAACTCAACTGCTTGCATAAAAAAGGGGCTTTTCTACAATCGAAATGAGGCTTCTCCAGCAATCAGACTGCACGCATCGCAATCGGAAAGCCAACTAAGGGGGAGGAAAATCATGAAACGCATTGGACTGATTGGCATTCTGCTGCTGGCGCTTGCGTCCGGCAGCGCCTGGGCGCGCACCGCCGTGTTGATCCACGGCATGGTGAGCAATCCGGATACCTGGTACAAGCACAAGGTGATCCAGCCGCTGCTGGCCAGCGGCTGGGCAGATGGCGGCATGTTGCCCATGCTGCCTAACTGGGCAGCGCAGAAAGCCCCGGATGTGGTCTATACCGTGCGCATGCCCTGGTGGCTGCCGCTGGAAGCGCAGGCGCGCTATCTGGACCGCATTCTCAAGCGGATGTATGCAATACGCAAGGAGCCAGTGATTCTCATCGGTCATTCCAGTGGCGGGGTAGTGGCCCGCCTCTATTCGCTGGCGCCGGAAAAGTGGCGCGTGCCGGTGGCGGGCGTGATTACCATTGCGTCGCCCAATCTGGGCACGCCGTGGGCGAAGCTGGGCTGGCAGATGCTGCGTTCGCCCATGGGCCGCATGCTCAAGGAGATGGACGACAAGTCTGAACGGCTCTACGCAGCCCGCTACCTGCTGTGGGAGCTGGCCTCCGACAAGCGCGGCAACACCATCCACCGCATGGCTTACATGCGCCATCCGGAAGGGGTGAAATACATCAGTATCGTGCACACTCGCAGGTTTGGCGGTCGGCGCATGGATGACTGGGTCGGGCTGATGGTGCCGCCCAAGTATCAGGACCTGCGCCGCGTGCCCGCATTGAGCGGCCGCGCCATGAGTATCCCGGTGTCGGCCGGCCATCAGCTGGACAGGAAGGACGGCTGGCTGCTGGCGCAGCTGCTCCGGCGGGAGTTCTGAATCGGTTATTCACTGCTTGATCTCGATCTGCTGGCCCCGGAAGGGGCTTTTGTTTTTCTGGAGGGAGGCTTTGTTGGTACGTTTTATGCTGTTCGATGGGCGTGCGTCAGGAGGTATGTGTAATGCGAGTATGGTTTTCAAGTGTTCAGAAGCTGTTTTGGGGGCTGACCCTTGTATTGGTGGGCGCTCTGTTGATTGGAAATGGCATGATCCTCTACAACGGTTCACGCCTGAATGAGGCGGCTGAGCGGGTTGATGGAAAAATTCTTCCTGTGGTCAACGCGGCTCATGAAATGAAGCTGGCGGTGGTGCAGGTGCAGCAGTTTCTGTCGGATATCAGTGCAACGCGCGGATTAGACGGGCTGGATGATGGATTTGAGGAGGCTGAGGCCAATGCCAAACGGTTCCGGGCGTTGGTCAAAGAGATCGATCGTCTGGCACCGGAACTGGGGGTGGGGCACAGCGATCTGATACAGGCATTTGAGGCCTATTACGCAACGGGCAAACGGATGGCGCATGCCTATGTGGCAGGCGGGCCTGCGGCAGGCAATAAGCTGATGGGGGCGTTTGATGCCACGGCGGAGAAATTGGCTGATCGAGTGGATGCGTTGTTAAAGAAGGTTGAACGGACAGCGCAGCGTACGACGACGGTGCAGAAACGCAAGGTATGGGCCAACAATATGCTGGTCCTACTCGTTGGGAGTGTGGTGCTTGCCATTGTCATGCTGCTTTATATCGTCGTGCGTGCTCGTTTGAAAGCCCTTGCGGCTCTGTTGCCGCAGATCGAGCGAATGGGTCGGGGCGATCTGTCTGAACCGGTGAAGGTTTCAGGAAGCGACGAAATCGGGCGGATTGGACAGAGCATGGAGCAGATGCGTCAACAGCTGTTGACGCTGGTGCAGGAGATTCAGCAGAGCAGTCGCGTGCTTCAGGAGGGGGCGCAACAGCTGGAGACCGCGGTGACACGATCCGGAGAGCGCGCACATGATCAGGCGCAGGAGACCCAAAGGTTGTCTGAGGTGGTTGCCCAGGTGGCCCAATCTGCATCTGAGATCGCTCAGGGTATTGGCGAGGTGGCGGATGCCGGGCACGAGGCACGTAATGAGGTGCAGCAGGGACGTATCAGTCTGACTGCAGCCACGGAACAGTTGCAGTCACTTGTGAGAGCTCTGGAAGGGACGCTTCCTGTCATTCAGCAGCTGGAACAGCAGAGCGAAGGCATTTCTGGCATTCTGGATGTGATACGTGATATTGCTGAGCAGACCAATCTGCTGGCGTTGAATGCGGCCATTGAGGCGGCTCGTGCCGGAGAGCACGGGCGGGGATTTGCCGTGGTGGCCGATGAGGTGCGTTCACTGGCCAGTCGGACGCAGGCTTCAACTGAAGAAATTCAAAAACTCATTGAGACGCTGGTTAGCGGCGTCAATGAGGCGGTCAATGCGATGCAGACGAGCGTCTCAATGGCGCAGACGACCATGACGCGCGCGGAGCAAGCCGGGGAGGCCTTTGCGAATATTGTGTCGAAGGTTAATCATATTTCTGAGATAAGCACTCAGGTCGATGAAGCAGCGCGTAAACAGAGTCGGGTGAGCGATGACATGACGCAGGTTGTTGATAGCATTCGACGCGATGCTATGGAAACATCCAGACAGATGGACAATGGTTGTGATGTCACGGAGCGAATCAGGAAGCAGCTTATTCAACTTGTCGAGCTGGTTAATCGCTTTCGTACAGACGGATAATCGCTGATAATTGAAGAGGAAAGCCTTCTTCCACCCACAGCCCGGCATCTTGAGAGCCAGGGTCGTCAGCCTTCTCGATTCTAAATAGGACAACGACTCCTGCCACGTTTCAGATAGTGCTGGTGGTAGTCCTCCGCAGGCCAGAAGGTCTCGGCGGTTTCGATGGTGGTGACAATGGGGCGGGGGAAGTGTGCCTGCCAGCGCTGGATGGCCGCTTCCGCTTCGGCGCGCTGGTGGTCAGTGACGGGAAAAATGGCGCTGCGATACTGGGGGCCGATGTCGGGCCCCTGTCGGTTCAGCTGGGTGGGATCGTGCAGTTGGAAAAAGGCATCCAGCAGATCCACATAAGCAATCTGCTCGGGATCGAACATCACCTTGACCGTTTCTGCATGGCCGGTGGTGCCGCTGCACACGCTGCGGTAGTCCGGATTGGGCAGGTGTCCGCCCATATAGCCGACTTCCGTTTCCAATACGCCCGGCAGGGTATCGAGGCGCGCCTGCACGCCCCAGAAGCAGCCGGCAGCGAAGTAGGCGGTTTCAGGTTGCATGGATTGGCCTGTCATTGGCATCAAATTTCAATATAGCATCTTCCCCCATGATTGTTCATAAAGTGCCCTGTTTTTGTTGCAGCTGTGGACTACAATGTAGTCATTACAAGGAGGTGCATCATGGGCGATTGTTATGTTCGCGCGCGCGTCGATGAGCAGGTAAAAGAAGAAGCCGTGAAGGCACTGGCTGAAATGGGATTGTCTGTTTCCGATGCGATTCGCATGCTGATGGTTCGGGTGGCAAAAGAGAAAAGAATCCCCTTTGAGGTCCGCGTGCCCAATGAAACGAGTCAGCAGACCCTGGAGGAGGCAGACCGTAAGGACCTGCCCGAGTTTGACAGTATCGAAGCGTTGATGGACGACCTGCGTGCGTAAGCTGCGCAGAACCGGCATTTTCAAGAAAGACTACAAGCGTGTATCAAAGGGTGGTATGGAACCGTCCTGGAGAGTAGCGAGTTTATCGAGCTATTAACCGCATTGGCCACGGATCAACCGCTGGCGGAACGTTACCGGGATCACGCCTTGACAGGTGAATGGCGCGGTCACCGGGAGTGTCATATTCGTCCCGATCTACTGCTCATCTATCGAAAGGAAGGCGAAGACGCCTTGGTCTTGACCCGCTTGGGCTCGCATAGCGACCTGTTTTTTGGTTAACCCAGGAGATGTTGCAACGGTGCGAACAGCTGGGTGGGATCCAGCCCGCGCGTGCCGTGTTGGGCGGCGGCCAGATCGGCTGCGGCAGCGTGGAGGCAGACACCACTACGAGCGGCTTCAGCCAAGGGCAGCCTTTGGGCAATGAGTGCGGTGAGGATGCCGGTGAGCACATCGCCCATGCCGCCGGTAGCCATGCCCGGGTTGCCCTGCAGGCACAGATCAATGCATTCGCCGTCGTCAATCAGGGTGCCAGCGCCCTTGAGCACGATCACGCCGCCATAGCGTTGCTGCAGTTTTCGCACGGCAG
>CAYYIL010000013.1:0-39673 GCA_964471975.1 uncultured Piscirickettsiaceae bacterium | reverse complement strand
GGCTGAATTTGCCGCCAAATATCAGGTGGCGTAAGATGCTTTTGTCTCACCTTGGAGGTGGAGTGAATAACGGGAGAAGGTCACAGGCTCTCGCCACGCAGGAGCCTCAGAACGACTTCCTGCTTGCGCTTGGCTGACCAGCGCTTGGGTGATGCGTTTTTGCTCATGGTTTACCTCCTTCATTTTTTGGACAATTATGTGTTCAGTTTATTCAGGAGGCAATCCAGAAAAAATACGCCGCTTTTGGGCCGAAATGGGCAAAAACGGCGTATTTTTATTGTATGAACAATGGGAAAAGTGTCAATGTTTCAATGGGTTAAAGGTTGTTCACGGATGACTATTTAACTTGTAAGAGCGCCTTGCGCTTTTTCGAGAAGTTTTTTCGCTTCTTTCTGTATCGTAGGATCTTGGCTGTTATGTAATACGTATTCAGCGCACTGATGGGCTGCGGAGTAGTCTTGACCTTTCAGTGTGGTACGGGCAGCCTTGAGCCAGACGGTAAGGTCATCTTTATGTTTCTGCAGGTAGTAGTCATAAAGTTGAACGGCTCCTCCGAGATCGCCTTGGGAGGCAAGCAGATCGGCATAGACGACAAAGTAACGATCGTCATATCGTGTGAGCAGTTCAAGAGCCGGCATGGCTACATCAAGTCGTTCTCGACTCAGCGCAATTTGTGCGATTCGCGTCAATGCCTGTTTCAGTAATGCTGAGTCCTTAACTTGTAAATAGGCTTCCAGTGCTTCATTTTCCTGGCCATTCAGATCTAGCAGGTAGCCTCGCGCCAGGGCTTTAAGAGAGTGGGCACGCTCGCTTTGATCATCCTTGATTGTGTTGATAAGAGTATGTAGACCTTCGGCATTGCCGGATTCAAAGAGTTCATCTACCATATTGATATGTGTTTCCAAGTTCTGATTCAGTTGCTGAAGCCGCTTCGCTAATTTGGTATCAAGTTCATTATTAAGCTTTTCTTCATAAAGCTGCATCAGTTTTTGTGCTATTTTCCTATGATGGGTAGGAAGTGCAGTAAGAGATTTATTGTGGATTTTTAGCCACCAATAAATACGTCCCTCCATATTTCTATCAACCCAGAAGCGGGCACAATCTTCCAGCTTTTCAGGATTGAGAGCGCTCATTTCGATCTGAATATGGTGTCTGGCTGATTCGAGTGAGACCAGGAAGTCAGAAGCATTTTTGTGGAGCGCATTAAAATAGTTTATGAGGTCCTGCTTTATTTCTTCCTGACTTTGTTCCTTATCATTATCTCGTGGTGACATAAAGTCTTTATAGCTGCCAACTGCATAGCGATAGAGTAGTTCAAACTCATCTTTATATTTGTTGGAGAGTTTCTTTTTTATTTTGATTATTTCACTGGTCAGACGATCAAGTTTACCCATATTTATGAATAATTGTCTTGATCTTTCCAGTCCTCGATGTGCCAGCGACTTTATTTCCTGAATGGACTTTATTTGTTTGTGAACTTCTTTCTGCAGGTTTGATAGGAATTTTGCATGCTTATGAGAGTCGAAGTTAAGGTGATTTTGAATATTGTTGAGAGTGTCTTTCTGAATCGCGCTGTCATTTAAGGTGATGGCATCGAAGCACATCAATGGGATATTCTCAATGCGTGCAGATTCTTTGCCAAGCTGGTATATTCTGGTTCCGCGCTCCTTGTATGCAATCTCTGCAAACTTTTCCAGTGATTTGGCGGCTTGGTAAAAGACGGTGTTTGTCAAAGCCATTCGGCCACTGTAGGTTTCGATACGAAGATCTGTGTGGTGAGCGGCACCTCCAAGTTTGGCTTCAATGCTTCCTGATTCGTGTGTTTCGCCATGCGCGCCATAACAGAAATCCACTCCGAGTAGATAGATATTTCTGGCTCCAAGGTGAACCATGAGTTGAATGAGTGTATTAGTTACTGTGGGCCCGGATGTGACCAGGTTTTTGACCTCGTTTTCTGTATTCCACGGAAAGCGGAAATCTGTAAAGAGATGCGCATTTCTCCATTCACCAATTAGGGCAGGATGGGTATAGTTGGTATGCAATAAGAGGGTTTGTCCCTCTATAGTGGTAACCCACTTTGCGTTGTCATAACTCACATCATTAGGATCAACTGCAGCATAAAAATCCGGCGTAATGCCTTCCTTTATCAATCGTAATGCAATTCGCGTTACGGCTGCAATAATAACCTGTTCTCTATTGGCTTTGATCCATTCTATACCTGAATCAAGTGTTGGCCCCCCCCCTAGTACAATAACACTTTTATCGGCGAGGCTGTTTTCTAAAAGTGATATGGGATGTTCGTTGAAGGGTAAATTGAAAATCTGAATATCAAAGAAACGACGTGTGCCCAACGTGGCATTCTGTAGGTATTGGAAAATCTTGTGTTTTTCAAGCATATCCAGCCAGAGCTTTAGCTGGGATTCACTTATCTTGTCAAGTACTCCAAGGCTACGAACAAGGCGGAATCGGTTGTGATCGATATATTCCGGATACTTTTCCGAAAGCTGTTCAAATGAAAATGTACTGGCAGGTAGGATTTCAATACATTGTTGTTTTTTTATTATTTCAGGTTTGCGTTGTTCGATGACATGCAGCAGCTCATCGTCTTCCACGAGGATAAACTTGCGCCGCTTATTACAGAACTTGCGCAGGTAGATGGGCAGCAGACCACTGTCTGATCCAACTATGACATAAAGTGTATCGCCCTCATCAAATGCCTCGGCAAAGACCTGATCGAAGACAATCCCACTCGGCTGATGTTGGAAGGCCACTGCGTTCGCCTCTCTGAGCCAAGCTTCGCCGTATTCATTAGTCATCCATTCCATCGTTATGTAATGATCCCCTGGTTTTTGCACACCCTACGCAGCATACTGCGCAGGAACTCGATAGCCAAGCGCCTGATGCGGGCGCTCGGTGTTGTAGTGGCGTATCCAACGCCCAATCACTTCCCTGGCAAATTGTGGTGCCACACGCATTCCTCTTTCAGGGTACGAATGAACCGCTCAATCATGCCATTCTGTTCAGGGCTGTAGGGCGTGATGAATTCCTGCGTCATCCCATAGGCCCTGACGGTGGCTGTATAACGCCTTGAGGTGAAAACCAGACCATTGTCACTGCGCAGTTGCAGTGGACCTGGTACTCTGCCCAAATATCCGAAGCGGTGTGTGGATCAGCGCTTCTTCCAGCGCGGCTTCCGCTGTGGCGGTATGGCCACGGCTGGAAAGGCGCCAGCCCAGCAATTCTCGACTGGCGCAGTCGATCACCAGTGCAATATGACACCATCTGTCCTTGCCACACCAGATGCGGGCCAGATCAGTCGCCCAGCGGTGGTTTGGCTGCTGGGTCACCGAGGCAACAGCGCTGATTCGAGGACGTTTTCCCTTCAGACGCTTGCGCACTTGCCAGTGCTTGAGCTGACAGATGCGCTGCACCACCTTTTTGTTCCATCCCAAAACGATGGCAATGCGGCGATAGCCGTAGGTGGGAAAGCGCTCAATGACAGCTTTGATCGCTTCTGCCTTGCCCTCATCCGCCTCCCGCTTGCGCATTTTGGGCTGATAGTAAATGCTTCGGCGGCTGATGCCCAGCCAGCGACATAGTTTGGCGGTGGATACGACATGCCCCTCTCTTTCCAGTTAGGCCTGCACCGACTTTATGAGTGCGCGTCCTCGTCGAGCAGGCGTTGCAACTTTTTTACCGCTTTGAGCTCCAGTTCCTTTTCGCCCAGGGCGACATAGGCCTGTTCAAGCTTGCGCTCATACTGTTCCTTGATATCCAAGGGGCGGGCTCTGAAGTTGTTTTCCATGCCCTGTATGCCTTCTTCAAGCCAGCGTTCCACTTCACCAGGTGTCAGATCATGCTGCCTGGCGATTTCTGCAACGGTGGTCTTGCCCTTGAGTATGTCCAGAACTACCTGTGACTTGCGCTTGGCAGTCCAGCGTTTGATGGTGTTTTCCTGCTGTGTCATCTCGTCCTCCTGTCTGCACTATAACCTGTGCAGCTTTGGAGGGGGTCACTTCAGTTAGTCCTCCTTTCTGATCATAGCATGCCTATTTGCATGGGTGCTGTCAAAGCATGCCTGCAAAAATTGTTAAAGAAGCTAAAGTCTTTGCTAAGGCGGTCGATAAGGCGTGTGAAAGAAGCGCAAAAGCGCTCAAGACTAACCAGCCAAAAAGGAGATCAATCATGGCAATGGTCATCAACACCAATATGGCGTCAGAAAATGCTGTACGCCTCTTGGATCAGACTTCTCGCTCACAGAAAACATCCATGGAGCGCCTGACCTCTGGTCTGCGTATCAACCACACTGCAGACGATGCCGCAGGCAAGGCCGTGGTTACCAAAATGGACAGCCAGGTAAAAGGGACCGACATGGCGATTCGTAATGCCAATGATGGCATTTCACTGGCACAGACCATGGATGGTGCACTGGAAGAGGCAATGAACCTGTTGCAGCGCATGCGTGAGCTGGCGGTGCAGATGGGTAACGCAACCTATACATCTGCACAGCGGGCTGATGCACAGCGTGAAGTCTCACAGCTGCAGATTGAAATCAGTCGGATTGGAGCGACAACCAAGTTTAATGGTACCAACCTCCTGAATACGACCAGTACCATGAGTTTCCATGTGGGGTGGGAACAGGCGGCTGTTAATGAAATCACCCTATCCCGCGTAAACTTGTCGGCAGGGGCACGGACATACGATAGTGTAAATGTTACCACGCAGGCTAAAGCGATCAGCTCACTGAGCATGCTGGACAAGGATATTTCTGCGCTGGCAAAGGCACGTGCCAAGATTGGTGCGGTGCAGAACCGTCTTGAACACACCATTGCCAACCTGCAGAATGTTAACGAAAACATTAAGACGGCTCGGAGCCAGATTCAGGATGCGGACTTTGCCCGTGAATCCGCCAACCTTGCCCGTACGCAGGTCCTGCAGCAGGCAGGTATGGCCATGCTGTCGCAGGCGAACAAGAATTCACAACAGGTGCTCAGTCTGTTGAGATAATTCCAAGTTTTCACTAACGTGATTCGACTCTTGGATTATTTAAGAGGGAGGCAATGGGCATGGATATAAAAGGAAGCAAGCTCATGGAAAGCCTCCCTCAGTCTGTTTCTGCCAGGCCGAGGGAGGTTCCTGCACAAGACATTCGAAGAGGCAATAAAGAACAGCACTCTATTCAGAATCACAAGAGCGTAAATCCAAGTGCTGATAAGATGAAAGAGGATCTTGCGAAGCTCATCGATCAGCTTAATCAGCGATTATCGGGCAGTGCGCTGAAGTTTGAGATAGACCGTACACTAAAGATGCCCATTATTAAAGTGGTGGACGAGGCTGATAATCGTGTTATCCGTCAAATTCCAGGCGAGGAGGCGCTGGCACGAATGAAGGCTATCAGTCACTTCTTAGAGGACGGTAAATCTTATGGTTCGGACGCTGAAAAAGAGGCTATTACAGGATTTCTCCTAAACCATCTTTCTTGAAGCCCCGTTCGGGGCTTTTTTCTGCTTCAGATAATATTTGTTCACCGACAGTTCCTTTTGTTTATGTTTGGAGGATGGGGGGCTCCAAAGCTGGCGTTTCGTTCTTTCAGGCGTCAGATCAAGCTGTCTCGCGATGTTTATGGTGGCGGCTTTGTCCTTGAGGATGCATAGAACCGCCTGTCCTTTGATCTTCCCACTTGGGTGGCATTTCTGTCTGTGTGCCAGCCCGTTCAGCTCTGGAGAGCAGGTCACTTCAACTGGCCTTCATTAGATGAGGATGTTGGCATGCAAGAAATTTTTTCATAATTGTAAAGGCACCTCCGCAAAACCCCTGTAAAGCCCCCCGAATTTCTGGACACTGTTTTGCACAAAATTCACGCCGCCTCCGCCACTGACTTCCAGGTGGCACGCACCTGAGCCGGTGTCGCATAACCATGGCGCTGCAACAGCCAGTGTCGGTTGAATCGTTTCTTGAAGTCCAGCAGTGCCTGTCGCAGTTCCTCCACCGTGTCAAAGGGCTGTACCCACAGCAGCTGCTCTTTGAGGGTACGGATGAATCGCTCAGCGATGCCATTGCCCTCGGGTGAGCGTACGAAGCTGGGGCTGGATTTGATCCCGAGAAACTGCAGTTCCTGCTGAAAGGCATGGCTCATGTACTGTGCCCCATGATCGTGCCGCAGGATCAGCCCTTCGGCGATGTTCTGTTTCAGGGGACCGTAGTGCTCGCGAAGTCCCTGATAAATCGGCTCCAGGGCTTCAAAGCGTGTGCCGGGCCGAGCGGCGTGGATGCCTACCACATCGCCCACAAAGTGGTCGATAGCCACGAATACGGTGGCCACACCTTCTGTGCGGGTGTGAACCTGGGTGGCATCCGTCCCTCACATGCGGTTGGGCGCATCCGGGATGATGGTGCCGTCGTGCGTGCGCGGTCCGCTGGGGTTGCCCGCCCGATACGGGGCCTGCAGGCCATGGTCTCGCATCAGGCGCCGTACCCGTTCCTTGGAAGTGGGGATGCCTTTCAAGTGCAGTCGTGCCCAGACCTTGCGATAGCCTTCGCCTCGAAAGCCCAATGCTTCGGCTTCACTGAGTACTGTGCGGATCTGTTCAACCAGTACCTGATCTGAGATCACTGGCTTGCGTCCCCGCCGCCCAGGCGGGCTGGACCGTTCGGCAGCAGCCTGGCGTGCGTAGTGTGTGGAACGGGCAATGGCCCACATCCGACACACCCGGGCCTTGTCATAGATACGCTTTGCGCAGATCGAGCAGGCCCGGCTCACGGATTCGATCTCCGCCTGGGAAAAGGGGCTTCGCCCTCAAAGCGGGCAATGCGCATCTCGAGCAGTTCCTTGTCCATCATCAGATCTCCGACCAGGCGCTTGGCACGCTTGAGTTCCTGCTCGAGGGCTGTAATAACCTTGGGGTCATCGGTTCGACGTTTCAGGCCCGCCAGACCGGCTTCAAGGAAGTCATCCCGCCATTGGGACAGTGTCGCTGCTGTCTGTCCGGTCTCCCGGCTCAGTGCATCCAGGCTCTCGCCACGCAGGAGCCTCAGAACGACTTCCTGCTTGCGCTTGGCTGACCAGCGCTTGGGTGATGCGTTTTTGCTCATGGTTTACCTCCTTCATTTTTTGGACAATTATGTGTCCAGTTTATTCGGGAGGCAATCCATAATGCGCAAAAAGTGGCTAAAGAATCCTGGTTTCTGTCGATATAAAGATTGAAGGCGACGGAGAGCGTACTTCGACAAATATAAAGTGGTTCAACTTATAGAGCACACAAGGGAGAAAATATCATGTCAATGGTCATTAATACAAACATGGCGTCTGAAAACGCCGTGCGTCTTCTGGATCAGGTTACCCGTTCCCAGAAAGTTTCCATGGAGCGACTGACCTCTGGTCTTCGCATCAATCACACTGCAGATGATGCCGCTGGCAAGGCTGTAGTAACCAAAATGGATAGCCAGATTATGGGTACTGATATGGCTATCCGTAATGCCAACGATGGTATTTCTTTGTCGCAAACGATGGATGGTGCGCTGGAGGAAGCAGTTAATATGCTCCAACGTATGCGTGAGCTGGCTGTACAGATGGCTAATGAAACTTATAGTCCTGCACAGCGTTTGGATGCCCAGCGGGAGGTTTCCCAGTTACAGATTGAAATCAGTCGAATCGGTGCGACAACAAAGTTTAATGGTACAAATCTGCTAAATTCCCATGCGATTATGAGTTTCCATGTGGGTTGGGAGCAGTCTGCCATTAATGAAATTCATTTGAGTAAGGTTAACCTGGGTGCTGTATCGCGCCACTATGACAGTGTGAATCTGACAACGCAGAGCAAGGCATTGAGTTCTTTGAGTATGCTTGACAAGGATATATCGGCATTGAACCTGGCAAGGGCCAAGCTGGGTGCCGTGCAGAACCGTCTGGAGCATACGGTTGCTAACCTTCAGAATGTCAATGAGAACATCAAGGCTGCACGGAGTCAGATCATGGATGCTGACTTTGCGCGTGAATCAGCTAACCTGGCGCGTACCCAAGTGTTGCAACAGGCGGGTATGGCGATGCTGTCACAGGCAAACAAGACCTCTCAACAGGTTGTTCAATTACTCAAATAAATAATAGTTGATAAGGTAAACTTAAATTGGCTTCAGGAGAAGAATAACTAGGATCAGTGGTTGGTCCTGAGAGGGGAAAGGTTCCCTTGTGTGTTAGCGGCGCTCATCTTTGATGAGGTCGCTTTTTTTGTTTCCTCACGTTGTAAAAGAAGGTGTAAAATCAAACTGATAACAAAAGGGAACGTGGGATATGAAGGCTATCTCGGTGGATGGAGCACGTTTATGGGATGCTGGGCTATCCGCTAAACATGTCACATCTTTTTATGCGCAACAGCAGGGTGGTGTGTCAAAGAGCTTGGCAGAGCTTTCTGACTCTGCTTCTGATCAGTTGCAGAGTAAGCTCGTTCATTCCAAAGGAGTTGGTAATCTTTCTCAGAACAGGGGACCGCATAAGCATTTTGAAGATGCACTGAAAGCCATGCTGTCGGAGCATGATATCAGATTGTCCTTTGAGTATGACAAGCAAACGGGTCAGATGTATATCGCCCTGCGGGATGCTCACACGGGTGAGATTGTGCGACAAATCCCTCCCGAAGAGCAGTTGCGTTGGTCCAAGCGGATCGAAGCCTTTCTTCGGCAGCTGAATGAGACATCACTCTCTTTCTCCGAGGGAGAAATGGCGCAGGGATTGCTATTGTCTACACGTGCATAAGTATCGGCAAGGCATATCAGCACTTTTTGCTGTGAACCTCGGTTAAATTTTATTTTTCTCTGCCGATACACTTCATAGGAACAAAATCTATTCGATAAACCGACCAGGCGTGGGGTAAGGATTATGGCAGGTGGAACCAGTGATATCGGGCTGGCACTTCTTAACAGCATGGGCGCCAGTCAGTTCGATGTCAAGACTATGTCCAAGGTGCTGGCGAATGCAGAAGTGGCTGCCCAGCGTACGAACTTGGAAAATCGTCAGCAAAAACTTACCTACAAACAGAGTGGTTATGACCTGTTGAATAAGGCTTTGAATGGTTTTAACAGCCAGGTTTCTGCTCTGTTGTCAATGGACACCTTTACCAAAAAGACGGTTACGTCTTCCGATCCTAGTGTCATTGCAGCAGAAGCAACAGGTAAGCTGGTGGCAGGGACGTACCAGATTGAAGTGCAGCAGCTTGCGACACATCATACGCTTGCCACTCAGACGAGTTTTGCGTCACCTGCAGATGTGGTCGGAACAGGATCACTTTCTATCACCATTGGTGGTGTTCAACATAATATTATTATCGACAGTACTAACAATACACTTGATGGTATTCGGGCCGCGGTTAATAGTGCAAATGTGGGGATCACGGCGACGATTGTTAATACTGGGGCTGGCTACAAGTTGATGTTTACGTCCGATCAATCGGGTGCAGCCAATGCAATCAATATTTCTGTGACGGACAATGATGGCAACAATACCGATGCAGCAGGATTATCTCAGCTCATTAATGCCAACATGATACAAACGGTGCCTGCTCAGGATGCGCAAGTAGTGGTCAATGGCCTGACCATTACGCGAAGTACCAATGTTATCGATAATGTCATTGACGGCGTGCGTTTGAATCTGAAATCGGCCGCACCGGGGCAGATCAAGACACTCACCGTGGCATCAGACACATCCGATGCCAAACAGGCAGTGCAGGATTTTGTTGATCTTTACAATAGCTTGCAGGATGTCTTTAAGACGCTGGGGTCTTATGACAATGCGCCTACAAAAGATAATCCGACTTCCGGCGCACTCAAGGGAGATTCCGCTCTGCGCATGATCAAGGATCAGGTGCGCAGCATGATTACCCAGACACTTTCGGGCGGTGGCCCGTTTACCAGTCTTGCGGATTTGGGCATTCTCACCAAGCGGGATGGCACACTGGAATTTGATGCGGCCAAGCTGGATCAGGCCTTAAGTGCCAACCCTGAAGCCGTAGGCAAGCTTTTTGCGGCGAGCATGGAGGCGACAGATCCCTTGGTACAGTATGTCGGCGCCAATGAGAAGACACCGGAAGGCACATGGAATCTGTTCGTTTCGCAGGCTGCGCAGGAGGCAACACTTGCGGGGTCCAGCTTGGGAACCGGCTCCGGGGCGAGCATCACCATCGATGGCACCAATAATACCCTGCAGGTGAGCGTTGATGGTGTTCAGACAGCCATGCTCAACCTGGCCGCTGGCACCTACAGCAAGGACCAGTTGGCTACCCTCATTCAGAATGCCATTAACAATGATGCCAATGTGGCCGCCAAGGGCGGCAAGGTTCAGGTGCGTTATGACAGTACCAATGACACCTTTGTGATCCTGTCGGACAAGTATGGCAATGCATCTAAAATTTCCTTGGATGGCGGTACATTGCTGAGCAGTGGCGTCGTCGGCTGGACCAGCGGCAGCAGTGCCACCGGTCAGGATGTGGGTGGACAGATTACCGATTCTGTTACGGGCAATTCCTATACCTTCACTGGGCAGGGCAAGAAGGTCAGAGTCAGCGATTACGCGCTGGATGGTTTGCCCAAGGGTCTGGAATTTACTATTGACGGGTCGGCCACCGGTTCTCGCGGCACCATTACTTTCCATCGCGGTGTTGTGGACAAGATGGTGCACCAGTTCAAGCAGTGGATGAGCGCAGATGGCATAGTGGGACAGAAACTGGACAGCCTGCATAAAACCGAGCAGCGTTATCTGGAACAACAGAAGAAAATTGACGAACGTTATCAGCGATTGGAGATGCGCTATCGCATGCAGTTCGGGCAGCTACAGTCCGTCCTCAGTAGTATGAAACAACTAAAGGCATCGCTTGCAGCACAACTTGCATCGCTACAGCCATCTAATAATCAAAAATAAGCTTACCAAGGAGGCCGGTCATGCTCAACAAGGCGAAACTATTACGGCAGTATAAGAATCTGGATGTTGAATCTCAGGTGTTCAGTGCGACGCCGCACAAGCGGGTTTCATTGCTATATGAAGGTGCAATTCGTTTTACGCGGCAGGCACGGCTTGCCTTGGAAAATCGAAATTATGAGGCGAAAGGTGTTAATACGAGTCGTCTTATGGATATTGTCAGCAGCCTTCGAGCTGGTCTGGACCATGAAAAAGGCGGTGAGCTTTCCCGGCAGCTTGATGCCATTTATGCCTTTATTCTGAAGCATGCCCTTGATGCGAGTAAAGAGCTCGATGTGCAAAAATACCGGGATATTGAGGATGTTCTTGGCATCCTGAAGGACGGCTGGGATAACATGCCCGAGAAGTACCGCATGCTGGACGATGGTGCACTGGAAAAACTTCGGGCAGAAGCGGGATGAGATGAATGCGTGTTATCTGAGCTGTCTCAATCTTTCGGCGTTGATGGCGCAGGCTATTGAAGAGAAGGCGTGGGACAAAGTGCAGATTCTGCAGCAGCGTTGGCAGGCGGCAGTGCAGAGATGTCTTCAGAAGATGGAGGCCGAAATGGAAAAGGATGATGTGGTGGAGAACCTCAAACGGCTATTGGAGGATGTGCAACAGAAGATTGCTCTGCTGGAAGCGGCAATGGAAGCCCTGACGCAGGAACATCAGCGCCAGCTGGCCGGTTTGCAGAAAACACGCACCTATCTGCACGCCGAATCCTGACGGATTGCGGGCGTTTTAACCCGAAACCCGTGGAAAGTTTCCAGGCGTAAATGCCAAATTTTTGACATTTGCACCTTTCGTCTGTATAAATGGCCTGAAATCATTTCAGGCCATTTTTTATGCATCCAGCTCTGGACAGTCTGATTGGTCATAGTCCCGCCATGGCGCGGGTGAAAAAGCTCATTCTTCAGGTGGCGCCGACCGATGCGACCGTGCTCATTCTCGGTGAGTCCGGCACGGGCAAGGAAGTGATTGCTCAGGCGATTCACCGCGCCTCCAGTCGTTGTGAAAAGCCCTTTGTTCCCATCAACTGCGGCGCCATTCCCGGTGAACTGCTCGAATCGGAGCTGTTTGGCCACGAAAAAGGGGCCTTTACCGGCGCCATTACCGCCCGCAAGGGCCGGTTTGAAATGGCAGAAAAGGGCACGCTTTTTCTGGACGAAATTGGCGATATGCCGTTGCCCATGCAGGTGAAGCTGCTGCGTGTGCTGCAGGAGCGCACCTTTGAGCGGATTGGGTCCAACAAGAGCATCACCTGTGATGTGCGCGTGATTGCCGCCACCCATCGGAATCTGGAAAGCCGTATCGAAGAGGGGGAGTTTCGCGAAGACCTGTTCTATCGTCTCAATGTCTTCCCCATTGAAGTCCCGCCGTTGCGTGAACGCAAGGAAGACATTCCCTTGCTGCTGGAACACATGTTTGCCCATATTCAGGAAAGAGGCTTTGAGACGCCCACGCTGGACGAGGAGGCCCTGCGTGCCCTGCAGTATTATCCTTGGCCAGGGAATGTGCGCGAGCTGAGCAATCTGGCCGAGCGCCTCTCCATCCTCTATCCGGGTGAAACGGTTGGCTACGACCTGCTCCCGCTCAAATATCAGATCGAATTGGATGATGATATGGTTCTGTTGCAGCCAGTGGAGGCGGCGGAGACTGAAACGGAGGCGCCCGTCGAGACGCCAAAAGCATCGGAAGCGGCTGAGGAAGCCACCGAGCCGGCAGCCACGCAAGAGGGGGGTCCCCGACTTTTTGCAGACCCTGAAAATTTCGATTTGCAGGAAGGGCTGGATTTGAAGTCCTATCTGGTCGAAATGGAGAAAAAACTCATTAAACAGGCGCTGGGTGCCACCCAGGGCAATGTGTCGCAGGCGGCGAAACTGCTTAAAATGAACCGTACCACACTGGTAGAGAAGATCAAAAAGTATGGTCTCTGAATCCTCGTCCGTTGTTCCTGATCAACAGGCACGCATCCGTGAGCTGGAGGAGGCCTTCTCCCTTTTCAATCAGACCTCGCTGCAGCTGGCTCAATCCTATGAAGCCTTGCAGAAACAGTTGGCATCGGTACAGACACAGCTGGCAGATGCCAATCAGGCCCGGCGTGAGCTGAATGAACGACTGGAACGCTTGCTGGATCTGCTGCCTGCCGGCGTGCTGTTGCTCAACGAGCAGGATGAAATCGTAGAGATGAATCCGGCGGCAGAGAGCATTCTCGGTGCCGATGCGCTCGGGCGCCAGTGGGAAGTGGTGGTGCGCAATGCCTTTCTGCATGTCAATGATGTCGGCGAGCTCATTACGCACGATGGCCGCGTGTATCAGCTCTCCTCTCGTATGCTTGATCAACCGGCCGGACGGCTTCTGCTTATTCAGGATGTGACGGCTGCCCATCATCTGCAGCAGCACCGCAGTCGCCATCAGCGTCTAAACTCCATGGGCGAGATGGCGGCGTCGCTGGCGCACCAGATTCGCACGCCGCTCTCTACGGCGCTGCTCTATATGAGTCAGCTCAATAACGACATGGATGCCGAAAAGCGGCAGCGCTTTGTGGAGCGCTCGCTGGGCAGCCTGCGCCACATCGAAGGGCTGGTGAATGACATGCTGCAATACGCCCGTGGCGGCCGCAGTGCCAGCAGGCCCGTAGAAATGGAAACGCTGTTGAGACGGCTTCAACAGGCGCTCAAGCCGCAGCTGGAAGCGACTGCCAGCACGCTGGACATTCGTAATGACAGCGAACGTACCCATCTGATCGGGGATGAAGAGGCATTGTTGACAGCCTTGCAAAACCTGGCGGCCAATGCCCTGGAGGCGGGAAAGGAGCATGTCCGGGTTGTGGTGAGTGTCTGGGATCAGGAGCGGGCCGTCATGTTCAGTGTGGCGGACAACGGGCCGGGCATCCCGCCCGAAAACCAGGAGCGCATCTTCGAACCCTTCTTTACCAGCCGGGCTCAGGGTACGGGTCTGGGGCTGGCGGTTGTGCGTGCTGTTGTGGAGGCGCATAATGGCACGGTATGGGTGCATTCAACACCGGGACAGGGGAGCACCTTCTATATCAAACTTCCATTGCAGCAGAGCGAGCGAGCAGGGTGACACTGGCGAAGATACTTGTCGTGGAAGACGATCAGCAGCTGCAGGAGGCGCTGGCGGAAACTCTCACTCTGCACGGCTATGAGGTGGAAACTGCCAACAGTGCCGAAGAGGCACTCAGTGCCTTGCGCGGCGATATCGGCATGGTCTTTTCCGACATTCGCATGGATGGCATGGATGGTATTACGCTGCTGCGTCGCATCCGCAGCCACAAGCCTTGGCTGCCGGTGGTGCTCATGACCGCCTACGGTTCGGTGGATCAGGCGGTGGAGGCAATGAAACTGGGTGCGGTGGACTATCTCACCAAGCCCTTCGAGGCAGATGCACTGGTAGAGAAGGCGCAACGCTTTTTCAATCGGGTTGCCGCCAGTGAGGATGACTTTATCGCGGCTGACCCGGCGACGCAGCAGATCAAGGCCATGGCGCGCAAGGTGGCTCAGAGCGATGCCAGCGTCTATATCAGCGGCGAAAGCGGTACCGGCAAGGAGGTGCTGGCGCGTTATATCCACGCCAACTCGTCGCGCAAGGAGGCACCTTTTGTGGCCATCAACTGTGCGGCCATACCGGAAAACATGCTCGAGGCAGTGCTGTTCGGCTACGAAAAGGGGGCGTTTACCGGCGCGGTCAAATCCATGCCGGGCAAGTTTGAGCAGGCACAGGGCGGCACCCTCTTTCTGGACGAGATCGGGGAAATGCGCCCGGACCTGCAGACCAAGCTGCTGCGCGTCCTGCAGGAAAAGGAGGTGGAGCGCCTCGGTAGTCATGAGGTCATTCCACTGGATGTACGCATCCTCAGTGCCTCCAATATCGACATCAAGGCGGCCATCGAACGGGGCGACTTCCGCGAGGACCTGTTCTATCGCCTGAACGTATTCCCCATCCACTTGCCGCCGCTGCGTGAGCGCAAGCAGGATATTCCCTATCTGGCCGAGTATCTGATCCAGCGTCACTGTGGACGCAAGCGTGTCTGTCCCGTGTTGAGTGCGCCGGCCATGAAAAAGCTGCTGGAATACGACTGGCCCGGTAATATCCGCGAGCTGGATAATGTGATTCAGCGGGCGCTGGTGCTGGCGGATGGCGACACCATTCAGCCGGAGGACATTCTACTGGACAGTCAGAAATGGCTCAGCGAACTGGCTGGTCCCACGAGCCTGCTCCGAGATGTGGATGTGTCCGCCACACACACCTCCAATGCTCGGAAGCCCACCATGACCAATGAACTCAAGGCCCATGAAACGCAGGTTATCATCGACACGCTGCAGCGTTTTAACGGGCATCGGCAGAAAACGGCGGAAGCGCTGGGCATCAGTCCCCGTACCCTGCGCTACAAGCTGGCCAAACTGAAGGAGGCGGGCTACGATATTCCGTAGCGTCGAATGTTTGACAGTGGCACAACCTTTGCTTTAACGGCAGTAACAGACAAAACTTGAGAGTGCACCATGAGTCCAGTCAATACCCAGAACCTGTTGATGCAGATGCGCGCCCTGGCCGCGCAGGCGGATCAACTCAAGCTGGATGCCGCTACACAGGTGGATGCACCGCAGGGGGCGGAAGCCTTTGCTGACCTGCTGAAGCAGGGTATCGAGGGTGTGAATGCCGAGCAACACAAGGCCTCGGAGCTCAAGCAGGCCTTTGAGCTGGGTGAGCCTGGTGTAGAGTTGTCGCAGGTCATGCTGCAGGCGCAGAAGGCCTCCCTGTCGTTTGAAGCCATGACCCAGGTGCGCAACAAGCTTGTGGAAGCCTACAAGGAAGTCATGAACATGCCGATCTGATCGGCTTACGGGAATCCTCTGAATGGCAGAACAGCCTGAAGTCCAAGCCACAACCGAGTCGCCCGATCCGCTGGGAATGCTGATCGGGCGTCTTTCATCACTCTCTGTTGCCAAGCAGATCAGTCTGCTGGTCTCCATTGCGGCGGTCGTCGCTCTGACGGTTGGGCTGCTGTTGTGGAGCGGCAAGAGTGATTACACCCTGCTCTTTGGCAGCATGGACGCCAAGGAAATGCAGACCGTGGTCGAGTATCTCGACCAGAACAAGGTGGATTACAAGATTGACCCGGCGAGCGGTGCCGTACTGGTGCCCAAGGATGAGGTTTACAAGCTGCGACTCAAGCTGGCGGCCGCTGGCCTGCCCAAAAGCGCCCCCACCGGTTATCAGCTCCTGGACAAGGATCAGGGCTTCGGCGTTTCCCAATTTCGCGAAACCACCCAGTACAAGCGGGCGCTGGAAGGCGAACTGGCCCGCTCCATTGAATCCATCGACGCCATTGCCTCTGCCAAGGTCATGCTGGGACTGCCCAAGCGCTCCGTGTTTGTGCGCAAGCAGGAACCCGCCAAGGCCTCCGTCGTGGTGCGGCTGCGTCCCGGCCGCCAGCTGACACCGGAACAGGTGAATGCCATCGTCTATCTGGTGGCTTCCAGCGTACCCAATCTCAGTCCCAAGAATGTGACAGTGGTGGATCAGTTCGGCAATCTGCTGTCGGACAACCAGGCGGGGCAGATGCGCGTCAGCCTCAAGCAGCTCGACTATACCCGCACGGTGGAGCAGACCCTGTCGCGGCGCATTATCGACGTGCTGGCGCCCGTGGTGGGAGGCGCTTCGCGCGTGCGTGCACAGGTGACGGCTGATATCGACTTCACCCAGCAGGAACAGACCCGCGAGAACTATGAGCCGGACCCCATGGCGATCCGCTCAGAGCAGGTGATCAAGGAAGTGGATCGGGACAAGGGGCCACAGGGCATTCCGGGGGCGTTGACAAATCAGCCGCCGCGCGCCGGCATTGCCCCGGAAACAGGCTATACCGGTGCAGGGGGTGAAGATGCCAATGCCAAGCGGCTCAAGGAAAAAACCACGCGCAACTATGAAATCGACCGCACTGTCAGCCATGTAAAAAGCCAGATCGGCACCATTCGCCGTCTGTCCGTGGCCGTGGTGTTGGATGACAGGACGCAGGTGGATGAAAAGACCGGCGAGATCAAGCGGGCGCCCTGGACGCCGGAGGAGCTGGATCGCTTCAAGAAACTGGTGAGTGATGCCGTGGCTCTGAACCCGGCACGGGGAGACACACTCAGCGTGCTCAATGCCTCATTCGTGAAACAGACCGCCATGGAAGAGCCGCCCATCTGGCAGGAGCCGTGGTTTATCGATCTGGTCAAGCAGGCGCTGGCGGTGCTGGGCGTTCTGGTGGTGCTCTTTGGTGTCATTCGCCCCATGATCAAGGATCTCACCAAACCGGATGAAACCCTGCAGATCGAATATCCGGAGGAACTGGAGTCTGAGGAGCCTGAAGAGTCGCTTGAAAGCCTTGAAGAGATCCACAAGGCACTGGAGCAGATTGACGAGAGCGTCGAACAGACGGTGGAAGACATTGCGCATGGCACCGATGAAGAGCAGCAGCTGCTGGAAAAGGTACGCACCATTGTGCAGAACGACCCGAAAGGCGTGGCGCATATCCTGAAACAGTGGCTGCAGGAGGAATAGCATGGCTGAAGAGCTGGCAAGCGAAGAACTGGAGGAAGGGCTTTCCGGCCTCGACAAGGTGGCTATTTTCCTGCTGGCCATCGGCAAGGCCAATGCTGCCCAGGTGCTTAAGCACATGAACCCGCGTGAAGTGCAGATGATCGGCACCACCATGGCACAGCTGGAGGGCATTACGCGCGAAGAGATCAAGGGTGTTTTTGAAGACTTCCTTGATGAGGTGGGTGAGGATGTGCTTGGCGTTGACCCGAGTGAATATGCCCAGGAGCTGATGGCCGAAGCCCTGGGCGAGGGCGGTGCCATTCTGAACGCCCACATGTTGGCGGATCAGCTCAAGGGGCTGGAAGCACTCAAGTGGATGCACCCTTCCACGGTGGCCAACATGTTGCGCAACGAGCACCCGCAGGTGATCGCCGTCATCCTTTCCTACTTCGATCCGGATCAGGCCGCCGAGGTGCTCAAGGGCATTCCGCAGCGTTTTCACGCCGAAATCATTTACCGGATTGCCACATTGGAAGCCGTACAGCCCAATGCCCTGTTTGATTTGAACGAGGTGATCGAAAGCGCCTCCCGTGATGGCCGCGGCGGCAAGCTGGCAGCCATTGGCGGCACCAAGCAGGCGGCAGAGATTATCAATATGCTTGGCAGCACGGGACTGGAGATTCTCGAGGAAGTGGCTTCGGAACATGAAGAGGTGGCGCAGCAGATTCAGGATCAGCTGTTCACCTTTGAGGACATCAAGGGGCTGGACGATCGTGCCATTCAGACCGCGCTGGCGGAAATTCCCAACGATGTGCTGGTGCTGGCCCTCAAGGCGGCCGACGACGAGCTGCGCAACAAGTTCCTCAACAACATGTCCAAGCGCCAGGCCGACATCATGCGTGATGATCTTGAGAATGCGCCGCCGGCCAAGCTCAGCGAAGTGGAAGACGCCCAGCGTACCATTATTCAGGTGATCCGTCGTCTGGCAGACGAAGGCAAGATCACCATGCCGGGCGGTGGCGAGGAGATGCTGTAAATGGCGGTGGAGAAGCCACATCCTCAGCCAACGCGCCCCTTGCGGGATGCCAGCATTCAGGCCAAGCCGGTGGAGCAGCTGGGATGGGGGCTGGAGCGTTTTGAAGACACGAATGCCCAGGCACAACAGCAGCTTGATGCCCAGGTACTTGAGCAGATGCGTGCGGAGCTGCAGCCCCGTCTTGACAAGGAACTGGCGGCGCTTAAGGCCAGGGCGCATGAAGAAGGCTATGCCGCCGGCTTTGAGACCGGTAAACAGGCGGGCTACGAAGCCGGTCATGCCGAAGGCAAGGCGGCTGCTGAAGCGGCCATGGCAGCCGAGCAGACAGCATGGCAGGCGCAGGCCGAGGCTGTATTGACAGCTCTCCAGCACCCCTTTTCTGATCTGGATGAAACCCTTGCAGACACGCTGGCCGATGTGGTGGTGCGCAGTGTGGCAACCTTTATGCACTCCGACCCCCAATTGGAGCGTGCCTGGCTGGCCGCGTCACTGCGACAGGTTGTGCAGGCGCTGCAGCAGCAGTCGGCCCGCATCGAGATTTATGTGCCACTGGGCGAGCAACCCACGGTTCAGGCCCTGATGGGACCGCTGGCGGAACACTGTATCTTTCGCGAAGATCCTGAGCTGGCGGCCGGCGAATATCGCGTGGTGCAGGATGCCAGTACAGTGACACTCAATATGAAAGAGGCGCTGGACGCCTACCTCGAACATCTGCGCACGCAGTTGACGCATCATGTCAAAGACACGACTGAATCAGCTGCAGACTAGCCTGCAGCAGTTCATGCCGCCTCCGCCGGCGCCGCCGCGCATTACCGGCAAGCTGATTCGCGTCACCGGCCTGACGCTTGAGGTGGCCGGTCTTCAGGCGCCGCTGGGTGCGCGCTGCTTGGTAGAACGCGGGCAGGCAGCACCCATTGAGGCCGAGGTGGTTGGCTTTGAGGCGGGGCGGCTGTTTCTCATGCCCATTGAGCTGGTCAGTGATCTGGTGCCGGGTGCACGGGTGTGGCAACGTCAGCAGGCGGCCCATTTTCCGGCAGGGCGAGCACTGCTGGGGCGCGTGGTGGATGCACTGGGCCGCCCGCTGGATGACCAGCCTCTTGTGACGCCTGAGCATGTTTCCCTGCATACAGCTCCCCACAATCCCCTCAGCCGTAAGCCCATTACCGAGCCGCTTGATGTGGGCGTGCGCGCCATCAATGGACTGCTTACCCTCGGCCAGGGCCAGCGCGTTGGCCTGATTGCCGGCACGGGTGTCGGCAAGAGCGTGCTGCTGGGCATGATCACGCGTTTTACCGAGGCAGAGATCGTCGTGGTGGGGCTGATCGGCGAGCGAGGGCGTGAGGTGGGCGATTTTATCCGCACCAATCTGGGTGAGCAGGGGCTGGCCAAGAGTGTGGTGGTGGCCGCGCCGGCAGATACCTCGCCGTTAATGCGTCTTCAGGGCGCCCTGTATGCCACCGCGCTGGCGGAGTATTTCCGCGATCAGGGCCATCGCGTGCTCCTGCTCATGGATTCGCTCACCCGCTATGCGCAGGCGCAGCGGGAAATCGCCCTCGCTGCGGGCGAGCCGCCGGTGACCAAGGGCTATCCGCCTTCCGTATTTACCCGCATTCCCCAGCTGGTGGAGCGGGCGGGCAATGCCGGCGATAGTGGCGGCACACTCACCGCCATCTACACCCTGCTGGCAGAGGGGGATGACACCCAGGATCCGGTGGTGGATGCCGGGCGCGGGGTGCTGGATGGGCACATCGTGCTTTCGCGTGCACTGGCAGACAGCGGCCACTACCCGGCCATCGATGTGGCCGCCTCCGTCAGCCGCCTGATGGTGGACATTACCACGCCACAGCATCAGCAGCTGGCACGGCGCTTCAAGCAGCTTTATGCCGCCTATGAAACCAATCAGGACATGATCAGCCTCGGCATGTACCGGCAGGGCAGTGATCCGCTGGTGGACGAGGCCATCCGGCGCCGCGAGGCCATGAATGCCTTTCTGGTTCAGGGCATTGAAGAGCGGGTGTCGTTTGATCAGAGTGTGCAGCAGCTGGCACAGGTGCTGCAATGAAAACCCTTCTGCGCAAACAGAGTCGCTACCGCCGTCTGAAGGACCAGGCGCAGCAACGCCTCGATCAGCTGGCCGGGCAGATTGCGCAGCTGCAGCAGCAACTGGCTCAGATTGAACAGCAGCTGGAGGATCTCAGTCAGTACACCCTGAGCGTGGATCGGCTTTCCGGTGCGTTCTCGGGCCAGCAGGTGGTGCAGCGCAAGGCGTTCGTGCAGCAGCTGCTGCAGGCGCGTGCGCATCAACAGCAGCAGTGCCAGCAGCTTCATGATCAGATCAACCAGCTTCAGCAGGCCTGGCAGCAGCAGTACCGCGAGCTCAAGGCGCTGGAAAAGCTGCTGCAACGGAGCGAACAGGCTCTGGCCCATGCCGAAGCGCGTCAGGCTCAGAAAGAGATGGATGCCTTTGCTGCGCGCCGCCCGACTCATTAAAACCGGCACACTTGTTGCTTGAGCCTGTGCAGACATTACCACAGGACCCTGATATGGCGCTCAATCCCCTGACAGATCTGGCTCCACTGATGGCCGCAGGCCCGTTTGCCGTGCAGACGAATGCGGAAAGTCTTCCGGTAACCCAATCCGGGAAATTGGACTTTACTCAACTGTTTCACCACCTGTTGGCTCGCTCGGTTCTGCCAAAAAACGCCATTCCAACCTTGCGGAATGAGGATCTGACCAAAGCTCAACAGGAAGCGCTGGCTCAGTTTCTGGATGCGCTGGATAACCTTCTGACAGGCTTGAAATCGCTTTCCAGAGAAGGAAAAGCATCGGGTGGCACCGTTCAGAAAACGCAACCGGCCAGACAGAACACAGCTGCGACACTGACTGAGGCATTGCAGGCGTTCTATATCGCATTGCAAGGGTCTGATGGAAATGCGCCCAGGGGCACCATGCCGTCCTTTTCGGATTGGGAGCATGCATTGGCTTCGTTACTGCACGCTGAAAAGGGAGGGCACACGGTTGCAGCGCCAGGTGAGCAGGCGAGTTCAGGGCATGTGGAAACGGGCGTGCTGGTAGCCGTGGCGCACCTGTTGCAGCAGGTGGAAGATCGCCTGACAGCAAAACAATCCCCCCTACAGATGATCAAAACGGAACATGACGGACATGCCCCGGTCCGGCAGGCGGCAATTATTGCCGCCAGGCAGTCGCAAGTGCCTGCAATCCAGGCTGAAGTCCTGTCAGGCGAGGAAACCGAAACTGAGAAGACTGCGCGTGACGCTGAGCTATCCTTTAAAAATGCTGAGGAGACCGCTAAGGCTGCGCCTGCTTCCACACCTGATTACCTGCTCAAGCGTCTGGCAGCGCTGCAGGCCCGACTTCATAAGTTGATGGAACACACGGCACAGTCGGCCCGAGAACCCCGTGCTGAGAATCTGGTCGATGCCATGAAAAGTGCCTTGAGCGGGTTGCAGGATTCCACACCTTCATTGCAGGCACTGCCAGCCTGGGCCCAGGAGCTGCGCATGGCGCTGCAGCCGCGCTCGGAGCACCCACTGGTGACACAGCAGGAGGTCGTGCAGCGTTTTGAAAAGTTGGCCACTCAGTTTGCCATGCAGCACGAGGGTGGGCAGGGCGAGACTTCCGCCGGAAACGGTCAGAGCGGTCATGCTGGGCTCCTTCAGCGTTCTGACAGTGGTCAGAGCATGCAGGGTGTTCAGTCAGCGATTACGCTGCCATTGCGTCACCCCGACTGGGGCAAGGCGCTGGCCCAGCGGGTGATGGTGCTGGCGCAGAACAACCAGCAGCTGGCGCAGGTGCGGTTGCATCCCGCACACCTGGGGCCCATTCAGATCAAGCTGAAGGTGGACAAGGATCAGTCGGTGCAGGTGAGTCTGCATGCACATCATGCGCTCACCCGTGAAGCCATCGAACAGGCTCTGCCCCGCCTGCGGGAGATGTTTGATCAGCAGGGCTTGAATCTGGCCGCCATTGATGTTTCGCCGGATGCGCAGAGCCACGCGCAGGCCTTTGCCGATGCACGGCGTGAGGGTCAGGCCGAAAGTGAGACGGGGTCATCTGCGCATGCAGACGCAGGCGTCGAGACAGACGAGACGCCGCCTCAACCCCGGTGGGTGCGCGCCGATGCGCTGGTGGACCATTTTGTTTAGACTATGCTGCGTTTTTAGACAGCCCTTGAGAGCTTAATTCATGAAAGCGATTGCTGGCACAATCATCGTAATCGGCTGTGTACTGGGGGGCTATCTGCCTCACGGTTCCTTTGGCATTCTGGTCCAGCCGCTGGAAGTACTGATCATTATGGGGGGGGCATTCGGTGCCTATGTGATCGCCACCCCTGGCTGGGCCATCAAGCAGGGCTTCTCCAAGGCGGTGGGTCTGGCCAAGCCGAGCCCTTACAACAAGGAAATGTATCTGGAACTGCTGGGGCTAATGTTCAAGATCTTCAACAAGGCGCGCCGCGAAGGGCTTATGTCCATTGAGGCCGACGTGGAGGATCCGCACTCCAGCGAGCTGTTCAATTCCGCACCGAAGGTGGCGGCCGATCACCATGTGGTGGACTTTATCTGTGACTATCTGCGCCTGATGATTTCCGGGGCCAGCAATCCCTATCAGCTGGAAGACCTGATGATCCAGGAACTGGATCTTCACCACCATGAAGCGGCAGCGCCCGGTTATGCCATCAACGAAGTGGCCCAGTCGCTGCCGGCCTTCGGTATCGTGGCGGCGGTCATGGGGATCGTCATTACCATGAGTTATCTGGATGCCGGTCCGATGGAGATCGCCCATCACATGTCCGTGGCGCTGGTGGGGACCTTCCTCGGTATCCTGGCGGCCTACGGTTTTGTAGCTCCGATTGGCAATGCCATTGTGAGCAATGCCGAGGCGGAAGGGCAGTTCTACGGTGTGATCAAGACCTGTCTGATGGCCAACCTCAACGGCTATGCTCCGCAGGTGGCGGTGGAATTCGGCCGCAAGGCAGTGCCGCACGTGGAGCGCCCCACTTTCCAGGAACTGGATGAATATATCCAATCCATTAAATAAGCCTGGCGGAAACGCACCATGAGCGACGAACAGTCCATTATTATTAAACGCCTTAATAAATGCCCACATGCTGCGCATGGTGGGGCATGGAAGATCGCGTTTGCGGACTTCATGACGGCGACCATGGCGTTTTTCCTGCTGCTCTGGGTCATGGGTGGCACGAATGATGAAGAAATGAAGGCGATTGCAGAGTATTTTCGCAACCCCACGGTGATCGAAGCCTCGCCGGAAGTGCTGGTGGAAAGTAAGGCGCAGGGGCGTCAGACTAATACCATTATCGATGCGGGGGGCTTTCAGGACATGCCCACCGGCAAGGAAGGGGAGGAGAATGGCTCCGGCAAGGCCAAGGAAGAGGCCGAAATGGAGCAGCTAAAACTGCAGATCCAGAAGAAGATCGCCGCCGACCCCGAGCTGAGCAAACTGCAGGATCAGCTCAAGCTGGATGTCACGCCCAATGGTCTGCAGATCCAGATTCTGGATGACCGCAAGCGCCCCATGTTTGAGGCAGGGGTGGATGTCCCGCGCGACTATGCCGCCAAGTTGATCAAGGAAGTGGGGCAGATTCTGGCGCATACGGATCGTCCCATCAGTATTGCCGGGCACACGGATTCCTCCCGCTACGCCAGTCAGGATTACACCAACTGGGAACTGTCGGCCGATCGCGCCAATGCTGCCCGTCGTTTACTGATCCGCGGTGGCGTGCCTGAGAAACGCATCGCCCAGGTGGTGGGGCTGGCGGACACCGTGCCGTTCGACAAGCAAAACCCGTATAATCCTCGAAATCGGCGTATCAGCATTATCGTGCTCAGCAAGGATGCCGAGCGGCGTCTCAAGAGCCTGAGCGAGGCGCCAGGCGTCGAGGATCTGAGCAAGGAAATGAAACTGGGCGCACCGGTGCAGGCCGGTCATGCATCGGCACCGATACCCCACCACTGATATTGAAACCTTGAGGAGAGCATCATGGCAGAAGAAGAGGACAAGAAGGAAAAATCAGGCGGCGGTGGCAATACGCTGCTGCTGGTACTGATCATTCTGCTGTTTGTTATTGTGCTGGCCCTTGGCGGTTTAGTGGCGTGGCTGCTGCTGAGCCAGAACCACGACAAGGGCGGCGACAAGAAGGAAGCTGTGGCCGAAGCGGGCGCTGAACATGGCAGTGGCGGCGAGGATGAAAACCCGCACGCCAAACACTATTCGCCCAAGTACAAGCAGTTTGAGCCGCCACCGCCGGATGCCGAGCCGCAGTACTTTGAGATGAAGCCCTTTGTGGTCAATTTTCACGGCGAAGGCAAGGCCAAGTTTCTGGCGGTCACGCTCAAGATCATGACCTATTACCCCCAATTGGTGGGTGAGCATGGCGAACTGGAGCACCTGCGCCCCGTATTGCGCAACGACATCACCATGTTGCTGCGCAAACAACATTACTCCGAGCTGGCCACGGACGATGGTCCGGACAAGCTGCGCAAGAAGATTCTCGAAGTGGTACGCAAGGATCTTGAGCATCACGGCATCTACCCGGATCTGGTGGAAGATGTGCTGTTTGAGCGCTTTGTGATGCAGTAAGGCACCAAGAGCCGACCCCATGGACGATATTCTCAGCCAAGATGAAGTCGATGCGTTGCTCCGTGGCATGGACGAGGGCGACGTCGAAACGGAAACGGATCAGCCCGAAGACGGGCTGCCGATCAAGCCGTACGACTTCTCCAATCAGGAGCGTATCGTCCGGGGGCGTCTGCCGGCGCTGGATATCATCAATGAGCGTTTTGCACGGGGATTTCAGCGCCAGTTCAATGAACTGATCATGACCTCCATCGAGGTGGCTGCCGGCGAGGTCAAGATCATTAAGATGATTGACTACCAGCGCAATCTCTTTTTCCCGACCAGTCTCAATCTCTACCGTCTCAATCCGCTGAATACGGTGTCGCTGTTTACGCTGGATTCCAAGCTGATCTTTACGGCGGTGGATATCTATTTTGGTGGCACGGGCCTGTTGCCCTTTAAGATCGAAGGGCGGGAATACAGCCCGGTGGAAACCAGCATGATCCGCAGCATTCTGGATATCATCATCGAAAACCTGCGCAAGGCGTGGGCGCCGGTGATGGATCTGGAAATCGAGTACATGCACTCGGAGATGAACCCCAAGTTCGCCTCCATCAGTGATCCGACGGACATGGTAGTGACCAGCCCGGTGCATGTCCGTTTCGAGGCGATGGAAGGGCGTATCGATATCGTCATCCCCTATGCGGCGCTTGAGCCCATCCGCGACAAGCTGGAAGAGGGGTTGCAGAACCTGCAGGGCGACAGTGACAACACCTGGGCGCGCACCATTCGGGATGAGGTCAAGAATATCGAAGTCGAGCTCAGCAGCACGCTGGCCGAACTGGAGATTGGCGTGCACGATCTGGTCAACCTCAAGGAAGGCGATATTCTTCCATTTGACATGCCCGACCAGGTCACGCTGATGGCGGAAGATGTGCCCATTGCCCGCGGCAAGCTGGGCATCAGTGAACGCAACAAAAAAGCGATCAAGATTGAAGAAATCGTGCAACATCCGGCTTATAAGGAGCCTCCCGTAAATCCTGTCAGAGGACTGGACGATGAGTGACGAAAACAATACGCCTGAAGATGACGACAATGTGGACTGGGGCGAAGCGCTTCAGGAGCAGGCCGAAGCTGAGCAGGGCGGCGATGAAGGCGCTGCGGACGACTGGGCGGCAGCACTGAACGAGCAGGCCAAAGCCACCGATGATGCGGTCAGCAATGAAGAAGCTTCGGACATGCTCAATGCCCTGCGGGAAGGGGGCGATGGCGACAAGCTGGATCTGGACGTCCTGTTGGACATTCCGGTGACTGTATCGCTGGAAATCGGTCGCACCAAGGCCACTATCCGCAACCTTCTGGCGTATTCGCAGGGGTCGGTGGTGGAGCTGGACCGGCTGGCCGGTGAGCCGCTGGACGTGCTGGTCAATGGCACCCTTATCGCCCACGGCGAAGTGGTGGTCATCAACGATAAGTTCGGCGTGCGGCTGACAGACGTCATCAGCCCGCAGGAACGCATTAAAAAGCTGAAATAATGCCTTTTAAGCAGCTGTTTTCAGGCAGTTTATCGAGTTCGAAAACAAGCCGGCTTCAAAAAGTCGGGGACCCCCTTCTTTACTTACTCCTGCTCATCGTCCCCGCTTTTTCCCGGGCAGAAGATGCGGCTCCAAAGGTGGGTGAGCACGCCTTTTCGGCCAGTGGTTACATTGGGCAGGTGGTGTTTTCGCTGCTGCTGATTCTTGCGCTGATCTTTCTGGCAGCCTGGCTGCTGAAGCGCTTTGCCGCCATTCCGGGTGGTAATCCGGAGGCGCTGCGGGTGATCAGTGCCCTGTCGGTGGGGCGGCAGGAAAAGATCGTGCTGCTGGAGGTGGGCGGGCAGCAGCTGCTGGTGGGCGTGACACCCAGTCGGATATCGCTGCTGCACACCCTTGCGGACCCTGTGGAAGTGCCTGATAATGGCGGCAATGGACTACAGGGCGCCTTTGCGAAACGGTTGCATGATGCACTACACGGCCACGCCGATCGTCACGACAACGGCTCGAAAACTGATTAGACTCCTGCCGTTTCTGCTGCTGTTCTGGCCCTGGCTGGCGCAGGCCGAACCGGGCATTCCTGCCTTCACCGTCAGTGTGGATGATCAGGGCAATCAGGACTACACCCTGACCATCCAGATCCTGCTGATCATGACCGGGCTGACCCTGCTGCCCGCTGCTTTGATCGCCACCACCTCCTTTCTGCGCATCATTATCGTGCTGGCGTTGCTGCGGCAGGCGCTGGGTACCATGCAGACGCCGTCGAATCAGGTGCTGATCGGGCTGGCACTGTTTCTCACGCTATTCATCATGTCGCCGGTGCTGGACAAGATCTATACTCAGGCGGTGACGCCCTACATGGAAGAAAAGATTACCTTCAAGCAGGCGGTGGAGCGGGCGTCGAAGCCCATGCACACCTTCATGCTGCAGCAGACGCGCGAGGACGATCTGGGCATGTTCGCTGAAATGGCCGGTGTGACGCTGGACAAGCCGGAAACGGTGCCCTTCAAGGTGCTCATTCCCGCCTTCATGACCTCGGAGCTGAAAACCGCCTTCCAGATCGGCTTCATGATCTTTATCCCCTTTCTCATTATCGATCTGGTCATCGCCAGCCTGCTCATGTCCATGGGGATGATGATGCTCTCGCCCATGATCATTTCCTTGCCGTTCAAGATCATGCTGTTTGTACTCGTAGATGGCTGGGAACTGATACTGGGCACGCTGGTGAACAGTTTTATCGTGCCGGGCAGCGGGGTATAAGCCATGAATGAATCGACGGTTCTGCAACTGGGGCAGCAGATGATGGAAATTGTCGCCATGCTCTCGGCACCGCTGCTGCTGCCGGCGCTGATTGTCGGACTGCTGGTGGGCATGTTCCAGGCCGCCACGCAGATCAATGAAATGACGCTCAGCTTTATCCCCAAGCTGGCGGTGGTGGCGCTGTCGGTGGTGATCTTCGGCCCGTGGATGCTGGACGTGTGGACCAGCTTTACCACCGAGCTGATCCGCAATATTCCCGCGACGCTGGGGCTGTCGCAATGACGCAGTATGGTCTTTAGCTTCGATCAGTTTCTGCAGTTGCTCGGACAGTATTTCTGGCCGCTGGTGCGTCTGGGTGCCACCATGGCCATGATTCCCATCTTTTCCATGGCAGCGGTGCCGGTGCGAGTGCGACTGTTTACCGTGCTCTTTATCGTGCTGGCGGCGGCGCCGCAGATCCCGTCGCCGCCCCCCATCGACCCCTTCACTGCCGAAGGGCTGCTGGTGATGATGCAGCAGGTGGTGATCGGGCTGGCCATGGGGCTGATCTGGCTGGTGGTATTTCAGGCGTTTGTGCTGGCCGGGCACTTCATTTCCATGGGTATGGGGCTGGCGTTTGCTTCCATGGCCGATCCCATCAACGGCGTCAATGTCCCCATTCTCAGCCAGTTCTTTACCATCCTGGCCACGCTGTTTTTTCTGGTGCTTAATGGCCATCTGCTGGTCATTCAGGTGGTGGTGGACAGTTTCAATACCCTGCCGGTGGGTGTGGATATGCTGGCACCGGAGAGTCTGAAACGTGTGGCAGCATTTGGGGTCTATATCTTCAGTGCCGGTGTGGTGATGGCGTTACCGGTGGTGACCAGTCTGCTGCTGGTGAACCTGGCGTTTGGCATCATGTCGCGGGCAGCGCCGGCCATGAATATCTTTGCGGTCGGCTTTCCCATTACGCTGCTGGCAGGGCTGGTGCTGCTGTCGCTGATGGGGCCGATGATTCTGGAGCACCTGCGTACGCTGGTACATCTGGCCATGGAACAGACGCAGGCGCTGCAGTTGAGGTAGGGGCATGGCTGAGAACGCAGACGGTCAGGAAAAGTCGGAACAGCCAACGGAGAAGAAACTCCGTGAGGCGCGTGAAAAGGGGCAGGTGCCACGCTCGAAAGAGCTGGCCACCGTGCTGATGCTGCTGGGCGCCGGCGTCTATTTTCTGGTGCTGGGACCCTATACGGTGCAGCAGTTTGAAATTCTGATGCGCGAAGGCCTGCTGCTGGATCGCGCACACGCCTTTGACCTGAAGAAGGATCTGGAGCTGGTTATCGCCCTGTTTGCCCAGGCGTGGTCGCTGGCGTGGCCGTTTCTTGCCGTCATGGTGATCATCGCCATCGCCTCGCCGCTGCTGATCGGCGGCTGGAACTTCGCCCCCAAGGCGCTGGCGCCCAATTTTGCCAAGCTGAATCCCATTAGCGGTTTTGCCAAGCTGTTTTCCCTGCGCAATCTGCTGGAGTTGGTCAAGGCCCTGCTCAAGGTGTCTCTGGTGGCGCTGGTAGCGGTACTGGTGATCGGGCAGATGCTCGATCAGCTGCTGGGGCTGGCCAAGCTGAGTCTGCTCAATGCGCTGGGCGAGGCAGCCAGTCTCATCGTGTGGGCGTTCATTCTCATCAGTCTCTCGCTGATTGTGGTGGCGCTGATCGACGTACCCTATCAGCTGTGGGAACACACCCGGCAGATGATGATGACCCGTCAGGAGGTCAAGGAAGAGTTCAAGCAGCAGGAAGGGGATCCGCAGGTCAAGGGACGCATCCGCCAGCTGCAGCGGGAGATGGCGCAACGGCGCATGCTGCAGAAGGTGCCGGAGGCCGATGTGGTCATCACCAACCCCACCCACTTTGCCGTGGCGCTGAAATACGACCCGTCTACCATGCGCGAACCCATCGTGCTGGCCATGGGCGCCGACCTGATGGCCAGCCAGATCCGCACCCTCGCGCGCAAGCACCACGTGCCTGTGGTGCAGGCGCCGGCGCTGGCCCGTGCCCTGTACTATAATGCCCAGGAAGGGGCGCCGATTCCCTATCAGCTGTTCCGCGCCGTGGCGGCCGTACTGGCCTACGTCTATCAGCTGCGGGACGGTCAGGCGGCCACACCGCCGGATTTCGAGCATCTGCCCGTGCCGGACGACATGACACAGCCCCCGCCATGAGGATTGAGAACGACACCCTATGACATTGACGGCCGTGTGGGAAAAGATCAAGCAGGGCGCCGGCAGCGGTCTGGGCGTGCCGATTGCGGTGCTTGCCCTGCTGGGGCTGATCACCATCCCGCTGCCGCCGTTCCTGCTCGATGTCTTCTTTACCTTCAATATTGCCCTCTCGCTGGTGGTGCTGGTGGTCACGCTCTACGTCAAGCGACCGCTGGAATTCGCCATTTTTCCCACCATCATTCTGGTCACTACCCTGTTCCGTCTGGCGCTCAATATCGCCTCCACGCGCGTCATTCTGCTGGAAGGGCACAACGGCCCGGATGCTGCCGGCAAGGTGATCGAATCCTTCGGCGAGTTTGTCATCGGCGGCAACTACGCGGTAGGGCTGGTGGTGTTTGCCATTCTGGTAGTGATCAACTTTGTGGTGGTCACCAAGGGGGCCACCCGTGTGGCCGAAGTGAGCGCCCGCTTCACGCTGGACTCCATGCCTGGCAAGCAGATGGCCATTGATGCCGATCTCAATGCCGGCCTGATTACGCAGGAAGAAGCCCAGCAGCGCCGCAAGGAGATCGCCATGGAGGCGGACTTTTATGGCGCCATGGACGGTGCCAGCAAGTTCGTGCGCGGCGATGCGGTGGCCGGCATTGTCATTCTGTTTATCAATATCATCGGCGGCCTGTTTATCGGTCTGCTGCAGCACAACATGAGCTTCAGCGATGCGGTGCAGACCTACACGCTGCTAACCATCGGGGATGGGCTGGTGGCGCAGATTCCTTCCATTCTGCTTTCCACGGCCACTGCCATCATCATTACCCGCGTCAATAGCGACAGCAACGACATGAGCCGCCAGGTGCAGAAGCAGCTGTTCGCCAATCCGAAAGTGCTGGCGGTGACGGCGGGCATCATGGCCATTATCGGCGTCATTCCCGGTATGCCCAACTTTGCCTTCCTGTCGCTGGCTGCCGCACTGGCGGCGCTGGCCTGGTATGTCTCCCGCGAGGCGGCGCAGGAAGCGACCGAGGAAGTGCTGGAGGCGAGTGAGGAAGAAGAGGGAGAAGAGCCGCTCGAAGTGGGCTGGGATGATGTGGGACAGGTGGATCCGCTCGGTCTGGAAGTGGGCTACCGCCTCATACCTTTGGTGGACAGGAACCAGGGCGGCGAGCTGCTGGAGCGCATCAAGGGGGTGCGTCGCAAGCTGTCGCAGGAGCTGGGCTTTCTCATTCCGCCGGTGCATATCCGTGACAATCTGGAGCTCAAGCCGACGCAGTACCGCATTCAGGTGATGGGCGTGACGGCGGGCGAGGGGGAGGTCTATCCCGACCGGGAACTGGCCATTAACCCGGGGCAGGTGTATGGCGAGGTGGAAGGCATTCCCACCAAGGATCCCACCTTTGGACTGGACGCCCTGTGGATCAGCCCCTCCGAGCGGGACCATGCGCAGGCCATGGGCTATACGGTGGTGGATGCCAGTACGGTGATTGCCACGCACTTGAGTCAGGTCATTCAGGAGTATGCCTGGCAGTTGCTGGGTCCCGATGAAGTGCAGAAGCTGCTGGATCGTGTGCGCGAACACTCGCCCAAGCTGGTGGAGGAGCTGGTGCCGGACAAGTTGCCGCTGGCCACGGTGGTGAAAGTGCTGCAGAACCTGTTGCGTGAAAAAATCCCCATCCGCGATCTGCGCACCATTCTGCAGACCCTCAACGAATACGCCACGCAGACGCAGGAGCCCGAACAGCTTACCCAGTATGTGCGCGCGGCACTGGGGCGCGCCATTGTTGATATGCTTGCCCCAGGCGATGAGCCCCTGCAGGTGATTACCCTCGATCCATCACTGGAGCAGTTGCTGCTGCAGGCAGCCCAGAACTCTCCGCCCGGACAGATTACCATCGATCCGGGACTGGCCGAGCGGCTGTATGGCGCGTTGGCCGAGCAGGTGCAGCAGCTGGAAGCCCAGGGGCACGCGCCCGTCCTGCTGGTGGCGCCGCAGATCCGTGCCGCGCTGGCACGGCTGTTCCGCTACAGCCTGCCCAACCTGCATGTGCTGGCCTATACGGAAGTGCCGGAAAACCGGCAGATCAATGTGGTCGCCTCGGTGGGGCAGCAGAATAACGGGGAGGCTGCACCATGAAGATGCGTCGCTTTGTCGCCCCCACCATGCAGGCCGCCCTGGCGGAAGTCAAACAGGCACTGGGGCCTGATGCCGTCATTCTCTCTTCGCGGCAGGAAAACGGCCAGTATGAAGTGGTGGCGGCCATTGACGGCGCCGAAGCACCCATCGCTCTGGATCAGCCCGCTGCGCAGTCGGCTGCACACAGTCCTGAGCTGGAGCGCCTCTCTGCCGAACTGCAGTACATGCGCCAGCTGCTGGAGCAGCAAATGGCCGGACTGGCGTGGGGGCAGGCCGAACAGCAGGCGCCGCAGCGTGTTTTTCTGCTGAAAAAACTGCTCAATATGGGCATCGGCTGGGAGCTGGCCCAAAGCTTGCTTCAGCAGGTAGAGCCGATAACGGATGAAGAGGCGGCGTGGTCGCAGCTGCTTGGCTTGTTGGCAGCAGGCCTCAAGCCCAGCGAGCGGGACATTATCCGCCAGGGTGGCATTGTCGCGCTGGTGGGGCCCACGGGGGTGGGCAAGACTACGACCATTGCCAAGCTGGCGGGCCGTTTTGTCATGCGTCAGGGTTCCAGCCAGCTGGCCCTGGTCACAACCGACTGCTATAAAATAGGGGCACAGGCGCAGTTGCAGACCTTTGCGGACTTGATGGGCGTGCCCGTGCATGTGGCGCGGGATCAGAGCGAGCTGGTCACCCTGCTGATGGGGCTGCGCGGCAAGAAGCTGGTGTTGATCGATACCGCCGGCATGAGTCAGAAGGATATCCGCATCGCGCAGCAGGCGACCAACCGTCAGGGCGGGGCGCTGCCGGTGCGCAATCTGCTGGTGCTTTCGGCAGCCACGCCGCTGAAGGTGATGCGTGAAGTGGTCGAGGCCTTCGGGCAGCTGAAGCTGGACGGCCTGCTGTTCACCAAACTGGACGAGGCGACCCAGCTGGGCGGCGCGCTGACGCTGGCGACGGAAACCGGCCTGCCGCTGACCTACTTTTCGGAAGGGCAGCGGGTGCCGGAGGACCTGCAGGCAGCCGACCCGCAGGAGCTGATCGACCGCGCCATCGTGCTGGGCGCACAGCAGACGGACGAACGCGCCGACATGGCGTTCAAACTGGGATTGGGCAAGGAGTATTTCGATGCACAGTGATCAGGCGGCAGGACTGCGCGCCATGCAGAAAAAACCGGCTCAGAATGCCTCAGGGACGGCTGCAGCGGCTGCGGCGAAGAAAACAGCCCCTGAAAAAGTCGGGGACCCCCCTTCCGGCAAGCCGGTGCGCGTGATCGCCGTGACCAGCGGCAAGGGCGGGGTGGGCAAGACCAATGTCTCCGTCAATCTGGGCGTGGCGCTGAGCGCCATGGGCAACCGTGTCCTGCTCATGGATGCGGACATGGGGCTGGCCAATGTGGACATCATGCTGGGACTGAGCCCGAAATATAACCTTTCGCATGTGCTCGACGGTCAGAAGAGCCTGCGCGAAGTGATCGTGGAAGGACCGGGTGGCCTCAAGGTCATTCCGGCGGCCTCCGGCGTCAAGCGCATGGCTGAGCTGAGTGCGCTGGAAAATGCCGGCATCGTGCACGCCTTTTCCGAGCTGTCCAACGATCTGGATGTGCTCATCGTGGATACGGCGGCAGGCATTGCCAGCAGTGTGGCAACCTTTTGCCAGGCGGCACAGGAGGTGGTCGTTGTCGTATGTGACGAACCGGCTTCCATCACGGATGCCTACGCATTGATCAAGGTACTCAACCGCGACTACCAGCTCAACCGTTTCCGCATACTTGCCAATATGGCGCAGAACGAGCAGCATGGCCGCAAGCTGTTCCTCAAGCTGGCCACGGTGACGGAGCGCTTTCTGGACAATGTGCAGCTTGAATATCTCGGCACCGTGCCCTATGACGCGGCACTGAAAGAGGCGGTGCAGAAACAGGTGCCTGTTACCCTTTATAATCCCACCAGCGTATCCGCCGGCGCCTTCCGGCAGATCGCTGACCAGGTCAATCGCTGGCCGGTACCGCAGGGCGCCACCGGTTATATTCAGTTTTTTGTGGAAAACCTGTTTCAGGGATAGGAGAACTCGCCGCGGATGAAGGGCGCAAGTGCATACGAAAAAGTGGCCCGCACCACGCAGCCCGAACTGGGTAATGTGGAAAGCTACCTGCCGCTGGTCAAACGCATCGCCTGGCACCTGAAGGGGCGCCTCCCCGAGAGCGTGTTGGTGGATGATCTGATTCAGGCCGGTATTGTAGGGCTGATTGAGGCCATGCAGAATTTCCGTCCTGACCAGGGTGCCACCTTTGAAACCTATGCCGGCATCCGCATTCGAGGCGCCATGCTGGACGAGATTCGCCGCGGCGACTGGACGCCGCGCTCCGTACACAAGAAGGCCCGTGAGGTGAGTGAAGCCATCGCCGTGGTAGAGGCCCGTGAAGGACGGGAAGCCCGGGATGATGAGGTGGCCGAGGTGCTAGGGCTGACTCTGGCTGAATACCACAAGATTCTGCAGGATACCAACTCGGCTCAGCTGCTTTCCATCGACGAGCCTGACCACGATGAGCTGAACGAGGATCAGCTGGTGTCCCACGGGCCGACACCTTTCCACGAAGTGGTGGATGATGCCTTTCAGAACGCGCTGGCAGAAGAGATCGGTCGCCTGCCGGAAAAGGAAAAGCTGGTGATGGCGCTTTACTATGACGAAGAACTCAATCTCAAGGAAATTGGTGAAGTGCTGGGCGTGAGTGAATCGCGTATCAGTCAGCTGCACAGTCAGGCGATCAAGCGCCTGCGAGCCCGCCTCAAGAACTGGTTATAAACAGACAGGAGAGTCGAATGAATATCGATCGCAATATCAATATCCTGGTGGTGGACGATTTCTCCACCATGCGCCGCATCGTCAAGAACCTGCTCAAGGAACTGGGCTTCAAGAACTTCGATGAAGCTGATGATGGCGCGACTGCCTGGCCAATGGTGCAGAGCGGCAAGTATCAGCTCATCGTCAGCGACTGGAACATGCCCAAGATGACCGGCATCGAGCTGCTCAAGCGGGTGCGGGCTGACGAAAAGCTCAAGGACACCGCCTTCCTGCTGATCACCGCAGAAGCCAAGAAGAGCCAGATCCTCGAAGCCGCGCAGGCAGGTGTGGACGGCTATATCGTCAAGCCCTTTACCGCTGCAACGCTGGCCGAGAAACTGGAAAAGGTGTTTGAACGCTACAACGCCCGCATGGCGAAGAAAAAGCAGGCCGGTGCCGCCAAATAAAAAGATTAAGGCATCACGCGTCCGACCAGAAAACGAAAGGATCCCCCATGGACACCAAACTGACCGCCAAAATGAAGGATCGGCTCACCCAGCTGTGTGAGGCCGTTGCCGCCGATGATGTGGAGCAGATCGAGCACCATCTGGACTGGTTGACCGTCCTGCACGAAATCAAGGTGGCCGAGCAGCTCAAGGATCTGAAACAGCTTCTGGATGTAGCCGGCTCAGAAGACGAGCAGGGCAATATCATCGAAGCCAGCGCCCAATTGAGCGATGCGGCAGAACGTCTGCAGTACATTCTGGAGGAGACGGAAAAGTCCGCCACCACCAGTCTCGATATTGCCGATGAGATCAGCGATGGCCTGCATGCCCTGCTGGACAGGGCGGACAGCGAAGAAGACAGAGCGTTGATTCAGGCCATGATCAAGCGCACGCAGGAGCTGGTGATGGCGCAGGAGTACCAGGATCTCACCGGTCAGATCCTCAAGCGCATGATTCCGGCGCTGGCAGAAATGAACCAGATTCTTGAAGCCCTGATCAAGGCCACGGGTGCCGACCTCAAGAGTTGGAGTAGTAGGAACGAGGATGTGATGAAGGGCGTCGGTCCCAATGTCACCAGCAGGAGCAAGCAGGACAGCGTCTCTTCCCAGGACGAGGTGGATGATCTGCTCGACTCCCTCGGCATCTGAGCGATATGCCAGGGGCCTTTGGCCCCTTTTTTGTTTTTATGGCACGGGCCTTGCTTTGATGCGTATGTCCAATGTCAAAAAACACACAGGGAGCGTGGATCGTGGACGAGGAAATTTTGCAGGACTTTCTGGCAGAAGCACAGGATCTGCTAGAGCAGTTGAACGAACAGCTGGTGGATCTGGAGCAGGCACCGGACGATATCGAATTGCTGAACGCCATCTTCCGGGCCTTTCATACCATCAAGGGCGGGGCCGGCTTTATCGGCATCAAGCCGCTGGTGGAGGTATGCCACCGCGCCGAGAATGTGTTCGACAAGATCCGCAATGGCGAGATGACCTATACGCCTGACGTGGCGGATATCATCCTGCAGGTCTATGACACCATTACCGACATGATCAACCGCCTGCAGGAAGGCGAGCGCGAATTCGAGGATGTGGATTCCAACCTGCTTGCACAGCTGGATGTGCTGGTTAAGGGCGGAGCGCCAGAGGCTGAAGCTTCTGCAGAAACAGCTGAGGTGAATGAAGCGGTGCAGACAGCACAGGGTGGAGAAACCCCGGCGGTGGCGGAAGTGCCGCTGGAACTGCCGGAGGGCTGGGACCCAGACGAAGACATAACCGACGAAGAGTTTGAGCAGCTGCTGAAAATGCGCGAGGAGAAACTGGCAGCGGGAGACGTCGGTGCGGACGATGACAACAAGGCGCTGGCGGAAGTGCCGCTGGAACTGCCGGAAGGCTGGGATCCCGACGAAGACATTACCGACGAAGAGTTCGAACAGCTGCTGAAAATGCGTGAAGAGAAGCTGTCACAAACAGGTGCGAGCAGCGAATCGGCGAATGAAGCAGCAAAATCTGCCGAACCCACCCCGCCTGCGGCACCCCAGCCAGCGGAAGCGCCCGCCGCATCATCCAAACCCGATACACGTCAAGGCAAGGAGGCATCCGTGAGCGCGGAAAAACCGGAAAACGCAAAACCCAAAGCCGAGTCGACTACCGGTGCGACCAAGTCGGAAAGCACCGTGCGGGTGGACACCAAGCGGCTGGACGAGATCATGAACCTGGTTGGCGAACTGGTGCTGGTGCGCAACCGCCTGCTGACACTGCGCAATGGCCAGGACGTTGATCTGGAAGAGATCTCCAATGCCGTCTCCAATCTGGATCATGTTACCACCGATCTGCAGGCCTCGGTTATGAAAACCCGCATGCAGCCGGTCAAGAAGGTGTTCGGCCGCTTTCCGCGGGTGGTGCGCGACCTGGCCCGCAAGCTTGGCAAGCAGATCGAGCTGGAGCTGCGCGGCGAAGACACCGATCTGGACAAGAATCTGGTCGAGGCGCTGGCCGATCCGCTGGTTCACCTGGTACGCAATTCGGTGGACCATGGCATCGAGCCGCCCGAAGAACGCACCAAGGCAGGCAAGTCGCCGGTGGGCAAGATCATTCTTGCTGCCGAACAGGAAGGGGATCACATTCTGCTCTCCATCACCGACGACGGGCGCGGCATGGATCCGGAAAAACTCAAGCGCAAGGCGATCGAAAAGGGGCTTATCGATGAGATGACTGCTGCGCAGATGAGCGACAAGGAAGCGTTTGAGCTGATCATGGCGCCCGGTTTCTCCACCGCAGAAACCATCAGCGACATTTCCGGTCGGGGCGTGGGCATGGACGTGGTCAAGAGCATGATCACCCGCCTCAACGGCAGCATCGAGATCGACTCCGTACCTGGTCAGGGCACACAGATCAAGATCCGCGTGCCGCTGACACTGGCCATTCTGCCGACACTGATGGTGGCCTTTGGCGAGGACAGCTACTCCATCCCGCTCACCAGCGTGCAGGAGATTTTCGATTATGACCCGAGTGAAACCAACCGCATTGACGGGCAGATGATGGTGCAGTTGCGCGAACGCAGTATCCCGCTCTACTTCTTGCAGGAGTGGCTGGCGCCGGAGATCAAGCCGCATCTGGAAGGCAATGAAGCCGAACGGGACAAGGTGGTGATCGTCAATGTGGGCGGGCAGCGCGTGGGGCTGGTAGTGCAGCAGGTCAAAGGCCAGGAAGAGGTGGTGATCAAGCCGCTGGGCGTGATGCTGCAGAAGGTGGCCGGCTATGCAGGCGCTACCATTACCGGCAATGGCAGCATTGCCCTGATTCTGGATCTGCCCGGTGTGCTGCAGCGTTATAACCGGATGCAATGAGGGGAAAGACAATGGAGATGACACAGACCATGCACGAAGAACCTTATCTGACGCCCGCCGAAGCGGCTGAGGAAGAAGCGATCGGGCCCATGCAGCGCTGTGTGCTGTTCAATCTGGACCGGGAAACCTATGGCATCGATGTCTCAAAGATCCGTGAAGTACTGCGGGTGGGACGAATCCGCAAGGTGCCAGGGGCGGATCCGCGCCTGCTGGGCGTGATCAACGTACGCGGCGTAATTGTGACTGTGGCGGACATGCGCCGCATGATCGATGTCCCCGTATCAGAGATTACCCACGAAAGCCGTATTATTATCGTGGAGCTGGAAGAGGACCGTCCCGTCGGTCTGTTGGTGGATCGCGTGCAGGAAGTGCGCGACATTCCGGAAAAGCGCATCGAGCCGCTGGGATCCAGTCAGGAAGACAACAGCCGTTACATTCAGGGGATTGCCCATTATCGGGATCAGGTCATCATCCTGGTGGATGTGCACAGTCTGTTCGAATCCCAGGCGGAAATGGCCGAGTAATCACTCTGCCAGGCGATGTCGGGCCTGATCGATGGCATGGCAGATAATGGCCGTGCCGGCGATCAGCCGCGGCCCCGGCCGCTGCGTCAGATCCGCGGGAACGGGAAACAGCGCCGATTGACGAACGACGGGCAGAAACGCCCGTTTTTCTTTCCAGATCCGCAGCCAGCGCTGCTGCAGGGCAGGTTCCCCCCCCAGCAAGACAGCCTGAGGATTGCGTGTCAGCAGGCTTTCTTTCATGATGGTCATCACTGGTCGCTTGACATCATCGTAAATATTACGCCCCCCGCACAGATGAATGGCCTGATCGATAAAGTGGCCATGGCCCACCGTCATCAGCGGCGGCTCCCAGATTTCGTAAAAGACTCTGATGGGCGGCTTGTTGCCAAACTGCTGTTGCAGAGCCGTGAGCTGACGGGTCAGCACCTCAGCCACTCGATCGGCATGGGCTGACGTGTGCAGCCTCTGCCCCAGCTGACGGATCAGTTTCGGGATGTCATCCAGTCGTTGGGGTGAGGCATCGAACAGCGGCAGGCCCAGTGCCTGCAGCTTCTGCACGCGCTTGTCTGACAGCCCGCCGGACCAATAGACCACCAGATCCGGCTTCAACTGCAGCAGCCGCTCGATGTTCACCGCGGCATAGCTGCCCACACGGGGCAGGTTTTTCAGCCGGGTGGGAAAGTCGGTGTAATCCACCACGCCCACAATCTGATCACAGCCCCCCGCTGCACACACCAGCTCGCCGGCATGAGGTGCCAATACCACAATGCGCTGAGGCGGTGCGGCCAGTGCTGCAGAAGCGCAGA
>CAYYIL010000012.1:15836-40761 GCA_964471975.1 uncultured Piscirickettsiaceae bacterium | reverse complement strand
ACCCCTGTTACCGCCGTGAAAGGGCGGTGTCCTAGGCCTCTAGACGAACGGGACGCAATTCCAGTTTTTGGCACTGCCGCGTTACCTTGGCAACGAGGCGGTATTATAGAGATTGGGCCTGCGCTGTCAACATTCCGCAACAAAAAAATGCGCCTCTCACGCCAGCCTGCGGGTGTGTGGCACCTGCAGATCAATCACCCCCGGAATGAATTCCAGCCGGTCCAGTAGCAGACCCAGGGGCCGACTCTGTGGCAACAGCACGGTCAGGCCGATGCGCACTTCGCCGGCTTCAGCATCGGTTTCACTGTGGATGGCCTTGACCTGCGCATCCATTTCGCGGCAGCGGGCCAACACATCCATCAACAGGAGATCCGAGGCATGGGCCAGCAGTTTCAGGCGCACTTCCAGCTGCCCTTCTCCTTCGCTTTCCCAATAGACATCGATCAGGCGCTTGCGCTCGCTATCACTCAGGTTGAGGATATTGGGACAGGTGGCTGCATGCACGGTAATGCCGCTGCCACGAGTCACGTAGCCCACAATGGGATCGCCCGGCTTGGGCTGACAACACTTGGCCGGATGCCAGGGCAACGGCCCCGCCGCGGTGACCACCTGGGCAGATGCTTCCGCTTCCGCTTCCGCTTCGGCCTCTTCTGTTGTTGGTGCCGTCGCTGCCGACTGCGCCTCGGCGTGCTTGAGCACCCACTTCTGCAGGGCTGCGGCAAGCTGAATTTCATTGATGGCGCCCTTGCCCAGCTGCTCCAGCAGACTCTCTTCTTCTGGCAGGCGGAAGCGTTCCAGCAGATAAGGGAGTACTTCACGTCGGTTCAGGTCAAGCCGCTGCAGGGCGTTGTGCAGTAGCTGCCGCCCCTGTTCGATATTGACACTGCGGTCCTGCTTGTTGAACCAGCTGCGAATTTTGGCCCGGGTGCGCGGACTGCGCGTATAGCCCAGCGAGGGGTTAAGCCAGTTTCGATTGGGGCGTGGTTCCCGCGCGGTCAGCACCTCCACCTGTTCACCATTGGTGAGCACGTGCGTCAAGGGCACGATTCGGCCATTGACCAGGGCGCCGCGCGTGCGGTGCCCCAACTCGGTATGGATGGTATAGGCAAAATCGAGCACGGTCGCCCCTGCCGGCAGGTGGATCACCTCTCCCTTGGGCGTCAGCACGTAGATGCGGTCGCTCTGTACCGTGACATCCAGCTCCCCCAGATCGGCCAGCGACGCGCTTTCAAGGTGCTTGCGCACTGCCAGCAGGCTCTGTTCGAGGCGCTCGTCGATGCGGGTATCGCCTTCCTTGTAGCGCCAGTGGGTGGCCACGCCAAACTCCGCATGCTGATGCATGGCATGGGTGCGGATCTGAATCTCCACCGCCTTGCCTTCAGGACCAATCACCACCGTATGCAGTGACTGATAGCCGTTTTCCTTCGGATTGGCGATATAGTCATCGAACTCCTCGGGCACCGGCTCCCAGTGGGTGTGCACCAGCCCCAGTACCTCATAGCAGGCACTGACGCTGTCCACAAAGACACGCACGGCACGCAGATCGTTGAGCTCGTCCACATGGGCATGGCCCTTGCGCTGCATCTTTTTCCAGATGCTGTACAGATGCTTGGGTCGACCGCTGATCTCCGCTTCGATGCCTGCGGACGCCAGCAAGGCCCTCAGCTGCTGCTTGAAGGCTTCAATATAGGCTTCACGCTCGCTGCGCTTAACGGCCATCTCCCGTGCCAGGCGGTGATACACGTCCGGCTGCAGATAGCGGAAGGAGAGATCTTCCAGCTCCCATTTCAGCTGTCCCAGGCCGAGCCGATTGGCCAGGGGCGCAAAGATATGCAGGGTTTCTGCGGCCACATGCCGCTGCACATCCACCGGCTCTTCCTTGAGATGACGCAGGCGTACGATGCGGTAGGCCAGCTTGACCAGCAGCATGCGTAGATCGCTGGTCATTACCAGCAGCATCTGGCGCAGGTTTTCCAGCTGATCCTCGTTCTGAAGAATGTCCGGGTCAAAATCCCGATACTGGTTGAGCTGACGCACCCCCGCCAACAGGCGGCCGACCTCCTCGCCAAACTGTTCGGCGATCACTTCGTTGCTGTAGAGAGGTTCCAGCGTGCGGTCCGACAGCAGCGCGGTAATCAGCGTGGGTTCATCTACCCCCAGCCGGTGCAAGATATCCGCCACTTCTACACTACGCACATGCCCCACCTGCGGCAGATTGAGCGCCTCCTGCGCCAGTTCTGCCGCCTGTGCCAGCAGAGGCTGACGCTGCGGGTCAATGTTCAGGGTTTTCAGCAGCGAGGTGTTCAAGGTCCAATGTCTCCTGACTGTTCAAGAGGTCATGATGACGGGATGTCCCCCACCGCCGCCAGAAACGGCGCAACATGGCCGGTTTCAGCGACAATACCGCTTCTGCGCCCACATCCAGCACACAAACTGACAGATTGCGCTGTTTCAACAGTGCTGAAACCGCCTCCAACTGTGCCACCACCCAGTCAATGGGCTGCGCCTGCCAGTCCAGAAAAACGCTTTTGTAGCGGAACAGCATTGCCGTCTCCGGCGCAGGATTTTCCAGCAAATCAGTTTCGACCTGTCGAGCCAGTGCCTGCACCGCATGAAAGGGCGTGTAAACGGCTGTACCGGGACGTTTTAGCAGCGTCCATTGTGTATAAATGCCTTCACCCCATGGCCACAGGCTGTTGATTTCGGGAAGATTTTCTTCACGACGCCGCACATTGACAGGGTGCTGATAAAACAGCATCTGCGCTTCGGTCAGTAGCCGATTCCAGTGGGAGGTAGCCTCCCCCTGCATGGCCACCGCACGCAAATTGGCGTGCTCGGCATCCGACAGGGGTACAGTCCTGAGATCAATGGCCTGTGGCAGGGATACATACCAGCGGTCCACTGCCCCCCGCTGCAACTGCACACCCTCCTCGGCAAAGTGTGCATTGAAGGCCTCAAACAGTTCTCGGGCCTCTCGCTCCGCCATGCAGGCTGATTGGGCACGAAACAGCACCACTGTATCCCTGTCGGGATGCAGATGCACCGGGTCCATGCGCAGATAGAAACGTTCCGGATCAAAGTCCTGCAGATCCTCGGCTGCAGTGATGGCGGCCCAGGGCACAGGCGGTGTCTGGTGCAGCCAGTAAGCGGAACGGGCAACCCCCTGCGGCGCGTTGGCCGGCAGGCGGTCTGCGTAGCACAGCCATGGCGCCAGCGCAGGCGCATCGGCCAGTTCGCGGGTGAGCTGTGGTGCGTAGATAACCAGTTGCGTCATGACAGGTTCCGGAGACAAAAAAGGCCGGGTTAACCGGCCTTTGTATAAGACAAAATGCGCGTTTACATGTTATCCAGAATGGCGCGGCGGACCTCATCCATTTCTGCCGCCACGGTGACGACCTTGGTATCGGCACTCTGAGCAATGGCCGTATCCGGATCCTTGAGGCCATGGCCGGTCAGCGTGCACACGACGGTGCTGCCTTCCGGAATCTTGCCGGCACGAATATCGCGCATGGCGCCAGCCACCGATGTAGCCGATGCCGGCTCGCAGAAAATGCCTTCCGCCTGCGCCAGCAGCTTCTGCGCCGCGAGAATTTCTTCATCCGTGCAGGCATCAAACCAGCCGTTGGATTCCTTCTGCAGGTTCCACGCCAGCTCCCAGCTCTGGGGATGACCGATACGAATCGCCGTGGCCACGGTTTCCGGATTGTCCACCATTTCACCTTTTACAAAAGGTGCAGACCCAGCCGCCTGATAGCCCACCATCTTCGGACGCGTGCCGACGATACCGTCACGGTAATACTCGTCGTAGCCCATCCAGTGCGCGGTGATGTTGCCTGCGTTGCCCACCGGCAGGCAGTGGTAATCCGGCGCCCGACCCAGCTCTTCGACAATCTCGAAAGCGGCGGTTTTCTGCCCCTGCAGACGGTTGGGGTTGATAGAGTTAACGATGGTCACGGGCGCATGATCGGCCACTTCCTTGACCAGACGCATGCCGTCGTCGAAGTTGCCCTTGATCTGAATCACCACAGCCCCGTGCATCAGCGCCTGCGCCAGCTTGCCCATGGCGATCTTGCCATCCGGAATCAAGACAAAGGCACGAATGCCGGCACGCGCGGCATAGGCCGCAGCAGCGGCAGAGGTATTGCCGGTGGAGGCACAGATAATCGCCTTGGCACCTTCGTCCACCGCCTTGGTCACCGCCATGGTCATGCCGCGATCCTTGAAGGAACCGGTGGGGTTCAGTCCCTCGTATTTCACGTAAATGTCCACATCCTTGCCCAGCTGGCGGGGAATGTGGTTCAGGCGGATCAGCGGGGTGTTGCCCTCACCCAGGCTGATGATGCGTGTATCGTCGTGCACGGGCAGACGATCACGATATTTTTCAATCAGACCGGTATAACGGGGACGAAATGGCATGATTCTTTATCCTTTTTCTACGGCTTTATGAGAGGGATTCTATGCGAATACGCTGTACGGCGCCATCAATCTCGGGCAAGGCCTCCAGCGCGGCAATGGCAGCATTCATGGCTGCTTCACGCACGGCATTGGTGATCAGCACCACCAGCGCGTCACCGCTGCCGTCTTCGCACGGCTCCTGATGCATGTGTTCGATGCTGATGCCCTGCTCGGCCAGTACGCCGGAAAACTTCGCCAGCACGCCCGGAGCATCCTTGGCGAGGAAACGCAGATAAGCGGCGCAGGTGACAGCCTCCATGCTCAGCACGGGCAATGCGCGGGTTTCCCGATGGCCCAGGGGCGGCACCCACGCATCTTCCGGGCACGCAAGACTGCGCACCACATCCACGATATCGGCCACAACGGCACTGGCGGTCGGCCCGGCGCCTGCTCCGGGACCATAATAAAGGGTGGACCCCACCTGATCACCGTGGGTCATGACAGCGTTCATCACACCGCTCACACTGGCCAGCAGCACGGACTTGGGCACCAGGGTGGGATGCACGCGCATGGACACCCCCTCGTCAGTCCGGCGGGCAATGCCTAGGTGCTTGATTTCGTAGCCGAGCATGTCGGCAAAACGCATGTCGTCCGCGCTGATGCGGCTGATGCCTTCGGTATAGACCCTGTCGAACTGCAGCGGAATGCCAAAGGCGAGCGAGGCCAGAATGGAGAGCTTGTGGGCGGCATCGATGCCTTCCACGTCAAAGGTGGGGTCGGCTTCCGCATAGCCCAATTCCTGCGCACGCTTGAGCACGGCGTTGAAGTCGGCGCCCGGCTGTTTCATCTCGGTGAGAATATAGTTTCCGGTGCCGTTGATAATGCCGGCCACCCAGTCAATGCGATTGGCCGCCAGCCCTTCGCGCAGTGCCTTGATAATGGGAATGCCACCGGCCACAGCCGCTTCGTAGACCACCTGCACGCCCTTTTGTTGCGCCGCGGCAAAGACTTCATCACCATGTTCAGCCAGCAGTGCCTTGTTGGCGGTGACCACGTGCTTGCCGTTTTCGATGGCGCGCAGCACCAGCTCACGGGCCAAGCCCGTGCCACCCATCAGCTCCACCACCACATCCACGTCCGGATGGTTGACAATCGCGTGGGGATCGTCGGTCAGTTCAATGCCCGAGGTGTCCACCGTGCGCGGCTTGTTCAGATCGCGCACAGCAATGGCCACCACCTCAATGCGCGCATTGACGCGCTGCTGCAGCACCTCGGCATTGTCACGCACAATCGCGAGGGTACCGCCACCGACGGTACCAAGGCCGATCAGTCCGAGTTTAATGGTTTTCATCGAGTACTCCATCCTTGCGGAACATGTCGCGAATGCCGCGAATAGCCTGACGCGTGCGGTGTTCGTTTTCGATCAGGCTGAAGCGCACATGGTCGTCGCCATACTCTCCGAACCCGATCCCGGGCGATACCGCCACCTTGGCATCCTTGAGCAGCTTCTTGGAGAATTCCAGCGAGCCCATTTCGCGGTAGGGTTCGGGAATGGGCGCCCAGACGAACATGGTGGCCTTGGGTGGCGTCACCGCCCAGCCAATGCTGTTGAGGCCCTGACACAGCGCATCACGGCGCTGGCGATACATGTCGCGAATTTCCGCCACGCATTCCTGCGGCCCCTCCAGCGCGGTAATGGCCGCCACCTGAATGGGGGTAAACATGCCGTAGTCCAGATAAGACTTCATGCGCTTGAGGGCGTGCACCAGCGTGGGGTTGCCCACCATGAAGCCCACGCGCCAGCCGGGCATGTTGTAGCTTTTCGAAAGGGTATAGAATTCAACCGCGATCTCCTTGGCGCCCGGCACCTGAAGAATGGATGGCGCCTGGTAGCCGTCAAACACGATGTCGGCATAGGCCAGGTCGTGAATCACCCAGATATTGTGTTCCCGCGCTATGGCAACCACCTTTTCGAAAAAGGCCAGATCCACCACGTCCGTCGTCGGGTTGCTGGGGAAGTTGAGCAGCAGTGCCTTGGGCTTGGGCCAGGAATCGCGGATCGCCTTTTCCAGTTCGACAAAAAAGTCCACATCGGGTGTAATCGGCACATGGCGGATGTCCGCCCCAGCGATTACAAAGCCATAGGGATGAATGGGATACGCCGGATTGGGCACCAGCACCGTATCTCCCTGATCACAGATGGCCAGCGCCAAGTGGGCCAGCCCCTCCTTCGAGCCAATGGTGACCACCGCTTCGGTTTCGTAATCCAGCTCAACATCGAACTTGTCGCGATACCAGTTGCAGATCGCCTTGCGCAGGCGGGGAATGCCCTGGGAAACCGAATAGCGATACACGCCGGGACGCTGGGCCACCTCCAACAGCTTGTCCACGATATGCTTCGGGGTATCCTGGTCGGGGTTCCCCATCCCAAAATCGATGATATCTTCGCCGCGGCGACGGGCTGCCTGCTTCAGCTCGCCGACAATATTGAACACGTAGGGCGGCAGGCGCTTGATTCTCTGAAACTCTTCCACGGATGTTTCCCTAAGCAAGAAAAATGCGGCCGTCGAAAGGGGCGCGCTGGAACGACGCAAGCCAGCTGAGGCACGTCGGGGCCATTTTGTTCCGCTCGTGGGCCGCTGCAGCGCAGGTCAGGGACCAACGGGCAGTCGGCTTTTTACGAAAGCAATGAATAATACTCTAAAATGTCCAAAAATTCAGCCACGGGAGCAGGATTTGCGGTGAAATTCACAGAACACAAGGATCGCAGCATCAACAGCGTGCGCCGCATCGATGATGCGGGCATCTGGGTCAATGAACAGTGTCTGACCGGCAGCTTTTACATGACCCAGCATCACCTCTGCTCTGACTGGGCGGTGCAGGAGATTTCTGAGCTGAGCCCAGCCGAGATCGATCAACTGCTGGCACTGAAACCCGATGTCATTCTGCTGGGTACAGGCCCCCGACAACAGTTTCTGCCAAGTGGGCTGGTGCAGCAGTGCCATGCAGCCGGCGTGGGTATGGAAGTCATGGACAATGCCGCCGCCTGCCGCACCTTCAATGTGATGACCACCGAGGATCGCCCGGTGCTGCTTGCGGTGATTCAGCCGCCGCGCTGACGTCCACGCCAGGTGTTCCAACGGCGCAGATCCAGCAAACGCCGGTCTTCGCGCAACTCCACATAACAGACGCTGGCATACTCCCCCTGCGGCGCACACTGTCCGACGACTTGCCCCGATGAGACGGACTGCCCCACCTGCACCGTCACCGCCTGCAGGCGGGCATACACGCCATAGAGGTGGTGGCCGTGATCGATGACCACCACCGGGCCATAGGTGGGCAGACGGGTCAGCGTCACCACTCGGCCCGCCGCCATGGCTAGGAGCGGCTGGAGCTCGCGGCTGCGCAGCAGCATGCCGGCACCGCCCTTTGGATCCGGCTTCCACTCCACTGAGGCACCGGCCAGCGGCCATACCAGCTGGCGCTGGACAGGTTTGGTGGGTTGTCTGGTCGCACCAGCACGGTGAGGAGTTGGAACGGGCGTATTCGAATGGGGGATACGCAGACGCTGCCCGATGCGAATCATGTAGGGCGGATCGATACCGTTGGCTCGAGCCAGCACCCCAAGTGACACATGACAACGCTGCGCGATCTCCCCAAGCGTATCGCCGCTGCGGACCACAACCACGCTACTGCATGCACTCCGTGAACCGTAAGTGGAGGGTGTGCTGCTACAGCCAACCAGCAACAAGATGAACATCAGCGCCAGTACCCGCCTCATGACAGCCGGTATCCGATAAACAGAACAATAACTACCACCGTAAGCCAGCCGAGCCACTCGATCCAGCGGCGAATGGTCGCCTGATGGTGCGCCCCACCCCAGCGGCTGATGGCCGCCACCAGAAAGAAGCGTGCCCCGCGCCCGACCAGCGAAGCGAGCACAAACGGAAGCAGTGGCATAGCCATGGCCCCCGCCGTAAGCGTAAACAGCTTGTAGGGAATGGGCGAAAAGCCGGCGGCAAACACCACCCATACGCCATAGTCACGGAAAAAGCCGCGCACCTGTGCCAGCGTGTCACCATAGCCAAGCGATAGTAGCCACGGCTCGATCAGCTCGAACAGAAAATAGCCCAGCGCATAACCGAACAGGCCGCCCACCGCTGATCCCAGAGTCGCCAGCAGGGCATAGTGCCAGGCCCGTTCCGGCCGACGGAAGATCATCGGGATCATGAGCACGTCCGGTGGCACGGGAAAGAATGAGGCCTCGGCAAAACTGACACCCACCAGTGCTGCCGGCGCACGGCGATGACCGGCCAGTGCCAGAGTGGTATCGTAAAGGCGGGTAAACAGTTTCATGATCCCTGCCCCATGGCCTCGATCCCGGTCCGCATGGGCACAAAGCGGGCGGGCCCCAGGTCGTATTCCAGCAGCCCTCGCGGTGTCTTTTCAATACCCACCAGACGCTGTGACTGTTCACCCACCGGCATAACCAGACGTCCGCCCAAGGCGAGCTGATCAATCAGTGTCTCAGGCACGCGGGCGGGCGATGCAGCGCTAAGAATGGCATCGTAGGGCCCCGCTTCCGGCCAGCCCCACTGGCCATCACTGAGACAGGCACGAATATTGTCCAGCGCCAGCAGAGCGAAGCGATCCAGTGCTCGGCTCAGGAGCGGCTCAATGCGCTCCACCGTGTAAACATGGGTTGTCAGTTGCGCCAGAATGGCGGTTTGATAACCCGAACCGGTCCCCACTTCCAGAACCCGCTGCGGCGCCCCTTTTTCGAGCAAGAATTGCGTCATGTAGGCCACCACCCAAGGCTGCGAAATGGTCTGGCCATAGCCAATGGGCAGCGCCGTGTTCTCATAGGCACGGCTCTGCAGCGCTTCTTCCACAAACAGGTGACGAGGGGTGACACGGATGGCATGCAGAACTGCCGGATCGTGAATGCCGGCCGCATGGAGCTGGATCACCAGACGATCCCGGGTACGCTGTGACGTCATGCCCACGCCCTGATGGCGGGCAAATGCAGGGGTGGGCCAGCGAATGGGAGCAATCGCGTCCAGATTCAGAGTGGGTTGAGCCACGTCTGCAGGTGCTCCAGCATGCGATGGTGGGTCAGGTCAATCTGCAGCGGCGTGACGGAAACATAGCCCTGTGCCACAGCATGAAAATCGGTGCCTTCCGCATCGTCCGCCGCTTCACCCGCGGGGCCGATCCAGTAAATGGGCAAATCACGGGGATCGCGGTCACAGACCACCGGTTCCGACTTGTGTCGGCGGCCCAGACGGGTCACGCGCACCCCACGGACAGCCTCCAGCGGCAGATCCGGCACATTGATGTTAAGAATGGTGCTCGCTTCCAGTGGAATGCGCTCCATCTGCTCCAGAATGCGGATCAGCCAGTGGGCAGCCGTGTCAAAGTGGGTGTCACCGCACAGGGACACGGCAATGGCCGGCTTGCCAAGAAAACGCCCTTCCGTGGCAGCCGCCACCGTGCCGGAATAGAGCACGTCATCCCCCATATTGGCGCCGGCATTGATACCGGAAATAACCATATCTGCCTGAAAGTCGATGGCACCGTTAATGCCCAGGTGCACACAGTCGGTCGGTGTGCCATTGACACTGTAAATGCCCGGTTCCACCTGCTGCAGGCGCAGCGGATTCTCCAGTGTGAGCGAGTTGCTCGCCGCACTGCGGTTGCGGTCCGGCGCCATCATGACCACCTCCTGCTGTCCCTGCCACCCCTGCAGGGCGGCAAACAGGGTGCGGATCCCCGGCGCCAGATACCCATCATCATTGGAAAGCAGGATGCGCATGACCACCTCGTATAATGAACGCACCTATTCTAACCGCGAAGTTGTAGTCATGACCGCGAACGACGATCAGGCCCTGTTTCGCCAGGCTATGGCAGGTGTGGCGCCGCTGAAGCAGACGCCTCGGGTCCAGCCCGATTCGCCACGTCCACGCCGTCGTCGCAAGCCCGCGCAGGATGTGCAAGATGCGCCCACCGCCCTCCATGTTTTCGACCCGACGCCGCTGGAAGTGTGGGAAACACCCGCCGGGCACGTTTTCTGGCAGCGCTGCAGTCTGCGTCCGCAGGAAGTGCGCCGTCTCAAACGCGGGGATTTCAGCAAGGCGTGGCGTATCGACCTGCATGGCATGACCCGCGATGAAGCAGCCCATGCGCTGCAGCGCTTTGTCCTGCAGGCTCATCGGGCCGGTGCACGCTATCTGCTGGTCATCACCGGCAAGGGCTACCACTCGGAAGGCGGTAACTCGGTGGTGCGCAAGGTGGCACAGCAGACGCTGCAACACCTCCCCATGGTGCTGGCCTATACCTCGGCGCAGCCGGCAGATGGCGGTACCGGTGCCCTGTATATCTTTCTCAAGGCCTCAGGTTAGAGGGGGTCCCCGACTTTTTCAGACCCGCAAAAATGGTGCGGAAAAATGGGGGGCGCTCCCCCTGCACCCCAATCGGTGTTCTGGCCCTCTAAAAAGCCTCTTTTCCGGATTCAACCAAACACGAAGGCGACTTGTAGCAGACGACTGGAAACTCGCTACACAAATGCGTGCAGGCTATTGAAATCAGGGATTTTTTACGGAGGATTGAGAGGAGGGTTTCACAGGCGTATCCGCCTTGCTTGAAGGCGTGGCAGCAGGGAGAACAATCAGACGAATAAAGCGTTCGTCCGGCTTGAGCATGCCCAGTTCCTGGCGCGCCAGGGCTTCGAGTGCCCGGGGATCCTTGCGGATAGCGAGAATCTTCTGCTCCAGGGTATGGTTGATCGCTTGCTGCTGATCAACCTGCTGTTGCAGCGTGCTGACTTTCTTTTCCAGCTGATGGAGCTCGGCCAGGCCATCCTTGCCGGACCACAGGCGCACCTGCAACAGCAGAATCAGCGCCAGGGCGGCAAGAACGATCAGCCGATATGCCACGATTTACTTGAGGTTGTAAAAGGCGTCTTTGCCCGGATAGATGGCAGCATCGTCCAGCTGTTCACTGATGCGCAGCAGCTGGTTGTACTTGGCCACGCGGTCGGTGCGACTCATGGAACCGGTCTTGATCTGTCCGGCACCCGTCGCCACGGCCAGGTCGGCAATGGTCACGTCCTCGGTTTCACCGGAACGGTGGGAAATGACTGCGGTATAGCCCGCTGCCTTGGCCATGGCGATGGCTTCCAGGGTTTCGGACAGGGTGCCGATCTGGTTGACCTTGATCAGGATGGAGTTGGCGATGCCCTTGTCAATCCCTTCCTTGAAGATTTTCGGATTGGTCACAAACAGGTCGTCACCCACCAGCTGAATGCGCTTGCCAAGGCGTTCGGTCATCAGCTTGAAACCGTCCCAGTCATTTTCGGCCAGACCATCTTCGATGGAGATGATGGGATAACGGTTCACCCAGTCTTCGAGAAAATCCACCATCTCCGCACTGGTGAGGCGCTTGTCTTCAGAGGCCAGATAATAGGTGTTGCTGGCTTCGTCGTACAGCTCAGAGGAAGCGGCATCGATGGCGATCATGATCTGCTCGCCCGGCACATAACCCGCCTTCTCCACGGCTTCCAGAATCACCTGAATGGCTTCTTCGTTGGACTTCAGGTCCGGTGCAAAACCGCCCTCGTCGCCCACTGCAGTGTTATAGCCCTTGTCGTGCAGCACCTTTTTCAGCGTATGGAAGATTTCGCTGCCGTAACGGATCGCCTCTTCGATGGAGGGCGCCCCCACCGGCATGATCATGAACTCCTGAAAGTCCACGCTGTTGTCGGCATGCTCACCGCCATTGATGATATTCATCATCGGCACCGGCATGCGGAAGGTATCGGTCTTCAGGTATTCAAACAGCGCCTGCCCCTTGTCTGCCGCGGCTGCCTTGGCCGCGGCCATGGAGACGGCCAGAATGGCATTGGCGCCCAGACGGCCCTTGTTTTCGGTGCCATCCAGCTCGATCATGATGCGGTCGATGCCGGCCTGATCGGCTGCATCGTGGCCCTTCAGTGCCTCGGCAATTTCGCCGTTGACATTGGCCACCGCCTTGTAAACGCTCTTGCCGCCGAACTTGCTGGGATCACCATCGCGCAGCTCAATCGCTTCGCGGGCGCCGGTAGAGGCACCGGACGGCACAGCCGCACGGCCCATGACGCCGTTTTCCAGAATCACGTCCGCCTCGACGGTCGGGTTGCCACGGGAGTCGATAATCTGACGGGCCTTGATGCTCTTGATTGCTGTCATGTCGTTTACTTTCCTTTACTTTTCAAATTCTTGCTTTCATTAATTGTAGTGCGGCCTTATGACAACCGGATGACATTACACTCCAAGCAGCGGGTTTTCGATAAAGCCGTGTTGCTTGACAGTGTCGTCGATCGCCTTGAGCGTCTCCAGCAGAGACTTCAGTTCGCTCAGCGGCCACATGTTGGGGCCATCGGAGAGGGCGTTTTCCGGATCTGGATGGGTTTCCATGAACAACCCGGAAATACCAGCTGCCATGGCAGAGCGGGCCAGTACCGGCACAAATTCCCGCTGGCCGCCGGAACGTGAGCCCTGCCCGCCCGGCTGCTGCACGGAATGGGTGGCGTCGAACACCACCGGGCAACCGGTGCGACGCATGATCGCCAGCCCGCGCATGTCGGAAATCAACGTGTTGTAGCCAAAGCTGGTGCCGCGGTCGCACACCATGATCTGTTCGTTGCCGGTTTCCTTCGCCTTGGCCACTACCTGATCCATGTCCCAGGGCGCCTGAAACTGGCCCTTCTTGATGTTGACTGGCTTGCCCTGACGGCATACGTTCTGGATAAAGTCGGTCTGACGCACAAGAAAGGCCGGCGTCTGCAGCACGTCCACGACGTCGGCCACCTCGGCCAGCGGGGTATACTCGTGCACATCGGTAAGCACCGGCACACCGATCTCGTCCTTCACCTTCTGCAGGATCTGCAGACCCTTCTCGATCCCCAGCCCACGGAAGCTCTTGCTGGAGGAGCGATTGGCCTTGTCGTAGGAGGATTTGAAGATAAAGGGAATGCTCAGTTCCTCGGTCAGTTCCTTTAGCTGCCCGGCCGTATCCAGCGTCAGCTGTTCGGACTCAATCACACAGGGGCCGGCAATCAGAAAAAACGGCTGGTCAAGGCCAACCTCAAAGCCACACAATTGCATCAGTTTGCTGCTCCCTGTTTTTGTGCCAGCGCGGCCTCCACAAAGGCCTTGAACAGCGGATGCCCGCCGCGCGGCGTTGAGGTGAATTCGGGATGGAACTGACAGGCAACGAACCATGGATGATCCGGCAGCTCGACGGTTTCCACCAGATCACCATCTTCACTGCGGCCAGAAATCACAAGCCCTGATTCTTCCAGCTGGGGCACATAGAGATCATTGACTTCGTAGCGATGACGATGGCGCTCGCGGATCATCTCCTTGCCGTAAATGGCATGCATGCGTGAACCCGGTGCGAGTTTGCAGTTCTGCCCGCCCAGGCGCATGGTGCCACCCAGATCCACATTTTCATCGCGCTGGATGAGGTTGCCGTGCTCGTCACGCCACTCGGTAATCAATGCCACCACGGGATAAGGCGTATCGGGATTCAGTTCGGTGCTGTGCGCACCCTCCATGCCGGCGACATGGCGGGCGTACTCCACCACCGCCATCTGCATGCCGAGGCAGATGCCCAGATAGGGGACTCTGTTTTCACGGGCGTGGCGGATCGCGGCAATCTTGCCTTCCACGCCACGCTCGCCAAAGCCGCCCGGCACCAGAATGGCATCCATGTCGTCAAGACAGTCGGTGCCGCTCTTTTCAATTTCTTCGGAATCGATATAGTGGATATTGACGCGGGTGCGGGTATGAATACCGGCGTGAATCAAGGCCTCAATCAGCGACTTGTACGCCTCGGTCAAATCCACATACTTGCCCACCATGGCGATATCGACGCTGTGATGCGGGTTGAGCTGTGCGTCCACCACCGCATCCCAGTCGGACAGATCCGCTTCCGGCACGTCCAGGCGGAAGCGGTCTACCACCAGCTGATCCAGCCCCTGCATGTGCAGCATGCGCGGCACTTCATAAATGGTGCGCGCATCCAGCGAGTTGATGACGGCGCGCTCTTCCACATTGGTAAACAGGGCAATCTTGCGACGCTCCCCTTCGCCCACCGGGCGCTCGGAGCGGCAGATGAGAATATCGGGCTGAATACCGATGGAGCGCAGTTCCTTGACCGAGTGCTGCGTTGGCTTGGTCTTTACCTCGCCGGCTACGGCAATATAGGGCAGCAGCGTCAGGTGAATAAAGGCGGCATGATCGCGCCCCTCCTCCACGCCCATCTGGCGGATGGCCTCCAGAAACGGCAGGGATTCGATATCGCCCACCGTGCCGCCCACCTCGACAATGGCCACGTCATGACCGGCCGATGCCTCACGGATACGGCGCTTGATCTCGTCGGTAATATGAGGGATGACCTGAACCGTACCACCCAGATAGTCGCCACGGCGCTCGTTGCGGATAACGGTTTCGTATACCTGACCGGTGGAGAAGCTGTTCTTGCGCGTCAACCAGCGCTGGATAAAGCGCTCGTAGTGCCCCAGGTCGAGATCCGTCTCGGCACCGTCGTCGGTGACAAATACCTCCCCATGCTGGAAGGGGCTCATGGTGCCGGGATCCACGTTGATATAGGGGTCCATCTTGATCATGGTGACGCGCAGCCCGCGGGCTTCCAGCAACGCGCCAAGAGAGGCCGCGGCGATGCCCTTCCCGAGGGAAGAAACCACACCGCCGGTAACGAACACATAGTGGGTCATAAATTAGGATGCCTGGGTGAAAGCGTTCAAGATGGGCGCATATTTTAGCCCATCCCCCCACACTCAGCAATGAAATCCACCCGGCATGGTGTGGCGGGATCCAGACCCAGCAGCGCTTTCTCACCCTCTGCTGTGACTATTACGGGCCACCAGGGTCGCAGCCACGGCGGTACTCCCTTTGCCTGAAACCATTTTTTCAGAGGCTTGAGAGTCAGCGAAGTCCTGCACAGGGGCTGAAGCCGCTCGGGCAAAACGGCATCACACGCCTTCAGGCGAAACGGTCGCGCATCTGGGGGCGTCATCTGATCCCACTGCGGCGAACGGGTGATCCAGTAAAGCGCGTCCTGAAAGCGACGCAGCTCGCCTTCAGGCCACCGCATGGCCGGCATGGCATCGCGTCGCGCCTGCAGCACGGCATGCAAGAGTTCATCAAGCTTGCGTTCAGAAGGCGGATAGGCAAGGCGCTGCATCAGCCAGTGGCGCAGCAGGTTTTTCTGGCGCGCCCCAGAAAGAGTGCCTATGCCTTCCAGAGGCAGGCACCAGTAGGTTGCCCCCAGTGCCTGCAGGTCCTGCTGCGCCATCTCTTCCAGTAGCTCAGCACTCTCTGCCAGCCAGCGGGCCGACGTAGCCAGCCGTGCCTCCACATGGGGGACTGTCTCGGCCATGCACGGCAGCCAGCGATGGCGGATCGCATTGCGCAGAAAATGCGTATCACTGTTACTGGGGTCTTCGATCCAGTTGAGCTGATGACGCTGTGCATACTGCTGCAATTCCGCATAGGGCACATTGAGCAACGGACGCAGCACCCGCAGAGGGGGGTCCCCGACTTTTTCAAACGTGAAAAAAATCTGCTCGGCGCGCATGCCCTGCAAGCCCCGGGGACCAGCCCCTCTGGCAAGGTTCAGCAGCACAGTTTCAGCCTGATCGCGCTGATGATGAGCCGTCAGCAGCCGTTCGTGGGGCGCCACATGCCTCGCCAGCGCAGCATAGCGGGCCGCCCGTGCTGCAGCTTCCAGCCCTTCCCCGCTGCCCGTCACCTTGACCGGTACAACCTGAACGGGCACGTCATAGTGTGCAGCGCACTGTTCAGCAAAGGCTGCCCAGTCATCGGCTGCCGGCTGCAGGCCATGGTGAATGTGAATCAGGCGCAGGGGATGTTGCGGCGCGAGGCGCTGCAGGGCATCCAGCAGGACGCAGGAGTCCATGCCGCCGCTGAAGGCGAGCACAAAGGGGTGATCAGAGTGGATGTGCAGAAGGTTGGCCAGCGCTTCATGCAGCGCTGGCGTGGCAGCAAAGGCGTCAGGACGCTTCTTCGAAGCGGCCATAATCCATGTAGCGCTGATAGCGCCGCTTGACCAGCTCGTCGGCCGAAAAGGCAGACAGGGTCTTCAGCTGAGAGAGGATGGATTCCTTCAGGTTCTTGGCTGCCTGATCATAGTCACGGTGCGCTCCGCCCAGCGGCTCGGGCACGATGACGTCCACCAGCCCCAGCTCTTTCAGACGCGGCGCCGTGAGCTGGAGTGCCTCGGCTGCTTCGGGCGCCTTGGCGGCATCCTTCCACAGGATGGACGCGCAGCCCTCCGGTGAAATGACGGAATAGATACTGTACTGCAGGATTTGGGTCACATCCCCGACGCCAATGGCCAGCGCACCGCCAGAGCCGCCCTCGCCGATCACATTGCAAATCACCGGCACGCGCAGTTCGGCCATTTCGATCAGGTTGCGGGCGATGGCTTCGCTCTGCCCGCGCTCTTCGGCGTCGATGCCAGGGTAGGCGCCGGGGGTATCGATAAAGGTAATAATAGGCATGTTGAAGCGCTCGGCCATCTTCATTAGACGCAGCGCCTTGCGGTAGCCTTCCGGCCGCGGCATGCCGAAGTTGCGCTCCACCTTTTCCTTGGTATTGCGCCCCTTTTCGTGGCCAATGACCATTACGGAACGGCCTTCCAGCCAGGCAATGCCACCGACAATGGCCTTGTCGTCGGCAAAGGCACGATCCCCGTGCAGTTCACGGAAATCCTCAAAAATGCGCTCGATGTAGTCCAGCGTATGCGGACGGTCCGGATGCCGCGCCAGCTGCGAAATCTGCCAGTCGGTCAGATTGCTGAAGATCTGTTCGGTCACCTGCTGTACCTTGTCTTCCAGCGTCGCCACTTCCTTGACGATATCGATGCCGCTGGCATCCTTCAGGTGACGCAGTTCATTGATTTTGGCTTCCAGTTCAGCAATGGGCTGTTCAAAGTCGAGGAAGTTCAAAACGGCGCTCCTTGATTCTCATTTCCGGCAAATTTTAGCATGCCCTCATGTCGGCAGGCGTTCTAACTGTGGCGGTAAGCGAGCCAGTTATTCAATCCGCATAATCCCTGCCCTATATAATTCGCCTCTTTGTGACAGGAGACCCCTCCATGCGACACGCAACACTCACCACATGCCTGCTTTTTTCTGCCTTGCCGCTGCAGGCGCAATGGGCCAGCAATGTCGAACTGGGGTACAGCGAAAGCAGTGGCAACAGCAGCGCCGAAGCCCTCTATCTTGCTGCAGAAACCACCCGGACGGCCGATCTGGACACGCTCAAGCTGATCGCACGGGCGGACCGTCAGCGCTCCGACGGCACGCTGAGCAAGGACCTATACCACTTGGAAGGCCAGTACAGTCACTTCCTGAGCGCCGAACGTCGCACCTATCTCTATGCCAATGGCGTGCATGAACGTGACGAGCCATCAGGCCTGAACAGCCGCTATAACGTCACCGCAGGTCCCGGCTGGAACTGGCAGCTGACTACAGCCAATGCTGTAGACATGGAGCTAGGTGCCGGCTGGCACAACGATGACTTCAAGGACAACTCCCGCGATAGCGACGGCTGGATGGGACGCCTGTACCTGAAAGGTACCCATGCCTTCAATAAAGCTGTCGAGGGGGCACTGGAAACCACCGAGCGCTACGACGCGGAGCGCCGTCTCAACACCACGCGCCTGAGTCTGGAGAGCGCCCTCAATGGCTATCTTTCCCTGAGTGCCCAGTATGAATACCGCTACAACAGCAAGCCCGAAACGGGCAAGCGCTCGGAGGACACGCTTATCCGCCATACCTTGAAGTACGTTTTCTGAACGTCAGAACAGGCACGATTTCATCAGGAAGGGTTCTCGCTGGGGCGGCACGACAGGCCTCAAGCCGGCTGGTCTGAGCTCGACACCGCGCTCAGAGCCGCACTGCGCTGCTGCAGCAGGGTTTTGAAAGCCTGATACCAGGGATCGTCCAGCAGCCGCGCCCCCATGGGAAGGTCTGTCCAGGCATCACCACTCAGCCACAGCTGCGCCCCTTTCACGGCCTGCTCACCATAGAGGCAGCTGAGAGCGGTCATTTCGCCTTGCGGCACCCCTTCGGCCAATCGGCGCAATGCCAGCAACTGATTGAGGCGTGGATGGCCGGCCAGCAGATGCTCGATGCCATCCAGCCAGCCAAGCAGTTCGTCATGCTGCTGCAGCTGACACAGGGCACGAATACGCAATTCGATCACCTTTGTGCCATACCAAGGCGAGTCCGGCCCGGCCATCAGGCCAGCAATGGATGTCACCGCCGCATGGTCTGCCCATCCCCACGCACCCAGTAGATCGAGCAGCTGCCACGCCCAGCGGTCCGAACGGTCGTACGCCTTGAGGTGTTGGCGCAGTGCACAGCCGGCATTGTGATTGTTCTCGATCAGCTCGTCCTTTGGCAACACTTCTGACAGGCCGGGCACAATCATGCGGCAGGCGTAAAAATCCATAAAGGGAATATCCTGCGCATAGATCCGGTGTCCCGCTGCGTGAATACGATCGAGCAGGTAATGCCACTGCTGTTCGAAATCGGCACTGGGGGGCAGCCCCCATGGCTTGAAACGCAGATCCGCATCGCTGGAAAAGAAGTGCCAGTGAAACTGCCCGGAAGCATCGATGAAGTGCAACTCACGATTCTCCGCACTCTGCACCCACGCCAGATCGTCACTGGGCGGCTTCCAGTCGTCGTACTCGCCTGGGCGGCGCCCCTGAAAGGCCTCAGTAAGGGTACGCTCCAGCGCTACATCAAAAATGGGATGGGCACCGAAAGAGACAAAAGCACGCCCCTGCTCCCGGGCGTAAAGAATGATAGCCACCACCGGATAGCCGCTTTCAAGCGAGGCATCACGCACTGACAGGGAAATGCCTGCCATCTCCAGTGCCGCACGCGCCTCAACCATCCGCTCATTGGCTGCCAGCACCGCCTCGGGCACCTCCGGCAGACAGAGATTCTCGCTCAGAATGCGGTTGCGCACCCAGCGCTCGAAGATTTCCGAAAGTCCCTGAATGCGGGCTTCCAGCGCTGTATTGCCGGCGGACAGCCCATTGCTGGCGTAAAGATTGACCAGAATATTCCACGGGACGTAAATCGTCTCCTCACTGGCCGCATCCCGCATGGGAAGGCAACGCACGCTGTTATCGCACCCTCCCAGCTCAGGCAGATGAATATCAGGATCAAGAGCCCCTTCCGGATCCCACACCGCCTTGAGTGGTGCCGGCAGTGCCTCCCAGGCCGTTTGCGGTGACAGAACCCGTTCATCTAGGGCATACAACCAGGGCAGTGCTTCCGGCAGGGCATAGTCGGCCAGGTGATAGCCGGTGAGAAAGCGCTCCAGAAACTCGCCATACGCACTGGCCAGTGCGGCTTCTCTGGAAATACCCTTGCCGTTGGAAAACAGCGCAGGACAGTGGGCGTCGTGGACATGCACGGACCAGATGAACGGGGCCGGATTGAGCCATTTTTCCACCGCCGGGGCTACGCCCAGGCGTTCGAGTGCTGCCTCCATGACGGCCAGAGCATCCTCAAGGCTGCGCGCCTTGCCGGTCAAAAAATGTTTCATGAATTCACCATATCCTTAAGCGCCAGCATGAAAAATCCCTGCGCGATAGAATCGAAAGTGATCTACCGATGGGGGGATCATCCAATGAAATACAAAAAGATAACCCTTCTGCTTGCGGGCTGCCTGGTCAGCATGCCGAGCCTGGCCACTGACGAGATCGAAAAACTGCAGATGGGGCGCGAACTGTTTACGGAAGGACGCTGCATGGCGTGCCATGCCAGCCGTCCTTTCGCCAGCGAAACCAGCCGCATCAAAAACTATCCTGCCCTCAATATGATGGTGGAAACCTGCAATACCAATCTGGGCCTCGGCTGGTTTCCGGACGAAGTGGAAGCCGTCAGCTACTTCCTGAACCGCCACTATTACAAACTGCCGATTCCTGTCATGGCCGAAGAGCAGGAGTAATATGGCACGGGGCGTGTTCAGTCGATGCGCACGCCCAATGCACGCAGCCGTTGCTTGACGGCAGCCATGACCCGGGGATCGCCGTGCTTTTCAGCATCCTCTTCATACAGCACATTGGCCGCATCATGCACGATCTTGTCGATGGCGCGAACGCTGAACAGCAGGAACATATCCTGACGAATCGCTTTCCATGGCCGCGGCTTGGCAAAATAGACACGCTTGAGTTCTGGGTGCGCATCCAGCACCGACTGCACCTGATCCAGCAACGGAATCAGATGAGGCAGCACCTCATGCGGCCAGTAGGGACTGCCCAACGGGCTGTAGAATGCCTTGCGGTGAGCAATGGCCAGCTGAAAGGGAGTATCCAGCGCCTCCAGCCCCAGCGGTTTGAGTTCGGTGCGCGCCTGCTCCAGCTCATCCACATACAGCACCGGTGCATCGGAGAGCCAGCGGGCAAAGCGTGTCCAGATATTATTCCGGGAAATGGCGTAATGATGCCCCTTTCCGACCGGCATCAGCTTGTCAGCGGGTACGGCGTATTCGATATTGGGGTTGAGCCGACGGGTATCGTCCCATTTTTCCCAGCCTTTGCCATACTCACTGCTCACCTCCTTGGGCGGCAGGGGTTCGCAGGACAGTCCATAATCATGCCCCTTGACGTAATCGGTAACCTTGATGCGATAGCGGCCATCAGGCAGACGCCCCTTGATAATGCCGACGATAAAGGCATCGTTCTGAATATCCGGCGCCGGCAGAAAGACCATCACCAGATCCCCCGGCTTGAACGCTGCCGCCATCACCCAAGGGCTGGCCGCCACCAAAAGCAGGAGCACAAGCCCCTGCCAGAATCGGTTACTTCTCATGACCGGGCGCCTCCCTCGGCTGTTCATCTTCCAGCGTCACCGCCAGCACGTCGCAGTGGGCATGATGCATGACGCTGTCGGTCACAGAGCCGATCAGACTCTCGAAAAACCCCTCGCCATGCCGGCCCATGACAATCAGGTCCGCGCCCAGCTGATCGGCATGCTCAACAATATCCAGCTTGGCAACCCCCACAATCGTATCGCAGTTTTCACTTGGTATTTCAAAGCGTTGCGCAAGGTTTTTAAGTCGTTTTTCAGAAGCTTTCATGAGCGCCTGCGTGACGTCCATGTCCCACATGCCGGGCAAACCGGTCACGGCCACATCCTCCAGAACCGGATAAGTCGGCGCTTCGACCACGTGCAGCAGACGCAGGTCCGCCCCCGTAGCATCGGCCAACTGCTTGGCGCGATGTATGGCCCGCTCGCTGTGAGGTGAAAAATCCACGGCACAGATCATCATGCGATACAGCATCATGCCCTCCTTTTTGGCGTGTCCGCCACATTATTGCGCAAATAGTGCGGCACGGGAATCTGCACATCGAGCCGTCGCGCCTCGTGGGCGCGATGACGGGCGACCGCAGCCACCCCCGTCGCCAGCGGCTGAGCATCTGCCCAGTCATCAAACGCTGCGCTCAATTGTGGATACAGAGCGGCCACATCCCCGATACCGTGGCGACAGCCCGACGCTGCGATCTTCTCTGCTGCGGCTTCTGGCTTAAGCAAACTGGGCTCAAGCAGTGGGTTTCCCGACGCATCATACAACGCACCATACACTTCACTCATGCGTGCATCCAGCAATGTGAAAACCGGCACATCCCCCCAGCTATTGCGCCCCTGCCAGGCGAGCGCCTCCAGCGTATCGATACCGATCACCGGCAGCCCCCATCCCAGCGCCAACCCCTGTGCAGTGGCTGCCGCAATGCGCAAGCCGGTAAAGGCACCGGGCCCCCGCCCAAAGGCGATCAGATCCAGGTCAGGGCGGGACAGGCCGCTGCGTTGCAGCGCCTCATCCACCATGGGAAGTATGCGGGCCGCATGGGACTGGGGCGTCTGCGCATGCAGATGGGTCTGTCCTTCCGGCGTACACACCACCACAGAGCAGGCAGAGGTGGCGGTTTCCAGCGCGAGGATATTCATGCCGTTCAATCTCCAATGTGGCGCGGCTGAAACAGCGGCAGGGAGAGGTTTCGATAAATGCCGGCCAGACGCAGCACCAGCACGGTCACCATGGCCAGCAGCGTCGCCATGGCTGCATCCTCGAACAACGGCCGGGTCAGCAGCCATACACTGGCGCCGGCAAACGAGGCCGTGGCATAGATTTCGCGACGCAGAATCAGCGGCACCTCCCCCACCAGAATATCGCGAATCATGCCGCCTACCACACCGGTCATGATACCGGTCATGATCACAATGGCGTCGTCATAGCCCAGTGCGTAGGTCTTCTGCACTCCGATCACGGTAAAGGCGGCCAATCCCAGGGCATCCAGCACCAGCAACAGGCGTATGGGGGCCGTAAAGAAGCGCACATAAACGAACATCAACAGGGCCGAAATCACCACCAGATAGACATAGTCGGGGGCATGCAGCCAGAAAACCGGCACGTCGAGAATCAGATCCCGCAGAGTCCCTCCTCCAATGGCGGTCACCATCGCGATCACGATGGCGCCAAACAGATCCAGTTGTTTCCGGCTTGCCGCCAGCAGCCCGGTGACGGCAAACACCACCGTCCCAAGCAGATCCAGCCAGTGCAGAAGGGTATCAATATGCATGCCGCTATTATACGGACGTGTCAGTCTCCCTCCGCAAAACCTCTCCGTACCAATGCGTTATGAGTAGGGGCGCCTGTGACTGCTGACAGACGGTTGACAGTCGTCCATAAAAAACGCCCTCGAGTGAGGGCGTCAAATAATCCTGAACCGCACAGGTCAGAATCAGTGCTTGCCGGACTTCAGGCGATTGATGCCCAGCATTTTCATGATGTACTTCTGATAGACGGGCTCGGAGTTCCCAGCCTTCATGTTGCGAATGAAGTATTTTTCAAACGCAATCTTGGCCAGGTGCACCCACTTGCCTTTCTTCGCCCAGGTCAGATTACGTGGCGGAATCTGCGGCAGAGCGACGAAGGCGGCACCGGTATCGCCCATATCGGCAAGACAGATGGTATTCCATGTCGCCTTTTCGGTCGGCTCCTTGCCCTGAAGCTCGCTTTCGATATTGTGGCAAATTGCAGTCACCATGCTCTCGATCATCAGACCGGTCTTCGGCGTACCTGTGGGCACCGGGGTGGCTTCAACGGGTGGAATGGCAATGCCCACACCCAAGGCGTAAATGTTGGGCCATTTCGGATTACGCTGATATTCATCCACAATGACAAAGCCTCGCGGATTGACCAGACCGGCAAGTTTTTCCGTATCCCACAACATGGGCGTACCCTTGAAGGCCGGCAGCATCATGGCGTACTTGAACGGCAGTTCATGCTCGTCGATCACTTCACCCTTGTGGTTGTGCTCGGCCACGTGCATCTTGCCGTCTTCAATCTTGGTGACCTTGGCATTGCAGATCCAATTGATATGACGGTCACGCATGATGGATTCGAGCAGACCCTTCGAATCGCCGACGCCGCCCAGACCCAGGTGACCGATATAAGGCTCGGAGGTCACGAAGGTCATGGGGACCTGAGAACGGATGCCTCGCTTGCGCAGATCCGTCTCCATGATCATGGCAAACTCATAGGCAGGCCCAAAGCAGGACGCTCCCTGCACGGCACCCACGACAATCGGCCCCGGGTCTTTGCAGAACTCTTCCCATTGTTCATGAGCCTCTGCAGCATGGGGTGTGGTACAGACGGAAACGGTATTGCCGCCCTGAGATTTGGGACCGAATCCTTCTACTTCGTCAAAAGCAAGTGATGGACCCGTCGCCAGAATCAGGTAGTCATAGTTGAGCTCTTCGCCGTTATCCAGTTTCAGCTTGTTTTCATCCGGGTTCAGTTCCGTTGCGGTGGCATGAATGAACTCAATACCCTTGCGTGTCAGATGCGGCGCCAGTTTGAATGAGATATCTTCCGGTTTGCGCCAACCCACGGCAACCCACGGGTTGGAAGGAACGAACATGAAATCCTCATAGGCATTGACAACTTTAATGGTGTGCTCACGCCCCAGATGCTTGCGAATGTCGTATGCCATCGGCAGACCGCCGGTGCTGGAACCGACAATAACGATTGTGGCCATGAAAGGACCTCCTCTTGAACTTGACCGTTAAAAACCAATATTCAGCCTTGCTGATCGGTACGATTAGTTTGCCAGACTTGTTGCACAAATAGAAATAGAAAAAAACGATAGGAAATAAACCAAGCTTATTTCATGTAATTATAAAATAAATTTTACTTATCCTTCGAGATAAGGAAAGCTGGATACCAAACAATCAGCAGCCAGGTGGCCACAAACAGGGCCAGTACGGTGACGACGATGGTCTGCTGCAACAGGGAATCCCCGCTGAACCACAACGGCAGCAGCGCAGCGCTCACCAGCAGCGAAGTCATCCAGATGGTGCGTCCTACACTGCCCAGTGCAAAACGGATGCGCAGTTCTGCCGTATCAAACACACCCA
>CAYYIL010000012.1:0-15736 GCA_964471975.1 uncultured Piscirickettsiaceae bacterium | reverse complement strand
CCTACACTGCCCAGTGCAAAACGGATGCGCAGTTCTGCCGTATCAAACACACCCATCCGGCTGGCACGCACCATGCGGGTAAAGAAATGGATGGCGTCGTCAATCACTAGCCCCAGCGGCACGATCATCGCCATGGCACTGACAGGAAGGCCTATCACCAACAGTAACGCCGCCACCAGTGACACGGCCAGCCAGTTCATCAGCACGGCGGTGGTTGGCATGATCGCCTGCTGCCACGCCAGCCACAGCAGCAACCAGACCACGGCAAGCATCAGCAGAATACTGCTTACACTCGCCAGCGCTTTCCACAACACAATCCCGTTGGCCACCAGCAACACCACAAGCCCCGCAACCCCCAGCCAGCGGGTGAGCCGCGGGTGCGCCCTCATCCAGCGTACCAGTCGGCTGAAGCCATGCCGATCACTGTAATGGCCGACACGGAACTCGAGCCGGTAGCGCAGCAGGATCCAGGGCAGCCAGGTCAACGTCACCCACAGGCTCATCAGCGCACCTGCCGTCACCACCCATGCCATGGCCGTAAAGGCGGGCGACCACCAGGCCACGATCCAGAAGCCGATCAGCGTGGTCAGATTGGCGAGCAGAATGGGGGCTGCATTGTGTTTCAGCGCTTCGGCCACGGCATCGTCCTGAAACTGCCCCCGAGCCATCTCCCGCAGCACCGTACCCAGCACATGCACAAGATTGCTGGTGAGCATGGTCAGCACCACCACGCCGCCAAACATGAGGTCCCGCACCTGCATGGCAATGCCAAACCAGCCCAGCAGACCGAGCATCAGCAGCAGAATCCCAAGCGAAAGCCCGCCCTGCAACAGGGCCGCCCGCCGCGTATCAAACAGCCACGCCATCAGCGGCACCAGGACCGCCACACTGGCCAGCCACCACGGTGCCGTTTCGGCCAACAGCGAAAATGGCAATCGCATAACGCCCAGTACGATCAATCCACTGACCAGTGCAAAACGCCAGCCCAGACTGCGCCAGTTATGGGCAATGATCTGCACCCAAGCAAAAGCCCAGTATCCTTCCATGCCTACCCCCTGTAAAATACCGGCCCATTCTATACGCAAGCTGTCGCATCGTCATGCATCCCGATTTTACCCAGGCTCACAATCTGCCCCGCAACGGCGCCGCCAGCCGCTGGGCCCCCTTCAACCCCACCGCCATCGGCTGGCTGCTCTCCACATGGCAGCAGCCGCAGCGCGGACTGACACTGCTTGCGGTGCCCGACATGCTGCAGGCTCAGCAGATTGAATACGCGCTGCGTTTTTTTGCACCACAACTGCCGATCCTGCACTTTCCCGAATGGGAAACCCTGCCCTATGACCGTTTCTCGCCCCATCAGGACATCATTGCAGAGCGCCTGCGCACCCTCAATGCATTGACAAAAAATACGCCAGCACTTCTGATCGCACCGGCCTCCACGTTGATGCAGCGCATTGCGCCTCCGGCGTTCATGCAACAGCACGCACTGATACTCAAAACCGGAGAAACCCTCCCTGCCGAGCAGTTCATCGACCAGCTTGCTCGCAGCGGCTATCAGCGCGTCTCACAGGTGAGCGAACCCGGCGACTTCGCCCAGCGGGGCAGCATCATTGACCTGTGGCCCATGGGTGCCCCACAACCGATCCGCATCGACCTGTTCGATGAGGAAATCGACACGTTGCGTACCTTTGATCCGGAAACCCAGCTGAGCAAGGAAACGCTTGAGGCCTTTGAACTGCTCCCCGGTCGGGAGTTTCTGCTGGACGAGGATGGCATTGCCCGCTTCCGCCGTCAGGCCCGTCAACAGTTTGGTGCCGAGATCCGCAGCAGCCGACTCTATCAGGACGTCAGCGAGGGGCGGCCCGTCGGTGGACTGGAATACTATCTGCCGCTTTTTCATGAAGAAACGGCCACACTTTTTGACTACCTGCCAGCCGATACCGACCTGTTTCTGCATGGCGACCTGCTCAAGGCAGCCGAGGCCAATCTGGCCACCTTCAAGGAACGCTACGAGATCGCTCGCCTGAACCGTGACTTTCCGCCCCTGCCGCCTGAAAGCCTGATTCTTTCTCCGGACGCACTCATGAGTCGGCTCAAGTTCACGCACCAGGTCTGGCTGGAAGAGGAAGAGACCGCGCGCACAACGCACGTGTTTGATTATGTACCACTGCCCGATCTGACCTTGCAACAGGCCCATACGCACCCGCTGGCAAAATTCAACGCCTTTCTGGATCGCTATCCCGGACGCACTCTGCTGGTGGCTGAGAGTGCCGGACGACGTGAGGCGCTCCTGACTTTGCTGCGCCAGCATCAGATTACCCCGCAAAGCGTGGAGAACTGGACCGCTTTTGCACAGAGCGAAATTCCACTGGCCATCACCACCGGAGACATCGAGGCAAGCCATGCGACTCATGACATCGCCGTCATCAGCGAACAGGCGATTCTTGGGCAGATGGTAGTACAGCGGCGCCGTCGCTTACAGCGGGCCCACGAAGACTTTGACACTGCCATCCGCAATCTGGCGGAACTGGAACCAGGGCAACCCGTGGTGCATATTGACCATGGCGTAGGCCGCTACCGCGGGTTGCAGCGTCTGGATGTGGGCGATCAGGCCGAAGAGTTTGTCGTCATCGAATACGCGGGCGGCGACACCCTGTATGTGCCGGTGACACAGCTGGATCTGATCAGTCGCTATACGGGGGCGTCCCCAGAAAACGCCCCCCTGCATAAGCTGGGCAGCGACCGCTGGCAGAAAGCGCGTGAAAAGGCAGCACGCCAGGCACAGGACGTTGCTGCCGAACTGCTGGACATTTATGCCCGTCGTGCTGCGCGTGAAGGCGTACGCTACACCATCGACGAAGCTGACTATGCCCGCTTTGCCGCCGGGTTCCCCTATGAAGAAACGCCTGACCAGCAGGCGGCCATTCGAGCGGTGCTGGCTGATATGCAGTCACCGCGTCCCATGGACCGACTGGTTTGCGGCGATGTGGGCTTCGGCAAGACGGAAGTGGCTCTGCGCGCCGCCTTCGTCGCCGTAGAGAATGGCCGCCAGGTTGCGGTGCTGGTGCCGACCACTCTGCTGGCGCAGCAGCACTATGACGCCTTCCGCGACCGCTTTGCCGACTGGCCCGTCAATGTCGGGCTGCTGTCGCGCTTTCAGACCGCAAAAGCGCAGAAACAGACCCTGGCCGATCTGGCCGAGGGCAAGGTGGACATCATTATTGGCACCCACAAGTTGCTGCAATCCGACGTCAAGTTCAACAATCTCGGCCTGGTCATTCTGGATGAAGAGCACCGCTTTGGCGTTCGGCAAAAGGAACAGCTGAAGAAGCTACGGGCCGAAGTGGATGTGCTCACCCTGACCGCCACGCCCATTCCGCGCACGCTCAACATGGCCATGAACGAGCTGCGTGATCTTTCCATTATCGCCACCCCGCCCGCCCGCCGCCTGTCGGTGGAAACCTTTGTGCAACCCTGGCGGGATGACACGGCGCGGGAAGCGTGCCTGCGCGAGCTGCGCCGCGGCGGACAAGTCTATGTCCTGTTCAACGACGTGGACAAGATCGAAGCCTTTGCCGAACACATGCAGACCCTGGTGCCGGAGGGACGCGTTGGCATTGCCCATGGGCAGATGCCGGAGCGGCAGCTGGAGCGGGTCATGCAGGATTTCTATCACCAGAAGTTCAACATTCTGGTCTGCACTACCATTATCGAAACAGGCATCGACATTCCCTCGGCCAACACCATTCTGATCCACCGTGCGGACAAGTTCGGCCTGGCCCAGCTGCACCAGCTGCGCGGACGCGTGGGACGCTCCCACCACCGCGCCTTTGCCTACCTGTTCACGCCCGAAGACAGCAGCCAGATGACCGCCGATGCCCAGAAGCGACTTGAAGCCATCACCCGACACCGTTCGCTGGGCGCCGGTTTCATGCTGGCCAGCCACGACATGGAAATCCGTGGCGCCGGCGAACTGCTGGGCGACCGTCAGGCGGGCCAGATGCAGGAAGTGGGCTTCAATCTCTATCAGGACCTGCTCGAACGTGCGGTCCACGCCTATCGCAAGGGGGACGTGCCAGACATGGAAGCCGTCTGGTCGCCCCAGAGTGTCGAGGTGCACCTGGGCGTGCCCGCCCTCATCCCGGAAGACTATTTGCCGGACGTGGCCACGCGGCTGGTGTTCTACAAGCGCATCGCCAGTGCAGAAGACACTGAAACCCTTGAACAGCTGCAGGTGGAAATGATCGACCGCTTCGGCCTGCTGCCGGAGCCGGTCAAGAACCTATTTGCCGTCGCCGAGGTCAAGCTGACGGCCCGAGCACTGGGGTTGAAAAAAGTGGAAGCCAACGAGACTCAACTCAAGATCACTTTCGGTCCCGAACCGCGCATCGATCCACTGAAACTTATTCAACTGGTGCAGCAGAGCCCGCAACAGTATCGCCTCAAGGGGCAACAGTCCCTGACGGTTTTCGCTACAATGCCAGACTTGGAAATGCGCATCAACACCTTCAAGGAGACGGTCACAAGCGTGGCTCAGGACAATGATTAGACAGCTTTTTTTCTCTCTTTTCGCCACTCTGCTCGTTCTGGGGGCACCGCTGAGCCGGGCACAGGAGCCCGCACCGCTCTATCAGGTGGAGGTACTGGTCTTTACCACGGGTGCCTTGAAGGGGTGGACGGAGGAGTACTGGCCTGTCTCTGATAATCTGAAAGAAGACACTCTGAACGAATCAAGTTCCCTTGAATCAGTGGATGATCCGTCCGTAAAAAATGATAGCTCTGACCATGGGGATCTTGACAGGATACCGCCCGCTGAGACCGACACGAATCAGAGCAAAATGCAGACAGAACTGCAACAGCTGCCACCCGTTACCGCCCCAGTGTCCGATCAGCCGGAAACACGCCTCTATCTGGATGACCTGCTCGCCGGCATTTATCCTGAAAATGCCCCTTTCTGGCTAACGCAGATCCGGGCTGTTAAACCGGAAGAACGTATTCTCCAGCAGGCGATTCAACGACTGACGCCACAGAAAGGCTACCGTATTGTCGCCTACTATAGCTGGGTTCAACCGGCAATCGATAAAAAAACCGCTCAACCGCTCGGTATCAGCGGTGAAACGCCTTATGGAGACACGCTGGATGGTCGCGTGCTTTTCTATAAACAGCGCTATGCCCATATTGCACTGACACTGGACATGACACGCAGGATTCCAGCAGCCGTTCGCGAAGCCTTTGCACAGCAGGAAGGTATCTCTGTCGCTGACCTGCCGGAAAGCTGGACATTCCATATAAATGAAACCCGCAAGCTCAAATCCAATGCGTGGCATTATTTCGACCACCCACTTTTCGGTGCCCTGGCTGTTATCCGTCGGGTGACCACCCGGCAATAAAAAGGCCCCGTCAAGCGGGGCCGGTTCAGGTTTCAGGCACAGGCCGATACGTCCCCGTCAGGCGTCCTTCTCCGGGATGACCACATTCAGCTCCAGCACTTCATACCCGTCGGCATGATCAAGGCTGATCTGCAGCTGCTCGCGGTCAATCTCCACATACTTTGAAATCACGGCCAGAATCTCCTCACGCATCTGCGGCAGAAAATCCGGCGCATTACGCGCATTGCGCTCGTGAACCATTACCAGCTGCAGACGCTCCTTGGCCACCTTGGCACTCTTCTTCTGGCGTTTTCCGAGAAAATAATCGAGTACGGACATGGCTTATTTCCCAAATAGTTTCTTCAGCAGGCCCTTCTTCTCGGTCGTCAGAAAACGCTGCGGCCGCTCTTCCCCCAGATAGCGGGCCACAATATCTTCGTACGCCTGCGCCGCCGGCGAGTCCTGCTGCAGGATGACGGGAACACCGGCATTGGAGGCATTAAGGACATCTTCCGATTCAGGCACCGCCCCCAGCAACGGCACACCGAGGAGCTCGACAATGTCGTCCCACGACATCATCTCCCCCTCTTCCACGCGCTCCGGGTTGTAGCGTGTCAGCACAAGATTTTCACGAATGGGTTCCAGGCCCTCTTCTGCCCGGCGGGACTTGGCCTGCAGAATGCCAAGAATACGGTCGGAATCCCGTACCGAGGAAACTTCCGGATTGGTGACCACAAGGGCATCATCGGCATAATACAGCGCCAGCTGTGCGCCCTTTTCGATCCCTGCGGGCGAATCACAGACGATATAGTCAAAGCCCATCGCCTTGAGCTCATCAATCACCTGCCCTACGCCTTCCTTGGTCAGCGCATCCTTGTCCCGCGTCTGCGACGCTGCCAGCACGTAGAGATTGGGGGCATGCTTGTCCTTGATCAGGGCCTGCTTGAGTGTGGCCTCGCCCTGGACGACATTGACAAAGTCATAAACCACGCGACGCTCGCACCCCATGATAAGGTCGAGATTGCGCAGACCCACATCGAAATCGATAACGGCCGTCTTGTGGCCACGCAGTGCGAGGCCCATGGAAAAACTGGCACTGGTGGTCGTCTTGCCGACACCGCCTTTACCCGACGTCACAACAATGACACGTGACACACGCTTACTCCTCTAATTTATTCCGGAATGGTTGTGCATTATAGGGAAACCCTTCACCTATGGCAGTGGCTGAAACTCCACCTTCTCCTCCTGAAGGAACGCCATGGCAGCCTGACCGCGCACGGCCGGTGGAATATCCTCTGCCAGCACGTAAAGCCCTGCGATGCACACAAGCTCGGCCTCAAGCCGGGAGACGAAAATACGTGCCTGCTCGTCTCCCTTTGCACCGGCAAAGGCGCGCCCCTTCAGGGCACCGTACACATGAATGTGGCCATCAGCATAGACTTCTGCCCCGGGGTTTACGCTGCCTACGATGACCAGATCCCGCTCTCTGGCATACACCTGCTGACCGGAACGGACGGTCCTGACCACCAGCTGCCCCGAAGCTGAGACATACGCTTTTTCCTTTTTGGGAGAAGCGTCTTCACTGCGGCTGCGTTTGTTGGTATCCAGATCGAACAGCCCCAGGCCGGCAAACTCCGCCTGCTGTCGGATGGTTTCGTCCTGCGTGCGCAGGCCGATGGGCACCATGCCGTTCTGACGCAGAATCTCCATCAGCTGCGCGAGAAAGGTAGGCGGCAGAGTAGGCACGGCCGGTTCAATGACCACAGGCACATTCTGGAAAAAGCCCGGTGCCTGCTTGACCTTGTCAGCCAGTGCCTGCTGAACCTGTCCGATATCATCACTGTGCACCCTGAGCACAGTGAAACTCATGACAGACCCCTTGAGTTCAATCGGTTGCGCCATCATGTTTCTCCCATTGGGAAAGGACTGGCATGCCAGCCCTTTCCGAATAGAAAAAGCCCGACAGAAATGTCGGGCTTTTTACAGGCTGACCCGGTGATGATCAGATCACCTTGCCTTCGTAGTCTTCGATGCCCGGGTTGCCTTTTACGCCTTTCAGCGTCGGACGGTTGATCTTCTGGAGCTGCTTGTCCAGATCACCCTTGTGGCGACGCAGGTAGTCGGCAACCACGTCCCACATCAGGCGACCGGAGCCCACCTGATCCACCTGGGCCCAGCCTGCCACGGTGTATTTTTTGTTGGGCTCAACCTTGGTGCCATCATCCAGCTGAATATCGTGGATACGGTTGCCAAATTCGGCATTGGGCTCACAGACATAGTCCAGCCCGCCGACACGCACCATGTCACCACCGGACTGCAGATATGGATCCTTCTGGAACAGGTTCTCGGCGATCCCTTCCAGCATGTCCTTGATCTGCGCACCAGTCATTTCAGAACGGTAGGTTTCACCATAGGTCATGGACGTCTGATCCATGACACGTTCCATGGTGATCTTGTCGCCGGCCAGCAACGAAGTCCCCCAGCGGACGCCGGCAGACAGTGCGATCTGAGTGTCGTGCTCTTCACGCAGCGCGTTTACACAGATCTGGTCCCAGGTACCGATGAAGTTGCCGCGACGGTACAGCACCATCGGAGCCGTACCCAGGTCCTCGGACAGGATCTCGCCATAGGTCTTGCCCAGACGATCCTTGTTGTAGTAGTACTCGGGATTGCGCGATTCGATGATGTTCTTGTCGTACTTGGTGTTGTACAGACGGGTCAGGAACGCCTCCATCTCCTTGTCGGCCGGCAGCAGATTGGAGAAGACAGGCAGCAGATGGTAATCCACGCCGACCAGCTTGCCGTTCTTGATGTCCAGGTCCATGACACCTACGAACTTGCCCTGAGAACCGGCGTTGGTCACATAGCAGATGCCGCCGTCGGAGCGCTTCACGTTGATGGTGGTCGGCACGCCATCGTGGGTATGGCCGCCAAAGATCGCATCGATGCCTGGCACGCGGCTGGCCATCTTGTGGTCCACGTCCATGCCGTTGTGAGAGATCATGATGATGGCCGCCGGCTTTTCCTTCTCCTGAATCTTGGCCACCAGATCGCGCAGTTCATCTTCGCGCAGACCGAACGACCAGTCAGGGAAGTTGGCACGCGGGTTGGCGTTTGCAGTACGCGGGAACGCCTGACCGATGATGGCAATGCGCTCGCCATTGATTTCCTTCACGGTATAGGGCTTGAACGGACGTGCCTCTTCTTCGCTGTAGAGGCCGATGCCGTTGTACTTGGCCACCATCTCCGGATATTCATCACCGAACAGTGCGTCTTCCTTCACGCGGATGTTCTGTGCCAGGAATTCACCGTTGAACTTGCTGATGTTGCGCAGCACTTCGGGTTCCTTGTAGGTGAACTCCCAGTGACCGGTCATGATATCAATACCCAGGATATTGGACGCTTCGACCATGTCCTGACCACGGGTCCACAGTGCCGTGGCAGAACCGTGCCACAGATCACCGCCGTCCAGGGTAATGGTCTTGTCCTTGCCGCCGGCCTGTTCACGCAGACGGTCCAGCAGTGTCTTCAGGTGAGAGAAACCGCCAACCTTGCCATACAGTTCCGCCGCATCCTGGAAGTTGAGGAAGGTAAAGGCATGGGCTTCCGGTGTGCCCTCCTTGATCCCCAGACGCTTGAGCAGGTGGTGACCAACCCGGTGAGGCAGCTTGCCTTCCCAGGGGCCTACACCCAGGTTAACGTTCGGCTCACGGAAATAGATGGGCTTGAGCTGAGCGTGGGTATCGGTGATGTGCAGCACGCGCACCTTGCCCTTCATGGGCAGGTTGTAGGCTTTCTCCATGGTGTCCAGCGGGGCCATGCCACCCTTGCCGGACATGGCCTTGGCGGTACCGGGCAGCATGCCGGCCGCTGCAGCCATGGAAAGTACGTGCATGAATTCGCGGCGGTTCAGAGACATTGAATGCTCCTTTAGTGAGGTTGATACAACAGAAGAATGGAATCCAAGTAATCTTACCGCTTGGACACCCTTTAATAATTACTTTTTCTTATTCGGGAAATAAATAAGCTTATCCAACCCACTTGCGTGCGTTTTCAAACAGACGACGCCAGGGGGCACGCTCCTGCCATTCATCGGGCGCCCAGCTGTGCTGGACGGCACGGAACACCCGCTCGGGATGCGGCATCATGATGGTCACTCGCCCATCCGTGGTGGTGAAGCCGGTCATGCCCTGCTGCGAGCCGTTGGGATTCAGCGGATACTGCTCAGCCGCCTGCCCCAGACCATCCACATAACGAAGCGCAAGCTGCGCATTGGCCGGATCGCTGCCAGCCGCTTCAAAGTCAACACGCCCTTCTCCATGGGCCACGGCAACAGGGATGATGGAACCGACCATGCCATCCAGCAGAATGGACGGCGACTCGGTAATTTCCACCAGCGACAGTCGCGCCTCAAACTGCTCGGATCGGTTGCGCACGAAACGGGGCCAGTGCTCGGCACCCGGAATCAGTTCCTTCAGATTGGAGAGCATCTGACAGCCATTGCACACGCCCAATGCAAAGGTGTCCTCACGGTGGAAGAAGGTTTCAAAGCGCGCCCGTGCCTGTTCATTGAACAGAATGGCACTGGCCCAGCCTCTCCCCGCGCCAAGCACATCGCCATAGGAAAAACCGCCACAGGCAACCAGCCCCTTGAAACGCGTCAGGTCTTCCTCGCCGCGCAGGATATCCTCCATGTGCACATCCACCGCCTCGAAACCGGCCAGATCAAAAGCGGCTGCCATTTCCTGCTGGCCATTCACGCCCTGCTCGCGCAAAATCGCCACGGCAGGACGGACGCCGGTGGCGATATAGGGGGCAGCCACATTCTCATTGACATCAAAGCTGGGCGCTGCAATCAGGCGGCTGCGGGCGGGGTCGTCGGCCAACAAGGCTTCGGCTTCTGCCACCACTTCGGCATTGTCACGCGCCGCCTGCATGCGCAGCGTGGTTTCGGACCACATCTGCCGCCAGTCACGCACATGGGCTTCGTGCCAGATCTGACCATCCCGACGGAATAGAATGCGCCCATCCTCGCGCGGTTCACCGAGCCAGTGGCTGCACTCCGACAGGTTGTGATCATGCAGAACGCGCTCCACCGCCTTGATCTGATCAGCCGGCACCTGCAGCACGGCGCCCGGCTCCTCGGCGCACAGGGCCGCAATGGTGCGGTTGCCCAGCGGCATGAGTTCCACATCGAGGCCGCACTGGCCGGCAAAGGCCATCTCGGTCAGCGTCACCAGCAGACCGCCATCGGAACGGTCGTGATACGCCCACACCAGTCCGGCCTCATTGAGCGCCTGTACGGCATTGAACAGATTACGCAGGTCTTCCGGGCGATCCAGATCGGCGGTTTCATCCCCGATCTGGTTATAGACCTGTGCCAGACAGCTGCCGCCGACGCGATGCTTGCCACGCCCCAGATCAATCAGTAGCAGACGACTATCGCCCTTGTCCGTGCGCAGCTGCGGCGTCAGCGTGTGTCGCGCATCCAGCACCGGCGCAAACGCGGAAATGACCAGGGTCACCGGTGAGGTCACTGCCTTCTGCTCACCCTCCTCTTCCCAGACGGTTTTCATGGACAGCGAGTCCTTGCCCACAGGCACGGTCAGATCCAGTGCAGGACACAGCTCCATCCCCACGGCTTCAACGGCATCATAGAGCTTGGCATCCTCGCCGGGGTGGCCTGCCGCCGCCATCCAGTTGGCGGACAGCTTGATGTCACTCAGCTGACGAATGCGTGCCGCTGCAATATTGGTGATCGCTTCGGCAATGGCCAGACGTGCCGAGGCTTTTGGATTGACCAGCGCCACCGCCGGGCGTTCCCCCATGCTCATGGCCTCACCCGCATACCCCTGATAATCGGTGGTGGTCACTGCGCAGTCGGCCACCGGCACCTGCCACGGGCCCACCATCTGATCCCGGGCCACCATGCCGGTAATGGTGCGGTCACCGATTGTAATCAGGAAGGACTTGTCCGCAATGGTGGGCAGCCGCAGCAGACGCTGCACTACATCCTCGAAATCCAGCACCTCGGTTTCAAAGCCGGGCTGCGGCAGGTCGCGGCGCTGCACCTCTCGGTGCATGCGCGGCGGCTTGCCGAGCAGGACGTTCAACGGCAGATCGACCGGATTACTGTCGAAATAGCGATCGTGCACGCGCAGACGCTGGTCGTCCGTTGCCTCGCCGACGACGGCATAGGGACAGCGCTCCCGTTCGCAGATGGCTGCAAAGTCTTCCAGTCGATCCGGATAAATGGCAATGACATAGCGTTCCTGCGACTCGTTACACCAGATTTCCATGGGCGACATGCCCGGCTCGTCACACGGAATATCGCGCAACTCGAAAGCACCGCCACGGCCCGCATCATTGACCAGTTCCGGGAAAGCGTTGGATAGGCCACCCGCGCCCACATCGTGAATCGAGGCGATGGGGTTGTCTTTACCCAGCCAGCAGCAGCGGTCGATGACCTCCTGTGCACGGCGTTCCATCTCCGGGTTATCCCGCTGCACGGAGGCAAAATCCAGATCTTCGCTGCCGGTGCCGGTATCCACTGAGGAGGCCGCGCCGCCCCCCAGACCGATCAGCATGGCGGGGCCGCCCAGCACCACCAGCTTGGCACCCGCGGGAATGGGCTGTTTCTGCACGTGCATTTCACGGATATTGCCCAGCCCTCCGGCCAGCATGACCGGCTTGTGATAGCCGCGCATCTCTGCACCATCATGCGTCATGAACGGGGTCTCGAAGGTACGGAAGTAGCCGCAGATTGCCGGACGTCCAAACTCGTTGTTGTAGCCGGCCGCACCGAGCGGCCCTTCCAGCATGATTTCAAACGCCGAGGCAATGCGTGCCGGCTTGCCGTAATCCAGCTCCCACGGCTGCCTGAAGCCGGGAATGTTCAGGTTGGAGACGGTAAAGCCTGTCAGCCCTGCCTTGGGCTTGGCACCCTGTCCGGTGGCCCCTTCATCACGGATCTCGCCGCCTGCCCCGGTCGCCGCACCCGGCCAGGGGGAAATGGCTGTGGGGTGGTTATGGGTTTCCACCTTGATCTGAATGTGCACCGGCTCCCGCTGGGAACCATAGACGCGGGAATCGGTCAGCGGGAAGAACCGTGCCGCTTCATGCCCCGCAATGACTGCCGCATTGTCAGAATAGGCCGACAGAATACCCTCGCTGTGATGATGATAGGTATTGCGGATCATGCCGAACAGCGTATGCGGCTTCTCTTCGCCGTCGATGGTCCAGCGTGCGTTGAAGATCTTGTGGCGACAGTGTTCGGAATTGGCCTGCGCGAACATCATCAGCTCGGCATCAGTGGGGTTGCGCCCCAGCGCCTGATAGTTCTCCAACAGATAGTCGATTTCATCATCACTCAGGGCCAGCCCCATTTCCTGATTGGCACGCACCAGGGCATCCCGCCCCTCCCCGAGAATATCCACCGACACCAGTGGCCTGGGTTCGTGCACTTCGAAGAGGCGCTCTGCCTCATGAGGGTCAGTAATGATGGTCTGCATCATGCGGTCATGCAGCAGATCCGCCACCTCAGGGATCTGTGCATCATCGCCCCCTTCCAGCCAGAAGGCCGTGCCCCGCTCGATGCGCTGAATACTCTCCAGGCCGCAGGTATGGGCGATATCCGTCGCCTTGCTGGCCCAGGGTGAAATGGTGCCAAAGCGTGGAATGACAATCAGCGTGGGTGCACCATCCACCGCAATCGGCGCCACCTGATCGTTCAGCAGACGGTGTAGCACTGCCTGCGCCCGGTCATCATGCGGGGGGTTATCGACAAAATAGACATGCCGGCTACGCACACGCTTCACCGAAGGCATCCGTTCACGGATGCGTGCAGTCAGGTTGCGTTCACGAAAATCAGTCAGTGCCTGATGACCCCAGATGATCTGCATCTTCTCTTTCCTTCAAATAAAACAAGCCCGTACGGGCTTGTATTCAGGTTAATTCCAGACGATACCTGTTTACTCGCCCAGCAGCCCCAGCTTGGCAAAAAGCTGCTTGCGCTGCTCGGCTGTCAAGGGGGATTCGCCCTCCAGCGCGGAAACGGTCAACTCGGTATAGTTGGGCTGTGTCTCGGCCGGTTTCAAGGTCAGCAGGACACGCTTGGGCAAACTGGAGCTGCTGCGCCAGAACGCCAGCGAGGACCAGAAGCCCTTGTCCTCGCTCTTTCCGTCCAGACGCACGATCAGCTGATGGCGTTCCGGAATCACCTTCTCCACATCCCAGTCGGCCCGCCAGATCATGGACTGCACATAGGCCCACGCTTCCGACAGCGGTGCGTGCAGAATCAGACCGGCGAATTCGCTGCCCTTGACAATCTCCATCTGCTTGGCCGAAACGGCCACCTGCTTGAAGGCCTGTTCGCCGTTGGCGCCAAAGAAAATGGCCGCCTGATAGAGCATTTCCAGCTCCTTGACCGGGTCATAGGGCTTGACTCGATAAACGTCAATATCGCCATCGTTGCTGTGAAAGACCTGATGATGATGGAAGAGCACGCGCGCCTTACCCGTCTTGCCGTCCACGGTCACATGCACGGTAAAGCGGTCCATGGCACCTTCCGCCGTTTCGGGGCGCCAGCTGTTGAACAGCTTGGTCAGCGGGCTGACGTCAACCAGCGGCACCACCTCCTTGCGAGGCACATATTCGGTGCGAATAATGCCGGTTGCCCGATTGGCCTCCTGTACGGGATAGCCGAGGGAACGCAGGAATTTCTGCACGCCGACCCATACCGTGTCGGCACTGGCATGATCCAGTTCGAGCCAGCGCTCACACAGGTTCCCTTTTACATGGATGCCCTTCGCCTTGTAGGACGGAATATCCGCCTTGCTCAATGTGGCAATATCACTTGCCGTGCCCCCCTGCGCCAGGGCCTCAGAATACTTGCCATTCAAAAGTCCCTGCTGCTGCGTCTTGGGACGTACCAGCGTGGGCGGCACTTCGAGGTTTTCGGCCAGCTGCTCCTCCTGCTCGCGGTAATTGTGACCCGAACCGCCCCATACACTGTCGCCCCAGTTGAGCGCCTTGGAAAAGGAGGAACAGCCGCTCAGCATGGTTGCGCCGACGGCCACGGCAATCAGTCTGGTCTTGAATTGAGGCATCACAGGGCGACTCCTGCTTTGGTCAGTGCTTCACGCAGGCCGGGGCGTGCGTCCTTGGAAAGCGGCGTCAGGGGCAGACGGATCGCCGGGCCAATCAGCCCCATTTCGTACAGCGCCCATTTCACCGGAATCGGATTGGACTCCACAAACAGGGCAGCATGCAGGTCGCGCAGAGTGGCATCGATTTCACGCGCCACCAGCTCGTTGCCGGTCATGGCTGCCAGATAGGCGTCATGCACGGACCTGGGGGCCACATTGGCGGTCACGGAAATCCCTCCATGGCCACCCTGCAGGATAAAGTCAATCGCCGTGCCATCATCGCCGGTATAGAGCAGGAAATCACCTTCGACCCGACGGAGAATTTCCGGCACCCGGGAGAGGTCGCCCGTCGCTTCCTTGATACCGATGATATTCGGGTGTTCGGCCAGGCGGCCCACGGTTTCAGGCAGAATGTCACAGGCCGTGCGCCCGGGCACGTTGTAAAGAATCTGCGGAATGGCCACCGCATCTGCGATGGCCTTGTAGTGCTGATACAGCCCTTCCTGGGTCGGCTTGTTGTAATAGGGTGCCACCAGCAGGCAGGCATCGGCGCCCATCTCGTTGGCGCATCGGGTCAGCTCGATGGCTTCTCGGGTGGAATTGGAACCGGTGCCCGCAATCACGGGAATCCGCCCGGCCACCTTGTCGATGGTAAAGCGTATGACATCGCAGTGTTCCTGATGATCCAGTGTGGCCGACTCGCCTGTCGTGCCGACTGAAACGATGCCATCGGTTCCCTGCTCGATGTGAAACTCGATCAGGCGCTCCAGCGCCTCGTAGTCCACCTGTTCGTCATCGCGCATGGGGGTCACCAGCGCTACGATGCTGCCTTTAATCACTCGACGCTCCTTGGCTTGCCGATTAAACGGGCTAATCTTACCTTCTGCTGTGCAGGCAGACAAGAAATAGAGACGTTTTAGCCATCTCCGTGAAAGATCCAGGCTCGCGGCAGCGGCCGCGCTTGCTCATGTCGGAACATGCTGAACAAAGTACGGATATTCCAAGTCTGCAAAGCACAGCACCGCATGGGGCTGAAACCGTCCCGCCCTGCCGGGTTGCAGTGGGATGGCACGCGCCTCGCGCACGCTTCGCCTGAAGCAGCGCCCTGCGCCATGAACCTAACGTTATTCTGCCTGCCACACAAATGCATTCTGAGCGTTTTCAGAGGTGTTAGCAACAAATAGAACTGTCCGGTTTTGTAGCACATAAACTGTCCGCTTT
>CAYYIL010000011.1:0-41050 GCA_964471975.1 uncultured Piscirickettsiaceae bacterium | reverse complement strand
CGATCTGCTCGAGCACGCGCGTCGCCGCGGTCTGAAACGGCAGCGCATCGATGACGACGTTCACGCCGTCTTCCACATGCCAGCGCGCCCGCTGGCGCAGCGAGCCATTGCCGGATTCATACAGCTTCTGAATCTGTTCCCGCGGGGTAATGATCTCCGCGCCCGTGGGGTAGTCCGGGCCCGGCAGGTGCGCCATCAGCTCTGCCACCGACAGAGATGGTTTCTCCAGCAGCGCCACCGCAGCGGCGACCACCTCGCGCAGGTTGTGCGGGGGAATGTCGGTGGCCATGCCTACCGCAATGCCGGAAGTACCATTGAGCAGCACGTGCGGCACACGCGCCGGCAGCACCGAGGGTTCCTTCAGCGTGCCATCGAAATTGGGTACCCAGTCCACCGTGCCCTGCCCCACCTCTTCCAGCAGCAGCTGGGCAAACGGGGACAGTCGCGCCTCGGTGTAGCGCATGGCGGCGAACGACTTGGGATCGTCGATGGACCCCCAGTTACCCTGGCCATCGATGAGGAGATAGCGGAAGGAAAACGGCTGCGCCATCAGCACCATGGCTTCATAACAGGCAGAGTCGCCGTGAGGGTGGAACTTGCCCAGCACATCCCCCACGGTGCGAGCCGACTTCTTGTGCTTGGCGCTGGCCTTGAGCCCCAGCTCGCTCATGGCATAGATGATGCGACGCTGCACCGGCTTGAGCCCGTCGCCAATATGCGGCAGCGCCCGATCCAGAATGACGTACATGGCGTAGTCCAGATAGGCACGCTCCGCGAACTCGCCCACCGACCGCTGTTCAATGCCTTCATAATTGATGCTGTGCTGACTCATGAATCCTGCTTATCCTCATCGCTCAGACGACCGACTGCGCAGCTGACAAACGACTTGGCCTTGGCGCCCGCGGCCTTCAGCCCGGCCACACGGCCCCGTTCGGGATAGCCCATTTTTTCCAGGGTCGCAACGATGACGGCGCGCGCGGTTTCAGGCGCCTCTACCGTCACCACGCCCGCGTCAATATCCACGGTCACCTCGCTGACACCGTCGATCTCCAGCAATCGCTTGCGGATGCTGTTGGCGCAGCCGCCGCACTTGATGTTTTCAACTTCGATAGAATAGGTTGTCATCACGTATTTCGCACCGGATTACTCTTCAAGGCATTATAAACATGACACAAGCCCCCCGCGCCCGCCGTGTTCCGGCCAATCGCCCCATCACGTAGCAGGGGGAGCATGCCCGTGCCAATGGCAAGATTGTCAATATTTCCACCAGCGGTCTGCTGGTCAAAAGCCCGTTGCCCGCCCGGGAAGGCACGCGCCTGGGCCTGATCTTCGACCTGCCCACCCGCGAGCGCTTTATTCCCATCAAGATTCTCGGCCGGGTCACCCGACTGATCGAAGAAGGCGATATCTACCTGCTGGGCATCATGTACGAAAACCCCACCGACGAGCTCAAACAGGCGATCGAAAGCTATATCGACTACGTGGAATCCATCAGAGAAAATGCCAGCGTGCATCGCCGTGATTAGACATGCTGGACGCAGCGCTCAACGGCATAGGGCGCCGGATCAAAGGGCGGCGTTTCCACCTGAATCAGCGCGCGCAGCAGCTGGGCCGACGTAATGGAGGTGACCACGCCGTTGCGGAAATGGCCGGTATTGAGCCACAGGCGCGCATGCTGGGGATGGGCGCCAATATAGGGCACACTGTCCAGATTGCCGGGGCGCAGGCCCGCCCAGTGGTGCGCCACCTCGAACATTTCCAGCTCGGGATAGCGTCCATAAGCGAATTCCAGCAGGGCAGCCCGTGCCGCCGCGTCGGTGGTCTTGTCAAAGCCGGCCTCTTCCACCGTACTGCCCACCAGAATCAGGCCATCCTTGCGCGGGATCAGATAACGGTCCTGTTCCATCACCATGTGGTGCAGAAAGCCTGCCGGGGCGTCGATGGCCACAATCTGCCCGCGCACCGGCGCAATGGGCAGTTCCGGTATCAATTGCGCACTCCAGGCGCCCGCCGTCACCACCACATCCTCGGCCGCCAGCCAGCCCTGCGGCGTGCGTACGTGCACCCGCTCCGCGGACGGATCAATCGCCTCGGCCGGCGTGTGCTCGTGCACGGTCACGCCCTTCAGACGCACCGCCTTGGCCAGCGCCTTCACCAGCCGCGGATTGCGAATGGAGGCGATCTCCGGCATCCACAGCACCAGCTTGCGCGCCGTGTGCAGACGCGGTTCGAACACGCTCAACGCGCGGTCATCCAGCACTTCCAGCGCATAGCCCCAGCGATCGCACCACGCCTGTGCCGTTTCCCACTGCTCGCTGTCGAGCATGAGCATGCCGGTGGGAAAATACTCCGGATCGATGCCGGTCAGTTCCGCCAGCTCAGCCGCCAGCGGTTCAAACTGCGGCTGGCTGTGTTGCGCCAGCACATTGACGGCATCGGGATAGCGCCACGGGTACATGGGCGAGAGAATGCCGCCACCGGCCCAGGAGGCTTCGCGGCCGCATACGTGGCGTTCGATCAGGGTCACCTGCCGCCCGGCCTGCTGCAGAAACCAGGCACTCATCAGGCCGCTGATGCCGCCGCCAATAATCAGCACATCACACGTCTGCGTATTCACTGCCCGGCCTCCTGCCGCTTGCGGCCCCAGAACTCATGCACGATCAGACAGACCGCCCCCACACTGATGCCCACATCGGCCACGTTGAAGGTGGCGTAGTGCCAGTCGCCCCAGTAGAAGTCGAAAAAATCGGTCACGCGCCCGTCGTAGATACGCTCCACCAGATTGCCCAAGGCACCGCCGATTACCAGCCACAGGCCGGCACTCTCGCAGGTAAGTCGCGGCGGCAGGCGGCGCAGCCACCACAAGAGCCCCGCCACCATCACCACCGCCAGCACGGCGAAGCCCCAGCGCTGCCAGCCACCGGCATCGGCCAGAAAGCTGAAGGCCGCCCCGGTGTTGTAGTTGAGAGTGAGATTGAAGTGCGGCACGACCGGTAGCGGCTCATGCAGGGTCAGCCAGGCATTGGCCGCCCACTTGCTGGCCAGGTCCAGCGCGAGCACCGCCAGCCCAAGCCAGGTAAAACGCAGCGCGGTATTACGCAAAGCGGCGCACCTCGCCTTCACCCGCCACGTTGTCCACACAGCGGCTGCACAGATCGGGATACTCGGGGTTCGCACCCACATCCTCGCGGTGGTGCCAACAGCGCACACACTTGGGCTTGTCCGTCGGCCGCACCAGCAGCCACAGCCCCTCCACCTCGGTTGCCACCGCCTCATCAGGACGCTCGGATGCTGGATGCACGCGGGCATCGGAGGTGATCATGACAAAGCGCAGTTCGTCCTCCAGCGCCTGCAGATCCGCCAGCACGACCCCGTCGGCGTAGAAGTCCACCTCGGCGGTCAGCGAGCCCTTGATGACTTTCTCGTTGCGCAGGGTTTCGATCTGCTTGTTGAGCGCCTTGCGCACCGTCAGAATACGGTTCCAGTAGTCGGCGTTCATGGGCTGCTCGGCATCCATGGCCTGCAAACCGTCGTACCACTCTTCGGTAAACACGGTTTCGCTGCGCGCGCCGGGCATGTGCGCCCAGATCTCTTCGGCAGTAAAGCTCAGAATCGGCGCGATCCAGCGCACCAGCGCTTCCAGCGTGTGATACAGCGCGGTCTGCGCCGAGCGACGCGCCTGCGAATCCGCCTGCGTGGTGTACTGCCGGTCCTTGATGATATCCAGATAGAAGGCGCCCAGATCCTCCGAGCAGAAGTGGTGCACCAGCTGACTGATGCGGTGGAAGTTGTAGGCGTCATAGGCTGCTGTAATCTGCTGCTGCAGCGTGTTGGCGCGGTCGATCAGCCACTGATCCAGCGGCAGCAGCTGCTCGAACGGCAGCGCATGTTCAGACGGCTCAAAGCCATTCAGGTTCGCCAGCATGAAGCGGGCGGTAAAGCGGATGCGGCGATAGGCGTCAGCCGTACGCTTGATGATCTCGTCGGAGACGCTCATCTCATAGCGGTAGTCCGCCCCGGCGATCCACAGGCGCAGAATGTCGGCACCATACTTGTTCATGATTTCCTGCGGCGCCACCACATTGCCCAGCGACTTGGACATCTTGCGTCCCTGTGCATCCACGGTAAAGCCATGGGTAAGTACCTGCCGGTAGGGTGCCTGGCCGTCCATGGCGAGCGAGGTGAGCAGCGACGACTGGAACCAGCCGCGGTGCTGGTCGGAGCCTTCCAGATAGAGGTCGGCCGGACGGGTCAGCTCGTCGCGGCGTTGGCACACGGCAAAGTGGGTCACGCCGGAGTCAAACCAGACATCGAGAATATCGGTGACCTTCTCGTAGTCCGCCTCCTCGTCACCCAGCAGTTCGGCCGGATCCAGATCGTACCAGGCGTCGATGGAATCCTGCTCGATGCGCTGAGCGATCTTCTCCATCAGTTCCACCATGCGCGGATGCAGCTCGCCGGTCTCGCGGTGCACGAACAGCGTAATGGGCACGCCCCAGTGGCGCTGGCGCGAAATGCACCAGTCCGGACGCCCTTCGATCATCTTTTCGATGCGCGCCTGGCCCCAGTCCGGCACCCACTGTACCTGCGGAATCGCCTTGAGCGCCTTGTCGCGCAGGCCGTTGGCGTCCATGCTGATAAACCACTGGCTGGTGGCGCGGAAAATCAATGGTGTCTTGGTGCGCCAGCAGTGAGGATAGCTGTGGGTGATCTTGCCATGGTGCACCAACGCGCCCTTCTCCTGCAGCAGGGCGATGATCTCGTCGTCCACCTTGTGCACATGCTTGCCCTCGAACCCGGGGGCCTCAGACGTGAACACCCCGCGGCTGTCCACCGGGCAGAGGACGTCCAGATCGTAGCGACGTCCCACTTCGAAATCTTCCTGACCGTGGCCCGGCGCCGTGTGCACACAGCCGGTACCGGCATCCAGCGTGACATGGTCGCCGAGAATAATGGGCACGATACGCTCATAGAAAGGATGACGAAGTTGCACGCCCTCCAGCTCGGCCCCCTTGGCGGTCGCCACCACTTGCGCTTCGTCCACGCCCCAGGTTTTCAGGGTCTCTTCCAGCAGGCCTTCGGCCAGCAGCACGCGCTCATCATTCAGCTGCACCAGCACATAGTCCAGATCGGGGTGGATCGCCACCGCCAGGTTGGCCGGCAGCGTCCACGGCGTGGTGGTCCAGATCACCACGGACACCGGCCCGCTGCCCACGGCACCGTCCACCGGTTCCATGCGGCTGACGAGATCGTCCGGGTCCACGGCGGCAAAGCGCACATAGATGGCGTTGGAGGTCTTGCCCTGATACTCCACTTCTGCCTCGGCCAGCGCCGACTGCGCGCCCACCGACCAGTACACCGGCTTGACGCCGCGGGTCAGATGGCCCGCTTCAAGGATCTTGGCCAGCGCGCGCACCTCGTCCGCTTCGAACCTGAAATCCTTGGTCAGATAGGGGTTGTCCCAGTCGCCCATGACGCCCAGGCGCTGAAAGTCCGCCATCTGCGCCTCCACCTGCTGCTGAGCATAGTCGCGGCAGGCCTGGCGGAAGGTGCGCGCGTCCACCTTCTGACCCACCTTGCCCACCTTCTTTTCCACGTTCAGCTCAATGGGCAGGCCATGGCAGTCCCAGCCCGGCACATAGGGCGCATCAAAACCGGCCAGACCCTTGGCCTTGACAATAATGTCCTTGAGCACCTTGTTGACGGCGTGGCCGATATGAATATTGCCGTTGGCGTACGGCGGGCCGTCGTGCAGCACGAACTTGGGCTTGCCAGCCTTGGCGGCGCGTACCTTTTCATACAGGCCACTTTCCAGCCACTGGCGCACGCGCTCGGGTTCGCGCTGCGGCAGATTGCCACGCATGGGGAAGTCGGTATCGGGCAGGTTGAGCGGATATTTCTTGTCGTTGTCAGCCATGATGCTCTTCTGTCGGATTCAGGTTCAAAAGGATGTGCGCCGCCTCGGCGTCCTGCGCAATCTGCGCACGCAGCGCGTCCAGATCGGAAAATTTCTGTTCGGGTCGAATGAATTCGGCCAATTTTACCCTGACATGGGCACCATAGACCATTTTTGCCCAGTCAAACACGTGCACCTCGATGCTGGGACGCAGCCCGTCCACCGTGGGGCGCACGCCGATATTGGCCACGCCCGGCAGATCCCGCTCACCAGTCTCAAGGATGTCCACACGCACGGCAAACACGCCCTCCACCGGCATACGCAACCGCTTGGGGTTGATATTGAGCGTAGGAAAGCCCAGCTGCCGACCGCGCTTGTGGCCGTGGATGACCCGGCCGGTAAAGCAGAATGGCCGCCCCAGCAGGCGTTCGGCTTCACGCAGATCCGGCTTGCTCAGAGCAGCGCGGATGCGCGTGGAGCTGACCCGTGCGCCATCGAGCGTGAAGGTGGGCTGATGGGCCACCGCGAAACCCGCCTGCGTCCCCAACGCCTGCAGCAGCAGGAAGTCGCCCTGCCGCCCCGCCCCGAAACGAAAGTCATCCCCCACCGAGACAAAGCGGGTATGCAGTTGATCCACCAGAATGGCCTGCACGAACTGCTCGGCGCTCAGGCCGGCAAAGGCGGCATCGAAATGCACCATGAGCACGTAATCCACGCCCTGTTCGGCCAGCGCCTCCACCTTTTCGCGCAGGTTCATCAGCCGTACCGGCGCCCTGTCCGGTGCAAAAAACTCGATGGGGTGCGGCTCGAACAGCATCACCACCGTGGGCAGATTGCGCTGCCGGGCCGCCTGCTTCAGCGCCGCCAGCACATGCTGATGACCACGGTGCACGCCGTCAAAGTTGCCGATGGTAACCGCCGCCCCCTGCGCCAGCGGCGCGCAGGCCGAGTGCTGCAGATTGTGCAAGCCGCGAATCAGATGCATTTAATCCTCTCCCCGATACAGACGCACATGGTGCAGGCGCACGCCCAGCAGCCACAGCAGCGCGCCATACAGCGCCACGGCACTCACCACCAGTGCTCCCAGCCAACCGATGCGGTGCCACACATCCGCATTCAGCCAGGCCTCCGCGGACGGCGTCAAAAGCAGCAGCCACGTCACCATGCCGCCCATGGCCACGGCGCCACGCCACAACAACGCCCGCCACCCTTCATGGCGCTCGAAATGCGTGCCCTGCAGGCGGCGATAGAGCAGGCCGGCATTCACAAACGCCGCCAGGGATGTGGCCAGCGCCAGACCGGCATGGGCGAGCGGAAAGATGAACACCAGGTTCAATATCGTATTCGCCCCCAGCGCAATCACGGCAATACGCACCGGCGTTTTCATGTCCTTGAGGGCATAGAAGGCCGGCGCCAGCACCTTCACCAGCATAAAGCCCACCAGCCCCAGTGCGTAGGCCATCAGCGCCCGGCTGGACTGCATGACATCCTCCGGTGTAAAGGCACCATACTGGAACAGGGTGGCCAGCAGCGGCGTCGCCAGAAGCATCAGGCCGAGCGACGCGGGCACGCCCACCAGCCAGATCAGCCGCAGCGCCGTATCAATTTGTGCCCGGTAGGCGTTCCAGTCGGTGCGCGCTGCAGCGCGGCTCAGCCCCGGCAGTGCCACCGTGGCCAGGGCAATGCCAAACACGCCCAGTGGAAACTCCATCAGGCGATCAGCGTAATACAGCCACGACACCGAACCGGTCACCAGAAAGGAGGCCAGCACGGTGTCGATGAGCAGATTGATCTGCGCCACGGAAACCCCGAACAGCGCCGGCAGCATCAGGCGCTTGACCTCGTTCACGCCCGAATCACTGACGGGCCGCGGGCGCGGCAACAGGCCCAGCCGCCACAGAAACGGCAGATGCAGCGCCAGCTGCAGCACACCGGCCAGTAGTACCCCCCACGCCAGCGCCAGCACAGGAATGTCAAAATGGGGCGACAGGCCGATGGCCGCCGCGATCAGGGTGAGATTGAGCACCACCGGTGTGAACGCCGGCACGGCAAAATGGTTGTAGGTGTTGAGAATGGCCGATGACAGGGCGACCAGTGAAATGAACAGCAGGTAGGGGAAGGTAATGCGCAGCATCTCGGCGGTGAGCTGAAACTTGAACGGCTCTGCGTGAAAGCCGGGCGCAAACAGCCAGGTGACCGCGTCGCTGAACACCACACCGATACCCACCACCAGCAGCAGCGCCATGAGCAGGCGGAAGCTGATGGCATCCACCAGATGGCGTACCCGCTCCATCCCCGCCTTTTCCTTCGCCTCCGACAGCACCGGCACGAACGCCTGCGAAAAGGCCCCCTCGGCAAATAGCCGGCGGAAGAAGTTGGGAATCTTGAAAGCGACAAAAAAGGCGTCCGCCCCGGCACTGGCGCCGAAGTAGCGGGCAATGACCATGTCGCGCACAAAACCGAGAATGCGCGAGATCAGGGTCATGCTGCTGACGGTAAACAGGTTCTTGAGCACCGGGGCAATCTGCAGAAATGAAAAAGCCGGTCAGAGACCGGCTTTATTGTAGGCAATCAAGTGCGGCTTACGCAGCAGACTGCGCCAGCTTTTTCAGGCCGGCATTCAGACGACGCTTCAGGCGTGCGGCAGTGTTCTTCTTGATGATGCCCTTGCGTGCGACACTGTCCAGCTTGGATTGGGCCTGACGGAATGCCGCCATACCGTTTTCGTAGTCACCCGCTTCGATAAAGGCACGAACCTTCTTCACCAGCGTGCGCGCTGCACCCTTGTGCATGCGGTTGCGCAGACGACGCTTGGGATTCTGACGTGCGCGCTTCTTTGCAGATTTGATGTTTGCCACTTGTTGATCTCCAGTTCAATTCGGTTGCTAAACGTAATGGCCAACGTCGCCGTAATGTCGTTTAGTCTGAGAGGAACGGAGAATTATTCATGCATTTCAAGACGATGTCAAGGTTTGGCACCAGCAATGAGGGGGGTCCCCGACTTTTTCAACGGCGGTTTTTTCCGCGCAGTCTGTCGCACAAACTGGGCACTGATCACGATATCGATGTGGCGGTTGAGCGCCTTGTGTTCAGGCGTGTCATTGGGCGCCAGCGGCCGGGTATCCGCATACCCGACGACGGAAAACAGCGAAGGGGGCAGCAGCGAGGTTTTCTGCAGGCGATAGGCCACCTGATGGGCCCGCAACGCCGACAGAATCCAGTTATTACGCAATGGCGAACCTGGCCCCAGCGGGTCACTGTCGGTATGCCCCTCCACTTCGATGGTCACTTTCCACTGCCAGCCGAACCTGCGTGCTCCTTCAAGAATATGCGCACCCACGACCGTTTTACCCACATCGAGCAGCGGCATCAGGCGCAGCACATAGCCCAGATCACTCAACTGCTCCCGCAGACTGTCGCTGGGGATGGCAGAACCACTCGCAAACGCATCGGGGTTATTGATGCGGATCACCACACCGCCCGGTTCGCGATAGACCTTGAAAAAATTCAGACCGCGATAACGGATCTCCTCCTGCAGGAACGCATGGCTTTCATCCAGTCTTGCATCGACCCATTTCTGCACCCACGAAATCGCGGCGTAATTGAGGGTCAGCATCATGATGAAAAAGGTGATCAGAAGCGTAATGGTATCGCCAAAGGACAGCAGCCAGCCCATACGGGCCCGTTCTTCAAGCACGGCCTTATCCATGGCCAGCCCCCGTCTGCCTGATCAGCTGCGGCTGCAGAAAGATTTCAATGCGACGGTTGCGTGGATCATCCGGATTTTCAAACAGCGGATGCCACGGGCCGTAGCCGGCGATTGCCCAGTGGTTTTCCGGTATGCTGGTCAGGTTGCGCAGGCGTGCCATGACGGCATGGGCACGAAAGACGCTCAGGGTCACGTTATCCGGAAAGCGAGCGTTCGGTCCGAGCGGTGCCGTATCCGTATGCCCTTCTACCCGTACAACGAGGCGTACATGCAGCCCTTTTGCGTGCAGAGGACGCAGTAGTCGTGCATAGTGCTGATCGAAATGCGACACATCCAGGGTGGTCAGCAAACGGGCCGTTTCGAGAAAATAGTTATCGAAAACCGGGTTAATGCGCGCCTGCCCGGGATAAAAAAGCATGTAGGTGCGCACCAGAGTGGAATCCGGGTACAGGCGCACACCTTTTGGAAACGCATCCTCCACTTTCAACCAGGGCATGCCCTGGGTCACGACATACCTGCGCACGACACGGGTCATATCCTGCAGCACCAGCTCGTAGGCACGCTTTTCCGGGATATCTTCCAGTACGACCTGGGTGATCAGCACGATGAAGAACGCCAGCAGCGCCAGAAAAAGAGATACGAATGTCGTCAGCCAGATTCTCTGGAAATCGAGGCTGGCAATATCCCGCCCCGGCGCATGCTCATGCGGCCGCGGCATTAACGGACCCCCGCAACCTTCTCGGCCAGACGCTCATCCGCAAAAGCCAGCAGTCTCGCCTTGATCATCAACGGACCATCGCCCCGCTTCAGAGCAATGACGGCTTCCACGATCATTTCCCGATGAATCTGCTGCATTTCATTCATCAGCTTCAGCTTGCCCGCAATGGGCATGAAAACCAGGTTGGAAAGCAGCACCCCGTAGAAGGTGGTCACCAGCGCGACGCCCATGCCGGTCATCAGCGATGCAATCATGTTCTGCGAAGCCGCTGCACTGAAGGCCGCCGCCGTCTGATCCCCATTTTGAGAAGCCATCATGATGATCAGGCCCATGACCGTGCCCATCATGCCGAAGGCCGGTGCGTACGAAGCCATGGTCAGAAACACCTCTTCACAGGTTGATCCCTTGAGCTGTTCGATCTTGAGGCGCGCCCCCAGTGCCCTGCGCAACGCTTCTTCTTCCTGGTAGATCAGCGCTTCATTCAGCGCAAAACTCAGAAAAGGATCGGAAACATGGGCCGCCGCCCGTTCCATCCATACCAGACCGTGCTGTTTGACATCGTGCGCCAGGTCAACCAGCTGAGCAATTGTCGACTCTTCATTGGGCCGCTCCTCCGAGAGGATGCGCCATACCCCCACAATGACACACCCCAGTTGATCCAGCGGGTAATTGATCATGACCGCAGCCAGTACGCCGCCGACCACCAGAAGAAAGGCCTGCATGTTGAAAAAGGCCTGAATGATCTGACCCTTATCAAAGTCATACGTGCCCAGCAGCAGAACCACTGCCCCTGCCAGAAGCCCGAGAATGGAAGCGGCCTTATTCATGATTTACCTTTACCTCTCGATACTGCCCGACTGATCACCGTGGCCTGCTCAGCAGATGCGTCGAAAACCACTCAAACATCCTCTGGCTGATCACCTTGGGTGGCATCCCGTAAAAATTGAACGGCTCACTGATCACCACCCGAATGGTGCCCGGGTATTTCAGGAAGCTGTTCTTCGGCCACACTTCCCCGGCGTTATGAGCCACCAGATAACTGGGCACATCCACTTTCGCCGCCAGCATGGGGCCACCGATCCTGATCTCCCCCGGCACGCCTGGCGGCATGCGCGTGCCTTCGGGAAAGATCACCACCCACAGCCCAGCCTCAAGACGCTTCAGCCCTTCTCTGACCAGCTTCTGCAGCGCCTTGCGCCCCGCCTTGCGGTCCAGCGCAATGGGACGCAGCAGCGCCATGCCCCAGCCAAAAAAGGGAATGCGCAACAGCTCCTGCTTCAGCACATACACCTGCGGCGGAAAAATGGACTGCAGTGCGATCGTTTCCCATGCCGATTCGTGACGAGCAAAAATCAGGCCATTTCTTTCAAAATCGATGTATTCCCGCCCTTCGACCTGATAGCGAATGCCGCAGGTCACCTTGAGCCACCACAGGGTGAACTTGCCCCACAGTGTCATGTAGCGATAGCGCACCCCAAAGGAAAACGGCCACAGCAACTGGCCGGTGACCGCAAAAAAGATCATGGCTGAGATCCGTCCCATTTCAAACAGCGTGGAGCGCACCAGCACCACCGGCAGCCAGCGCTGCCAGCCTCCCAACGCAGAGGACTCCGCCGTCGGCACAGACGAAGAGGCCTCAGTGGCGAGCTGTCCGTCCTGCAGGCGCTTCTTCTCTTCCTTCACGGACATAACGCCTCCGCTACAGCCGCCAGATTGTCATAAACCGGAAGGGTCAGATCCGCAATCGCCTCAGCATAAGCTGAAAGCGTACGCCCCCCCTTGCCGCTGCGTACCAGCATGGGCTGCATGCCCACTGCCTGCGCTGCCTGCACATCGCTCCAGCTATCCCCGACGAAGGGGACACCCGCCAGGTCACAGCCGTAGCGGGCGGCAATGGCCCGTAACATGCCCACCCCCGGCTTGCGCGCCGGCGAGTTGTGGTGATCCAGATAGGGCGAGGTGCTGATCCAGTCCACACGCCCGCCCACTGACGCCAGTAGCGCCTGCATCTTCTGGTGCATGGCGCTGAGGGTGGCGTGATCATAATAGCCGCGCGCGATACCGGACTGGTTGGTGGCCACCGCCACCGTCCAGCCCGCCCTGTTCAGCCGCGCGATGGCCTCCAGACTGCCGGGCACCGGCACCCACTCCTGCGGTGACTTGATAAAGGCATCCGAATCCTGGTTAATGACACCATCTCGATCCAGCACGATCAGTTTCATATTTCCTCTGCAGATTTATCAGATTAAAACATGACGCCTTTTCACAGGCCAACGGACATCGCTGCCCGCCTGAACGCTTCGCGCACCTGTCGCTGGTCACCCCACAGGGAAATGGACATCTGTCGGATTTCAATACGGCACGCAGAACGACGGTGCACCTTCAGGCAATCGATGCCCTGCCTTCAACCTCCGGCGAAAAAGCATACGCGCCACAAACCACCGAATGACTCGCATTTGCAGGCGCGATGGTAGCAGATTCAAGGCACGCGTCGCAGCCTCTGTCGTGAACGGGACAGTACAATCCTGACTTCAGGAAAGGCGTGGGATGGGACAGGCGACGGCTGCCGGATTTGATCGAGCAGTCAAAAATCAGTGCACCAGGGCGCGGATAACATCCACAAAGGCAGGATTCAGAACGGTCAACCCGACAACAACCAGGGCAATCAGGATTTTCAACAGCTGCTTGATCTGGTGGACTTCGCCGCGCAGCTGTTCGAATTCGGCTCGCAATTGTTCAAAATTCGCACGAAGCTGTTCGAAATCTGCGCGCAACTGCTCGAAATCAGCACGGATTTCGGCATTTTCAGCACGCACAAACTCCTTGGTCGCCAGCTCCTGACGCAAACCCTCATAGACCTGATGGCGCACCACCTCACGGGCTTCGTCAGCCCGTTCGGTAACCTGCTCAATGCTGCGCTCAATGGCTGCCGCAACCTTGTCGACCTTGCTGCGGTCACCAATGACATCCAGCAATACGCTATAGACATCTGCGGGCAATGCATACGCCATAATACGATCCTCCCGCCCCCATTGTAGGGTTAAACGGACAGCTTTCCAAGATCTGCAATCCGGTCAAACGCCGCCTTGATCTGCGCCAGCAGCGCCAGTCGATTGGCCCGCAGCGCCGGGTCCTCGGCATTGACCATCACGTGATCGAAGAAGGCGTCCACAACAGGGCGCAGCGTGGCCAGCTGCTCCATGGCGGCCACGAAGTCGCCCGCCTCGATGGCGGCATCCACCTGTGGCTTCAGCTGCATGAAGGCCTGCCACAGCTGGCGCTCTTCGTCTGCTTCAAAGCGGCTTTCATCCACCGCATCCGGCACAGCGTCCGCCTTTTTGAGAATATTGCCGATACGCTTGTTGGCCGCAGCCAGCGCCTCGGCGCCCTCCAGGGTGCTGAAACGGCGCACCGCATCCATGCGGCGGGCAAACTGGATCGGCTTGCGGCTGGGCACGGCGCGCACCGCTTCGAACTGCTCGGGCGTGGCGCCCTGCTCCAGATACCAGGCGCGCAGACGGCTGTACATAAAATCGACGATTTCGTCGCGCAGCGCGTCGGAATAGGCCACCGCATCGTGCTGCTTGAGCGCCGAATCCACCAGCTCCACCAGGTCCAGATTCAGTTCGTTTTCAATGATGATGCGCAGCGCACCCAGCGCAGCCCGGCGCAGGCCATAGGGATCCTTGTCGCCGGTAGGCGCCTCACCGATGCCGTAGATGCCGGTAATGGTGTCCAGTTTGTCGGCAATAGCCAGCGCCTGACTGATGCCGTCAGCCGGCAGACTGTCGCCGGCAAAGCGCGGCTTGTACTGGTCGTCCAGCGCCTGCGCCACCTTGGGATTTTCGCCCTGCGCCAGCGCGTAGTAGCGCCCCATGATGCCCTGCAGTTCCGGGAACTCGCCCACCATCTCGGTCATCAGGTCGCACTTGGACAGGTGGGCAGCCCGTTCGCACAGGGCGGCGTCCTCGCCCAGCAGGCGGCCGATCTTCACGGTCAGGTTTTCCAGCCGGTCCACCTTGTCCATGAGCGTGCCCAGCTTCTGCTGGAACACCACCATTTTCAGCCGCGGCAGGAAGTCTTCCAGCGGCTGCTTGCGGTCCTGATCCCAGAAGAACCTGGCATCAGCCAGGCGCGGGCGGATGACGCGCTCGTTACCGTCGCGCACCGCATCCGGGTTCTTGCTGTCGATATTGGCGATGGTAATGAAACGGTTGAGCAGCTTGCCCTCATTGTCCACCACATGGAAATACTTCTGATGGCCCTTCATGGCCGAGATCAGGCACTCCGGCGGGACTTCGAGAAAGGCTTCGTCGAAGCTGCCCATAATGGCGCGCGGCCACTCGTTCAGCGCCGTCACTTCATCCAGCAGATCGCCGTCGATCACCGCGCGCGCGCCCACTTCGGCCGCTTTTGCCTGCACCTGCTCGGCAATCTGGGCCGCCCGCAAATCAAAATCCGGCTCCACAAAGCCCTGCTCGCGCAATACGCGCGTGTAATCGTCCGGCGTCTGCAGGGTCAGCGCCTGCGGAGCATGGAAGCGATGACCATGGGTGGCGCGACCGGCTTCATGCTCCAGAATGGTGGCGGGCACCACCTCTTCGCCCAGCAGCATCACCACCCAGTGCACGGGGCGCACAAAAGCTGCCTCGCGCGCACCCCAACGCATGCGTTTCGGAATGGGCAGGCGATCCAGCGCCGTGCTGACAATCTCCGGCAGCAGCTCGCCGGCCGGTTTGCCCGGCTGCTGCATGCGGTAACCCATCCATACGCCCTTGGGGGTTTCAATTTCAATCAACTCGTCGGGCGTGACACCGCAGCTGCGGGCAAAGCCTTCCAACGCTTTCGTCGGCTTGCCCTCGGCATCAAACGCGGCCTGCTTGGCGGGGCCGCGGCGCTCGATCTCCCGGTCCGCCTGACGGGTCTGCAGGCCGCGCAGCAGCACCGCCAGTCGGCGCGGGGCGGCATAGGCTTCGGCCATTTCAAAGCTCAATTCGGCGGCTTCCACACCCCTGACGATCTCGTCGCGCAGGGCGTCGCGCAGGCGTTTCAGAGCCTTGGGGGGCAGCTCTTCGGTGCCCAGTTCAAACAGAAAATCCTTGCGTTCCATTATTTGCCCTCCTTCACCAGCGGGAAGCCCAGCGCTTCACGACGATCGTAATAGGCCTGCGCCACCTGACGCGCCATGTTGCGCACGCGCCCGATAAAGCGGGCCCGCTCGGTGACACTGATGGCGTGGCGTGCATCCAGCAGGTTGAAGGTATGCGATGCCTTGAGCACCTGCTCGTAGGCAGGCAGAGGCAGTCCATCATTGATCAGCTTTTCAAATTCCGCCTCGCACTCGTCAAAGTGACGGAACAGTACCTCAGTATTGGCCTTCTCGAAGTTGTAGGTGGACATCTCCACCTCATTCTGGTGGAACACGTCGCCATAGGTGACCGGGCCATCGGGGCCTTCCACCCACACCAGATCGAACACGGAGTCCACGCCCTGCAGATACATGGCAATGCGCTCCAGGCCATAGGTGATCTCGCCGGTGACGGGGCGGCACTCCAGCCCGCCCACCTGCTGGAAGTAGGTGAACTGGGTCACCTCCATGCCGTTGAGCCACACTTCCCAGCCCAGCCCCCAGGCGCCCAGGGTGGGCGATTCCCAGTTGTCCTCCACAAAACGGATGTCGTGCACCAGCGGGTCAATGCCCAGCATGCGCAGCGAGTTCAGATAGAGGTCCTGAATGTTATCCGGCGAGGGCTTGAGCACCACCTGGAACTGATAGTAGTGCTGCAGGCGATTGGGATTCTCGCCATAGCGGCCATCGGTGGGGCGACGGCACGGCTGCACATAGGCGGCCCGCCACGGCTCCGGCCCCACCGCACGCAGGAAGGTGGCGGGGTGGAAGGTGCCCGCGCCCATTTCCATGTCGTAGGGTTGCATCACCACGCAGCCCTGCTGCGCCCAATAGTTTTCGAGGGTGTGAATCAGCCCCTGAAAGGTGCTGACCTGCGGGTTGTCTGTTATCGCTGCCACGGTTCCAACCTGTTTTCGTTCGCTTGAATGGGCGAAATTATAAGGGCTTGCGCCCCCGCTTGGCTTGCAATAGCGCACAGGAGGTTTAAAATCAAATCAATTACACACCGAGATCCCGTATGGCCGCACTGCTGCAACGCCCCCGCTCCCTGTTTCTGACCCTTCTGGCGGGCTTGGTCATGACCTTTACCCTGTTTCACACCATGAGTGGGCGCGCGGACAATGGCGATGCAACCCAACTGGCGCTGCTGAAACTCCCGCTCCCGCCCCTCCCTCAGGCCACCACTCAGCCAGCAGAAACGGCGCCTCACGCGGACACTGCCGTGCCCCAACCTGCCACCACCGAAAAAACCGTCAAGGCTAGCAAAAAGGATGTGTTCAGCACCGTCATGAAGCGTGCCGGGGTGAATTACAACACCATCGCGCTGCTGGACAAGCTGGACCGCAAGCAGAAAAAGCTCACCCTGATCCGCCCCGGCGACCGCTTCAGCGTGGTGTTCGATGAAAAGGGACAGCCCCAGCGCATCGTGCGCCATATCAACCGCACCGTCGACGTGGTGGCCGAGCGCGGTGCCGACGGCTGGAAGATCACCACGGAGAAACAGCCGGTGGACATCATCACCACCGTTACCGCCGGCACCATCCGCGGCAGCCTCTACGATGCTGGCAAGAAGGCAGGCCTGTCCGACAAGACCATCATGAACCTGGCCAATCTGTATCAGTGGGAAATCGACTTTGCCCGACAGCTGCGCCCCGGCGACACCTTCAAGGTCATTTACGAAAAACGCTTTCTGAACGGCGAATTCCTCGGCGACGGGCGCATTCTCGCCGCCGAAGTGCATACCAGCGGCAAGACCTACACCGCCTATGCCCTGCGCGACAAGAACGACAGGATCATCGGCTACTACGACGACAAGGGTCACAACCTGCGCAAGGCCTTCATGCGCAACCCGGTGGATTTCGTGCGCATCACCTCCCGCTTTACCCGCAAGCGCTGGCATCCCATACTCCATAAATGGAAGTCCCACAAAGGGGTGGACTACGCCGGAAAAATTGGCACGCCTGTGCATGTGACCGGCAATGGCCGCGTTATCTTCAAGGGCTGGAAACGGGGCTATGGACGGGTTGTTTTTGTCCAGCACGGACGCAAGTACACTACCGTCTATGCCCACCTGTCCCGCTTCGGCAAGATCCACAAGGGCAGCTACGTTAAAATGGGTCAGGTCATTGGCTACATCGGCCAGAGCGGCTGGGCCACCGGGCCGCACCTGCACTACGAGTTCCGCATCAACGGCCACCATGTGGATCCGCTGCGGGTGAAATTCCCCGACGCCTCGCCAGTGCCGAAAAAGTATCTGGCCCAGTTCCGCCAGCAGCGTCACTTCCTCAGCGCCCAGCTGAAACGGCTGGACAGCACACAGGTGGCGCAGCGCTTCGAGTGATGCATGTTCTGGGCGTGCTCTCTGGCACCAGTGCCGACGGCGTGGACCTCGGCCTGTGCCGCTTTGATGCGCACGGCCACCCGCAGCTGATCGCCTTTGAAACGGCCCCCTTTCCCAACGACCTGCGCGAAGCGCTGCATACGCTGCCTGGCCGCAACGCCACCCTGCCGCAGCTCTCCGCCCTGCAGGCACAGCTGAATGCCGCATTTGCCAACGCCGTCAATCAATTTCGCCAGTCGCACGACCTGCCCATCGACCTGATCGGCTTTCACGGCCAGACGCTGTGGCACGCCCCCACGCATGGCGCCAGCTGGGCACTGTGCAGCCCCGCCGCACTGGCCGCCGCCACAGCGGTGCCGGTGGTAGCCGGCTTTCGCGACAGCGATCTTGCGCTGGGTGGACAGGGCGCGCCGCTGGCACCGCTGTTTCATGCCGAGCTGTTCCGCCACCTGCCCAGGCCCGCCGCGCTGGTCAATATCGGCGGCATTGCCAATGTCACCCTGCTGATGCCCGATGGCGGCATCCAAGGGTGGGATACGGGTCCCGGCAATGGCATTATCGACGAGCTGATGCAGCACCACTTCGGACAACCCTTTGACCGCGATGGCGACACCGCTGCCCGTGGGCAGGTGGACCACGCCCTGCTGGCCGTCCTGCTGCGTCACCCCTACTTTAGTGAAGCGCCGCCCAAGAGCACCGGGCGTGAGCAGTTCAACCGCGCCTGGTTCGAACGCCTGCAGGACACGCCGTTGGCGCCCCAGGATCAAGTGGCCACCGCCACCGCGCTGACAGCGGAAACCATTGCACGGGCACTGGCCCCTGCAGAACCGAAAACCGTCGTACTGATGGGCGGTGGGGCCCATAACGCTACGCTGAAGGCCCATTTGCAGGCGCACCTGCCGGCGGCCGATTTTGTCGATCTGAAAAAAGTCGGGGACCCCCCTGTGGACGCCATCGAAGCCATGCTGTTTGCCTGGCTGGCGTGGAAACGCTGGCACGGGGTGCCACTGGACTACACCGCCATTACCGGCGCCCGCCGCCCTGGCCTGTATGGCACCGTATGGCAGACATAAGGCTATCCACCTCACTGGCCCAACCCATGCCTGTCGGGGCTACAATTCAAGGTCTTTTTCATCGGTTGTCCTCCATGGCCAGAGTGGGTCCTTTATAATTCCGCTCATGAAGAATAGTGTCGGCCTGGTCGAACCCAAGACCTTTCATGTGGACGAACCGCTGCATACCGTCAGCGGCGGCGTCATTCCAGCCTACGATCTGGTTTATGAAACCTACGGCCGGCTCAATGCCGACAAGTCCAACGCCATCCTGATCTGCCACGCCCTGTCCGGCAACCACCATGTGGCCGGTTATTACGAAGGCGACGAAAAACCAGGCTGGTGGGAACACTATGTGGGCCCTGGCAAGCCCATCGACACCAACCGCTTCTTTGTTGTGGGCGTCAACAACCTGGGCGGCTGCCACGGCTCCACCGGCCCGGCGAGCATCAACCCGGAAACGGGAAAACCGTGGGGCCCGGACTTCCCCATCATCACCGTCAAGGACTGGGTGGTCAGCCAGGACAAGCTACGCGAACATCTGGGCATCAACCAGTGGGCGGCCGTGGTGGGCGGTTCGCTGGGCGGCATGCAGGTGATGCAGTGGGCCATCGACAAGCCGGATCGCCTGCGCCACGCCGTGGTCATTGCCGCCGCACCGCGCCTGTCTGCGCAGAACATCGCTTTCAACGAAGTGGCACGCACCGCCATCATGTCCGACCCGGACTTCCACGGCGGCCGCTATCTGGAGCATGGTGTCATTCCCAAGCGCGGACTGGCGCTGGCACGCATGCTCGGGCATCTCACCTACCTGTCCGATGACCTGATGGGCAAGAAGTTCGGCCGTGAGCTGCGCGACAAGCTGAAATACAACTTCGATGTGGAATTTCAGGTGGAAAGCTACCTGCGCTATCAGGGCGAGAAGTTCGCCACCCGCTCCAAGTTCGACGCCAACACCTATCTGCTCATGACCAAGGCGCTGGACTACTTTGACCCCGCTGCCGAGTATGATCACGACCTGTCAAAAGCCTTTGCCCGCGTGCAGGCCGGCTTCATGGTGATCTCCTTCACCTCGGACTGGCGCTTCAGCCCCGAACGAAGCGAAGAGATCGTGCGCGCCCTGCTGGACAACGACAAGGACGTGAGCTACGCCGAAATCGAGTCGCAGCACGGCCACGATGCCTTTCTGCTGCCCAACCCATTTTATGAGGGCGTCTTCAGCGCCTATATGGACCGCGTAGCCGGGGAGGTGGGTGCATGAGCAGCGAAAACCGCACCCTCTCGCCCGAATTCCAGCTCATCTCCAGCTGGATCGAACCCAATAGCCGCGTGCTGGATCTGGGCTGCGGCGATGGCACCCTCCTGGCCCACCTGCAGGCGGCCCGCGGCTGCAGCGGCTACGGCATGGAGCTGGACCCCAATCTGGTTATCGAGTCCATCAGGAACGGCATTAACGTCATCCAGAGCGACCTGAACAGGAAGTCCCTGCTGGACTACTTTGACGAAGACAGCTTCGACTATGTGATCATGACGCAGGCGCTGCAGGTGGTGGACCGCCCCGACCTGCTGCTGGACGAAATGCTCACCATCGGCAAGCAGAGCATCGTCACCTTCCCCAACTTTGGCTACTGGAAAAACCGTGCACAGCTGATGTTCGGCGGACGCATGCCCGAAACCGAAACCTTGCCCTACCACTGGTACGATACCCCCAATATTCACCTGTGCACCTTCAAGGACTTCGAAGCCCTGTGCGCCAAAAAGGGCTTCGAGATCGTGCGCCGCGCCGTGGTGGACCAGCAGCATCAGACCAGCCTGGGCATGAAGCTGTTCCCCAACCTGCTCGGCCAGATTGCCCTCTACCAGATTCGCCGCAAGGGCTGAGCCGTCTGAAAACGGCGGGGGTCCCCGACTTTTTCAACCGGGCAAAAATCGCCTCCCGGCTCGCCCTCTCACGGCCCGTCAAAAATGCTCCTTTACGCCGTTTGCCGGCAAAAATTGACCCAAATCAAGATAAGAACAATTCCTATTTGCTTTCGTATTCGTCAGCCCCTATAATGCACCAACGAAAATCATTCTCACTTGAAGCGAGCGACCATGAACGCCAATGACAAACTGCAGCGTATCCCCGTTTCCGACCTGTGTGCACTGGATCAGTGCCCGGTGGGCAGCGAATGCGAAATCTGCCGCATCAACGGCGATGCCGCCGAGCGGCTGCGCCTGCTCAACCTGGGCTTTCACCGCAAGAGCAACGTGAAACTGGTGCAGGTGCGCAACAACAACTACATTGTCTGCGTGGATGGCAGCCGCTTCGCACTGTCGAAAGACCTGGCCAACAAGGTGGCCGTGCAACTCAAGAAGCGCGCCTGAAGGCCCTTGCGGCCTTTTTTAAGGTATTTATTCCCGACCAAAATACTCGGAAATATCAATAGCCATGAAAGCCTGCTGTGAAACCACACGGAAGCCGGCGGTGCACGCCGTCAAGGGCCAGTGGCGCATTGCGCTGCTGGGGCAGCCCAACTGCGGCAAGACCACCCTGTTCAACCGTCTTACCGGCAGTCATCAGACCACCGGCAACTGGCCCGGCGTCACCGTGGAGCGCAAGGAAGGGACCTTTGCACTCGGCGAGCGCACCGCCCGCCTGATCGACCTGCCCGGGGTTTACAGCCTGATCGCCGACAGCAGGAGCGGCGAGGACGAACGCATCGCCCGCGACTTTCTTACCTGCCAACCGCTGGACCTGGTGGTCAATGTGGTGGACGCCGCCGCGCTGGAGCGGCAGCTGTTTCTCACCGTGCAGCTGCTGCACATGGGCCTGCCCGCCGTGGTGGCGCTTAACCGTATCGATCTGCTTCCCAAAATGCACCTGCAGATCGACCACGAAAAACTCAGCACGCTGCTGGGCTGCCCGGTCGTGCCGGTGTCCGCCTACCGCAACGAGGGACTGGACACCCTCAAGGCCGCCATGGAGGCGCAGCTGGACACGCCGGTAGCGCTGCAGCTGGACCTGCCCGAACCGCTCAAGGGCGTGGTGGACGAACTGCGTACCGCTGCCGGTGACACACGCCCCACCTGCTGGCAGGCGCTGCGCTGGCTGCTGACCCCCCAGGAAGCGCCTGATACCCTGCGGCAGATGGTGGAGCACGGCCGCAGACAGGTGGAGCAGGCGCTGGACGACGATATCAGCCTGATCATTGCCGATCTCTACTTCACCAAGGCCCACGAAATCGCCCGGCAGGTGGTGCGCCGCACCGACCGCCTCTCCCGCTCCACCACGGAAATCATCGACCGCTGGGCCCTGCACCCCGTCTGGGGCCTGCCCATCTTCCTGGGCGTGATGTATCTGGTGTTCGCCCTGTCGGTGAACCTGGGCAATGCCTTTGTGGATGCCTTTGATCAGACGGCACAGGCACTGTTCGTGGATGGCCCGCGCCTGCTGCTGCAGGACTGGGGGGCACCGGTGTGGCTTACTGCCGTGCTCACCGACGGGCTGGGCAGCGGCCTGCAAGTCGTGGCCAGCTTCATTCCGGTCATTGGCTTTCTGTTTCTGTTTCTCTCCCTGCTGGAGGAATCGGGCTACATGCAGCGTGCGGCACTGATCACCGACCGCGCCTTTCAGAAGCTGGGGCTTTCCGGGCAGGCGTTCGTGCCGCTGGTGGTCGGCTTTGGCTGCAATGTGCCCGCCGTCATGGCCAGCCGCACCCTGCCCGACCTGCGCGACCGCATCATCACCATCCTGATGACGCCGTTCATGTCCTGCTCGGCACGACTGACCGTCTATGTGCTGTTCGCCGCGGTGTTCTTTCAGGACAACGGTGCCCTGATCGTCTTCCTGCTCTATCTGATCGGCATTGGCGCCGCCATCATCACGGCGCTGATGATGAAAAAGACCATCCTCCCCGGCGAGCGCAAGCCGCTGCTGCTGGAACTGCCCCGCTATCACTGGCCGATGCTGCTCAACCTGCTGGTGAACGTGCGCAACAAGCTGCGCGGCTTTATTCTTGACGCTGGCAATGTCATCGTCATTGTGGTGCTGGTGCTCAATTTCTTTAACGACCTGGGCACCGACGGCACCTTTGGCCACGCCAATCAGCCCGACTCGGTGCTGAGCACTGTGGGCAAGACGCTGACGCCGGTGGTGGAACCGCTGGGCGTAAGCGAAGAGAACTGGCCGGCAACCGTGGGGCTGTTCACCGGCCTGCTGGCCAAGGAAGTGGTTGTGGGCACGCTGGATGCACTCTACTCGCAGATGGATGGACAGGCCGCGGCAGACGAGGACGCACCCTATGACCTCTGGCAGGCCATCAAGGCGGACTGGGCGACCGTGCCCGCCTATTTTGCTGGCTTCGGCCACGCCCTGCTGGATCCCCTTGGCCTGGGCGGCATTGTGGGTGCAAACCCGGAAGCGGCGGGCGCCAGTGATCTGACAGCCAAAAAGATGGTGACCTATTTCAACGGCACCGTCGGGGCCTTTGCCTACCTGCTGCTGGTACTGCTCTACTTCCCCTGCGTGGCCACCTTTGCCGCCATCCGCCAGGAGCTGGGCTGGCGCTGGGCGCTCTTTTCCGGCGGCTGGAGCCTCTTTCTCGGCTACACCACAGCGGTGGGCTTCTATCAGGCGGCTACCCTCATGCGCCATCCTGCCAGCAGCCTCGCCTGGCTGGTCGGCATCGCACTGGCCTGGGCGCTGGTGTGGTGGGGACTGAGACGGGTTGGTCGCGATCCCCGGCACAACCCGCTGCTGAAAACGGTGTAGCGAGATGCTGACGCAGGTGAAACGCTATATCCGTGAACGCGAACAGGTGAGTGCCGACGACATCGCCCTGCATTTCGACGTGGAGCTGGATACGGTCTTTGCCTGGATGGACTTCCTGCTGGCGCAGGGCATGATTCAGCGCATCGATGCCCCGACCTGCAGCACGGCGGAGTGCGGCGGCTGCCCCGCCAGCGGCCCCGGTCAGGTGCATTACCGCTGGCTGGGCCGCAGGGTGCGGCCTTTCCCGTTAAAGGTGGAGGGTTCACCCCCCACCACGTGCTGATATCGGAGAGAAACTGCGGGATGAGGTGGTGTGCAGCCAATGCCCGTTGGAGGCATGGAAAAATGGGGTCTGACCGTACGCCTTCAGGACTCCAGTTTTTTCAGGGGAAAGCGCTCCATGGCATCGACCACTTCGCGGGCCTGAATGAAAAAGGTGATCTGATCCTGCCGTTCGGTCGGCAGCCAGTCAAAATCGATGCCAACCCGATAGGGGCGTTCCGCATCGGGTGCATCTTTGAATGCTCTCGAAAACACCACACGGCCCCGCCCGGCAAACAGCTGATCCAACTGCATGAATACATTGACCTTCTGATGCAGCGGCCACTTTTTGCTTTCCCACAAGCCGAGGCCGCCCGCACTGAGATTGACTGTTAATACCGGCCACTTCTGCGGCATGGAACGCTCGGCATAAAAGGTCTTGAGGTTCTGCAGGACCGTCAGCAGCAGGTTGAGCATCCGCTCCAGCAGCAGGAGTGCTTCCGCAACCGATTCACCCTTTTCCGCCAGTGCACGCAGATTGGTGACATACTCGGTATGCTCAAAGGGGCGCACCGGCGTCTGTGGAAACATGAACAGGCCCTGCGTACTGGTCTGCACAACACCGACCACCTCTCGAATCGTCAGGTCCAGCATCGTCCACAACCCTTGCAACAACCGACCCAGCTTGCTTGTTTCCGGCAAAATGGCGGTCAGTTCGATTTTGGCATCCTGACGCTGACGGTACTCAAAAAGGTCATCCTCCCGTGGATCACGGTCATCCGACAGGGTCTGCAGCAGATCGTAGAGAAAGCTGAGGCGCTGCTCAATCTGCGACAGCATGAAGACCAGTGTCGGCTTGTCCCTGCCCAGGCGATTGAGCACCTCGTTAAACTCCAGCACCAGCCCTTCGAAGCGCATGCGATCCAAATCGGGAAAAATCTGTTCGGGATCAAACCCCACACGATGCCCGTCACGATCACACGGCTCCAGATAGATGGGCACCCGCACGTCGTAGCGCAGAAAACGGCGCATGTTAGCCATCGAGCGCCTCCAGTTGCTGGTTGAGCCAGTGATTCAACGCGGCAATCTCCTCGGGTATGACGGTGTGCCCCATGGGCCAGGCATGCCAGCTCAGTTGCACGCCGGCAGCCGCCAGACGCTGTGCACTCTGCTGCGCCAGCGCCAGCGGCACAATCTCGTCTGCCGTTCCGTGCGCCATGAATACCGGCAGCGCCGTGGTGGGTGGCGTAAACGGATACCAGGTGGACAGCGCGATCATCGCCCCGGCGGTGTCATGCTGCAGCGCCGTGTGCAGCGCGATCAGACCGCCCTGGGAAAACCCTGCCAGCACCACGGGCAAGCCCTGTGCCGCGGCCAGTTCGGCAATGGCCACACTGCTGCGGGCAATGCCTTCGGCATCCACATCCTTATCCAGCTGCAGACTGCGAATATCGAACCAGGCGCGCATGGGCACGCCGCCGTTAAGCGTCACCGGCTGCACCGGTGCATGGGGTAGTATGAAGCGCACCGGCACGGGCAGCTGCAGCATCTGCACCACCGGCTCGAAGTCGTGTCCATCGGCCCCCAGACCATGCAGCCAGATGCAGGCCGCACGCGGCGGCACGGCCGGTTCGATTATAATGGGCGGCTTGTCAAACACGGGTTGCGGCATGATGAAGCTCGGTCGAAAAATGGTTATTTTAGCCCTCCTTGCGCTGCTGCTTGGCGCCTGTGGCAAAAAAGGGCCGCTCAGGCTGCCGCCCCCCTCTTCCACAGCGAGTCAGACCCCATGAACACCCCACCGGATCGTTTTACCTGGTTCCCCTGGCAGGATGGCCAGCTGCATGCAGAAAGCGTGCCACTTACCCGGCTGGCCGACGAATACGGCACACCGCTGTATGTCTATTCGGAAACCGCGCTGCGCGAGCGCTACCGCGCCTTTGACCGCGCCTTTGGCGTCCAGCCCCATCAGGTGTGCTACGCGGTCAAGGCCAACGCCAACCTCTCCGTGCTGCAGGTGCTGGCGCAGGAAGGCGCCGGCTTCGATATTGTCTCGGTTGGCGAGCTGGAACGCGTGCTGGCCGCCGGCGGCGATGCGAGCAAGGTGGTCTTCTCCGGCGTGGCCAAGCGCCGCGATGAGATCGAACGGGCGCTGGCGGTGGGCATCAAGTCCCTCAATGTGGAATCCGAAGCGGAGCTGGACCGCATCGCCGACGTGGCGCGCAGCCACGGTGTCGTCGCCCCCATCTCGGTGCGCGTCAACCCGGACGTGGACGCCAGGACCCACCCCTACATCTCCACCGGCCTGAAGGAAAACAAGTTCGGCGTGGAGATCGCCACGGCCGCACGGCTCTACCGCGAGGCCGCCGCACACCCGCATCTGCAGCCGGTGGGGCTGGACTGTCATATTGGCTCACAGCTGACGGATCTGGCACCCTTCCGCGATGCGGTGGCGCGGGTGATGGCCCTGCTGGACACCCTGCGACAGGACGGCATCACCCTGCACCACCTGGATCTGGGCGGCGGTCTCGGCGTGCAGTACCGCGATGAACAGCCGCCGGCCATTGCCGACTACGTGCGCACGCTGGTGGAGGCCGTGAGCGATCCGAGCATGGAAATCATCATCGAGCCGGGGCGCGCCATTGCCGCCAACGCCGGCGTGCTGCTCACGCGGGTGGAATACCTGAAGCACAACGAAGCGCGCCATTTCGCCATTGTGGATGTAGGCATGAACGACCTGATCCGGCCCGCCCTCTATCAGGCCTGGCAGGACATCGTGGTCGTCCAGCCCCACGAGGCCGGTACCACTGCGGCGTGGGACATTGTCGGCCCCGTGTGCGAAACGGGTGACTTCCTCGGCAAGGGACGGGAACTGACGCTCCAGGCGGGCGACCTGCTCGCGGTCATGAGTGCCGGGGCCTATGGCTTCACCATGGCCAGCAACTACAACACCCGCCCACGTGCGGCAGAAGTCATGGTGTGTGGCGACAACGCCCGATTGATTCGCCCACGGGAGGACTGGCAGATGCTGTTCGGCAGCGAAGCCGCCTGCCTGCGCTGAACCCGCTTTGGCACCGGATTCATGGCACCATGCAGCTGGCACCATGCAGCACTTGACGAAAATCGGGGGATGCCGCTATGCGGAAGGTTTCTCCCGATCACATCACCGCAAGGGATAAGCGCGACGCGGCAGAGTGTCTGCAGCCTTAGCGCACCAGCGAGACCGGCTGCTTTTCGGCCAGACGTACATCCCGCGCGGCCGGAATGGTCTGCTCCAGGGCCAGCGACAGGCCGCCTGGCCCATTCACCTGCCAGAACTGGGCATGCAGGCCACCGTGTCCCTGCCACGCCACATAATACAGCGCCTTTTCACCCGGATAGCGCACCAGTTCAAGGGAATCCAGACGCGAGCGGGCCTGCGTCCGCTTAAGCAGCGCGATGAGGGCTGCAGGGTCTGGCGGTGTAAGCGCCCTGACGCTGTCCACCAGCAGAACCGGGGTATTCCGCGGCAACAGCAGATGCTGCCTGAGCGCGTCCAGCGCCGCATTGCTCAGCACCACGCACCCCTTGCTGGAAGCGGGCGGTCGGGCGTACAGCTCCGGCGGTGTCCCGTGCAGCCAGATGCCTGAACCGGTGCGCCCCACAAAACGATCCCACGGGTTAGGATAGTCCAGCACCAGCGCGCCGTCGCCATAGATGGGCGGCAGCTCCGCACCAGCACGCCATGCGGTAATGCGGTACAGCCCCACCGGCGTGCGCTGATCGCCCTTGCGCTGTTTGCCAATGCCAGCAGCCCCCTTGCTGACATAGGTATCCAGCACCTTTGTCAGCGCACCGTCCCGGTTTTCAAACAGGTACAGGCGCGAGGCACTCAAGTCCACCACCACCCACCAGCGCTGCTGCCCCGGCGACAGAATCAGATTGTGCACCCACTGCTCCGACTGCCCCGTCTGCTCCGCATGCCGCCAGCGCACGCTCGCCTCAGCAAGAATCTTGTGCACGGTATCCTGGTGCCACGCATGCAGTTTTTTCAGGATGACCTTATCGCCGGCCAGACGGCCATTAAGCTCCACGCTGAGCACCTTGCCCATGGGGTAGTTGGGGAAACGCCTGCGCAGGGTTTCGGCCTTTTCCCGCGCCTGATCGATCTGCCCGGCCTGCAGTGCCTGCAGGGTTTTGATAAGATACTTTTCCGGATCCTCTGCCGCGAAGGTCAGACCGACCCAAAGAAGCCATACCCCTGCCAACACCCGGCGTACTGCTGCCTTCACCGCACCACCTCTTCGCTGATGATCTTCCAGCCGTCCGGCTGACGTTGCCATTCTAACTGTTTTTCCACCTCATCCCTGAACAGGTTGGACGCATACTGCTGGCGAAAACGCACCCGCCAGCGCCCGGGCGCAACCGCCTGCCAGCGGATATCCCGCAGGGTAATGCGGATAAATTCGGGATGCTCAAGCCGCTTCGTGCGCAACAGCACCCACTGCATGTGATCGCGCGTACCCGGCGCATGGAAGCCTCTGGCGTAGGCGCGCAGATACGTCGGCACATCCTGCGCACTCCAGGCCGCACGCCACTGCTCCAGCGCAGCCTGCAGCGCTCCGGGCGGACGACTGGGCAGTGAGGGTGTGGCCTTTTCTGCCGACCCAACCGCTTTTGCAGGCGCCGCGACAGATACCGACCGTGCCGGCGTTGAGGCGGGCACGGACGTTGAAGCAGACGATGAAAGAGACGTTTTGACAGGACGGGCCTGTACCTTTTTTTTCGGTGGCGCCAGTAACGCAATGTTTACCCGTTCCGGCCCCGCCGCCCTCGGGAAGAGTTCCTTATAGGCCGAGCGCGCCTGATAGCTGCGCACGCCCTTGAGCATGGTCCAGATGGCGGCGCTGCGCGCATCCGCCATCAGCGCCGCTTCCAGATGCTGCGCCGCGGCTTCCATCTTGCCCAGCCGGATCAGCACCGCACCCATATTGGCGTGCCACAGCTGCAGCGGCCACTGGGCGCGACTCCTCTCCAGCAGCGCCCTGGCACGATGAAACAAGCCCTTTTTAACCAGCGTCTGCAGTTGCGCATAGGGGGGGTCCCCGACTTTTTTGGAAGGCGACTTTTGCGCTGCAGACGCCACGACGCTGCAGAAGAGAGAAAAAGCCATCAAACAGGCACTCAGGTAGCGTTTCATGCCCACTGCACCATATGGGTTCGCAAGTACTTGATCTGGTCGCGCAGCTGCGCAGCCTTTTCGAATTCCAGATCTTTTGCAGCCTGATACATCGCTTTCTCCAGCTTCTTGAGCAGACGGCTGACTTCCGCCGGCGTCATGCTGCGCACCTCGTAATCGGGCAGCGGCTCGGCAGACTTGGCCGCCTTCTGCTGCCGGGGCGCGTAAGGCGAGTCTTCGAGAATGTCGCTGACCTTCTTGTTCAGCCCCTTGGGCGTAATGCCGTGCGCTTCATTGTAGGCGATCTGCCTGGCGCGGCGGCGTTCGGTTTCGTCGATGGCACGGCGCATGGAATCGGTGATTTTATCCGCATACAGGATGGCACGTCCCTTCGGATTGCGGGCGGCGCGACCGATGGTCTGGATGAGCGAGCGGTCGGAGCGCAGAAAGCCCTCCTTGTCCGCATCGAGAATGGCCACCAGCGCCACCTCGGGAATGTCCAGCCCCTCGCGCAGCAGGTTGATGCCCACCAGCACGTCAAATTCGCCCAGACGCAGGTCGCGCACGATCTCGATGCGTTCCACCGTGTCGATGTCGGAGTGCAGGTAGCGCACACGCACATTGTGCTCTTCGAGGAACTCGGTCAGGTCTTCGGCCATGCGCTTGGTGAGCACCGTGACCAGCACACGCTCGCCCGCCTCCACGGCCAGGTTGATCTCGCCCAGCAGGTCCTCCACCTGCGTGCTGGCAGGGCGCACGTGAATTTCCGGATCCACCAGTCCGGTGGGGCGTACTACCTGCTCCACCACGCGGCTGGATTTCTCCAGCTCATACGGCCCGGGCGTGGCAGAGACAAAAATCGTCTGCGGCATCAGCCGCTCGAACTCCTCGAACTTGAGCGGGCGGTTGTCCATGGCCGAGGGCAGACGGAAGCCGTAGGTAACCAGGTTTTCCTTGCGCGAGCGGTCGCCCTTGTACATGCCGCCGATCTGCGGCACGGTGACGTGGCTCTCATCGATGAACATGAGCGCATTGGCCGGCAGGTAGTCCATCAGCGTGGGCGGCGGCTGGCCGGCGTCGCGCCCGGAGAGGTAGCGGGAGTAGTTTTCGATGCCGGTGCAATACCCCAGCTCCAGCATCATTTCGATATCCAGCTTGGTGCGCTCCTCCAGTCGCTGCGCCTCCACCAGCTTGTTCTGCGCGCGCAGCTCATCCAGCCGTTCCTTCAGCTCCAGCTTGATCTGCTCGATAGCCGCCAGAATGCGTTCGCGCGGGGTGACATAGTGGGTCTTCGGATAGACGGTAATGCGGGTGACGTTTTTAACGACTTCGCCCGTGAGCGGATCGAACCAGCTGAGCCGCTCCACCTCGTCGTCGAACAGCTCGATGCGGATGGCGTACTGCTCCGATTCGGCCGGAAACACGTCGATCACCTCGCCGCGCACGCGGAAGGTGCCGCGCCACAGCTCCACATCGTTGCGCTGATACTGCATGGCCACCAGCTTCTGCAGCAGTTCACGCTGGCGGATGGTGTCGCCCAGGCGCAGCTGCAGGATCATTTTCAGGTATTGCTCCGGGTCGCCCAGGCCGTAGATGGCGGACACCGTGGCAATGAGAATCACATCTTCCCGCTCCAGCAGCGCCTTGGTGGCCGAAAGGCGCAACTGCTCGATCTGCTCGTTAACGCTGGCGTCCTTGGCAATGTAGGTGTCGGACTGCGGCACATAGGCTTCCGGCTGGTAGTAGTCGTAGTAGGAGACGAAGTACTCCACCGCATTGCGCGGAAAAAACTGCTTCATCTCCCCGTACAGCTGCGCCGCCAGCGTCTTGTTGTGGGCGAGGATGATGGTGGGGCGCTGCACTTCGGCGATCACATTGGCCATGGTGAAGGTCTTACCGGAACCGGTCACCCCCAGCAGGGTCTGAAACGCCTCGCCGCTTTCCAGCCCGTCCACCAGCTGTGCGATGGCCTCGGGCTGATCCCCCGCCGGCTGATAGTCCGACACCAGCTCAAACGCCTTGCCCATGCGTGTTTCGCCCCACAACTGCAAAAAAATAAGGTTAAAATCAATGACAATGATTATACCGCCTGCGGGCCCCGCCAGCCGTGCGCCCGCCGCCTCGAACAAGCAGGAGTATCGCGATGGAGTATCCCCAGTCGAAACGCGTCAGCGCCGTCCAACCTTCCCCCACCCTTGTGATCACCGCCAAGGCCGCCGAACTGCGCCGCCAGGGGCGCGACATCATCAGCCTGGGCGCCGGCGAACCGGACTTCGACACCCCCGCCCACATCAAGGCGGCCGGCATCCGCGCCATCGAGGAAGGCAAGACCCGCTACACCGCGGTGGACGGCATCCCTGAACTGAAACAGGCCGTGGTGGACAAGTTCAAGCGCGACAACGCGCTCGACTACACCCCGGCGCAGGTGCTGGTCTCCTCCGGTGGCAAGCAGAGCCTCTACAACCTGTTTCAGGCACTGCTCAATCCGGGTGACGAAGTGATCATTCCCGCGCCCTACTGGGTCTCCTATCCGGACATGGTCAAGCTGGCCGAAGCCGAACCCGTGATTGTTTCTGCGGGCATCCGCCAGAGTTTCAAGGTCACCGCCGGGCAGATCGCCGACGCCATCACCGAGCGCACGCGCATGCTGATACTCAACAGTCCCAACAACCCCACCGGCGCGGTCTATACCGCCCGCGAGCTGGAGGCCATCGCCAGCGTGCTGCGCCGTCATCCGGACATCTTCGTGGTCACCGACGACATGTACGAGCACATCATTCTGGACGATGTCCCCTTTACCAATATCCTCAATGTGGCACCGGATTTGTACGAACGCACCGTGGTGTGCAACGGCGTCTCCAAGGCCTACGCCATGACCGGCTGGCGCATCGGCTATGCGGCCGGTCCCGAACCGGTCATTGCCGCCATGCGCAAGGTACAGTCCCAGAGCACCTCCAACCCCTGCTCCATCGCCCAGTATGCGGCCGTGGAAGCGCTCAACGGCCCGCAGGACTGCATCGACGTAATGGTGGCCGCCTTCCGGGAACGCAACGAATTCGTGTATGAACAGGTCAACCGGATCCCGGGCATGAAGAGCCTGCCGGCCAAGGGCGCGTTCTACAGCTTTATCGACGTCAGCGGCGTGCTGGAATCACATGGCTATGCCGACGACATCGAACTGGCCTCGGATTTGCTTGAAAACGCCGAAGTGGCGGTGGTGCCCGGCACCGCCTTTGGCGCGCCCGGACACATCCGCATCAGCTTCGCCACCAGCCTGGACGCCCTGCGCGAGGCCCTGGACCGTATTGAACGCCACCTGCAGGACAGACGCTGACCATGACCCGGAACCGACTCATGAAAAGGTATCAGACCGTGAAAGACACCGATGCTCACGAACTGGCCCATCGCACCCTGTCGAAAGCCGACGAGCTGGGCGTTGCGCCGACTCCCATTCACTATACCCTGCTGTTTGACTACCTTGCCCGGCTGGACCCCTTCCTGGTCGAAGAGCTGGAAACGGCCCTGCAGCTGCACGCCTACGATGATGACACCGCCGAGGAACTCTACCGCCGCTACATCACCCAGCTGATCAGCCGCTACCTGCCGGTGGATCAGGCCGAAGAAACGCTGCAGCGCATGAAGCACGAAATGGAGCTGTGGCTGGAAGGGTTCAATGCGGAGCAGGCCGCGCTGCGTGATGACATCGACCGGCTGAAGGCCGATCACCGCGATCAGGCCGCCGCCCTTGCGCTGATCGAACGGCACATTCTTCCGCGGCTCGACGCCATTGAACAGCGCTCGGCCCAGCTGGCCGCCCAGATCAACCGTTATGCCCGCGAAATGGAACAGCTGCGCACCAAGCTGAGCAGCAGCTACGAAGAGGCCCGCACCGACCCGCTCTCCACCCTGCTCAACCGTCGCGGCCTGATGGAAGCATTGCAGAAACTGACGCAGCAGAGCATGGCGTCCGACACCACCTTCGCCGTCATCATCTTCGACATCGATTTCTTCAAGAAGATCAACGACACCTTCGGCCACACCGTGGGCGACAGCGTCATCCGCTACGTGGCACGGGTGTTCAGAAACGAAACCAAGGGACAGGACCTGCTGGCACGTGTCGGCGGCGAAGAGTTCGTCCTCGTACTGCCCGACACCAGCTACGACAATGCCATGCGTCTGGCAGGAAAAATACGCCAGGCCATCGAAAGCAAGCAGCTGTCCGTGCGGCTCAACAACCAGCCGCTGCGCTTTACCGTCTCGGCCGGCGTCGCTCTGTGGCAACGGGGCGAGCCGCTGGAAGCCCTGTTTGAACGGGCCGACCGTGCCCTGTATCAGGCCAAGCGAAAGGGTCGCAATCGCGTCGTGGGAGAAAACGCTCTGTGATCACTGTACGCCTCGGTCGCATGCTGCCGGTTCTGTTCAGCCTGCTCGCCCTGCTGAGCGGCTGCGACCGGGGTCGTGCACCGGATGCCATCCCGGCGACGCGCTTCGTCAACCCGGATTTCGACGCCTTCGTCGCCCGGCTGACCGAAAACGAAACCCAACTGGTGCAGCCCATCCCCCATACGGTACCGGTCAACCGCAAGGCCGCTGCCCTGGGCAGGCAGCTCTACTTCAGCCCGTTTCTCTCCGCCGACAACACCATCGCCTGCGCCAGCTGCCACATCATCAGTCAGGGCGGTGACGACAACCGCCCCGTCTCCCTTGGTATCCACGGTCAGAAGGGCCAGCTCAACGCCCCCACCGTGCTCAACAGCGGCTTCAATCTGGCGCAGTTCTGGGACGGCCGTGCTGCCACGCTGGAAGAACAGACCAAAGGCCCGCTCACCAATCCGGTAGAAATGGGCAACGCCTCTCTGCAGGCGGTCATCGACCGCCTCAATCAGGATCCCACCTGGCGGCAGCGTTTCATCAAGACCTTCGGCCAGCCTGCCAGCGTGGAGGCGCTGACCTTCGCCATCGCCGAATACGAACGCACCCTGATCACCCCCGGCAGCCGCTTTGATCGCTATCTGCAGGGCGACGACAGCGCGCTGACGCCGCTGGAGAAAAAGGGCTGGCGGCTGTTCCAGGCCAACGGCTGCATCGGCTGCCACCAGGGCATCAATCTGGGCGGAAACCTGTTCCAGAAGGCTGGCGTGTTCGAGCCGCTCATCAAAGGGGAAAAATGGCTGGGACGCTACAACGTCACCCACGACCCGGCCGACCGCTATGTGCTCAAGGTGCCCACCCTGCGCAATGTGGCCGACACGGCCCCCTATTTCCACGACGGTCGGGTCAAGACCCTGGACAGGGCGGTGCGCCTCATGATCCGCCACCAGCTGGGTCTGATTCCGGACGATGACGAAGTGAAGGCGATCGTCGCCTTTCTGAAGACCCTGTCGGCCCCGGTGCGGGAGGAGGGAGCGTCATGAAACGTATCGCCCGGCGCGTCGAGCAGCTGACGCTGCGCTTTGGCACGATGGGCATCACCCTTCTGACCGTGGGTCTGCTGACCCTGTTTCTCCTGACGCGCAACCCCTTTCTCGACATCGCGCCTGAGCTGGAAGACCGCTTCGAGACCCTGAACCTGCACCTGCTGCAGCTGCAGCAGCAGACCGGCGATCTGGACCGCCTCGTCCGTACCCACTACGACACCCAGAACACCCTGATCAAACTGATCGACCGGGATCTGGCCCGCACGGCACCCCTGGTCAACGCCCGCACCGATGCGGAAACCCGCACCCTGTTTCAGGCGCTGCGCGCCCTGTTTGTCCTGAAAAGTCAGGCACTGCAGCACGCCCAGAAAGCACACGCCATCGCCGTCAACAGCTACGCCGTCCTGCCCACGCTGACTGCACGGTGTCTGCAGCAGAGCGAAACCGGCGGCATGGCCTTCGATGCCCGCCGCCTGTTCGAGCAGCTGCTGCAGCTACCCTTCCGGGGGCGGGTGGATGAACACGCCCTGAACGCACTGGCCGCAAGGCTCAACCACCTGCTGACGCGCGCCGGTGGGCGCGCCGAAGCCTGTCGGCTGTTTCTGCGCCACGCCCTCACCTTCACGCAGAACTATGCCCGCCTGATCCGGTTCCAGCAGCGGGCCGAACTGGACAATGTCATTCAGCGCACCGCCTATCTCGAGAACCGTTTCCACCGGATGCTCACGGCTGCACGGGCAACGCAGAAACGCCTCAACCGGATACTGCTGGGCGCGACCCTGCTGCTCGCGCTGGTGGGGCTTTTTACCCTGGTCGGTCTGGAGCGCCATGCCCGCACCCTGGCAAAACAGCGTCGGGAACTGGAACGCCTCAACCGCTTCTATCGCGCCCTGAGCGAAGTCAACGAGACAATCGTCACCGCCGCCGATCCGCACACGCTGCTGCAGCGCTGCGCCGACATCCTCAACCGGACATTGCAGCTGCCCGGTGTCTCCATCTTCCGGCCCAACCGCGACACCGGCTGGTTCGAATTCGTGGCCGGCGCCAGCGAAAACGATGAGATGCGTGCGCTCATGCCCAAACTGCGCATTGCCATCGATCCCAGCCTTCCCGAAGGCCAGGGGCTGGGCGCGGAAGCCTGTCGCAAAGGCTCAGTAACCTACTGTAATGACTACATGAATAATTCCCGCTTCGCTCCATGGAAACCCCTGGCACAGCGCTTCCACGTGAGCAGCATGGCGGCGCTGCCGGTCGTGGTGGAGGACAGGGCCAGTCTGTGCGAACTGATCATTCTGCTCTACGTCACCGAAAGAAACGCCTTTAACGATGCCCTGCTGCATCTGCTCGACGAAATCCGCCAGGATATCGGCTACGCGCTGACACGCCTGAAAATGCTGGCACGGCAGAAGGAACAGGAAGCGCAGCTGCAGCTGGCGGAGGTCGCCTTCAACGCCCGGGAAGGCATCGCCATCATCGATGGCGAAGGGCGCATCCTGCGCGCTAACGACAGCCTGCACGCCATGCTGCACGTGCCCGCCGGCAGCCTGCGTGGCAAGCGCGCCCGTCTGCTGTTTGCGGATCTGGCGGATTTCAATGCCTTCAGCGAACGGCTGCAGCCGGATGCCGCCCCGTGGCAGGGCGAAATCGACCTGCTGCGCAGTGACGGCACCCCTCTGCCCGCCTCGGTGACCGTCTCCCCCGTTCCCAGAGGCATCCACAATGCAGCCTGCGTGCTGCAGGCGCTGGACCTGAGTGAAAAGCGCGAACTGGAGCGCGCGCTGGAACGCCAGCGCCACACCAACCCCATCACCGGCCTGCCCAACCGCGCCGCCCTGCAGACGCAGCTGCAGACCCTGCTGGACAACATGCTCGAAGGGGGAGATTTCGGCCTGTGTATCCTGCTGAACCTGCGCCAGTTCAAGACCATCAACAACTCACTCGGCTTCGCCCGCGCCAATCAGCTGCTCAAGGCCGTGGCCGAGCGTCTGCAGAAGGATCTGGCCTTCCCCCATATCACCGCCCACAACGGTGCCGACGAATTCTTCCTCCTGCCGCTGATCTTCTATCACAGCCGCGCGGCAGCCATGCGCGACTGGCAACGCCTGCTGCTGCCACAGCTGCGCAGCCTCTTCAGCACGCCGCTCAACCTGGATGGACGACACATCCATGTGGAATTCTATGCCGGCATCGCCGTCTTTTCTGCCGACGACAGCGCCGAAGACGTCCTGACCCACGCTGCCGCCGCCATGACGACCGCCCGCAGCACCCACAAGCCCCATGCCTTCTATTCCGCCGAGATGGACCGGATTGCCACCCGAGAACTGGAGCTGCGCGCAGCGCTGGAAGAGGCGCTGGCGCAGAACGCCTTCGAACTGCACTACCAGCCGGTAGTGGATGCCAACACGGGCACGCCGCGACTGGTGGAGGCCCTGCTGCGCTGGCGCCGCGACGGCGAGCTGGTGCGGCCGGATCACTTTATCCCCGTGCTGGAGGCCCATCCACAGCTGATGATCGACGTGGGCCGCTGGGTGCTGCGTCAGGGGCTGGAGGATCTGGTGCGCATGCAGGCGGTGTTCGGCCGGGATTTCGGGGTAGCCATCAACCTGTCCAGCCACCAGATGAACGACCCCGAACTGGAGACCCTCACCCACGCCCGTATCACCGAACTGGGGCTGCGCCCCATCAGTGTCACGCTGGAGCTGACCGAAAGCACGCTGGTGGCCGATCTGGACAAGGCGCGCAGCTTCATTTCCCGTTGTCGCGGGCTGGGCCTGAGCACCGCCATTGACGATTTCGGCACCGGCTACGCCTCGCTGGCCTACCTGCAGCATTTTCCTACCGACAAGATCAAGCTGGACAAGGCCTTTATCGACCCCATCGATCCGAACGATCCCAAAACCCAGGCGATCCCTGAGGCGGCCATTACCATGGCCCACGCCCTTGGTGCCCGGCTCATCGCCGAAGGCGTGGAAACCGACGTGCAGGCCCGCACCCTCGCCGCCCTTGGCGCCGACATGATTCAGGGCTATTACTACAGCCGTCCCCTGCCGCTGGATGACCTGCTGGCCTATCTGCAGGAACACCGCAACACATGATCCCCACCTGGCTGATTTGCGGCGGCCTCGGCAGCGGCAAGACCACCACCCTGCAGCAGCTGCTGCGCCAGAAGCCCCCCCACGAACATTGGGCGCTGCTGATCAACGACTTCGGCGCCGTGGGGCTGGATGCCGCCCTGCTGGAAGGCCTGGGGGCACGGGTGCATGCCGTCGAGGGCGGCTGTGCCTGCTGCAGCGGGGCCGGTGCGCTGGAGGCGGCATTAAACGAGACGCTGGTGCAGCCTCCGGACCGCCTGCTGATCGAGCCCTCCGGCATGAGCGCCGCTGACGTGCTGGTGGATACGCTGCTGCGCCATGAAGGCATCGAACTGCGCGGCGTCATTTACGTGCTCGATGCCGCCCACGCCGAACCGGAAGCGCTGACCCGGTGGCAGAGCGTGCTCAACCAGCTCGTCCTGGCCGACCTGGTACTGCTCAACAAGACCGATCTGGCCCCGCACGGCCGCTGCGAGGCGCTTGAACAGGTGCTGGAGGGGCTCTACCCGCCCAAAACGGTGCTGCGCACCCGCAACGGCCAGCTGGCGCTGCCCACGCTGGAGACGCTGCAGCCCTACCGTGGCCCCCGCTTTATGCCGCCCGCTGCCCCCGCCCAGCACGGCGGCACCATGACCACCACTCACCTGCAAAACTGGCCCCATGGCGGCGAAAAACGTGTGCAACAGGGCGTTTCCACCTCTACAGGCTGGGTATGGCCGCCTGAAACCGCTTTCGACTGGCGCGCCGCAAAACGGCTGCTGGAAAAAGTCGGGGACCCCCCTTATGGGGACGTGCAGCGCCTCAAGGCGGTGCTGCATATCGGCGAAGGGCGCTGGATGGCGTTTCAGTGGACGCACGGCCAACTGACGCGGGAACTCTCCAGCTGGCGGCGGGATTCACGGCTGGAGATCATTCACGGAGAGTCCTTCGATACTGCAGCCTTTGAACAGGCCCTGCGGCAAACCTGCATCCGCTGACCTGCGCGTCTTTCGCTAACCTCTTCACTCGGATCAGGATTTATACCTCTCCCAAAAAAGTTTTATGAGCCCGTCCTTGCGATCATGCACAAAGTTATCCACAGGTCGATCCCGCTGGCCACGCCGTCTGCGCCCCCGTCATGGGGATAAATGCCTGTGAACAAGCGCCGATTTTTGCCGTTGCACCGCCTGCGCAATTCCACTATATTTGGAAGCCTCGCAAAGCGACACAACTACATATAGCGCTTTCTGCACATTCACACACAAGACGTTTGCATCCGGTTTTTCACACGCGCTGCCACCTGCTGCAGCCAAGTTATTGAACGCCGGTGCAAGGGTTTGTTTTTACAGCCGCCAGTTATTCACAGGATTGCAGCATGACCGAACAGCAGATACTCGTCACCAAACGCGATGGCCGCAAGGAGCCGCTCGATCTGGAAAAGATTCACCGCGTGATCACCTGGGCCGCCGAAGGGCTGGAGGATGTCTCCGTCTCCGAGGTGGAGCTGCGCGCCCACATCCAGTTCTACGACGGCATCACCACCTCCGAGATCCACGAGACCATCATCAAGTCCGCTGCCGACCTGATTTCAGAAAAGGCGCCGGACTATCAACACCTGGCTGCCCGGCTGGCGATCTTCCATCTGCGCAAGCGCGCCTTCGGCCGCTTTACCCCGCCGTCCCTGTTCGAACACGTGAACAAGATGGTGCGCGCCGGCCGCTATGACAAGCACCTGCTGGAGGACTACACCCGCGAGGAATTCGCCGAGCTGGACGCGCATATCGACCATGAGCGCGACATGAACTTCTCCTACGCCGCGGTGAAGCAGCTGGAAGGCAAGTATCTGGTGCAGAACCGCGTTACCGGCGAAATCTACGAGTCGCCGCAGTTCATCTACATGCTGATCCCCATGTGCCTGTTCGCCCACTACCCGAAGGATCAGCGCCTCGATCTGATCAAGCGCTTCTACGACGCCGCCAGCACCTTCAAGCTGAGCCTGCCCACGCCGATCATGTCCGGCGTGCGCACACCCACGCGCCAGTTCAGCTCCTGCGTGCTCATCGAGTGCGATGACTCGCTGGACTCCATCAACGCCACCGCTGCCGCCATCGTCAAGTACGTTTCCCAGCGCGCCGGCATCGGTGTCAATATCGGCCGCATCCGCGCCTTGGGCTCGCCCATCCGCGGCGGCGAGGCATTCCACACCGGCCTGATTCCGTTCATCAAGCACTTCCAGACGGCGGTGAAGTCCTGTTCGCAGGGGGGCGTACGGGGCGGGGCGGCCACGCTGTTCTACCCCCTCTGGCATCTGGAAGTGGAAAGCCTGCTGGTGCTGAAAAACAACCGCGGCGTGGAAGAGAACCGCGCCCGCCATCTGGACTATGGCGTGCAGATCAACCGCCTGATGTACAAGCGCCTGATCGAAGGAGGCGACATCACCCTGTTCAGTCCCTCGGACGTGCCCGGGCTGTATGATGCCTTCTTCAACGATCAGGATGAATTCGAACGCCTCTACACCATCTACGAAGCGGACGACTCCATCCGCAAGAAGCGCGTCAAGGCGATCGACCTGTTCACCATGCTGGCACAGGAGCGCGCCCAGACCGGCCGCATCTACGTGCAGAACGTGGACCACTCCAATACTCACAGCGCCTTCGACGAGCATGTGGCGCCCATCCGCCAGTCCAATCTGTGCATGGAAATCACCCTGCCCACCAAGCCGCTGGAAGAGGTGAACGACCCCAACGGCGAAATCGCGCTGTGTACCCTGTCCGCCTTCAACCTGGGCGCACTGGAGAGTCTGGACGAGCTGGAAGAGCTGTCCGACCTGATCGTGCGTGCACTGGATGCCCTGCTGGACTATCAGGACTACCCTATCCCGGCGGCAAAGCGCGGCAGCCTCAACCGGCGCACGCTTGGCGTGGGTGTGACCAACCTGGCCTACTATCTGGCCAAGCACGGCACGCGCTACTCCGACGGTTCCGCCAATAATCTGGTGCACCGCACCTTCGAGGCGATCCAGTACTACCTGATCAAGGCCTCCGTCAATCTGGCCAAGGAGCTGGGGCCAGCCCCCTGGTTCGACCAGACCAAATACGCCCAGGGCATTCTGCCTGTCGATACCTACAAGGACGATGTGGACGAAATCTGCAGCGAGCCGCTGCATCTGGACTGGGACAGCCTGCGCGAGGAGATCAAACAGCACGGCATGCGCAACTCCACCCTCACCGCGCTGATGCCGTGCGAAACCTCTTCGCAGATCACCAACTCCACCAACGGCATCGAACCGCCGCGCGGCTATGTGTCTGTCAAGGCCTCCAAGGACGGCATCCTCAAACAGGTGGTGCCCGAGTTCAAGACGCTGCGCGACAACTACGAGCTGCTGTGGCAGATTCCGGACAACAGGGGCTATCTGCAGCTGGTGGCCATCATGCAGAAGTTCGTGGATCAGTCCATCTCCGCCAACACCAACTACGATCCCAAGCGCTTCCCGGACGAGAAGGTGCCCATCAAGGCGATCCTGAAGGACATCCTCTACGCCTACAA
>CAYYIL010000010.1:35236-41846 GCA_964471975.1 uncultured Piscirickettsiaceae bacterium | reverse complement strand
GGAAAGTCTAGCTTTTATTGCAGGCGACTGTTCGCCCAACGAAAAGAGCGCCAAAGGCGCCCTTATCTATTCCTTACCTCTTTACATATTAGGTATCAGGCCTCAAGCCGTCACCTTGACACGGGCAAACTTGCGCTTGCCCACCTGATAGACACCTTCGGTACCGGGTGCAACAGCTTCTCGGCTATCGGTCAGCTTTTCGCCATCCTTTTTCACCGCGCCCTGTTTGACCATGCGATGCCCCTCCGAGGTGGAGGCCACCAGGCCTGCTTCCTTCAGCAGATTGGCCAGCGGCAGGGGACCCTGAACGGACACTTCTGGAATATCCTCAGGAATCGCGTTCTTGCTGAAACGGGTCTCAAAGTCCTTGAGCGCAGCCTGCGCGGCCGCTTCATCGTGGAAGCGCGCCACCAGCTCCATGGCCAGCTTGATCTTGATATTGCGCGGGTTCTCGCCTGCTGCCACCGCCTGCTTGAACTGTTCGATCTCTTCCAGACTGCGGAAGCTGAGCAGTTCAAAGTAGCGCCACATCAACTCATCAGAAATGGACATCACCTTGCCAAACATCTCATTGGGTGCGTCCTGAATGCCAATATAGTTGCCCAGCGACTTGGACATTTTCTGCTTGCCGTCCAGCCCTTCCAGAATCGGCATGGTGAGCGTCACCTGCGGCTTTTTGCCGAAATGCTGCTGCAGATGCCGCCCCATGAGCAGGTTGAATTTCTGATCCGTGCCGCCGAGCTCCACATCCGCTTCGAGCACAACCGAGTCGTACCCCTGCAGCAGGGGATAGAGAAACTCGTGAATGGCGATAGGGGAGCCAGACTTGTAGCGCTCTTCGAAATCGTTGCGTTCCAGCATGCGCGCCACAGTCGTGGTGCCAGCGAGACGGATCAGATCCACCGCGCTCAGGTCATTCATCCAGCTGGAGTTGAACACCACCTGCGTCTTGTCCGGGTCGAGAATCTTGAACACCTGCTCGGTGTAAGTCTTGGCATTTTCCTTTACCTGCTCCTCGGACAGCGGGGGGCGCGTGGCGCTCTTGCCGGTGGGGTCGCCGATCATGGCGGTGAAGTCACCGATCAGAAACAGCACTTCGTGCCCCAGATCCTGAAACTGCTTGAGCTTGTTGATCAGCACCGTGTGTCCCAGGTGCAGATCGGGCGCCGTGGGATCAAAGCCGGCCTTGATGCGCAGGGGACGGCCTTCCTTCAGTTTTTCCACCAGCTCGGCTTCGGGAATGATCTCCTCGACGCCACGCTTGATCAGTTGCAGTTGTTCTTCCACAGGTTTCATGGGTGTCCTCTCAACATAATACGGTGTCGGTATTGAGCTGCAGCCTGCCGGTCAGTTCGGACACGCTGGCAAGCCCCTTTTTGTCCAGATAGGCTGCAATCCCGCGATTGAGCTTTTTCAGCAGCAGCGGGTCGCTGGCCAGCATGGTCCCTACGGCCACCATGCTCGCGCCGGCGAGGAAAAACTCAATGGCATCTTCAGCCGTGGCAATACCGCCAAGCCCGATAATGGGCACGCCGTGGGGCTTTGCCACCTGATAGACCTGATGCACCTTGAGCAACGCCACCGGCTTGATGGCCGGGCCGGACAGGCCGCCCTGATTGTTTCCCAGCGTGGGGCGCATGGTGTCGATATCGATGGCCATGCCCATCAACGTATTGATGGCGCTGAGCATGTCGGCCCCCGCATCGATCACGCGACGGGCGCCCTCGGCAATATCGGTCTGATTGGGCGACAGCTTCACGATCAGCGGCTTGGTGGTGACTGCACGGCACACCTCCGTCACCCGCGCCGCCATGTCCGGATCATTGCCAAACGCGGCCCCACCCTTTTTCACATTGGGGCAGGAAATATTCACTTCGATGGCCGCCACGGGCGAATCATCGAAGCGGCGCGCCACCTCGGCATACTCTTCCAGCGAAGAGCCGGACACATTGGCAATATAGCGGGTTGCCTCCACGTCCAGCTGGGGCAGCAGTTCATTGACCACCACATCCACGCCCGGGTTTTCCAGCCCCACAGAATTCAGCAGGCCGCACGGCGTTTCCCACACGCGCTCGGGCTTGTTGCCCTTTTTGGGCTCGAGCGTAGTGCCTTTCAGAAACACCGCGCCCACATCGTGCAGGTCAAAGCCGGCGACGCGCTGATACTCCAGCCCATAGCCCGCATTGCCCGAGGCCATGGCCACCGGCGTGTTAAACTTGACGCCGCATAATTCCAGCGACAGATCCGCCATGCTGCACCTTATCCTTTATGAACCTGAAATCCCCCAGAACACCGGCGCCCTGATTCGCCTCAGCGCCAATACCGGTGCCTGGCTGCACCTGATCGAACCGCTGGGATTCGATCTGAGCGAAAAGCGCGTCCGCCGCGCCGGGCTGGACTATCACGAGCTGGCACGCGTCACCGTGCACCCGTCACTGGACGCCTGCATCGAGGCCATCTCGCCGCACGCGGTCTACGCCATGACCACCAAGGGGGCACGCCTTTATACCGAGCCCCGCTTTGCGCCCAACGACGCCTTTCTGTTCGGCCCGGAAAGTCGCGGCCTGCCGGACAACGTGTTGGAACGCTTCGACTCCGCGCACCGCTTGCGCCTGCCGATGAAGCCCGGTGTCCGCAGCCTCAATCTCGCCAATGCCGTCAGCGTCATGGCCTATGAAGCCTGGCGCCAGCTGGATTTTGCGCCCCTGTAGAGGGGGTCCCCGACTTTTTTACACGCCGTTTTTTCACCCCGCCGCAATGGCTCGAAAAAAGGGCGTAAAAAGCCTAAATAATGCGTTCCGCCTTCAAATCCCGATCAAACAGGGCTTCTGCCGCCTGTTGGGGAGTCGCCCTGCCGCTGACCACGCGCTCCACCTGCTCGAGGATTGGAAGCTCCAGCCCTTTCTCCTGCGCCAGAGTAGAAATGATGTCCGCGGCGCGCACGCCTTCGACCACCTGCCCGATCTTGCGCTGCACCTCGCCTACATCGCCCGATGACTGCGCCAGCAACAGGCCAAAGCGACGGTTGCGGGATTGATCGTCCGTGCAGGTCAGCACCAGGTCGCCCACCCCTGCCAGACCCATGAAGGTCTCCGCGCGGGCACCCAGTGCAGTGCCGAAACGGATCATTTCCGCCAGACCGCGGGCGATCAGCGCTGCTCGGGCGTTCGCTCCCATGCCCAGCCCATCACTGAGGCCGGTGGCAATGGCCATCACGTTCTTGTAGGCGCCGCCCACTTCAACCCCCACCACATCATCCTGAAAATAGACGCGGAAGCGGTCGTGATGAAAGGCTCTTGCCCACCACTCAACCTCATCCTGCCGCGGTGAGGCGCTGACCATGGCTGTGGGCAGCCCTTTCGCCACCTCCTCGGCGAAGGTGGGCCCGGACAGAACCGCATAGGAGTGCCCGGGCCAGCGCGCCTCTACCACCTGGTGCAGCATGCGCCGCGTGGCGGGATCAAACCCCTTGGTGGCCCACGCCAGATGGGCAGGCAACTGCGTTGTGTCAATGCGCTCAAGCAGAGCGGCAAAGGCCGTGCTCGGCACCACAATCAGGGCAGCTTCAGCACCCGCCAGAGCATCGTTCAGATCTGCCGTTGCATCCAGCCCTTCGGAAAAGGACACCCCGGGCAGATAGCGGGCATTTTCACGCTGCAACCTAAGCTGCTCGGCATGACTGGTGCTGTGCGCCCACAGGCAGACACGGTGGCCGACGCGCGCCAGATGAATGGCCAGCGCCGACCCCCATGCGCCTGCGCCGAGAACCGCCAGCCGATGCGCCATGATGCTTACTGCTGTGGTGCCTCAGCCTGCTGTTGCTGCATGTGCTCGAGATACATGGCCTCGAAGTTGACCGGCTCCAGCAGCAGCGGCGGGAAACCACCGCGGATGACCAGATCGCTCACCGCCTCGCGGGCATAGGGGAAGAGGATATTGGGGCAGTGCACGCCGAGCAGGTAATTCAGGTCGGCATCGGTAAACCCCTTGATCTGGAAAATACCGCCCTGCTCCACTTCCACCAGAAAGGCCACGTGCTCACCCACCCGTGTGGTGGCTGTGACGCGCACGATGACATTGAACAGCCCCTCTTCCGGCTCCAGCGCTTCGCTGGATACGTTCAGGTCCACCTCCAGCTGCGGCTGAAACTCGACCGTGAAGATGCCCGGTGCATTGGGCGACTCGAACGACACATTACGTGTATAGATCTTGTTGATGGTAAACAGCTGCTCGGGTTGCTGCGGGTTGGCATTTTCACTCATGTTCGATTCCTTCCTGCTCCAGTAGTTTGTCCAGTTCGCCGCGCGCTTCCAGCGCATGCAGATCATCGCAGCCGCCCACGTGGGTCGCGTCGATAAAGATCTGCGGCACGGTATTGCGCCCGCTCAGCGCCTCCATCTCCTGCCAGAGGGCCTTGTCGCGGCCCACATCGATCAACGTGTAGCGCACACCCTTGTCATCCAGCAGGCGCCGCGCCATATTGCAGTAGGGACAGGTCTGCGTGGCGTAGATGACTACGCCGGGCTTGCTTTCGCTCACGACTTTTTTCCTTTCTGCTTTCCCTTCCTGGGGGACCCTTTCTCCACCGGCATGCCAGCACTTTGCCACGCCATGATGCCGCCCTCCAGGTTATAGACCTGCTCAAACCCGACCTTGGCCAGCTGAGCGGCGGCACGCGCAGAGCGGGATCCGCTCTGACAATAGACCACCACGGGCTGGTTCTTGTCAAACGGCAACTTTTCCAGCTGCCCCTTAAGCTGGCTCACGGGAACATTGACGGCGTCAAACAGGCGGGCGTCACGAAACTCTTTTTCCGTACGAACGTCCAGCACGGCAGCCCCATCGTTAATCAGGCGGGTGGCGCGGTTGGCATCGACATTTTCATAGCCCGCCAGCCTGTCCCCGATATAGCTGTACACCAGCGACAGCACGATGATCACCAGCGCCGCAAACAGCGGCCACTGTTGTTGCACAAATTCCAGAAACATGTGGCTCCCTTGTTCAGCCCAATCACTCAAGCGGCTGATTTTAGCAGTGCCAGCCTATACAATAAAGCGATTAAACAGGAATACGGGACCAAACGCATGTCCAAGAGCAAAAAGAAGAAGTACACCGTCAAGCATCGCCCCACCGGTCTGATCATCCTGGATGGCTGGGGCTATCGCGAACCGGCGGATGACAATGCCATCTCGCTGGCCAACACCCCCGTTTTTGACGAGCTGTGGAACAACCACCCCCACACGCTGATCAACACCAGCGGGGGCGTCGTCGGTCTGCCCGACGGGCAGATGGGCAACTCCGAAGTGGGTCACCTCAATCTTGGGGCAGGCCGCGTGGTCTATCAGGAACTGACTCGCATCGGCCTGGCCATCAAGGACGGCTCCTTCTTCTACAATCCCGTGCTCGCCGAAGCCATCGACAAGGCGGCAGAAGCCGGCCGCACCGTGCACGTGCTCGGACTGCTTTCCGACGGCGGTGTACACAGCCATATCGACCACATGAAGGCCACCGTCAAGATGGCCGTCGACCGTGGCGCCAAGGTGCGCATCCACGCGTTTACCGATGGCCGCGACGTCGCACCCAAGTCTGCGCTCAATTACATCGAGGAGATGGAAGAGTTCATCAAGCCCCTCAAGGGGGTGCGCATTAGCTCCATCGTCGGGCGCTACTACGCCATGGACCGCGACAATCGCTGGGAGCGCATCAAGGAAGCCTACGACGTCATCGCCTGTGGCGAAGCGGAATACAAGGCGGATTCCGCCCGCGAAGCGGTGGAAATGGCCTACGCCCGCGGCGAAACGGACGAGTTCATTCACGCAACCGCCATCCGCAACAAGAAGGGCAAGGTGACCAAGGTCAAGGACGGCGACACCGTCATCTTCACCAACTTCCGCGCTGACCGCGCCCGTCAGCTGACGCGCCCGTTCATCGAGAAGGACTTCGCGGAATTCCACCGCTGTGCGGCGCCGCAACTGGCCGACTTCGTCACCATGACGGAATACAACAAGAACTTCAACGTCAAGGTCGCCTTCCCGCCGCAAAAGCTAAAAAACACTTTCGGCGAGTGGATCAGCAAGCTGGGCCTGCGCCAGCTGCGCATCGCCGAGACGGAAAAATACGCCCATGTCACCTTCTTCCTCAACGGCGGCCGCGAAGCTCCCTTTGAAGGCGAAGACCGCATTCTGATCCCGTCACCCAAGGTGGCCACCTACGATCTGAAGCCGGAAATGAGCGTATTCGAACTGGCCGACAAACTGTGCGAAGCGATCCGTTCCGGCAAATACGACACCTTTGTATGCAACATCGCCAACCCCGACATGGTCGGCCATTCCGGCAACATCGACGCCTGTATCAAGGCGGTCGAGGCCGTGGACAAGGCGCTGGGACAGATCATGGAATGCCTGCGCGAAGCCGATGGCGAGGTCATCATTACCGCCGACCACGGCAATATCGAGCAGCTGCGCGATCCGGCCACCGGCCAGCCGCTGACCTCGCACACCACCAACCCGGTGCCGTTCATCTATGTGGGTCACAAGAAGTGCGCCCTGCGCGAAGGCGGCGGGCTGCCCGACGTAATGCCCACCCTGCTGGATGTGATGGAGCTGCCCAA
>CAYYIL010000010.1:0-35136 GCA_964471975.1 uncultured Piscirickettsiaceae bacterium | reverse complement strand
GCGGCGGGCTGCCCGACGTAATGCCCACCCTGCTGGATGTGATGGAGCTGCCCAAGCCGGAAGAAATGACCGGCGTAAGCCTGTGCATGCACGAATGATATGGCACCTCTGCAGAACCTATGAACGCGCTCGCGTTGCAGACGTGATGGTGGCAGCTTCAAGGCGCGCGGCACAGCCTTTGGTGGCGCCAAAGGCAAGACGTGCAACGCAGAAGATGGTGCCATCACGCCGCAACCCGAAGGGACAGGGCGATTCCGGCCCAATATAGCGTTGCACCTCACTCGCAGGGAATGACCATGCCACGCTCGCTGCGCCTTGCCTTGAACCGCAATCGCCACTGGCGCGACCGTTCGGAGGTTTTGCAGAGGTGCCGCAACTAAGCGTTTGATTTGAAAAGGATGGTGCGCAGCAGTATAATGCTGCGCCCTTGTGTCCGGCCGCCGACAGGCGGTCGTGTCATTGATCTAAACAGGAAACAGTGCCCTATGAACACACTGCAGTCCCTTGCAGGGCTCTACAGCCCCGAGTTCGAAAAAGACAACTGTGGCTTTGGCCTGATCGCCAACATGGACAACCAGCCCAGCCACGGCCTGGTGCAAACCGCCATCGAATCCCTGGCGCGCATGACCCACCGCGGTGGCGTCGCCGCCGACTGCTGCACCGGTGATGGTTGCGGCCTGTTGATCAAGAAACCCACCACCTTCTTTGCGGATGCGGCGGCAGACGCCGGCATTCAACTGGGCGACACCTGGGCGGTGGGCATGGTTTTCCTGAGCCAGGATTCCGCCAAGCGCGATACCGCCATCAAGACGCTGGAAGAAAACCTCGCTGCAAAGGGGCTGCAGGTAGCCGGCTGGCGCAAGGTGCCGGTGCGCTCCGAGGTGCTGGGCGAACAGGCTGCGGGCATGGAGCCTGATATTCGCCAGATTTTCGTCAACGCGCCTGCGGGCATGGATGAAGACACCTTCAACCGCGCCCTGTTCGTGGCCCGCCGTCAGACGGAAATGGCCATCGAGCCCAACGACAAGGACTTTTACATCGCCTCCCTGCACAGCCAGCTGGTCTCCTACAAGGGCCTGGTAATGCCGCGGGAGCTGCCGGAATACTATCTGGATCTGAATGACGCACGTTTTGAATCCGCACTGGTGTCCTACCACCAGCGCTTCTCCACCAACACCCTGCCGCAGTGGCGTCTGGCGCAGCCGTTCCGCTTCCTCGCCCACAACGGCGAGCTGAACACCATCCGCGGCAACCGCAACTGGGCCCGCGCCCGTCAGACCAAATTCAAGACTGATCTGATCCCGGAACTGCACACGCTGCGCCCGCTGGTGTCGCAGGAAGGTTCCGACTCCAGCACGCTGGACAACATGCTGGAAGTGCTCACCATGGGCGGACTGAGCATCTTCGAGGCCCTGCGCCTGCTGATCCCGCCCGCGTGGCAGAACGTGCCGCACATGGACCCGGATCTGCGTGCTTTCTTTGAATATGCTTCCATGCACATGGAGCCGTGGGATGGCCCGGCCGGCATGGTGCTCAACACCGGCCGTTACGCCATCTGCGCGCTGGACCGCAACGGCCTGCGCCCCACCCGCTATGTGATCACCAAGGATCGCAATATCACCTTTGCCTCCGAAATCGGTGTCTATGATTACGACCCGGCCGACGTGGTGGAAAAGGGCCGCCTCAAGCCCGGTCAGGTGATGGCGGTGGATCTGGAAACCGGCACCCTGCTGCGCCCGGATGACATCGACAACCAGCTCAAGAGCGCCAACCCCTACCGTGAATGGCTCGATGCCGGCATGAAGGCCATCGAGGATCGTCCGGACCTGTCCGAAAAGGTCATCGGCTTCGACGAGATCACCGCCGAGCTGTATCAGAAATACTTCATGGTCAGCTTCGAAGAGCGCGACATGATCGTGCGCACCCTGGCCGAAGACGGTCAGGAGCCCACCATGTCCATGGGCGACGACGCGCCGCTGCCGGTGTTCTCCAAGCGGCCGCGTCAGCTGTACGACTACTTCCGCCAGATGTTCGCGCAGGTGACCAACCCGCCCATCGACCCGCTGCGGGAAAGCATTGTCATGTCGCTGGCCACCAGCTTCGGCCGCGAGCAGAACCTGTTTGAAAAGGGCCCCGAGCACGCCAGACGCATGGACGTAAGCTCGCCGGTACTGACCCCATCGCAGTTCAACCAGCTGCTGAATACCACGGATGAAGGCTTCCGCCATATCGTGCTGAGCCTGCACTATGATCCCAAGGAAAAGGGGCTGAAGCAGGCGATCATCGACCTGTGCGACATGGCGGTGGAAGCGGTGCAGAACGGCACCACCATTCTGGTGCTCTCCGACATGGGCATCGAGCCGGATCTGCTCACCATCCCGGCGCTGATGGCCACCGGTGCGCTGCACCACCGTCTGGTGAACGAAGGCCTGCGCCCGGATGCCAACATCGTGGTGGAAACCGCCACGGCGCGCAACCCGCACCACTTCGCGGTGCTGATCGGCTACGGTGCCACCGCAGTGTACCCCTATCTGGCCTACGAAACCCTGGAAGACATGCTGCGCACCGGCGAGTTGTCCAAGGACAATAGCCTCAGCTTCTACATCAAGAACTTCCGCAAGGGCATCGACAAGGGGCTGTTCAAGATTCTCTCCAAGATGGGCATCTCGACCATCGCCTCTTACCGCGGTGCGCAGCTGTTCGAAACGGTCGGCCTGAGCCGGGAGATCGTGGACCTGTGCTTTACCGGCACCGCCTGCCGCATCGAAGGTACAAAGTTCGAGCACATTGAAAACGACCTGAAGAAGGTGGCACAGCGCGCCTTCAACCCGCGTCGTACCCTGGAACAGGGCGGCGAGATCAAGTTCGTGCACGGCGGCGAATACCATGCCTTCAACCCCGAGGTGGTGAATCACCTGCGCGAGTGCGTGCGCACCGGCGACAAGGCCACCTATCAGAAGTTTGCAGATGCAGTGAACAACCGCCCGCCCATGACCGTGCGCGACCTGCTCACCTTCAGGAAGGACATCGAGCCAGTGCCGCTGGAGGACGTGGAGCCCGTCGAGAATATCCTCAAGCGCTTCGACTCCGCCGGCATCTCCCTGGGTGCGCTGTCGCCGGAAGCACACGAAGCGCTGGCCACCGCCATGAACCGCCTCGGCGCACGCTCCAACTCGGGCGAGGGCGGCGAAGATGAAGCCCGCTTCGGCACCGAAAAGATGTCCAAGATCAAGCAGGTGGCGTCCGGCCGCTTCGGCGTCACCGCGCACTACCTGCGCAACGCGGAAGTGATCCAGATCAAGATCGCCCAGGGCGCCAAGCCGGGTGAAGGCGGCCAGCTGCCCGGCCACAAGGTGGACATGTATATTGCCAAGCTGCGCCACTCCGTGCCGGGCGTGACGCTGATCTCTCCGCCGCCACACCACGACATCTACTCCATCGAGGATCTGGCGCAGCTGATCTTTGACCTGAAGCAGATCAACCCCAATGCGCTCATCTCGGTGAAGCTGGTGGCAGAACCCGGCGTCGGCACCATCGCCGCCGGCGTGGCCAAGGCCTATGCCGACCTGATCACCATCTCCGGTTACGACGGCGGTACCGGTGCCAGCCCGCTCACCTCGGTGAAATACGCCGGCAACCCGTTTGAAATGGGCATTGCCGAAGCGCATCAGGTGCTGCGCGCCAACGACCTGCGCGGTCAGGTCATCCTGCAGGCCGACGGCGGCCTCAAGACGGGTCTGGACGTGGTCAAGGCCGCCATTCTCGGTGCGGAGAGCTTCGGTTTCGGCACCGCCCCCATGATCGCGCTGGGCTGCAAGTACCTGCGTATCTGTCACCTGAACACCTGCGCCGTGGGCGTAGCCACGCAGGACGACCGCCTGCGCAAGGAGCACTTCATCGGCATGCCGGAAATGGTGATGAACTATTTCCGCTTCGTGGCCGAAGAAACCCGCGAATGGATGGCCAAACTGGGCGTGCGTTCGCTGGAAGAGCTGGTGGGCCGCGTGGATCTGCTGGAGCAGATCGACAACCCCCCCACCGAGAAAATGCAGAACGTGGACCTGTCCGCCTTTATCACCGATGGCGGTGTGCCCGAGCACAAGCCGCACGTGTGTCAGGTGAGCCGCAACAACCCGTGGGACAAGGGCATCCTGGCGGAACGCATGGTCAAGGAGATGCTGCCCGCCATCGAAGCCAAGTCCGGCGGCATCTTCCACTATGAGATCAGGAACACCGACCGCTCCATCGGTGCCCGCGTCGCCGGCGAAATTGCCGACCGCTGGGGCAACTATGGCATGAAGGACGCGCCCATCACCGTCAAGTTCAAGGGCGTGGCCGGGCAGTCGTTCGGTGTGTTCAATGTGGATGGCCTCAACCTGCATCTGGAAGGTGATGCCAACGACTACGTGGGCAAGGGCATGGCTGGTGGTGAAATCGTCATCACCCCGGCACCCGGCGGCGAATTCGATCCGCACGTAACCCCGATCGTGGGCAACACCTGCCTGTACGGCGCCACCGGCGGCAAGTTGTTCGCCGTGGGCACGGCGGGCGAGCGCTTCGGCGTGCGCAACTCCGGCGCCATCGCCGTGGTGGAAGGCTGCGGCGATCACGGCTGTGAATACATGACTGGCGGCACCATCGTCAGCCTCGGCAGCGTGGGCGTCAACTTCGGTGCCGGCATGTCTGGCGGCATGGCCTTCGTGCTGGACGAAGACAACACCCTGCACGACCATCTTAATAACGAAATGGTGGAGGCGATCCGCATCGACACCGAAGAGACGGAAGCCTATCGCGTCTACCTGCGTCAACTGCTGGAAGAGTATGTGGAAAAAACCGGCAGTGCCTTCGGCCTGCAGGTGCTTAGCCAGTTCAGTCGTTATATCGGTCAGTTCTGGCTGGTGAAGCCGCGCGCCATTCCGAAGGAAAAACTGCTGGACATGTTCGCCAAGAAAGCCGCCTAAGAGGACACTGGAATGCCAAATATCAGACAATTTCTGGAAGTTGACCGCCAGCTGCCGCCCAAGAAGCCGGCCGACGAGCGCCGCAAGGATTTCGGTGAAATCTACGGCAGCTTTGACCTGCAACACGCCATGGCGCAGGCGGACCGCTGCCTGCACTGCGGCAACCCCTACTGCGAATGGGCCTGCCCGGTGCACAACTACATCCCCAACTGGCTGAAGCTGGTGGCGGAAGGCAATGTGCTGGAGGCGGCGGAAATTTCCCACAAGACCAACAGCCTGCCGGAAATGTGTGGCCGCATTTGCCCGCAAGACCGCCTGTGCGAAAAGGCGTGTACGCTGGAAGACACCAACTTCGGCGCCGTCACCATCGGTGCGGTGGAGCGCTTCATTACCGACACCGCCTTTGAAATGGGCTGGCGTCCGGACCTGTCTCAGGTTCCCATGACCGACAAGAAGGTGGCCATCGTCGGCGCCGGACCCGCGGGCCTGGCCTGTGCGGACATTCTCATCCGCAACGGCGTCAAGCCGGTGGTGTTCGATCGCCATCCCGAGATCGGCGGTCTGCTCACCTTCGGTATCCCGCCGTTCAAACTGGAGAAGAAGGTGGTGCGCAAGCGCCGTGAAGTGATGGAAGAGATGGGTGTGGAATTCCGCCTGAAAACCGAGATCGGCAAGGACATCCCCTTCCAGCAGCTGCTGGATGAGTACGACGCAGTCTTCCTCGGCATGGGCACCTACAAGGCCATGGAAGGCGGCTTCCCCGGTGAGGACCTGCCGGGCGTGTACAAGGCGCTGGACTACCTGATCGGCAATATCAAGAAGCTGGAAGGCTGGTTGGAGGACGAATCCGAATACATCAACCTGCAGGGCCAGCGCGTCGTGGTACTGGGCGGTGGTGACACCACCATGGACTGTACCCGCACCGCCATTCGTCAGGGCGCGGACGAGGTCTATTGCGTCTATCGTCGCGACGAGGCCAATATGCCTGGCTCACCGGCAGAAGTGCGCAACGCCAAGGAAGAAGGCGTGCAGTTCATGTTCAACCGCACGCCGCTGGAAGTGATCGGCGACGGCAAGGTGGAAGGCATCAAGGTGGTGCAGACCCGTCTGGGCGAACCGGACGAAAACGGCCGCCGCCGCCCCGAGCCGATTCCCGGCTCGGAAGAGATCATCCCCTGTGATGCAGTGATCGTGGCCTTTGGCTTCAAGCCCAATCCGCCGGCCTGGTTCAAGGACTTCGGCATCGAGCTGGAAAGCTGGGGCGGAGTGAAAACCACGGGTGAGGACAGCGACACCCCCTTCCAGACCACCAACCCGAAAGTGTTCTCCGGCGGTGATATGGTGCGCGGCTCCAGCCTGGTGGTGCACGCCGTCAATGAAGGCCGCAAGGCCGCCGAGGGCATCCTCAACTACCTCGAGGTGTGAGGGGGTCCCCGACTTTTCACGAGGCCGATTTTTCGGCCCCGCACAAAACTGGCCTCTCTGGCCATGCGAAACGCCCTTTGGGGCGTTTTTCATTACATTTGGGGCATACTTTTGCATGAATACAGGCACCGTGCCATGACGGATTACAGCAAACTGGCCCGAGCATTGATCCATCTGCGAGCACAATATGACAACTGGCGGACCCTGCCCGAGTCAACGCCTCCGCTTATCCGCGAGGCGGTGCAGGAGTCAGTTATCCAGCGCTTTGAAACAGCCTGGGATGCCCTCTGGAAAGGGCTCAAGCGCTACTTGCAGGATGAAGTGGGCCTGGCTGAAGTGCCCAATGGCCCCAATCCCATTCTGCGCCTTGCCAATGAAAACCAGCTGTTGCCTTCCCACATTGATGAATGGTTGTATTACGCCCGCCTGCGGGTACAGACGGCTCATGACTACAGCGAACAGAAGGCGCAAGAGGCCCTGCAGGCGATGGAGCGTTTTATTACAGATGCCGAGAAACTGTTTTCAGTGCTGACCGGAACAACGCCTGATGCTTATTCGCCCACAAGATAGGGACACCCTAATCCGCCTGTTGAAAACCCACCTCCCTAATACGGAGATCTGGGCATTTGGTTCCCGCGTTACCGGCAAAGCCCACCCCGGATCAGATCTGGATCTGGTTGCCATGAGCGATGATGAGCAGGCCATTTTCCTCGCTCAGGAAGCCTTGGAAAATAGCATGCTACCGTTCCGCGTGGACTTGCTGAGCTGGTCTTCTCTGCCCACTACCATGCAGAAAACTATTCGCCAACACCATGAAGTTTTAATCCCCGCACCAGAAAGGAATACCCATGACTGACCTGAAACGCAAAGCCCTCGACTACCATCGCCTCCCCCGTCCGGGCAAGATCGAAATCGCCCTGACCAAGCCCTGCGAAACGCAGGAGGATCTGAGTCTGGCCTATACGCCGGGTGTCGCCCAGCCGGTGCTGGAGATCGAAAAGGATCCCCTTGCCGCCTACGAATACACCAACAAGGGTAATCTGGTGGGCGTGATTTCCAACGGCTCCGCCATTCTAGGGCTGGGCAACCGCGGTGCGCTGGCCTCCAAGCCAGTGATGGAAGGCAAGGTGATGCTGTTCAAGCGCTTTGCCAATGTGGACGCCTTCGACATTGAAATCGACGCCCCCACCGTCGAGGCCATGGTGGAAACCGTGGCACGCATGGCGCCCACCTTTGGCGGCATCAATCTGGAAGACATCAAGGCGCCGGAGTGCTTTGAGGTGGAGCGCCAGCTGCAGGAAAAGCTGGACATTCCCGTGTTCCACGACGATCAGCACGGCACCGCCATCATCGCCGCGGCAGGTCTGCTCAATGCACTGGAGATCCAGGGCAAGACGCTGGAAGAGAGCCGTATCGTCTGCGTCGGTGCCGGCGCGGCCGGCATTGCCATTCTGCACCTGCTGCTGGCACTGGGGGCACGCAAGGAAAACATTGCCCTCGTGGACTCAAAAGGCGTGGTGCACAGCGGTCGTGACGACCTGAACCCCTACAAGGCCGAGTTCGCGGTGGACACGCTGCTGCGCACGCTGGAAGATGCGTTGAAGGATGCCGACGTCTTTATCGGCGTGTCACAAAAGGACCTGCTCAAGCCGGAATGGCTCAAGACCATGGCACCCAAGCCCATCGTCTTTGCCATGGCCAATCCCGATCCGGAAATCCGCCCGGAAGTGGCGCTGGCGGCGCGGGGTGACGTCATTATGGCCACCGGGCGGTCGGATTACCCCAATCAGGTGAATAATGTACTCGGCTTTCCGTTCATCTTCCGCGGCGCGCTGGATGCCCGCGCCAGTGAGATCAACATGGCCATGAAGATCGCCGCCGTCAAGGCCCTGAGCGAACTGGCGCGTCAGCCGGTACCACAGGTGGTGCTGGATGCCTATGGCCTGGAAAGCCTTGAATTCGGCCCCGAGTACATCATCCCCAAACCCACCGACCCGCGCCTGATCGACGTGGTGCCCAAAGCCGTCTATGACGCTGCCGTGACCAGCGGCGTGGCTCGGGTGTAAGCTTCAAGCCCGGGCAAATACCCGGGCAAAATCCAAGGTGAGAGGACAGGGCAGCTCCTCATCAAAATGAGCGGTTTCCTCGACGAAGTCGCCCACCTTGTCAAACGCGCGATCCCGCAGACGATACACCTTGGCGCGCCCATCCTCTGGATAAACCAGAATGTAATAACTCACCTTTTCCTGTTCATAGAGCTGGCGTTTTACGCCCTCATCCCGTCGTGCGGTAGCAGGTGACACCACCTCTACCACAATCTCCGGGGCATGGATCAGGTAGTTTTCATGCTGGGATTTACAGGTGACCACCACATCCGGACGCAGCACAGTCTCTTCACTGAGTTTCCAATCTACTTCATGAAGCACTTGACACTGCTGGCACTTTTCCAGTTGATTGCGAAACTGAAACAGGATCTCACCGGCTATATGCTGATGCTTCAAAGTGGGCGCCGGCGACATGGCCACCGGCACCCCTTCAATCAGCTCCCAGTCACCGGGCCAACTGGCATAATCGGCATAGGTATAGCCAAGATCGGACAGCGTTAAAGCGTCCATGGTTTTCACCTCCTCCTTACGGCATGGCTCTATCTTAATGCCATTCCACAATATCTTCGAGGGGCTGGCGCGTCTTCGGTTTCGGCGCATTGACGCGGTAGCCGAAGGCGCACATCACGCTGATACGGAACTCTGTCGTGTCCATACCGAAGTCGCTGGCCAAAAGCTCATTGACCGCATCCATCTTGAAGCCTTCCACGGGACAGCTGTCCACGCCCAGGCTGGCGGCGATGGTCATCATGTTGGCCAGGGCAATATAGGTCTGCTTGCTGGCCCAGTCGAACATGGCGCGCTCCGATTCGAGCAGATGGAAATCCTCTTCCTGAAAGATGCGATAGAACTGCTCACGCTTCTGGATATGCTCTTCCGGCAGATGATGAATGTCGCGCATCATGTGCTGAATGTAGTCACTGTCATAGCGCATGCTTTTCGCCGTACGCGCCAGAATCAGCACAAAGTGGCTGGCCGTGCGCAGGGTATTCTGCGCACCCCAGGTCACCGACAGCAGCTTCTCGCGCAGCGCGGGCGACTGCACCACCAGAAACTTCCACGGCTCATAGCCAAACGAGCTCGGGCTGAGGCGTCCTGCCTCCAGAATGGTGTGAAAGGTATCCTCCGGAATCCTTTTGTTTTCGTCCATCACCTTGCAGGCGTGGCGAAAGTGCATCACATCAAGAGCCTGAGTATCGGTACAGAACGTCATGGTTTCGCTCCTTTGGGTCATTGTCTGCAATAAGTCTATTCAGCCACGAGGAAAGAATGAACCTTTTTCTCACCCCTGGCGACACACAGGTGCGCAACAACGCGTGCAAAAAAGGAGAAAGCCATGAAAGCATCCATGCAGGCACTGGCAGCGAGCCTGGTGACAGCCGTAATGATCACACCGACGGCCCAGGGTGCCGATCTGAAACAGCTGGCCGAACAACTGGTCAACAAGAAGGAATCGCCCCAACATGACACACCCCGCCCAGCAATCCGGGAAGGGGGCCGCACTGTCAGCGCAAGACAACGCACCGCACCGGCCCATCCGCGCCCGCATCACGCCGGCATCGCCATTCAGGAAGAGGGCGCCAATGTGAAGAAGGAAAAGGGCGTGGAAGACGTGGAATAACCGCCTGATCCCGCCAGCAATGCGCCCTATTCCACCGTCACCGACTTGGCCAGATTGCGCGGCCGATCCACATCGGTGCCGCGCAGCACGGCCACATGGTAGGCCAGCAGCTGGAGGGGAATGTTCAGCGTAATGGGTGCGGTAATGCGTCCCACGTGGGTCGCCGCCGGTACCACCTCCAGACCCGGCTCCGGGGCAATGCCGGCGCGCTCGTCGGCGATGACGATCATGCGTCCGCCGCGGGCACGCACCTCCTGCAGGTTGGACTTCAGCTTGTCCAGCAGGTCGTCGTGGGGCGCGATGGCCACAATGGGAAGGTTTTCGTCCACCAGTGCCAACGGGCCATGCTTGAGCTCGCCGGCCGGATAGGCCTCGGCGTGAATGTAGCTGATCTCCTTGAGCTTCAGCGCCCCTTCCATGGCGATGGGATAGTGGGTGCCGCGCCCCAGGAACAGGGCGTTGTGCTTGTCCACAAACGTCTGCGCCAGCGCTTCCAGCTGCGTCTCATGCGCCAGCGCCCCTTCGATCAGCCGCGGCAGCTTCTTGAGTCCGGCCACAATACGAGCCTCCCGCTCCGCGGACAGTCGCTGCTGCACCTTGCCCAGCGAGGTCAGCAGCAGCGCCAGCGCCACCAGCTGGGTGGTGAAGGCCTTGGTGGAGGCCACGCCGATTTCCGGCCCGGCATGGGTCAGCAGGGTCAAATCCGCGCCACGGGTCAAACTGGATTCCGGCACATTGCAGATGGCCAGCATGGGCAGGTTCAGCCCTTGGCTGTCCCGTTCCGCGCGAACCTGCTCCATGGCCGCCAGCGTATCGGCCGTTTCACCCGACTGACTGATGAACACAAAAAGGGTATTGTCCTGCAGCACCGGATTGCGATAGCGGAATTCGCTGGCTACCTCGGCCTGACAGGGGAGACGCAAAATATCTTCCAGCCAGTAGTGGGCGGTCAAACCGGCATGATAGCTGGTGCCGCACGCCACGATCTGCACCCGCGCCACCTCAGCAAACACGCTGCGCGCCTCGGGGCCAAACGCCTCCACCAGCACCTGATCGCCGGCAATACGCCCCTCCAGCGTATCGCTCACCGCCCGCGGCTGCTCGTGAATTTCCTTGTGCATGAAATGGCGATGACCATCCAGCTCCACGGCACACAGCGACAGTGATGAGGTCTTCACCGGTCGCTCTACCGGCTCGCCGGCGGCATTGTAGATGGCCAGCGCATCGCGGCGCAGCACCGCAAGATCGCCGTCCTCGAGGAAGATGAATTCCTGCGTCACCGGCAGCAGCGCAGAGACGTCGGAGGCAATAAAGTATTCGCCGATGCCCACGCCGATGACCAGCGGACTGCCGCGTCGGGCGGCCACCAGCGTTTCGGGATCATCGGTGGCGATGACACCCAGTGCATAGGCCCCTTCCAGCTCATCGGTGACCGCCTGCACCGCCGCCTTGAGATCACCGGCGTGCTCGCTCAGCGCCGCATCAACAGCATGGGCAATGACTTCGGTATCGGTATCGGAGGTAAAGCGATAACCCGCCGCCTGCTGCTGTTCGCGCAGTTGCTGATGGTTTTCGATAATGCCGTTGTGCACCACCGCCACCCGCCGGTTACACACATGCGGGTGAGCATTCTGTTCGGCAGGGACCCCATGGGTGGCCCAGCGGGTGTGGGCAATGCCAATCTGACCCGAGAGCGGTTCCGCCTGGAGTTTCTCTTCCAGCGCGGCAATCTTGCCCACGGCGCGGCGGCGCGCAATGCGGCCCTGAGCATCAATAACGGCCAGGCCGGCTGAATCATAGCCACGGTATTCCAGTCGCCGCAGCCCTTCCAGCAGGATGGGCACTACATTGCGCTCGGCGATGCCGCCCACAATTCCACACATGATTCAACCCCTCAGAATGGCAGCTTGATGCCGCCTGGCAGGTTGACCCCACCGGGCAGTTTCTGCTTGAGCTGGGTCTTCAGCAGGCTGTCCAGCTGCTTGTCCAGATTGGCCACCTGTCCCTGCACCCCCAACAGCGGCTGCAGCTGTTGCATGAGCTGCTGATTGTCGCCCAGTGCCCGCTTCATCAGCTCATCCTTCAGCTGGGCCTGCACCGCCTTGAACTCGCTCTGCAGCACCGCCTGCAATGCCTTGCCGGCATACTTGTCCAGATCCGTCTTCACCTGAATTTTCGGCGCGGTCAGGCTGCCGGACACCGCCACCCTGATATCAAACGCCTTCAGATTCTGCAGCACCGGCTTGAGATAGCGCTGCACCTCGGGCGACTGCGCCTTGAGCAGATCCATGGAGACCTGCTCAAAGTGCGCCCCAACTTCGCCCTGAATCTTCTCCCAGGAAATCACGTCGGCCTTGCCGTTGATGGAGGCCGCCGCCTGCTTCATCGCCAGCGCCAGCATGGGCGAATCAAACAGCTTCAGATCGCTGAAGTGAATGCCGACCCCTTCGAGCAGGGCCTTGAGCTGGGCCAGTGACGGATTCTGCAAATCCAGTATCCCCTTGACCGCCACCGGCTTGTCGGCCGCCTTGTGACGAAAGTCCACTTGATAGCCAGTGGTCACGCGATAGAGCGCCTGATTGAGGGTGACATTGTCGGCACGGGCCTGCAGTTGACCACTGGGCAGCTGACCATCCAGCGTAAACAGGCGCACCAGCACATCCTGCGCGGGACTGGGCCCCTGCTCGGGCTTCTGCGCCGTCATCGCCTTCAAGCGCTGCGCCCAGCCGGCGCCCACCTGCAGATACTGCGCCAAGGTGCCACCGATCAGGCTCTGCACCAGATTGCTGGCACCGGTAATATTGAAGCTGTATTTCTGCTGCAGACGCTGCAGGTCCTTCTGCGGCAGGGACTTCAACTGCGCCAGCTGACGTTTCAGATCATTCACCTGGGCAAGCAGTTTTTTCGCCTGTTCCAGTTTCTTTTTCTGCTTTTCGATGTCCGCCTTGATGGCCTGAATTTCCTGCAGCGCCTGCGGATTCAGCCCGCCCTTCTGCAGACTGCCCAGCTTCTGCTGATACTGCTTGATGACATCCTGCGACGGCAGACTCTTCTGAATCGCCTGCCACTGTTTCTGCAAGTCCGCAATCTGCTGCTTGAGTTTTTCCGCCTGCTCCAGCGTCTGCAACTTCTCGTTTTTCAGAATGGTCTGCGCATCGGGCACCTTCAGATGGTCAAAATCGGGTAGCCCCTGTGTTGCCAGCGCCTTGGTCTTGACCACCAGCTGATCCGGCTTTTTGGTAACCTTGCCGGGCGTCTTGCGCGGCTGGTGCAGCTTCACGCCACGGACATCCACCCGTTCCAGAATGGGCTTCATGTCATGCTGAAGGGTGGCGATGATATCGGGATCGCCGTACACGCTGGCGATGGTGGCCAGATTTTCCTGTGGCTTTTCCGGGTTGGTCAGCTGAATGCCGGAGACCGTGGCCGCGATGGGGAACAGGTGAATGTCCACATCGGCCACATTCACCTCCGCGCCCCAGTTCTTGCTGCCTTCCTGCTCGATCTTCTGCTTGACGATGGGCGGTGCGATGAATTTGATGCCAATGACTACCCCTGCGGCCAGAATGGCCAGTATGCCAAGCGTGATTTTAAGGGGACTGCCCTGCTGTCGGTTCATGGTGCGCTCCTTTGATCTGTAGAGCCTATTATGCCTGATCGCGATAGAGATCCGGCGTACCGCTCGGCGGTCTTCGCCAGCGTTTGTAGCTCCATTGATACTGTGCCGGCGCAAGCTGCACGCAACGCTCCACCGCTTCATTCAAGGCGCGCGCCGCAACATGCGGCTTGTCGTGAGTCAGATCAGGCCCGGGCAGATAGTGCAGTCGATAGCCCTGCGCGTCTGGCAGGCGTTCCATGAAGGCCATGATGGTGGTGGCACCGCTGCGCTGCACCAGCTTGTGCGCCAGCGTCATGGTGCGTGCCGGGCGGCCGAAAAAGTCGGCAAACACATAACCGCTGTCCGGAGCCTGGTCGGGCAGAATGGCAGCAATCTCATTGCGCTTCAATGCACGCAACAACGCGCGCACACCGGTAACATCGGTGGGCACCAGCGTGGCGCCGCTGCGTTCACGGCCCACGCGCATGAAACCATTGATGCCGGAAAAATAGGGGGGCTCGTACATGGACGTGGTGGGATAGTGCTTGCCCAGATACCAGCCCAGCAGCTCCCAGTTGCCCAGATGCGGCGCCAGCAGCAAAACCCCCGTCCCTGCCGCCAGGGCGGCCTCCATGTGCGCCTGCCCCTGAATATCCACGATGAGAGGCTCCATCCGGGCTGCCTCCCACTGCCACATGGGGCCGAATTCCGCAGCGGTCCTGCCCAGTTCGATGAGCGCTTCGCGGGTGGAGACCGGCTGTTCCAGCTGCGGGTTGACCCAGTTCAGATTGCGCTCGGTAATGGTGCGTGCCTCATTGGGTATGGCATTGAGCAACGCGCCCAACCGTTCGCCGAAGCGATGCACCGTGGTCAGATCCCTGCGCGCCAGCCAGCGGGCCGTGCGCAGAAACAGGCCACTGACCAGCCGATCCTGCCACGGCCTAGCCGCCAAGGAGTTGGCCTCCCTGATTGTCGTCCGCAATCAGCGGCTGCATGGCACGCCAGAGGTTGGCGAACAGGTGGGGATTGCGCTGCTCTTCCGCATGCAGCAACTGCTTGAAGTGCTCGCGCTCGGTGGGCTTGCTGAAGCAGGCAGGGCAGTTGTCGGGAATGACGGGCAGGTTCGCCTGTTCGGCGAAGGCGCGGCACTGGTTCTCGCGCACGCGCACCAGCGGGCGGATAATGCGAATGTCGCCCTCGTTATTCAGATAGTGGGCCTTCATGGTGCGCAGGTCGCCGGAGTGAAAGGCGCTCATGAGAAAGCTTTCCGCCAGATCGTCCAGATGCTGCGCCAGCGCCAGCACGTTGTAGCCTTCGCGCCGGCACACGGTGTAGAGAATGCCGCGCTTCTTGCGCGCGCAGAAGCTGCAGAAGGAGTCTCCCTTCATCTGCTGTTCGGCCTGGGCGATGAAGTCCTCGCCGTGGTAGAAATAGGGCACGCCCAGCTTCGCCAGATAATCCTTGAGCGGTGAGGGATCAAAGCCGGGAATTTCCGGATCCACGGTGCAGGCCGCCAGATCGAACTTCACCGGCGCGTGACGTTGCAGGTGCTTGAGCACCGCCAGCAGTGTGAGCGAATCCTTGCCGCCGGACAGCCCCAATAGAATGCGGTCGCTCTCACGGATCATCCTGAACTGCGCAATGGCGCGCCCCACCGGCTTGAGAATCGCCTTCGGCGGTTTGGGCGGGGTGAAATCGGCACTCATGGACGATAGACCTCATCGTGGTCGCCAATGTCGAGCAGAATAATCCGCTTGTCCTCAATGATAAAATCCAATAAGAGACGATACTCCATCGAAAGCGATACGGAATAATATGACCTCAAAGTGCCCGTCAGTTTATGTAGCCGCAACGAAGGGTGATATGGGTTCTGCCTGAGCAGGCGGACAGACTTTTCATAGCGAACCTGCATCTGGGGATGCTTTCTGAAAAAACGCTTCGCTTTTTTCGTGAAGCTTTTGGAAAAAACGACTTCATACATGTTCGTTCAGCGCTTCTCTCAGCTCCTTGAAATGCGCTTCCATATCCGTCGTATAGTCTCCTGCCTCGATATCCGCCTGCACTTCCCGCAAGGCCGCATCCAGCTCTAGCTCCCGCAGACGTTCGTAGCGCTCGGCGTCCATCACCACAAAGCGAGGCTTGCCACGCACTTGGATAACCACTTCATCCCATTTGCTCAGCAGTTCCTCAAACAGCGCCGCACCGCGCGCTTTCACTTCCGTAGCGGAAACGATCATGATTCAGCCTCCCAAAAATTAGCCATTTAATTGTACTTTAAAATGGCCAATTTCTGTAGATGATAAAGACCCCCATGAACACCAGAAACACGGCAAACACACGCCGCAGCGTGGCCTGATTCATCCTGTGGCTGATATGGTGCCCCAGCCAGCCGCCAGCGATGCCCACGGCCGAGATCAGCCAGATCACCGTCCAGTCCACGGAAAGATTCAGGCTTTTGAGCACATGCAGGTATTCCCAGAAGCCGGCAAACGACTTGAGCGCGATGATCACCAGCGAGGTGCCCACCGCCAGACGCATGGGCAGCCCGCCCAGCAATACCAGCGCCGGGATAATGAGAAAGCCGCCGCCCACGCCCACCATGCCGGTGACCGCGCCGACCACAAAGCCGTCGATAATGACCTTCCACCATACGCGCGGCTCGTGCGGCGCTTCATCATCCAGCTTCAGCGGTTTCCACATCAGATACGCCGCTGACAGCATCAGCGCGGCGAAGATCAGCATTTGCACCTGTGCAGACACGAAATGCGCTGCCCATGCACCGGCCACGGCACCGGCCATGCCCGGCGGGGCAAACCACGCCAGCGTGCGCCAGGAGATGAGTTTCTTGCGCCAGTAAGGCAGGGCGGAAAAGAGGGAAATCAGCCCGACAATCATCAGCGAGCCGGCAATGGCCACCTTGGGATCCTGCCCCACCAGATAGACCAGCACCGGTACGGTCAGAATGGAGCCGCCGGAGCCCAGTAGCCCCAGACTCAAACCAATGGCCAGTGCGCCAATCCAGGCAAACAGACTCATGCTTTTCTCCTCAAAAAAACACCGGATTCAATGTGATGCGTATAGGGGAACTGGTCGAACAGCGCCACATCCACCACCTCGTGGGTCTGGCGCAGCGTGTCCAGATCCCGCGCCAGCGTTTCCGGATTGCAGGAAATGTAGATGACATGCTCGAAGCGTGCTGCCAGCGCCCGCGTCAATTCATCCAGTCCGGCACGGGGCGGGTCCACCAGCAGGGTGGAGAAGTCGTAGCCCTGCAGCGGCACCTGCTTCAACATCGCCGCATCCGTATGCAACGCCTCGCTCACCTGCTCGGCAGACGCCTTCACCACCGCGATATTTTCCATGCGATTGGCGGCCAGATTCCAGCGCGCCGAACGAATCGACGTGCCGGAAATTTCCGTCATCAGCACCTTGAGAAAGTATTCTGCCAGCGCGATGGAGAAATGCCCATTGCCGCCATAGAGCTCCAGCAGGTCACCCGCTCCGATCCGAGCCGCGCACTGCCGCGCCCAATGGAGCATCTGCCGCGCCACCTGGGCATTGGGCTGGGAAAAGCTGTTTTCGATCTGCTGGTAGATAAAGTGGCGACCGTCCACTTCCAGCCGCTCCACCACATAGTCGCGATCCAGCAGGATTTTCTGCTTGCGGCTGCGCCCAATAATGCTGTCGATGGGCAGATGCTCCTTCAGCACTTCGGCGCAGGCGATCCACTCATCATCCAGCGGCTTGTGGTAGATCAGCGTCACCAGCATCTCGCCGCTGAGCGTGGAGAGAAAATCCACCTGATACAGCCTGCGGCGCAGCACCGGCTCCATGAGAATCGCCTGCCGCAAGGGCTCCATCAGCTCGGCGATGGGCTCTGCAGCAATGGTGCAGCGATCAATGCGCTGCGGATTTTTCGGATCGCCCGGCGGGAACATCACATAGTAGCTGTCGTCCCCCTCGTGCCAGACGCGAAACTCGATGCGCTGACGAAAGTGCGCTGGCGGCGAGGGAAAGACGCGCATGTGCGTGGGCGCCACGCCCAGCAGCGCGCTCAGACGCGCCTGCTTGTCCTTCAGTTGCGTTTCATACTGAAACGGTTGTGCCCTACACAACTGCACAGGATGATCTGATGGCATCACGTACGTTCTGTCGCCTTATGGTATTGATAGAGACAATCTGAAATATTTTCTTCCTCTGCGTGGAAGCCTATTACGATACGCTTGAGCCATCGATAACAACCTGTCACATCATTTTGATCCAGAAGTCTGCCTAACTCATTCAATGCTGCTTCAAGTTCCTGCCATGACAGCCCCGGCTCCTGCGCCTGCATAATACGCGGGTGAATAGTGGGCTGGGCATTTTCATCGATCAGCAATTCTTCAAACAGCTTTTCACCAGGGCGCAAGCCGGTCACCTGGATTTCGATATCGCCTTCCGGGTGTGCCTCATCCTTTATCCGGCGGCCAGATAACTCGATCATGCGTCGCGCAAGGTCCATAATCCGTACCGGCTCGCCCATGTCCAGCAGAAAAACCTCTCCCCCCTTTGCCAAGGCACCGGCCTGCATGACCAGCTGCGCCGCTTCCGGAATGGTCATGAAATAACGTGTGACCTCCGGGTGCGTAACGGTCACAGGGCCGCCTTCCTCAATCTGCTTGCGAAACAGCGGCACCACCGAACCGGAAGAGCCGAGCACATTGCCGAACCGCACCATGGTCAGTACCGTTTGTTCCGATTGTGCCGATAAGGCCTGCAGAATCAGCTCGGCAATACGCTTGCTGGCCCCCATGACATTGGTCGGACGGACGGCCTTGTCCGTGCTGATCAGGACCAGCTTCCTTACGCCAGTATCCAATGCCGCATGAACAGTATTAAGCGTTCCGAAAACATTATTACGAATGCCAGGCTCTACATTCATTTCCACCAGCGGCACATGCTTGTAGGCGGCTGCGTGATAGACCGTCTCCGGCCGCCAGACACGCATGACCGCATCCAAACGCCCCCGGTCCAGAACAGAACCGAGAATAGGCACCAGCCTGTCCGATGGCAATAGACGACTTAACTCCTGATGAATGCGGTACAGCGCTGCTTCGCTCACCTCCAGCAACAGCAAAGTCTTGGGATGCCCCTGCACAATCTGGCGACACAATTCACTGCCAATCGATCCGCCTGCACCAGTCACCAATACAACCTTTTCAGTAACATCCTCAAAAAGCAGACGTTCATCGTGTGCAACCGGATCTCTTGCAAGCAGATCCTCTATATCCAGGCTCTGCAAATCCGCAATCCCAACCTGTCCACCCACCAGAGCACTGATATCCGGCAATGTGCGCACGGCTACGCCCAATGACCGTAATGCCCGGAGAATGGTGTTACGTTGTATACGCGTCGCTGAAGGGATCGCCAGGATAACAGTGTTGATGTGAGATTCTGCAATAATTTCCGCTAACGCCTGTCGTGAAAAAACCGGCAAGCCATTGATTGTCAGTCCCTGCTTGGCAACATCATCGTCGACGAAGCCGATCACTTTCTTTCCCTCTGACTGCGCAAGCGCCGCCGCCAGCTGCCGCCCCGCCGAACCCGCACCATAAATCACCAGTCGTTGCAAGCTGTTTCCACCCTTGCATGTTCGAGAAGACCGACCCAACCACCGGAAAACGCCATATCGACTTGCCACGATCAACAGAGCAAACAGAACCGGCTGGAGCAAGCCAATCGACCGTGGGACACCTGATACCCCCCATAACGTAAAAATGCCCGCATAGAGCACACCATAAATGGCCAGTACCTTCAGCAACCCCTCCAACGCATGCGCGCCGCTATAACGAAATATGGCACGATAAGCCCCTGCGCCACCCAGCAATGGCAAGGCCATACCGATCGACACCAACACTGCCAGATCGAGACGCCAGCGCCCTGCGCCCCAGTCCACCCAGGTATTCAGTCTCAGCCAGAAAGCCAGCCATGTCGCCAGAATACAAAACGATGCATCCAGCAGTAGCACCAGAATCTGCTTCACTGGCCGCGGCAGCGCCAGAATGCCTCTGCGCAAGGTTTTAAACATTGAAGGCCCTGTTCAATACATCCGCCGAAACCGAAGCCATATAATGTACCTGCTTCGCTGAAAGAGTTGGATGAATCAACCACATAAGGCTGGCTTCACCCAGACGCCGCGCGACCGGCAACCGCCGCACCGGTCGCCACGTTGTGGACGCAAAGGCCTTTTCCAGATAAATTTCGGAACAGCTCCCCTGAAAACAGGGAGTGCCCCGATCAACTATCTCCTGCATGATCCGGTCACGACTCCAGCCTTTACGCAGACGCTCCGGGCGAATATACGCGTAAAACTTGTACATTGCATGACGGGTGCCGTCACTGCAACGCAAGCCATCACCACAGGGTAACTTCGCAATTTCCAGTCCCCCCATCTTTTCGAATGGGGCCAACGCCTCCATCCATACACGCGCGTTGCGATGACGCAAAGCCGTCCATTCGGGCATTTTCTTCAACTGAATGCGTCCAATGGCGGCCTGCATCTCTGTCATTCGGAAGTTCGTTCCGAATCCTTCATGCAACCAGCGAAATCCGGGCGGGTGTTCGCGCCCATAAACAGCCTCGTAGCTCTTGCCATGATCCTTATAGGCCCACATGGCGCGCCAGATCTCTTCATCATTGGTTGTTACCATCCCGCCTTCGCCACCGGTCGTCATGATCTTGTCCTGACAGAAGCTCCAGGCACCTACGTGACCAATGCTCCCCACACTGCGCCCCTTGTAGCGCGCTCCATGCGCCTGCGCGCAATCTTCCACCACCTTGAGACCATACTGATCAGCCAATGCCATGATTGCATCCATATCGGCAGGGTAGCCCCCCAAATGGACCACAACAACCGCCCGCGTGCGCGGGCTGAGCACGCGTTCGATCGTTTCCGCAGTCAAATTGCCACTATGAGGATCTACATCTGCAAAGACGGGGGTTGCGCCGACATTGACCACGCAGGACACACTGGCGATGAAACTTCTTGGTGTAACCACAACCTCATCACCCGGGCCGATCCCCAGCCCTCGCAATGCCAGCTCCAGCGCCACCGTGCCGTTCATGACCGCAATGGCATGCTGTGTGCCCACCCACCTTGAGAAGTCTTCCTCAAACTGACGCCCAATATTACCCGTCCAATAATTGACACGATTGCCACGCAATACTTCGGCTACGGCTGCGACCTCCTCTTCCGAGAAGTCAGGCCACGAAGAGAAAATCGGATCTGTTCTCACAATCTTCCCAACTCCCGTTGATCATTTCCTATCTCCTCTTGAGAAGCACCGCCTCTAAAAACTGGCATTGTCTCTGTGTCTGAAGCATTTATTCCTTCTCGACATACAACTTTCAGGACGGTCAACCACAAAATTTTCATATCCAGCGCAAACGACTGATGCTCTACATACCACACATCCAGCGCAAACTTCTCTTCCCATGTAATGGCATTTCGTCCATTGACCTGCGCCCAGCCCGTTATACCTGGCTTAACCTCATGACGTCGCGCCTGTTCAGGCGTATAAAGAGGCAAGTACTCCATCAGCAATGGCCTAGGACCTACCAGGCTCATGTCCCCCTTCAATACATTCCACAGCTGGGGCAACTCATCCAGCGACCAGCGCCTCAACCAACGCCCCAGCGCCGTGACCCGCTGAAGATCAGTGAGTGAGTGCCCCCGGTCATCGAATGCAGCACACATAGTACGAAACTTATACAAGGTAAAGGCACGGCCATGCAAACCTGGGCGCACCTGACGAAACAGCACAGGGGACCCCATCCGCCAATATATCAGCACAGCGATCAACCCCATCAAAGGTGCAAACAACGCCAACGCCACTGCAGCCACACTCACGTCGAATATCCGTTTCATCATAATCGCACCTTGGTATCACACCATACCATCCAGCCGTTGAAGAGCACGGTCAGAGCGCTCACCCCCATAAACGCCAGCACACACGCCATTGCCCCCCATCCCAGGTAGATTAACCCAGACGATACAGCAGCGAACAACCCTGCACTCATCAACTCAGACAAAACGAACCCTTTCACCTCGCCCCTCACCCACAAATATTGGGCCAAGATCCAGGCCACCATTTTCAGCACATCTCCAATCAGTTGCCCCGGCATCCAGGCTGTCACGTGTATAAATTCGCCACTGAGTGCCACCAAAACCACCCATTTTCGCAATACAAAAAAAACGATGGCAGCACAAACCACCATTGGCACAAACCGCACCAGTGCATGGCGTACTTTACGAACCGCAGCAGCCCTATCCTCAGCAGCCGCGAGTCGTGGCACTAGATAAATATTCAGCAGCGTTACGAAAACAAGTAGATAGGCATCCGACAAACGCCATAACGCACTCCATTCTCCTGCCACATTCCATCCGTCATGCGCGCCCAACACACTGCGGACAAAAATAAGAGCCATCGGCATGGCCAATGTAGCCACCATTGCCATCCCAACATAGCGAAACATTAAACGCCACATCAACCAGAGGCGCCGCCATCCAAGTCCCACCAAGCCGGGCAACCAACCCCGGCCATACAGCCAACCGAAAGCCAGCCCGATCATCAAAACAGTACCCCCCACAACGCCCAACGTGCCACCAAGCGTCCCCCAGCGAATGAACCCCAGCCACGCCAGCATAATCGTTGTCAGGGCAGCCACAATTGTCAGCCACGCCATTACATGAGTCGCGCCCAGACCATTCAGGGCCGACAAAGCCACGTGCTGCACAGCAACGAGTACCAACGTAATTACCGTAACCACCATCCAGAACGACCACTGGGACTGAAAAATATGCGTTCGCCCCAGCCCCAGTCCCAGCATCGTCACCAGCCCGACAGACAGGCTCAGCAAAATGCCCAGCCAGAAGGCTGCGGCGATAAGATAGCGGCGTCGACGACGTGTACCTGGTTCAGCCAAAAAGCGCACCAGTCCCTGCCCCGCGCCACAACCAGCCAGACCACTGCCGATCTGAACAATGTTCTGATACTGAGAAAACAGCGCAAATCCCCCCGCCCCACCATAAACTGCGAGCAACTTGGCCAACACAAATGCGCTACCGAGCTTTGCCCCGGCAATCAAACCCGAATGCAAAAACTTACGCCAGAAAATGGACACGTCCCCCCGCTTACATCACCAAACACGTTTTGAGCCTGCTTATTCTACCGGGCCTTATCCCCCTCTTCTTCGAAGTCACACCTGAGAATGAGACATCTGACGCACCTCCTCAAAATCGTGATAAATCTCACATCAGATCCAGTCCATCCCATCCATAATGCGATCCGTCGAAAACAGACATATGAAAAACTTCATATATGAAAACCATCCACTGTCCGCTCAACCTGACCCCCACGCAAGCGCACTTCCTGCACCAGTTGCAACTGCGCTTTGCCCAGGCGTGTAATACTGTAGCGGACATCGCCCACCAGAAGCAGATCACCGCCCGCGTTGCACTGCACCACCTGGCATATGAACATATTCGTCAACAGTTTCCGGATCTGGGCGCCCAACTGGCCTGCAATGCCATTTACGCGGTAGCGCGAGGCTACAAGCAGGCACAGAAAGTCAAGGCCGCCTTGGGCCTGCAAGGAGAGACTCTGCCGGTACTGCGCTTCTCTGACACTGCACCGGTTTTTTTCGATCGCCATACCCTGACGATCAAGCCCAATATGCTCTCCCTGTTCACGCTGGAAGGTCGATTGCAATTTAAACTGGATGTTCCCGATAACATCATCGAAACCTTGCGTCAGGGACAGGTGAAGGAAGCAATTCTGCAGGGCGATGGCACACACTATCAGCTCTCCTTTTATCTCGAAGCCAAGGATCGAACGATGCCTGGCCAACTGCTTCCGGAAGTACACGACCACACGCTCTATCTGAATGTCGACTCTCAACCCCGCGCAAACGCGGTTTAAGGCGAAGGAAAACACCATGAATAAGCCTCACCCCATCAATCCGAATAACGCTCGCTCCGAGCTGGCGGAAATTCTTCTATCCATGAAACGCTACTTCATGGGCGTAGGCATCTTTTCTTTCTTTATCAACTTATTGATGCTCACCGGCCCCCTCTACATGCTGCAGATTTACGACCGTGTGCTCGCCAGCCGCAATGACATGACCCTGCTGGCACTCACCTTTCTTGTGGTCGGCCTTTTTCTGCTGATGGCCATGCTGGAGTTTGTGCGCTCGCGGGTGCTGGTGCGTGTGGGGGCCGCCATTGAGGCCAAGCTCAACAGCCGCGTATTCGACGCCGCCTTCGAAGCCACCTTGCGGCGAGGCGGTGCCGACGCCCGTCAGGCGCTCACCGACCTGACGCAGATGCGCCAGTTCATGACCGGCAATGGCCCCTTTGCCTTTTTCGATGCCCCATGGTTTCCCATCTATATCGCCGTCATTTTCGCCCTGCATTCATGGCTGGGCTGGTTCGCCATCGCCGCCGCCATCCTTCTGGTCATCCTGACGTTATGGAACGAACTGAGCACCAAAAAACCGCTAGCCAAAGCCAACGTCCTTGCCAATCAGGCCAACAACTTCGCTCATAACAACCTCAGCAATGCCGAAGTCATCGAGGCCATGGGCATGCTTGACGCTCTGCGTGCCCGCTGGAAACGGCTGCATGCCCTTCATCTGGTCGAGCAGGCCCGCGCCAGCGATCGGGCTGGGTTCATCGCCAGCCTCACCAAATTCGTACGCCTGACCTCCCAGTCCCTCATCCTCGGCCTGGGTGCCTTTCTCGCCATCCGCAACCAGATCACCCCCGGTGAAATGATCGTCGGCTCCATCCTGCTTGGGCGTGCGCTGGCGCCACTGGATCAACTGATCGCCAACTGGAAGGGCTTTTCGCAGGCACGCCTGGCTTACCATCGCCTGCGCGAACTACTGGCACACTTTCCCAAGCGTCCTGCCAGCATGCCGCTGCCCGCACCCAAGGGACTGGTTACGGTGGAAAACGTTGTCGCCGTCCCCCCGGGTGGACAAACGCCCATTCTACGTGGTGTCAACTGCGGCTTTGCGCCCGGCACCATTACCGCCATTATCGGCCCCTCGGGGTCCGGCAAGTCCACGCTGGCGCGCCTACTGGTGGGTGTCTGGCCCGCCCATGGCGGCAAGGTGCGCATCGATGGTGCCGACGTTTCCCAGTGGGACAAGTCTCAGCTGGGACCCTATCTGGGCTATCTGCCCCAGGATATTGAACTGTTCGACGGCACCATCGCAGAAAACATCGCCCGCTTTGGCGAAGTGGATCCTGGCAAGGTGGTCGAAGCGGCGCAGCTGGCCGGTGTACACGACATGATCCTGCGCTTTCCCAAGGGTTATGACACACCGGTTGGCCCCGGCGGCGCGGCGCTTTCCGGCGGCCAGCGGCAGCGTATCGCCCTGGCACGCGCTCTCTACGGCGATGCGCGGGTCATCGTGCTCGACGAACCCAACTCCAACCTGGATGACGCCGGCGAACAGGCGCTGCTGGCCGCACTGCAGCACCTGAAGGAAAAGGGGCGCACCGTGGTCGTCATCACCCACCGCACCAACATTCTCAAGGCGGTTGACAACATCCTCGTCATCCGCGACGGCATCGGCCAGGCCTTTGGTCCCCGCGACCAGGTGCTGCAGGCCCTCAAGCAAAACAGCGCCAAAGCCACACCGCAAAGCGCATAAAGGACGTTCAATCATGCAAGCAAACAATCCGGAAACACCAAAATCCATGCCCGAACCGCAGAAAAAGCCCCCGCGCGCAAAGGAAGAAACCGCGCTGAAAAAAAGCCCTGAAGAAAAAGTCGGGGACCCCCTCCCTCGCGAGGAAGACAAGCTGCCCAAGGCCTCCAGGACACTCGACGTCCCTGAGCATGTCGCACATGCTGAGGAGCATTTACCCCGGGAAGCGCACCACTTCATGCGCTGGGGACTGCTGTTGCTTTCCGTTCTGTTCGGTGGCTTTATCTTCTGGGCAGCGACGGCACCGCTGGATGCCGGGGTACCGGCGCCGGGAACGGTCATCGTCAAGGGCAAGCCCAAGGTGGTTTCCCATCTGTACGGCGGCACGGTCAGGGCCATTCATGTGCAGGACCTGCAACCGGTGAAGAAAGGTGAAGTGCTGATCGAACTGGACGACACCCAGGCACGCGCCGATTATGAAAGCCTGCTCAAGCAGTATGTGGCCGCCCTGGCCGAAAAAGCCCGTCTGGAAGCCGAAATACACAACCGGCCTCACATCGACTTTCCCGCAGAACTGAAACAGTATGGCGCCAGGGGTGAGGCCGATCTGCAAGTGGCCCATCAGCAGGCACTGTTTGCCAGCCGACGTGCCGCGCTGCAGGCCAGGCTGAATGTTTACCGCCAGACCGAAAAAAGCGCCCGGAGCGATGCGGCCAGCAAGCGCGAACAGCTCAAGCTGGTAAGAGCACAGCTCAAGGGCATGAAAGCCTTGGCCGACGAAGGCTATGTGGCCAAGGACAAATATCTGGAGCTGCAGCGGCGGGCGCTGGAACTGCGCGACGCCATCGATCATGCGCAGGATCAAATGCGTGACGCCCAGCTGCGTGGGGAAAACGAGATCCGGCAGGCCCGCAAGGAAGTGGCCACCCGACTGGCAGAAACCAGCCAGAAAGTGGCCGTACTGCGCGAAAAGCTGGCCGCTGCACGGGACAAGCTGAACCAGATGGTGATCCGCGCACCGGTCAGCGGCCGCATCAACGCCCTCAATGTGCACACGGTGGGCAGCGCCATCCGCCCGGGCGAACCCTTGATGGAAATCATCCCCGAAGGTGCCCCGCTGGTGCTGGAAGTTCACGTGCCCGCGCGCATGATCGACCGCGTCAAACCCGGACAGAAGGCGGATGTACAGCTGCAGAACTATCGCAAGAGCGCCCCCCTGTCCATCGAAGGGAAAGTGATTTCTGTCTCGCCGGATCTGATCAGAACCCAAAATCCCAAAACACCCCCCTACTACATCGCCTACGTCGTCCTGACAGAAAAAGGCAGGCGCGAACTGGGGCCGGACAAGCCGCTGCGCCCTGGCATGCCTGCCTCAGTGGTCATCAAGACCGGCGAGCGCACCCTGCTTGAATACATCGTGCACCCGCTGCTGCGCCGCCTGCACATGGCACTGACGGAGGAGTGAACATGAAACACAACACGTTCATCCTGCTGATCCTGAGCGGCGCGCTGGCCGCCGCCCCCGCCCAGGCACTCACCCTCGCGCAAGCCTTTGAGCAGGCACGGGACTATGACGCCCAGCTGGCCGCCGCCCAAGCCGCTGCCGAAGGCGACCTGGCGCGGGCGCGCATCGCCCAATCCCGCCTGCTGCCGCAGATCAGCGCCACCCTTGCGGTAGGCAAGCAGTGGACGGACACCCACTACCTCAAGGGACCCTACCCCGATCGCAGCGATCAGTACGAACCCCTCAACTGGAGCGTGAATGCCCGCCAGGCGCTTTACGCCCCTGCAGACTGGCGCAACTGGAAAAAGGCCGAGGTCAGTGCCCGTGCCAGCCGCCTCAGAGCGGCTGCGCAGGAAGACGACCTCCTGACGCGGGTCATCAAGGCATACGTGCAGATCCTCAACGCCAAGGCGCAACTGCATGTGGCGCAGCAGGATGTACTGCGTTATCAGAAAGTGCTTCAGCAGGCCGAAGCAGCCTTTGCAAAGGGACATGGAACCCGCACCGACGTGGACGACGCCCGTGCCAAGCTGGACCAGGCGCGGGCCGAAAAGGTCAAGCAGCAGGGTCAGCTGGCGCTGGCGCTCAATCAGATGGTACTGTTGACCGGCAAGCCGATCAAAGTCGACGAAATCCAGCCGCCTCCTCAAGCGGAAACCCTGGCGACCGCAGTCCTGCAGAAACCGCTGCAGTGGTGGCGCGACACACAGCGCCAGCACAACCCCGAAATTCAATTCATGCGAGCGCAGATCGACGCCGCCACCCTGGAAGTGTCCCGCCAGCGCGCCGGCCACCTGCCCACCGCATCCCTCTCCCTGAGCCGCCGCAAGAACAAAAGCGACTCGGAAACCACCATCGGGCGTGAATACGACACCACCAGCGCGATCATCCAGGTAAACGTGCCGCTCTACAGCGGCGGCGGCGTCAGCGCCAGCGTCGATGCCGCCCGCGCCGACCTGCACCAGACCCGCGCTCGCTATCAGGCGCGCCTGCGCGAACTGAACCAGTCCCTGACTGACAGCTACCTGCGTATCCAGCATCTCAAGGCACAGGTGGGCGCACTGTTGCAGACGCAACATTCAGCAGAGCAGGCCGTTGCAGCCACCCGCAAGGGCCTTGTCGCCGGTACCCGCAACACCATCGACCTGCTCAACGCCCAACAGAACCTGAGCCGGGTAAAAGGCCAGCTGGCCGACGCCCGCGCAGCGCTGCTGGCGCAGATTGGACAGCTGTATAGCCTCGTCTACCCTGCACACACCGCACTTCGACAGCTACTCCAACTTAACACTTCAGGAGATTAACCATGCATGTCGCCATTGTCGGCGCCGGCCTCAGCGGCTGCGTCATCGCCCACGAGCTGGCCCTCGCAGGCATCGACTGCGAAGTCTTCGAAACCCGCGACCACATCGGCGGCAACTGCTACACCGAACGGGATGCGGAAACCGGCGTGATGGTGCACACCTACGGCCCCCATATCTTTCATACGGACAAGGACGAAGTCTGGGACTACATCACCCGCTTTCTCGAAATGGTGCCCTATGCGCATCGGGTCAAGGCCACCGTCAAAGGGGAGGTCTATAGCCTGCCGGTCAATCTGCATACCATCAATCAGTTCTTTCACAAGGCCCTGCGACCCGATGAAGCGCGCGCCTTTATCCGGCAGCTGGCCCACCCCATCGACAACCCGCAGACCTTCGAAGAACAGGCGCTGGCCTTTGTTGGCGAGGCGCTGTATGAAGCCTTCTTCAAGGGCTACACCACCAAGCAGTGGGGATTGTCCCCGGACAGGCTGCCGGCCAGCATTCTCAAGCGGCTGCCGTTGCGCTTCAACTACAACGACAGCTATTTCAACCATCCGTGGATCGCCATTCCACGGGAAGGCTACACGCCGCTTTTCGAAAAACTGCTTGATCATGCGCGCATCGCCGTGCATCTGAATACGCCCTTCTCCCCCACTCAGGCATCCGATTTCGACCATGTGTTCTATTCAGGTCCGCTGGACGCCTGGTTCGACTACCGGCATGGACGACTGCCCTATCGCACGCTGGATTTCCACAAGCAGGTCCTGCCCGATGTAGACGACTATCAGGGCATTGCAGTGATGAACTATCCCGATGCGGACGTTCCCTACACACGCATTACGGAGCACAAGCATTTCGCCCCGTGGGAGTATAATCGCCATCGAGGGACGGTCATCTACACGGAGTTCAGCCGCGCCTGCGAAGAAAACGATATCCCCTATTACCCCGTCCGCCTTGCGGAAGGGCAGCAGCAACTGGAGGCCTACGCCACGCTGGCCGGACAGACCGAGGGCGTCACGTTCATCGGGCGACTGGGCACCTTCCAGTATCTGGACATGGACGTGACCATCGAGCAGGCGCTCGAGACTGCGCGAAATTTCATTCATTCAAACCAACGCAAGGAGCATTGACATGGCAACCATCACTATCGACGGCAAGGAATACGAACTGGATCAGCTGTCCGAAAACGCCAGGGCCCAGCTGATCATGCTGCAGGCCGCCGAAGGCGAAATGCGTCGGCTGCAGCAGCTGCTGGCCATTGCGCAGACCGCCCGCAATGCCTACGCCCAGGCCCTGAAAGCCGCGCTGGAAAACGAAGATGCTGCGACCGACGCCTCTGCCGAAGCAGCCTCGGATAGCGAGGATGACGACAGCGGCACCATCAAGTTCTGATCCCCCTAAACGGAGCCGCAGACCATGGTGATGAACACCAGCTGGCTGATCGAGCAGCAGTCCGCCGCTACCGGGTCCACCTTCGACGGCGTGGTTTACGTCAGCAATCGGCAGGACTATATCGCCGGTAGTGGCGCGCTGCTTTACGATGGTCGTGCCATTCTGACGGCAGCGCACGTGGTGCGCCACGCCCCCAGCGCCGACATCCAGGTACGCTTTGAAACCGCCAATGGCGTAACCTGGCGCAAGGCCAAACAGGTTGTCATCGACCCCCAGTATGATCCCGCCAACAGCGTGCACGATCTGGCGCTGATCATTCTGGATGCACCCGCCCCCGTAGAAGCTGACCGCCACCCCCTTTACCGCAGCCATGACGAACTGGGCAAAACCTTTACCATGGTGGGCTACGGGAATATTGGCACCGGCCTCAGCGGTGAAATGAGCCAGACCACCCCGCTGCGCCACTTCGCCGAGAACACCTTCGACGCCACCGCAACCCAGCTTAAGCACAAACTGGGCAGCCTTATGGCGTGGACCCCGCACGACGACCTTACCCTGGTGGCCGATTTCGACGACGGCAGCCCCCTGCACGATGCTCTGGGACAGCTGCTGGGCGTGCACAACACGGGCGTGGGCAACTGGGAGGGCCTGATCGCCTCAGGCGACAGCGGTGGGCCGGCGTTCATCGGCAACCAGATCGCCGGCGTCGCCAGCTATGGCACCTCGCTCGCCACCGGCACCGCCTCGCCGGATGTAACGCCCTACCGCACCGATGCCTCCTTCGGCGAGATCGCCGCCTGGACCCGCATCAGCCTGGAACAGCAGTTTATCGACCAGACCCTGCGCGCCAGCTGGACCGATGCCCCTCACGCGCCCGTACAGGTGCAAAAATCCATAAGCGAAGTAGACGCCGGTCAGATAACCACCGCTTGGTTTCTCGTTCAATACATCGGTAACGTCACTGATGCCAGTGCTGTGCAGGTGAAATACAAGACACTGGACGGCACAGCCAAGGCAGGCCAGGACTATATTGCCACCGAAGGCACGCTGATGTTCTATCCAGGCGAGCAGGCCGTGCCCATTCCGGTGGAAATCATCGGCGACAATTTGGCGGAGGGCGACGAGACGTTTTCACTTGAGATTTACGACCCGGTCGGTGGCAGCTTTCCGGGCGGTGTGGACACACTGGTGGCCACCCGCACCATTATCGACAACGACTACGCCACCTTGTGAGCACACCGACTCACAAGGCAGGCCCTGACCCTACATCACGTACAGATCACCGTCACCTGCCCACGCTGCCACCCCTGCCAGCTGAACAGGAGCACCGGCCTGAAACTCAATACCCAATGCCGCAGCGACAGCATCCACCTGAGCCTGCGAAATACCCAATGCCCCAGCCTGTTGATAAATTACGGTCGGGTCGCTTGCATGCTGCTGCAAATAGGCATACACATCATCTTCCGTTATTCCCACCTGCTCAAGATTGGCTAGTACCGTCTGTGCGGTGGGGTTTGAATAGTCCATACCGAGATAATTGGCCAGACTCTGTACATCCTGAGCGGTAAAACCATACTGCGCAGCAATCTGATAGGCCTGATCCGGTGATGTAATATGTGCTCGCAAAAAGGCCTTTACATCCTCGGCTCCTATATTGAAAGCGCCCAAGTAACCAAGCAACGCCTGCGGCCCAACGGAAAGATTGATACCGTAGTGCGTCGCAAGAGCCATCACATCATCCTTGGTCAGTCCTACGCTTGCAGCCCCCTCCATCAGCAGCGCAGGATTCTGCCAGTTCGCACTTATATAATCCTGCACCACCTGTTCGCTATATCCCAAGTCAGCCAATTTGCTCAAGACAGTCTGATAATCAGCCATAACTCACCTCCATCCATTATTACTCGTCAGACAACTGAAGGAAAAAACCTATCTCTTGCAATTCCCTGCTTTCATTGTAGTATATCCCCTCTGACTGCGTCGCATCCAGAGCAGGGCAATGCCGAGCCGCCCTGCAGGAAGATAAGCAATCTGCTCGGGCATACCCAATCCACGCTCTGCCCTCGCACCGGGCCGACCAAAGCCTGCCGGATGAGCATAGTCATGGCGAAGCTGAGGCAACTTCCCCAATAGGTCAGCAGATTGTTCCTGACCAAAGAAACTTCCGTTTCCCATGAGCGCTTACCCAACCACACGGAGAAGATGGCCCTGCTGGTCAAGGCCGTCCGTGCTGCGATGGGCCTGTCTCAGGAGGCGTTTGCGCAGATGGTGGGCATCTCCAGGCCAACGCTGCAGCGCTTTGAACAGAAAGACAGCGCAGCCATCCGCTCTGACAAGCTCGACAGCATGCTCAGGAAGCTGGATGAACTGGGTGTCAGTTATGAAGAAAGCCCTGCTGGACTGAAGATCATCTTCTCGGAAAAGGCGCTCAGGGAGGCCCTGAGGAATCATCAGGCCCCCAAGCGCCCTTCAGGGCACAAGGGCACTGCGGGTCGGAAATAGGGCCATACAGGCATAGCTCAGGTCATACGCACCTCCTGTCTTACGCTTGTGTTGGGTTCAATGAATCCTGGCGGCATCATCGGAGCCTTATTCATCCCCTTGAGGGAAATACACACCCCCCAACCCCCATACCCCTTAGCCACGCCTGGTTAGGGGATTAAGAAAGAAACAAGTAAAAAAACAATGAATGCTGTTCCTAAAAGAAGACTGCTTACGCAGTAGTTTTTAATCCTTTTTGGTTTCAGCCTTTGGAGCTTTCTCCAGGAGTGCTATAGGTACCTAACACCCTGGGGCCAAGCGCTCATTAGCACTTGGCTGGGTACTTCCCTCAGCCCTTAAGGGCCTCAGGTACTGAGAGGCATTAAGGAGGCAGGGAGTGAGGCAGGTTAAATGATGACCATGAATGAGGGCATGAATTAAATATCTATAGAATTATTCTTATAGGGTAATTGATTCATGGGTGTGTATTCTCAGAAGAGTGTGTGTGCCCATGATGCCGCCAGCACTCATGGCCTGCTTTGCGCCTTAAAGACATACACTTTGTATGGTATTAATATTCTCAGTCATTTTGATAGTTTATCTATAACAACAGATATCTCCCGTTTCTCCTCCTCTCGTATGGGTGGGTTTTCCCTGCACGCTCTCTTCTCTCACATGGGAGGGTATTTCTAAGTTATTGATTCAAGGTATGCCCCTATATGGGGCCTGAAGAACACCCAGGCCATGCATTTCTCTCTCATATGGGCACACCGCTCTCCCCACCCCCCTCTCCCACGGTTTTTCCTTAAGAGCCCTCAGGAATCCCAAAGGCCCTTAACGAAAAAACCCCCACAGGTTTCCCTGCGGGGGTCAAAGGGTTTTGCCTGGAACCCGCAGGTAACCTGCGGGCATCCTCAGGAGTCTGAGGATTGATTAGGCGAAGTTACCTGATACCAAATCAGAAACATCTCCCAAGCCGGAAATTGTACCAACCAAGGTAATTTCTGAAGACTCTACTGTAGTGTTATTAGTTGAATCATCACTAAATAGATAAACTCTAGTATCAGTACCATTATCAATCAGAACTGCAGTTTCTGCATTTCCAGCATTTGTGTCACCAGCAATTGTCAAGGCTGCGTTCATCTTCGTCAGAACATCAGACCAATCTGAAGCAGCATTATCGGTAATGGCAATAACCTTGTATGCCGCAGTATCTCCTTTTGAAGTAGATGATGCTGTGGTATAAGTTCCAGCGGAACCTACCAAAGTTCCTAGAACTGTCACCTTCAAGACATCTCCATTGTTACCAGCCTCAAAGTCATTGATTGTATCCTTGCCATTTGTGCCCGCAGCTCTAAAGACGACGGTATCGGTCTTACCATCAGCAGCTCCAAGGTTAATTGTGTCATCGCCTTGGCCACCTGTGACCTTATCGCCACCTTTGCCAGCGGTGATAACATCCGCACCATTTCCGCCAGTAATGTCATCAGCTGCATCCGTACCAATCAGTTCAATACCCTGAGTGGCACCTGCAGTAGACATTTTCACACCAGCAGAGTTGCCAGATGCGTCAATCTTGGCCAGTGAATTACCGGCAAGCGGTGTACCGCTAATATCAAGATATGCATCCCCCTTAATGACTACATTTTGAACATTATTGATAGTCAGGGCTGCGATATTCTTGTTTCCAGAAACCAGAGCAGCGGTATTTGTCGGATCAACCGTAGATTCAATATTGACTGTCTCTACAGATGCTGCCGTGATACTACCATAGTCAACAGTGTTGACTGTGCCACTTGTTGAGCCCCCAGTCAAGCCGTTCAAGACAATGTTCAGTACATCACTGTTATGTCCAGCAACAGCTGCATCTTTAACGTTGACGATCAAACTAGGAGAGTTTGTACCTTTTGCTCCTGACAGCTCAACTGTACCATCAGATGCAAGTCCATTCAGGGTTTGCGTATAATCAATACCTTGATTGTAATCAACCTTTGTAATGTTGCTACCCAAAATAGACAGGTCAACAGTACCATTAGCAGTTGCATTGTTTGACAGCTTCAGTGTTTCAAAGTCGTTAGCAATGCCTTTTTTGGCATAAGCAGAAGCAGTCAGCCCTGATAGATCAGCTGCCAGTTCGGACGTCATTGACAAAGTATCGTTACCGTCACCACCAGAGATAGTGACCTTGTCATCTTTTAAATCCCCTCTATCGGTGTAGTTCTTAATGACAATGGTGTCATCACCTTTTCCACCGTTTACAGTAAATTCACCATTATCTGCGTTACCAGCAGTATCAGCATAGGTAAATGTAATTGTTTCAGCGGCATCTCCACCGGTTACAGACACTTTCGCAACCCCTGTGCTGAGAGCTGTCTTGCCTGTATTGGTAATGGCGATTGTGGTTGCATCCGCCACATCGGTCACAGTCAGGTCGGCTGAGCCGCTGATGTTGACTGTCTTCAGGGTGCCAGCTGTATCAGCCACCTCAATGTAGGACTTACCACTTGCTGTTACATTCAGCGTATCAACTTTGGCACCGGTCACATTTTCGATCGTTACATCATTTGTGCTATCACCGACTTTGTTTACCTCTACATCCATTGATGTTGCTGTTTTGTTGCCAAGATCAATGGTTGAGGCCGCATTGCCTGAAGCAATGTTCTGGAATGCGTACTTGACACCATCACCTGCTTTTACAGTCAGCTTATTAGCCGCCAAATTAAACAGATCAAGCGTCAGGTTTTGAACACCTGTAAGAGCGGAAACATCTACGCTTCCATTGTTTGTCATCTCAGTATTGGAGTCATTTACGTAAACATTCTCAATACCTTGGACAGCTGAAGTCAGTGTAATGCTAGGAACAGCTGAGTTGTCATAAATCTTCAGCGTATCAGTTCCAGCACCACCATCAATTTGATCTGCAATAGACAACTGCGGGTTTGCACCCGTGTTGTCTGCAATAATTGTGTCATTGCCAGATGTACCAGTAATGGAATCCACCACACCTGTAGTCAACGTGAAGGTCTGGCCAGTCGCTGCAGCAGGTGTGCTGTT
>CAYYIL010000009.1:0-44816 GCA_964471975.1 uncultured Piscirickettsiaceae bacterium | reverse complement strand
AGCGGACGGGACTCGAACCCGCGACCCCCGGCGTGACAGGCCGGTATTCTAACCAGCTGAACTACCGCTCCGCAGTGTCGCCTCAAGTGAGGTGGTGGGTGCTGCAGGGATCGAACCTGCGACCCTCGCCTTGTAAGGGCGATGCTCTCCCAGCTGAGCTAAGCACCCGCAATCAATGAGCGCGTATTATAAGGGGCCGAACGGAGGTGTCAAGGGATTTTGCACCCAATCATGCCCCCATGGAACCTGTCCGCTTTATCGACCCAAAAACAGAAAAGCCGCTTTGCAGCGGCTTTTCTCAATCCGGTATTTGGCAGATCGGATCAGTTGACAGCGTCTTTCAGCGCCTTGCCCGGGGTGAACTTGGGCACCTTGGCAGCCGGAATATTGATGGTTTCGCCCGTTTGCGGGTTGCGGCCAGTGCGCGCAGAACGCTCGCCCACCTTGAAGGTCCCAAAACCAATCAGGGATACCTGCTCGCCGTTTTTCAGGGCTTCGGTCACGGCTTCCATGGCTGCATCCAGGGCTGCAGCAGCCTGTGCCTTGCTCAAACCGGCCTTCTCTGCGATCGCACTTACCAGTTCCGTTTTATTCATCGTGATAGCTCTCCATGAGTTTGTTTGAACCTTTCCATCCTCTGATGCCCGCCACGCGCTGCCACCAGAGTTCCGACGGTAGTTTGAATTTATAGCAATGCCCCTGTGGGGTGTCAAGAAAAAAGGGCGCCAGAGCGCCCTTTTCACCATCAAGTTTTTTAATGGGCACTTTCACTGGCCGATACGGCGGGCTCAGCAGTGACCAGACAACTGAACGCCTCAGCATTTTCCGCCGGTTTCGGCAAGTGTTCCAGCGCGTGCTCGAACACCTCTTCCACCCAGCGCACCGGCACAATGTCCAGCTCGCCCTTGATCTCGTCCGGGATCTCGGCCAGATCGCGCACATTGTCATGGGGAATGAGCACCTTGCGGATGTCCGCCCGCAGGGCGGCCAGCAGTTTCTCCTTGAGGCCACCGATGGGCAGCACCTCACCCCGCAGGGTAATCTCGCCAGTCATGGCCACATCGTTGCGCACCGGAATATTGGTGAGCACGGAGGCAATCGCCGTGGCAATGGCGATACCCGCACTGGGCCCATCCTTCTTGATCGCCCCTTCCGGGAAGTGCAGGTGCAAATCCACCTTCTCATAGAAGTCCGGCTGCAGCCCCAGCTGCGCCGTACGGCTGCGGATCACGCTCAATGCCGTCTCCACCGATTCCTGCATCACATCTCCCAGCTGACCGGTGCGCTTGATGCGTCCCTTGCCGGGCATGCAGGTAGCTTCAACATGGAGCAGATCGCCGCCCACCCGCGTCCACGCCAGGCCATTGACAAGGCCAATGCGGTTCTGCTGCATCTTTTCGCCGTGGCGATAGCGGGCCACGCCCAGATAGGCTTCCAGATCCGCCGGCTCGATCACCACCGGCGCCTGCTTCTCACCCTCTTCCAGCGCCTTGACCACCTTGCGGGCAATCTTGGCCAGCTCGCGCTCAAGGCTGCGCACGCCGGCTTCACGGGTGTAATCGCGGATAATCGCCTCGATCGCCGCTTCGCTCACCTTCAGCTCATCGGCCTTGAGGCCGTGGTTGCGCAACTGACGCGGCAGCAGGTGCTGCATGGCGATGTGCTTTTTCTCCAGCTCGGTATAGCCGGACAGCTGAATGATTTCCATGCGGTCCAGCAGTGGTTCCGGCATGTCCATGGAGTTGGAGGTGGCCACGAACATCACTTCGGACAGGTCGTAATCCACTTCCAGATAGTGGTCGTTGAAGGCCTTGTTCTGCTCGGGATCCAGCACTTCCAGCAACGCCGCCGCCGGATCGCCGCGGAAGTCCGAACTCATCTTGTCGATCTCGTCCAGCAGGAACAGCGGGTTCTTTACTCCGGCCTTAACCATCTTCTGGATGATGCGACCCGGCAATGCCCCCAGATAGGTGCGGCGATGGCCGCGGATCTCGGCTTCGTCGCGCACCCCGCCCAGGGACATGCGCACGAACTTGCGGTTGGTCGCCTCGGCAATGGAACGGGCCAGTGAGGTCTTGCCCACACCCGGCGGCCCCACCAGACAGAGGATCGGTCCGTTAAGCTTGCGCACGCGCTTCTGCACGGCCAGATATTCGAGAATGCGCTCCTTGACCTTCTCCAGGCCGTAATGGTGCGCATCAAGGATCCTGGCCGCCCGCCCCAGGTCCTTGGAGACACGGGTGCGCTTCTTCCACGGCACATCCAGCAGCCACTCGATGTAGTTACGCACTACCGCCGCCTCGGCAGACTGCGGCGGCATCATGCGCAGCTTGTTCAGCTCCGACAGCGCCTTTTCCTTGACGTCCTCCGGCATGCCGGCCGCTTCGATCTTTTCCTTCAGGTCGATGTATTCGTCTTCTTCGCCATCGCTGCGGCCCAGCTCCTTGTGGATCGCTTTGATCTTTTCATTGAGGTAGTACTCGCGCTGATTGCGGTCCATCTGCTTCTTGACGCGCTCGGCGATGCGTTTCTCCGCCTCAATCAGATCGATCTGGGTTTCGATCAGGGCGATCAGCTTCTCCACTCGCCTGTTGAGCGAGGAGATCTCCAGCAGCGCCTGCTTGGCTTCCAGGGTCAAATCCAGATTGGCCGCCACCAGATCCACCAGCACGTCCGGCTCCTCGGCACGCTCCACAGAGCCGCGCACATCGCTGGAGAGCTTGCTGTTGAGCTTGGCGTAATGGGCAAAGCGCTCCTTGGCCAGCTTCATCAGCTGCTGCAGCTCCGCTTCGTCCTCCACCGTGGAGTAGAGGCGGCGGATGTCCCCACGGAAGACGTGCTCGTCCTCTTCCAGATTGAGCAGCTCAAAGCGCTCCATGCCTTCGATCAGCACCTTGACGGTGCCGTCGGCCAGCTTGAGGGTCTGCAGTATGGTCGCCAGCGTGCCCACGTGATAGACATCTTCAAAGTGCGGACTGTCCTGCTCCGGGTTCTTCTGCGACACCAGAAAGATCTGGCGGTCGCCACGCATGGCCGCCTGAATCGCTTCGATGGACTTCTCACGACCCACAAACAGGGGCATAACGGTGCCAGGGAACACCACCACATCCCGCAGCGGCATCACCAGCGCACCCAGTTTCATATCCAGTTGCTCGATATCGTGTTTGCTCATGGCTCAATGGGTTCCTGATGCTTGTTGAGGCTTCGCGTCCGCCTTGCTGTCGCTCTTGGCGGACTTCTTGCCGTTGCCCTTTTTCTCGGACTTGTACACCAGCACCGGCTGCTTCTCGCCCTTCACCACGGCCTCGTCGATCACCACCTTTTCCACATCCGGCAGGCTAGGCAGGTCATACATGAGATCCAGCAGCAGATGCTCCATGATGGCGCGCAGGCCACGGGCACCGGTCTTGCGCTTGATGGCTTCCTGCGCAATGGCGCGCACGGCGTCATCGGTAAACTGCAGCTGCACACCTTCCAGTTCGAACATCTTCTGGAACTGCTTGACCAGCGCGTTCTTCGGCTCGGTGAGAATGCGCACCAGCGCCTCTTCGTCCAGCGCTTCCAGCGTGGCAATCACCGGCAGGCGCCCGACGAATTCCGGAATCAGGCCGTATTTCACCAGATCTTCCGGCTCCACCTGCTCGAACAGCTCGCTGATATCGCGATCCCTGTCCTTCGACTTCACTTCCGCGGCAAAGCCGATGCCCGAGCCCTGCGCCACCCGCTGTTCAATGATCCTGTCCAGGCCTTCGAAGGCGCCGCCGACGATGAACAGGATCTTGGAAGTATCCACCTGAATCATTTCCTGATTCGGGTGCTTGCGCCCGCCCTGGGGTGGCACATTGGCAATGGTGCCCTCGATGATCTTCAGCAGTGCCTGCTGCACGCCTTCGCCGGAGACGTCCCGGGTGATGGACGGGTTTTCCGACTTGCGCGTGATCTTGTCGATCTCGTCAATGTAGATAATGCCGCGCTCGGCCTTTTCCGGGTCGTTGTCGCAGCGCTGCAGCAGCTTGAGGATGATGCTCTCCACGTCCTCACCCACATAGCCGGCCTCGGTCAGCGAGGTGGCATCGGCGATGGCAAAGGGCACGTCCAGCATCTTCGCCAGCGTCTGCGCCAGCAGCGTCTTGCCCGAACCGGTCGGCCCGATCATGAGGATATTGGACTTGTTCAGCTCCACCTCATCGTCCTGCTGACCGGCCATCAGGCGCTTGTAGTGGTTGTACACCGCAACGGCCAGAATCTTCTTGGCCTTGTCCTGACCGATGACATAGTCATCCAGGTGCTGCTTGATTTCGTGGGGGGTGGGCAGCTTGTCCAGCTGAAAGGGACTGCTGCTCTCACCACGACCTTCAAACTCTTCGCGCAGGATCTCGTTGCACAGATCCACGCACTCATCACAGATATAGACGCCCGGGCCCGCAATCAGCTTGCGCACCTCGTCCTGATGCTTGCCACAAAAGGAGCAGTAAAGGTCCTTGTCGTCGTGTTTACTCATCGCTGCCTTCTCGTTTTGTCAGAACCTGATCGATCAGGCCGTATTCCTGCGCTTCCCATGCGCCCATGAAGTTGTCACGGTCGGTGTCCTGCTCAATGCGTTCGAGCGGCTGACCCGTGTTTTTCGCCAGTTCCTCGTTCAAGGTATGGCGGATTTTCAGGATTTCCTTGGCGTGAATCTCGATGTCGCTCGCCTGGCCCTGAAAACCGCCCAGCGGCTGGTGAATCATCACGCGGCTGTGCGGCAGCGCATAGCGCTTGCCCTTCGCACCGCCCGCCAGCAGGAAGGCGCCCATGCTGGCTGCCTGACCGATGCACATGGTGCTCACGTCCGGCTTGATGAAATTCATGGTGTCGTAAATGGCCATCCCCGCCGTCACGCTCCCACCCGGCGAATTGATGTACAGGTGGATATCCTTTTCCGGGTTCTCGGACTCGAGAAACAACATCTGTGCCACAATCAGGTTTGCCATGTGGTCTTCCACCGGACCCACCAGAAAGATCACCCGCTCCTTCAGCAGGCGTGAGTAGATATCGAACGAGCGCTCGCCACGGCTGGTCTGTTCGATTACGATCGGCACCAGCGTGTTTTCAATGTCTTGCATACAGGGCATTCCTTTCATCTTTTAATGTCTGTTTATGGGGATAGACTACCGCAAAAAAAAGGCTTGTCAAATGACAAGCCTTTTCACGCAAAGCCGTCGCGGAAACGGTGATCAACCCTGAGCAGTCAGCGCCTCGAAGGTCTTTTTCACTGCGGTGGTCTTGGCCTTGTCGAGCACGGCGTCCGCCACCTTGTTTTCCACCAGAATGGCTTCAATCTCGCGCAGGTGCTCCGGATTCTGCTTGTACCACTGCACGACTTCTTCCGGATCTTCGTAGGCCGAGGCCTGCTCGCGGATATAGGCTTCGATCTCTTCCGGGGTTACCTCGATACCCAGATCCTTGATCAGCTGGCCAATGATCAGACCCAGGCGGATGCGCTGCTCGGCACGCTCGCGGAAATCTTCCGCGTTCAGCTGCACCTGACTGGGATCCACGCCCTGCATCTGCAGCTCGCGCAGCTGGTTCTGCATCATGGTCTGGATCTCCTGATCCACCAGCGACTTGGGCAGCTCGATCTCCACCGCCTTGTCCAACGCAGCCAGCACGGCATTGCGGTTCTGCGCAGTGACCAGACGCTTGAGCTCACGCGCCATGTTTTCGCGGATTTCCTTGCGGAACTCCTCTATATCGCCGCTCTCTACGCCGAACTCCTTGACGAACTCCTCGTCCACTTCAGGCTTCTCTTCCACCTGAACGGAGTGCACCTTGATCTTAAACTCTGCGTCCTTGCCGGCCAGAGACTCGGCGTGGTAGTCCTCGGGGAACTTGACGGTAATGGTCTTTTCTTCCCCCTTCTTCATGCCGAGGATGCCTTCTTCAAAGCCAGGGATCATGCGGCCGCTGCCCAGCACGAGGGGCACGTTTTCCGCCTTGCCGCCTTCAAAGGCCTCGCCATCGACAAAGCCTTCAAAGTCGATGATGACCTGGTTGCCGTTGGCCGCCTTCTTGTTGCCATTGGCCGGACGCCAGCGCTTCTTCTGCTCGCGCAGCTTTTCGATCATGGCGTCCACGTCGGCATCGGTGATCTCACCCTCCACCTTCTCCACTTCAAGGCTGCCCAGCTCCGGCAGTTCAATCTCCGGCAGCACATCAAACTTGGCGGTAAAGCGGATACTGTTGCCCTCGTCTTCCAGCTTTTCAAAGCGCGGATAACCTGCCACCTTCAACCCTTCCTTATCGGCCGCGTCGTAAAACGCCTTGTAAACGACATCGCCGAGAATTTCCTGACGAACCTGCGGCCCATAGCGCTTCTTGACGATCGAGAGAGGCACCTTGCCCGGGCGGAAACCGTCCATTTTCACGGTGCGACGGATCTCCGCCAGACGCTGATTGACCTGCTCGTTGATCTGCTCCGCCGGCAGAACCACTTCCATTTCGTATTCGAGACCTGATTCGGGTTTGTTGACAGTGACTTGCATAGAACGCTCTACTCTGTAGGTTGACGATGCTTCGGGCCAGGCCCGTCGATCAAAAGGGGGAATTATAAGCCATCTTGGCAGAACAACAACTTGAACTTGCCGCACTCTGCCCCGCGCGGCTAAAATAAGTCATTGTTAATCCCCCTATAAATAATTTTGAGAGGACTGCCATGACCATCGAACGTTTCGTCCCGATTTTTGCCGGCTCCATGATTCTGATCAGCCTGGCGCTGACCATGTGGGTCAACACCTGGTGGATTCTGCTCACCGCCTTTGTGGGCCTGAATCTGATCATCTCAGCACTGACCGGCTTCTGCCCGCTGGTGAAGATTCTGGAAAAGCTGGGCATGCAGCACGGCCCCAGCCCGTTTGCACCCCGCCAGGCGCAGCAGGACCAGTAACCTCCCTGCAAGGTTCAAAAAAGCCCGCAGAACCGTCGTTCTGCGGGCTTTTTTGTAGCGGCGAAAAAACCGCCGTTTAAAAAGTCGGGGACCCCCCTATTCTTCTGTTCTGATCACCCCATCCTGCAGAGTCAGCGTGCGGTCCATGCGTGCAGCAATGGCGGCATCGTGGGTGACGATCAGCAGCGCGGTGCCAAAACGCTGATTCAAATCATCCATCAGCGCCAGCACCTGCGCGGCAGAGCGGCTGTCCAGATTGCCGGTGGGCTCGTCCGCCAGCACACAGTCCGGCTCGGTCACCAGCGCCCGCGCCAGCGCCACCCGCTGACGCTCGCCACCGGAGAGCTCGGACGGCTTGTGCGCCGTGCGATGCGCCAGCCCCACCGCCTCCAGCAGCGCCAGCGCCCGTGTGCGCGCCGTCGCAACCCCTTCGCGGCGGATCAGCAGCGGCATCATCACGTTTTCTTCTGCCGTCAGCTCGGGCAGCAGATGATGGAACTGATACACGAAGCCCATGTGGCGGTTGCGCAGCCGCCCCCGCGCTGCCTCCCCCAGCTTTGAAAACGGCTGCCCCAGCAGCAGCACCTCTCCATCTGTGGGCCGATCCAGCCCACCCAGCAGGTGCAGCAGTGTGCTCTTGCCGGAGCCGGAACTGCCCACAATGGCGACCCGTTCCCCCTTGTGCAGCGTCAGCGACACTCCCTTGAGTACCGGTGTTTCTGCCGGGCCGTCACGGTAGGTCCTGACCAGATGGCGCGCTTCGAGCACACGCTTATTCATAACGCAACGCCTCCGCCGGCTGAATACGGGCGGCCCGCCAGCTGGGATAGAGGGTGGCCAGCAGCGTCAGCACAAAGGCGAGCAGCGCCACGCCTTCTACGTCGGTCCATGCCAGTTTCGAGGGGACCTCGCTGATGTAATAGACGTCCGGCGGGAAGAAGTGGAAGCCGAAGGTCTGCTCGATCCACGGCACCACCACATCGAGATTGAGAGCCAGCGCCACACCGAGCACAACCCCCAGCAGCGTCCCGGCCGTGCCGATGATGAGCCCCTGCACCATGAACATGAGTTGAATGCTCAGGGGCGTCGCGCCCAGTGTACGCAGTACGGCAATATCACTCTGCTTGTCGGTCACCACCATCACCATCATGGAGACGATATTGAACGCCGCCACCATGATGATCAGTGCCAGCACCAGAAACATCATGCGCTTTTCCATCTGCACGGCCTTGAAAAAGTTGCGATGCTGCTGCGTCCAGTCCACCACATAGAGCGTCTCGTCGAGCCGCTTGGCCAGCGCCTGACGCACCGACTGAATGGCAAACAGATCGTCCAGCTTGAGCACCAGGCTGGAAACGGCATTGCCATAGCGAAACACTTTTGCCGCATCCCGGATATGCACCACCGCCAGGCCGGCATCATACTCATACATGCCGACCGAAAAGGTGCCCAGCACGGTAAAACGCTTGAAGCGCGGCATCACGCCCAGCAGTGTAGTGCTGGCCTCGGGTGCAATGAGTGTCACCTTGCCGCCCTTCTGCACGCCCAGCTTTTCCGCCAGATCCTTGCCCAGATAGATGCCATAGCGATGTTTATTCAGCTCATCGAGGCGGCCATCCTTGATCGCCGCATCCAGCTTGGCCACCTGGTTCTCGTAGGCGGGGTCCACCCCCCACACCATGGCGCCCGTGACATTGCGTCCGAACGCCAGCATGCTCTGTTCCTGAATCAGTGGCGCCGCCCCCACCACATGCGGCGTGCCCTGCACCTGCTCATACACCTGTTTCCAGTTGCGCAGCCGCTGATCGTAGCCGGTGATCTGCATGTGTGCCGTCATGCTGAGAATGCGCTCGCGCAGTTCCACCTGAAAGCCGTTCATGACCGACATCACCACGATCAGCGCCATCACGCCCAGTGCGATACCCGCCATGGAGGAAAAGGACATGAAGGAGATAAAGCCGTTGCGGCGTTTGGCCCGGGTGTAGCGGAAGCCCAGTTGGAGCTCGTAAGGGAGGTTGTTCATGCCGGCTTTGAGGGTTGTCGCAAAGGCTGCAAGTATATATGAAAAACCCGGCACGGGGGCCGGGTCAGAAGCGGAGTGATCCGAAGCGCTCAGGCCTTTTTGCCCGCCTCGGACGTGTCATCCTTCGCACCTTCGGCCTGTTCTGGTAGCTCATGGGCAGCCTCCTGACACGCCTTGTCGTCCGGATCCGGGCACACCTTGTTGTGCGCAAGCTCGTATTCCTGCTCCTGTGCTTCAGGCGTGGAAGCCTCTGCAGGCATGAGCGCCGGCGCCAGGGTCTGATACACCGGTTCCGCGACGGTGTGGACATATTGCCAGCGCACCACACTGTCGGCCGCCAGCACAAAGACACTCACCACGGTCGCCCCCCAGAAGAGGCCTTCCAGAATGGAGCCGGTGGTCAGGCCACTGACCAGATTCAGATTGAGGGTCAGCACCGCGGCAGCGAGCAGCAGATAAAGCCCCATGTAGGTATAGCGGTAGGGCGAGTAGCGGTCCAGCCAGATGGTGGCAATGCCATAGTGGGTCAGCTGCTCGATCAGACCGTGCTTGCTGGCACCGCTCTTTTCATACGCCTTCTGCTTGTCGGCTTCGGTGAGCTCGCTCTTGGCCAGCTTGTCCAGATAGGCACTCAGGTTGCCATAGCCGAAGAAGAGCGTATTGGCCAGCAGATAGAAGGTGGCAAAGCCAAGCACGAAGGCCACTTCTTCCGGCAGCCACGGGCGAATGATCAGATCCAGCAACAGCAGCGTGACGAAGACTGCCAGCGCAAACAGCATGCTCCAGTAGAGCACCTGTTCCAGCCAGTCTTTACGGGTAATCATGGTTCAACCCTCCTTATTTGCTCTCGGCCGGTTTTTTCAGCGCGTCAGGAGCCTGAGCCGGCTGGCCATGGGTAAAGACATGGGTCATGTCATACACATCCGGCAGCAGTGCATAGGCGTAGCGGATGGTGGTGGCCACCACATCGCCATCCACCAGCTCCGGCGTATTGGCCTTCATTTTCACGGCCAGCGTGGCCACGGAGAAGGCGGGCACCACCACGGGCTTTTCAAAATCCACATAGGCGACGTCGTAGCCCTGCCCCTTCTTCGGCTTGAAGGCCACCGCCTTGCCCAGCAGACTGATGGGCTGACCACCCGGATTGCTGAACGTCAGTGCCAGCGTCTTGCTCTTCTGGTCATACTCGGATGCGATGACGACGGGGGCCGCCGGCATGGTGGCCAGTGTGGCCTTCAGGCCGGCATTGCTCAGATAGCTGCCGGCGCCCCAGCCGGCAATAATGCCCAGGAAGGTCATCAGAAAGATCAGTCCATAGGGTCGTTTCATGGGTCTTCTCCTTAATCTTGCGTTGAACGAAATATGGAACGTTACGCGCCTTTCATAGGCGCTGCATGACCCCTTTCAACCCCCTGCACCGAAATTTTTCTTCAGAAACGCGGCCGCCACCCGTGCATCGCGCGTCCAGGCAAAACCGGGCAGCTGGTTGAGAATGGTGGTGCCATACCGGCGGGTGGTCAGCCGTGGATCGCACAAAATCAGCACGCCGTGATCGCTTTCGGTCCGGATCAGTCGCCCTACCCCCTGCTTGAGCGCCAGTGTCGCCCGTGGCAGCTGCAGCAACGCAAAGCCACTCTTGCCTTCCTCTTTCAGATGGGCGTCCTGCGCCTGCAGCACCGGATCGTCCGGGCTGGCGAAGGGAATCTTGTCGATCAGCACCAGCCGCAGGGCATCGCCGGGAATGTCCACGCCCTCCCAGAAACTGGCCGTGGCCAGCAGCAGGGGACGCCGGGCAGCGCGGAATATCTCCAGCAGCTGCGCCTTGCTCGCCTCGCCCTGCACCAGCAGATCGCCTTTCCAGTGCGGCCGCAACAGCTCCGCCGCTTCGTTCAGGGCACGAAAGCTGGAAAACAGCAGCAGGGCATGCCCCTCGGCCGCCTCCAGCAGAGGCCAGGCCTTGCGCAGGCATTGGCGCGTGTAGTCGGGATGATTGGGCTCCGGCAACTGTTCGGGATGGTAGATCAATCCCTGTGTGGCATGATCAAACGGGCTGTCCACCTTCAGGGTGTCCACTTCGCCCAGTCCCAGACTGCGGCAGAACGAGGCAAAGCCCTGATGATCAGTCAGGGTGGCCGAGGTAAAGATCCACGCGCCTTCCAGCTGCGCCTTGATACTGGAAAAGTCGCCACTAATGGACAGTGGCGTCAGATAAAGACGCCACCAGGTACTCTGCACCTCCGCCCACGCGACAGCATGAGTATCGTCCGACGCCCACCCGTGCTGCAGGGCATCCTGCAGCGCCTCGGCACTCTGGGCCACTGCCTGCAACTGCACACTGCGTGGCGCCACCGCCTCCAGATACTCACACAGATTGACCAGCGCCGCCTGCAGCGCCTCCATCGGCGCCACCATTTCGGCACGGTGTTCGCTCAGTGCCCAGCGCCCCACCCAGGGAGAAAGATCATTGTGAAAGCGCTGCAGTGCCTGCTCCAGCACATCCAGCCGTGCGACCAGTTCGGTATCGTCCGGGGCATCTTCCACCTGCGCCTGACGGGCGTCCCGCAGCAACTGAGTGAACTGCGCCGAGCCGCACTGTTCGCCGAAAAACTGCTGCACCGTCTCCGGCAGCTGATGAGCTTCGTCGATCACATAGACATCGAATTCCGGCAACAGCGCCCCCTTGCCCTGGGCACGGAGCGCCATGTCCCCCGCGAGGAGATGGTGATTGACGACCACGACGCGGGCGTCCTGCGCCTCACGCCGCAAGCGCGGCACGATACAGCCGTCGTCGCTGTCGTCGCCACACTTGGCTGCCTGACAGAATTCGGCGCGTGCGCACACCTGCCGCCACACCGGATCATCCTCCGGGACCGCTTCGCAATGGGCACGATCCCCGTCCCCGCCACTGCTCAGCCAGGTGCGGATCTGGGCGACGGCATGCAGTTGTGTTCGCGGCAGCTCCGGGTTGCGTTCCGCCAGCAGCAGCCGCTGCTGGCAGACATAGTTCTCACGCCCCTTGAGCTGCAGCACCTGCCCCCGTGGCGCCAGTTGTTCCATCAGCCGGGGCAGGTCGCGCCCGGTCAACTGCTCCTGCAGATTCTTGGTGGCGGTGGAGATCAACAGCCGCCGCCCGCTGAGCAGTGCCGGCACCAGGTAGGCAAAGGTCTTGCCCGTGCCCGTTCCCGCCTCCACCACCAGTGTGCTGCGCTGGGCAATCGCCTCTGCAACGGCGTGCGCCATCGCCTGCTGCCCGGGGCGCGGCTGAAACCCCTCCACCACCTCGGCCAGCGGGGAGGCATCGGAAAAATAGCGTTCGACATGCTGCTGAAGACGGCTCATGGGGCGATAGTTTAGTCACAATTTCGCCGTCAATTGACTTTTTACAGGCAACTGTGCATAATGCCGCCTTTTGAAAGCCACCAGTTCTACGGGGATTATCATGAAAGTTCTCTCTTCACTGAAATCAGCCAAGAAGCGCCACAAGGATTGTCAGGTGGTTCGCCGCCGCGGCAAGGTCTATGTGATCTGCAAGACCAACCCACGCTTCAAGGCCCGCCAGAAGTAATCACCGATTGCTTCCGTGTCAAAAACCCGCTCGCTGAGCGGGTTTTTTGTTTGATCACTCACCCCTCAGCAGACGTCGTACCGGCGCAAAAGTGGTGCGATACAGCCCTTCGATCACACCATACTGTTTCAACGCTGCCAGATGGGCGGCGGTGGGATAGCCGCGATGGCGGTCAAAACCATACTGGGGATAGCGTTCGTGCAGGGCGTCCATCTGGGCATCACGGTGCACCTTGGCCAGAATGGACGCAGCACTAATACAGGGTACCGTGCCATCTCCCTTGACCACAGCCGTACAGGGCGCCGGCAGCGGCTCGGGACAGCGATTGCCGTCCACCCAGATATGGGACGGTGTCTGCGCCAGACCGGCCACGGCCCTGCGCATGGCCAGCAGGGTTGCCTGCAGGATATTGAGTGCATCAATCTCCGCAGGCGTCGCCTCGCCAATGCTCCAGGCGAGAGCCTCGCTGCGGATGGCTTCGGCAAGGGCTTGACGCCGTGCCGCGCTGAGCTTCTTGGAATCATTGAGCGGCAGCGTGCAGTCGGCCGGCAGAATCACCGCAGCCGCCACCACATTCCCCACCAACGGACCACGCCCCACCTCATCCACGCCGGCCTGCAGCGGCACGTCCTGCAGGCCGGCATCGTCCGCAAACAGGTCGCGCTGAAAAGTGGTCGCGCTCATGGCAGAACGCCCCACGCGTGCATGGCCGCCACGGCGCGCGCTCCGGCCGGCTGACGCAGCTGCTGATGCATGTCCGCAAACGCATCCAACTGTTTCCTGCGCAGCAGGTCATCCACCACCAGTTTGCCCAGCGCCGGCGCCAGCTTTTCCGCCCGCGCCGCATCCTGCAGGAGTTCAGGCACCACCTCGCGCCCCGCCAGCACATTGGGCAGCCCCACCCAGGGCGTGGTCACCAGCCGTCGCGCAATCCAGTAGGTCAAGGGATGCACTCGCGCGGTAATCACCATGGGACACTTGCACAGCGCTGCCTCCAGTGTCGCCGTACCGGAAAAGACCAGCGCCTGATCCGCTGCCTGCAGCACCGTACTGGCCTGCCCCCGAACCAGTTCGATGGGCAGTTTTTCAGTGTGGAGGGATTCAGCCAGATAGGCGTGCGCCCGCGCATGCACACTGGGCACCACAAACTGCATGTCCGGATAGAGTGCCAGCAGCAGACGCACCGTGCGCAGGTATTCAGGCCAGATGCGGGTTATCTCCCCCATGCGCGAGCCGGGCAGCAGGGCGGTCAGCGAGCTGTCCTCATGCATTCCCAGCGCGGCCCGCGCCACAGCCCGGTCCGGCTGCAGCGGGATTTTCCACGCCAGCGGATGCCCCACGAAGGCGGCAGGAATGCGGTATTTCTCATACAGCGGCGGCTCGAAGGGAAACAGCAGCAATACGCCATTCACTGCTTCACGGATGGCTGCCAGGCGTTTTTCCCGCCACGCCCACACGGAAGGCCCCACATAGTGAACGGTTGGAATGCCGGCCGCCTTGAGCTGACGCTCGACGGTAAAGTTGAAGTCGGGTGCATCGATACCAATGAACAGGTCGGGTGGATCCGCCTTGAGGCGGCGGATCAGCTGTGCGCGGAGTGAAAGCAGAGTCGGAAGGCGCTTTAGTACGTCCCAGACCCCCATGACCGACAGGGTCTCCATGGGATACCAGCTTTCCAGCCCAGAGGCCTGCATGGCCGGCCCGCCAATGCCGACAAAACGGGCCTGCGGATAGTCCACCTGCAGAGCCTGGATGAGGTCGGCACCCAACGCATCCCCGGAGGGCTCGCCTGCCACCAGTGCGATCCGCAAGGGGGCTGCCATGGTTAACGCACGATCCCCCGCTGGGAATTTCGCAGAAAAGCGATCAGGGAATCGAGCGTCCCCTGCTCATCATTGATCAGTTCGATCTCTTCCAGCGCCTGCTCGAGGCGATTGCCGGTACGGTAGAGGATCCGGTAGGCCTTTTTGATGATGGCCAGCTGTTCACGGGTGAAGCCGCGGCGCTTCAGCCCTTCGGTATTGATGCCGCGCGGCTCCGCCAGATTGCCGGACACCACCACGAAATCAGGCACGTCCTGGTTGATCACGCTGCCCATGCCACAGAAGCTGTGAGCGCCGATGCGGCAGAACTGGTGCACCAGCGTGTAGCCGCCAAGAATGGCCCAGTCGTGCACCTGCACGTGGCCGGCCAGCGCCGAGGCATTGGCAAAGATGGTGTGGTTGCCAACCACACAGTCGTGGGCGATGTGCACCCCGGCCATGATCCAGTTGTCATCCCCGATGGTGGTCTCGCCCCGATCCTGCACCGTGCCACGGTTGAGGGTCACGTTTTCGCGGAAGGTATTGCCGTTGCCGATCACCAGCCGGGTAGGCTCGCCGTGATACTTCTTGTCCTGCGGCGCTGCCCCGATGGAGCCGAACTGGTAGAAATGGTTGTCCTGTCCGATCCGGATGGGGCCCTGAATCACCACATGAGGGCCGACAATGGTGCCGGCACCGATCTGCACGTCTCCTTCGATGATGCTGTAGGGCCCGACACGCACCCCTTCGTCCAGCTCAGCTTTGGGGTCGATCAGGGCGGTAGGATGGATCAGCGCCATGGAGTTCCCTCACACCTTGCGTTCGGCACAGAGCAGGTCAGCGCTGGCGATCACCTTGCCATCCACTTCGGTCTTGCACTCGAACTTCCAGATGCCGCGCTTGTTGCTGATGGTCCTCACTTCGAAGTCCAGTCGATCACCCGGGATTGCCGGCTGACGGAAGCGGCAGTTGTCCACGGCCGCCAGATAGTACATGGAGCTGCCGTCCGGCTTGACGCCCTGGGTCCGAAACGCGAGGATACCGGTGCACTGGGCCATGGCCTCGATGATCATCACCCCGGGCATGATGGGGTGCTTAGGAAAGTGGCCGGTAAACTGCGGTTCGTTGAAGCTGATGTTCTTGTAGGCCTTGAGGTAATCCCCCTCAACGCACTCCACCACCCGATCCACCAGCAGAAAGGGGTAGCGGTGGGGGAGATACTCGAAAATGTCGGTAATCAGCATTTGGCTCATGTAAACAGTCCTTGATCAAGTGGTGCAGACACGTCAGTCCGACGCATCCAGCTGGGATTCCAGTTGTGCCAGACGCTTTTTCAGCGCCTTGAGCTCCTGATGCAGTTTGGGCAGACTGCGGGTATAGACCACCGTCTTCCGCCATTCCTTCTGAGGCTGGAGCGGAAAACCGGCATAGCTGCCGGGCTCGGTCACGTCGCTGGTGACACCGCCACGCGCCATGATCTGCACCCCGTCTGCAATCTTCAGGTGCCCGGCCGTGCCCACCTGCCCGGCGAGGATGCAGTGCCGCCCGATCTCGGTACTGCCGGAAACCCCCACCTGGGCGACAATGGCGGTGCCATCCCCTACCCTGACATTGTGCGCCAGGTGTACCTGATTATCGATGATGACATCGTTGCCCACCACCGTGTCTTCCAGCGCACCGCGGTCAATGGTCACCTGACTGCCGATGGAGCAGCGCTCGCCGATGCGCACCCGCCCCAGCTGTGGCACCGGCTGCCAGCGTCCCTTGTGGGGGGCAAAGCCGAAGCCGTCCCCGCCAATCACCGCGCCCGCCTTAATGCGCGTGTCCGCCCCCACTTCACATGCATGGTGAATCACCACGTGGGGTTCAAGGTGCACGCCGCTGGCGAGCACCACATCCTGATCGAGCACACAGTGCGCTTCGATCACGCAGTCGTCCCCGATACGTGCATTGGCACCGATGACTGCATAAGGCCCGATACTGACGTGCTCACCGAGCGCTACCGTGGCATCCACCTGCGCGGTGGGATGGATACCCGGCTCAGGACGCTGCATTGGAACCAGCCTGCGCGCAACCAGGGCATAGGCGTAATAGGGGTCATCCACCACGATCGCCGCCGTGCCCGCGGGTACCGCGTCAACATGCTGCGACTTGACCAGCACGGCCCCGGCCTGCGTGGTTTTCAGTTGAGCCAGGTACTTGTCATTGGCAAGAAAGCTGATCGATGCCGCGTCCGCAGAACTGAGCGGTGCCACGCGCAGCAGTTGTCGGTCATCATCAGGACACGCCTCCACCTGAACATCGGTTTGCCGCAGATAGGCACACAGCTCGGAAAGGGTCATGGGAAAGCCCCTGCTTTAACGGTTAAAGGCAGCTTTCTGCTGCTTGTAACGCTTCTGCAGATACTTGAGCACCTGCGGGGTGATATCGATCCGCTTGCTGCTGAAGGCAATGCCGTCGTAAAGAATGAGGTCGAAGTGCTGGCTTTCACCGATTTCGCGGATGGCCTGGTTGATCAGGGCTTGCAACTTGCTCAGCTCCTCATTGCGGCGCAGATTGACCAGCTCCTGAATATCGCTGCGACGGCGCTGAATTTCGCGCGTCAGCAGGGCGATTTCCCGTTCCTTGGCGGTGCGCTGTGCGGCGCTCATCGCCAGCTTGTTCTTGGCGTATGCCTTCTGAAGCGCATCCAGCTTCTTGGCCAGCTTTTCCAGCTCCTTCTGTTGGGGGGCAAACTCCTGCTCCAGCTTCTTGCTGGCGGCCTTTGCCTGCGGCGCCTGTTCGATCAGCAGGCTGACGTTGACGACGCCCAGCTTGGCGGGCGTTTCGGCCCATGCAACAGGCATGAACAAGGAACAGGCAGCAATGAGCAGAGCAAGAAATGGTGTGCGCATATCAGAACGGCATCCCCAGGCTGAATTGGAATTGTTGGAGTTTGTCATTATTACTGTAATGAATGGGTTTGGCAAACGAAAGCGCCAGCGGTCCAACCGGGGTGATCCAGTTGATCATGAAACCCACGGAGTCGCGCAGATCACCGGCCTTGAAGTGACTGAAATCCTTGTAGACATTCCCGAAATCGTAGAACAGGCTGACACGCAGGTTACTGGAGTCCTCAATGAACGGGAAGGGCGAAATCAGCGCCAGGGTGCCGGTCAATTTGAAGTCACCTCCCTTGGCCACGTCGGTTCCGTCCGTATTCAGATCATAGTGCTCACCCAGACTGTTGGGTTCGTAACCACGCACCGAGCGGATACCACCGGCGAAAAAGCGCTCGTAGAACGGCAGCGCATTGACATCCCCGTAGCCGGTGCCATAGGCCGTATTAAGCGCTGCCTTGAAGGTAAACGCCCTGGTGAGCGGTACAAAGCGCCTGGCCGAGGCATAGAGTTTCACGAAGCCAATGGAGGTACCCGCCGGCAGCACCGCTTCGCCCGACAGGTTGAAGCGATAGCCGTCGGTGGGGAAGTAGAAGGCATTGGTGGAGTTATAGCTCCAGCCGACATTCACGATCGGCACGTTAAAGGTATCGCCGTGCTTGGCCACATAGGTATTGCACTCGTTGAAGGTGCTGCCGCACACCAGGCTGTCGCGCTTGAACTTGAAGCCATAGGTAAAGCTGGCCTCTTCGCTCAGAGGTATGCTGCTGAAGATATTGCCGCCCAGTGTATTGACCGTGTAGTTGGCAATAGAAAGCTGGTCAGCATTCACCTCGTTCCAGAACAGCCCAACACCGAGGCTGACCCCGTTGGGCGTGAAATAGGGGTTCACCAGACTGATGTCCACACTCTTGGTGGAGCTGCTGATGCTGGCCTTGATATTGGCCGCATTGCCGCTGCCGAGAATGTTCCGTTCGGACACGCCCAGCGAGAAGCTGGCACCGTCCAGCTGCGAATAGCCGACGGCGGCGGTAAAGGAGCCGGTGGGCTGCTCTTCCACCTTGACGTGCAGGTCAACCATATCCTTGGACACCGGCTGCGGAGTAATCTGCACCGACTTGAAGTAGCCCAGTTTTTCCAGCCGGTGCGTGGAGAGCTTGAGCGCGCTCTGGGAGAAGGGCGCCGCCTCCAGCTGCCGCAGTTCGCGCCGGATGACGTGATCGCGGGTACGGGTATTGCCCTCCATGATGATGCGGCGCACATAGACACGGCTGCCGGCCGCCACCTGGAAAGTGATATCCGCGATGCGCTTCTGCGGCTGCAGATTGGGAATCGGCGCGATGCGGGCATTGGCATAAGCATGTTCGCCATATTTTTCCCGCAGCGCTTCCACACTGTCCACAATGGCCTGCCGCGAGAAACGCTGACCCGTCTTGACCTGAATCAGTTTTTCCAGCTCGGCACGGGGCAGCTTGAGATCCCCTACAAGCTTGACCTCACCAATGTGATAGACCGGCCCTTCATGCAGATTGACGGTGACATACACCTTCTTGCGGTCCGGCGCGAGGCGGACTTGGGAGGAGTTGATGCGGAATTCGGCGTAGCCCTTGTTCATGTAGAACTGCTGCACCTTGTCCAGATCCCCCAGCAGCTGGTCGCGGGCATACTGCTCCCCGGGCGCAATGGAAAGCAGGCGCAGCAGCGTCCTGTCGTCGAACGCCTGGTTACCAGTAAAGGTGATCCGTCCGATGGTCGCTGGCTTGCCCTCGTGAATGGCAAGCACCACCTTCACGCGGTTGCGCGGCATGGGTTCCGTGCCAATTTCAATCTTGGCGTCATAATAGCCACGGTTCTGATAGCGCTGCTTCAGATCAAGGGCGACACGATCCAGCTGCAGCACATCGTAGATGCGCCCTTTCTTGATGCCCAGCGTCTCCAGCGCCTTCTGCAGGTCTTCGGTGCTGATGAGGCTGTTGCCGGTAATGGTAATGTCCGCAATGGTGGGGCGCTCCACCACCTTGACGATCAACGTATGACCCTCCCGAAACAGGGCAGCCGTCTTGAAAAAGCCGGTGCCATACAGCGCCCGCAGAATGGTCTGTGCCCGCTCCGGCGTAATCCTCTGCCCCGGTTCCACCGGCAGATAGCTGCGGATGGTCTCATCGCCGATGCGCGCATTGCCCACGATCTGGATCTTTTCAGCCTTAAAGGGGGCAAACCCGGCCCACGCCTGCCAGCTGAACACTAGGAGAGTCAGGAAAGCCAGAAGAGTCGATTTTCTAATCATGCAGCAAACGCACCAGATCGTTGGTTAAGGCAATAAAGGTCAGCAGGAGAATCAGCACCAGACCGATCTTCTGCCCCACAAGCTGTGCATTTTCGCTTATTGGCCGCCCGGTTAGCAATTCATACGCATCAAAAATCAGGTGACCACCATCCAGAAGCGGGATCGGCAGCAGGTTCAGCAGGCCCAGACTCAGACTGAGCAGGCCCATCAGCATCAGAAAATTCACCCAGCCGCTCTGCAGCGCCTCACCGGAAAACTGCGCGATGCTGACCGGCCCCGAAAGGTTCTGGAGGCTGGCCTGCCCGGTGACCATCTGTACCACCATGTGGCCGGTCAGGCGAATCAAGGTCCACGTGCGCTCGAGTCCGCGTGCAAGCGCTTCAACAGGACCGTAATGCACACGGGCGCGAAAGGCCGGCGGCAAGCCCTGTTTCAGATCCGGCGCCACACCGAGAAAGCCCTTTTCCGTGCCTTCCATGGTGTGGCTGCCGGCGTGCACCACCACAACCCGCTCCAGGCCATCCCGCAGCACCAGCAGGGTCAGCGTCTCCCCGGGATGCGCCTGCACAACCCTGACCAGATCGGACCAGGTCTTTATGGTGGTCTCCCTCACCTGCACAATACGGTCCCCCGGCTGCAACCCGGCCGCTTCGGCGGGCGTGCCCGGCTGCACCTGCCCCACGACCGGCGCCAGGGGGGGCGCGTTGATTTCAAGCCCCTGCTGCTTCAACCACACGGAAAGCTTCACATCCGGCGAAAAGCCCAGCAGCGGCCACTGCCATGCTACAGCCTGCAGGTCTGGCCAGCCTGCAGCCGAAACGGACACCGCGGACCGGCCTGCCTGTTGTGCCGCCAGCAACTGCAGTTGAACGTCGCCCCAGCTGAAAACAGGCTGTGCATCCACCTGCTGCACAATCCAGTATTGCGCTGGCGCATTAACCTGCTTCACGACCGGGCGAACCACATCGAAGCCAACCAGGTAAACCAGACTGAAAACCAGCCAGGCAAAGAGAAGGTTGATAAACGGGCCGGCAAACACGACCAGCATGCGCTTCCATGGCGGCTGACGGTTGAAGGCACGATGCACCTCTGCTGCCGGCACCGGCCCCTCGCGCTCATCAAGAAACTTTACGTACCCGCCCAGCGGCAGCGCACTCAGGGCCCACTCCGTCTCGCCACGCTGGCGGCGCCAGACAATCGGCCCGAAGCCGATGGAAAAGCGCAGCACCTTCACGTTCATCAGCCGCCCGACAATGTAGTGCCCCCACTCGTGTACGAATACCAGCACACCGAGCATAATGGCGAAACCGAGCAAGCTGTAGAAGACACTCACCGGAGAGCCTCCATGGCCGCCACCCACATCCACGGCAGCGCAAACAGCAAGCTGTCTATGCGATCCAGCATGCCACCATGGCCGGGAATGAGCTGACTGCTGTCCTTGAGACCGGCCCAGCGCTTCAAAACGCTCTCAAACAGGTCCCCAATGACGGAAAAGGCCGCAATCAGCCCGAGCAAAAAAAATGACCCGTTTAAAAAGTCGGGGACCCCCCTCCCTGCAAGCCACAGCGCGCCCAGCCACGCCCCCAGCAATGCTGCCACAGCCCCGCCGAGCACGCCCTCCCAGGTCTTGCCGGGACTGATGGCCGGCGCCAGCTTGCGACGCCCCAGTGCGCGACCGGCAAAATAGGCACCGCTGTCGGCAAGCCAGACCAGCGCCATCCACCACAGCACCACCTCCGGGCCAAAGCGCATCAGGGCATGAAACAGCACCCACGCAAAAGGAAACAGCACGACGAAGCCCAGTAGCAGCAAGGGCAGCGGCGACCTGAAGCGCCACTGCCCTTCACTGCGGGCATACTGATAGAGAATAAAGGGTACGACAAACAGCCACAGTAGCGTCAGCCAGCGCAGCAGCGCCTCGCTCACATCCTGCAGCATGCCCCACGCCGTCGCCGCGGCGACGAGGGCGGCATAGCCCCACTGGACCAGCGGGCGGATTAGCCCGGACAGACGCGCCCACTCCCACCCTGCCAGCAGCACCAGTGCCACCGTCGCCCACTGCCATAGCTGAGCAGAGCGCCAGAACAGCACCGCCGTCAGCACGGCGATCATCACCATAGCGGAGAGAACCCGCGTTTTCAGCATGACTCCACCACCCGCCCAAACCGCCGCTGACGCTGAGCATAATCATCCAGAGCAGCCGCAAGATCGGTTTCGTCAAAATCGGGCCAGAGCACGTCGGTGAAATAGAACTCGGTATAGGCCATCTGCCAGATCATGAAATTGCTGATGCGGTGCTCGCCGCCGGTGCGAATCAGCAGGTCCGGCTCGGGCAAGCCGCCAGTAGCCAGATAGGGCGCAAGCGCCTCCGGGGTGAGGGCGCTGACCTCACCTCCGTGAGCCTCACACCAGCGCTGTACCGCCTGCACGATATCCCAGCGCCCGCCATAGTTGGCTGCCACATTGAGGATCATGCCATCGTTGCTCGCCGTTGCGGCCTCGGCACGCTCAATCGCCGCCTGAAGGTCGGGGGAAAACCCGCTGCGGTCGCCCATGATGCGCAGGCGAATATTGTTTTCCTGCAGCGGATTGGTTTCCCGCTCCAGCGACTCCATGAACAGCTGCATGAGGCTTTCCACCTCATCATGCGGGCGCTGCCAGTTTTCCGTACTGAAGGCAAACAGGGTCAGCACCTCCACCCCCCGCTCAGCACAGGCGCGCACCGTGCGGCGCACGGCACGTGCCCCCTGGCGGTGCCCCATCACGCGGGGCATCATGCGGCGGCGTGCCCAACGCCCATTACCATCCATAATGATGGCCAAATGACGCAAAGGCACCTGCTGGCTACTCATTTAGCTCAAACTTCCATCAATGCCTGCTCTTTTTCCTTGAGCAGTGCATCCACCTGTTCGATGTACTTGTCTGTCACCTTCTGGATCTGCTCTTCAGCGCGACGGGCTTCGTCTTCGCTGATCTCCTTCTCTTTCAGCAGCGCCTTGATGTCGTTGTTGGCATCACGGCGAATATTGCGAATCGCCACCCGCGCATTTTCCGCTTCCGCTCGGGCCACCTTGGTCAGTTCGCGGCGGCGTTCCTCGGTCAGCGGCGGCAGGGGAATGCGCATTACATTGCCCACCGTGACCGGGTTGACGCCCAGGTCGGAGGTCATGATGGCCTTTTCCACCACCGCGACCATCTGCTGTTCCCACGGCTGCACCACCAGGGTGCGCGCATCCTCAACGGTAATGTTGGCCACCTGACTGACCGGCACTTCACTGCCGTAATACTCCACCTTGATGGTATCGAGAATGCTTGGGTGCGCGCGGCCGGTACGGATCTTGGAGAAGTTCTCCTCCAGCATCTCGATGCTTTTCTGCATGCGCGCTTCGGCGTCCTGAATGATTTCCTTGATCATGCCTCATCTCCTGAATTGACCAGTGTGCCTTCCGCTTCACCGCGCACGATGGCGGCAAGCGCATCCTGTTTGAACATGTCGAACACCACCAGCGGCATGTGCTGATCACGGCACATGGCGAAGGCGGCCAGATCCATGACCTTGAGATCGCGCCGGATGACCTCGTCATAGCTGAGGTGCTCGAAACGCTTGGCTTGGGGATTGCGGGCCGGATCATCGTCGTAGATGCCGTCCACCTTGGTGGCCTTCAATACCGCATCCGCCGCGATCTCCACGCCTCGCAGCGTGGCCGCCGTATCCGTCGTGACAAAGGGATTGCCGGTACCTCCGGCAAAAATGACAATCTCGCCCTCGCCAAGCAGGTGCCGCGCCTGCATGGCGTCCACCGGCTGGGCCACCTCCAACATGGGAATGGCCGACATCAGCCGGGCACGCAGGCCATGGGCTTCAAGCACATCCCGCAGCGCCAGGCCATTGATAACGGTCGCCATCATGCCCATCTGATCCTTGGTCACCCGATCGATCTGAGCGTTGGCGATCTGCGCACCGCGAAAAATATTGCCACCGCCCACCACCAGGCCAATCTCCACGCCCAGTTGGTGAACCTTGCGAATCTCTTCGGCAACAGCGGCCAGTGTGGGTGCGTGCAGGCCGAAGGATTCCGGGCCCTGCAGTGCCTCGCCGCTCAGTTTCAGCAAAATGCGTTGGTATGCCAGCGCCATAGGCATCCTCCATGAAAAATTTGGCATATGATACCACGCCACCCTTACGCACCCCACGGGCAGCAGGTACAAAAAAGCCGGCTTGCGCCGGCTCTATCAGAGCATGAAGAGCAGGAATTACTTGCCTTGCGCAGCGGCCGCCTGCTTGGCCACCTCTTCCGCAAAGTTTTCTTCCTTCTTCTCGATGCCTTCACCCACTTCCAGGCGGGCAAACTGCTTGACTGCCGCATCGGCATCCTTCAGCAGCTGCTCGACAGTGAGGTCGGGGTTCTTGACGAACTGCTGACCCAGCAGCGTTACTTCCTTCAGGAACTTGTTGATGCGCCCTTCAATCATCTTCTCGATGATGTTTTCAGGCTTGCCGGATTCGCGCGCCTGGGCAGCGAAGATTTCTCGCTCGTGTGCAATAACGTCTGCCGGCACATCCTCAGCAGAAATGGCGGCCGGCTTGGTTGCGGCAATATGCATGGCCACATCACGCACCAGCGTGTCGTCACCGCCTTCCATCACCACGACCACACCGATGCGGTCGCCATGGCGATAGACGCCGATATGACCGTTTTCGGTCTGCAGCAGCTCGGCACGACGGATCTGGATGTTTTCACCGATCTTGGCGATCAGTTCACGGCGCGCTTCGTCGATGGTCTGACCGTTGGCCAGCTTTTCGTTGGCCAGCGCTTCCGGATCCACGATGCCGGTTTCCAGCACTACCTTGGCCACTTCATTGGCAAAGTTCTGGAAGTCATCACCCTTGGCAACGAAGTCGGTTTCGCAGTTCACTTCCACGATGGCCGCCTTTTTGCCGTCGTCAGAAACCGCCACCGCGATGATGCCTTCCGCCGCAACACGGTCGGCCTTCTTGTCGGCACCGGCCATGCCCTTCTTGCGCAACAGATCTACCGCGGCATCCATGTCGCCATTGGTTTCAGCCAGCGCCTTTTTGCAGTCCATCATGCCTGCGCCAGTACGCTCGCGCAGCTCTTTTACCATTGATGCTGTAATCGCAGCCATTGTTCATCACCTCTCAAGTTTTCAAACAGAAGGACCCCGTCGTGCGGGGCCCACGGTATTGCCTTGCCAAACGGACCGACTTACTCGGCCTTGGCCGCAGTCTCTTCCGCGTCCTCTTCGGCTTCCACGAACTCGTCACCTTCCACATGCGTGGTGATGCTGTTCTTGCCTTCCAGAATGGCGTCTGCCGCGGTGCTCAGATAGAGCTTGATGGCGCGGATGGCGTCGTCGTTGCCCGGAATGACATAATCGATGCCTGTGGGATCGTTATTGGTATCCACGATACCCACCACCGGGATGCCCAGCTTCTGGGCTTCCTTGACGGCAATGTGCTCGTTGCCCACATCGATGACGAAGATGGCGTCGGGACGGCCGCCGGACTTCATGTTCTTGATACCGCCCAGCGCACGCTCCAGCTTCTCCATTTCGCGGGTCAGCATCAGGGCTTCCTTCTTGGTCAGCTTGTCAAAAGTGCCATCCTGCGCCATGGTTTCCAGCTCCTTCAGGCGCTGGATGGACTTCTTGATGGTCTGATAGTTGGTCAGCATGCCACCCAGCCAGCGGTGGTTGACATAGGGCATGCCTGCGCGTTTCGCTTCTTCTTCCACGATGTCCTGCGCCTGACGCTTGGTGCCCACAAACAGCACTTCGCCCTTGTCGGCCGCCACCTTGCTCAGAAAATCCATGGCCTCATTGAACAGAGGCAGGGTTTTCTCAAGGTTGATGATATGAATCTTGTTGCGCACACCGTAGATGTACGGTGCCATGCGAGGGTTCCAGTAGCGGGTCTGATGCCCGAAGTGTACGCCGGCCTCCAGCAGCTGACGCATGGTAACTTTAGCCATGAATGAGTCTCCTTAAGTGGGTTAAACCGCCATTCGCCCCATGAATGAACCCGGCTGGGCACCCCATTCATGTGACGGCGAATGTGTGTTGTCTGCATTTGCTAAAATGCTCTCTTTCGAGAGGCCGGGATTTATACCACAAACCCGCCGCCATTTCCACCCAAGTGACGGAAAATCATGAGCATCATTCTCAAAACCGAAGAAGAACTGGAAAAAATGCGTCAGGCCGGCAAGCTGGCCGCCGATGTGCTGGTCATGCTTGAGCCATACGTCAAGCCGGGCGTCACCACCGAAGAACTGAACACGCTTGCCCACGAATACATTCTGGATCACGGCGCCACACCCGCTCCGCTCAACTACCACGGCTTTCCCAAATCCATCTGCACCTCCATCAACCACCAGGTGTGCCACGGCATTCCCGGCGACAAGCGCCTGAAAAACGGCGACATCATCAATATCGATGTCACCGTCATCAAGGACGGCTACCACGGCGACACCAGCATGATGTACTGCGTGGGCGACAAGGTGCCACCCTACGCCAAGCGTCTGTGTGACGTGGCGCGAGAGTGCCTGTGGCTGGGCATCGAACAGGTGAAACCCGGCAATGCGCTCTACGACGTGGCCAAGGCGATTGAAGAGCATGCCCATGCCTGTGGCTACTCCGTGGTGGAAGAGTACTGTGGCCACGGACTGGGCAGGGCCTTCCACGAAGAACCGCAGGTACTGCACTATGCCGATCCTGCGCTCCGGCAGATCGAACTGGTGCCCGGCATGACCTTTACCATCGAGCCCATGATCAACCAGGGACGCAAGGAAACCCGTGTTCTCGGTGACAAGTGGACCGTCATCACCAAGGACCGCAAGCTCTCGGCCCAGTGGGAACATTCATTGGCAGTGACCGCGGAGGGTTATGAAATCTTTACCCTGCGCCCGGGCGAAAAGCCCTTCCTGCCAGGTCAGCACGACTGAGCCCTGCCATGACGCCTCGCCATCAGTTCCTTGAAGCCCTGGAACGGGGGGAGGAGACGACCCTCCGCACTGCCGCACGCACCTTTCTTCAACATGCACGGGAGCAGCAGTTCCAGCTGTTTGACGAGGGGGCACCCGTTGCCCAACTGATCCGCGAACACAGTGACACGCTCGACTGGCTGCTGCGACACCTGTGGAAACACTTTCTGCCGGAAACACCCCACAGCCTTCTGGCGGTCGGCGGCTACGGGCGACAGGAACTGCACCCCTATTCCGACATCGACCTGCTGATTCTGTGCGAGCAGGACCCGGATGAAGCCGAACAGGCGCAGCTGTCGGCCTTTCTGACCCTGCTGTGGGATCTGGGACTGGATGTGGGCTCGGCGGTACGCACCCCGCAGACGTGCTACGAAGAGGGCCGCCAGGATGTCACCATCGCCACCAACCTGCTGGAAGCCCGGCTGATTGCCGGTCGCCATGAAGCGATGCAGGCCATCGAGACGCTGTGGAGCCGTCCCGACTTTTGGCCTGTCAAGGATTTCTATCAGGCCAAGGTGGCAGAACAGGATGCGCGGCGGGAAAAGGTGGAAGGCACCCTTTATCAACTGGAACCCAACCTCAAGGAGTGCCCGGGCGGTCTGCGTGATATCCAGACCATCTACTGGATTGCCAAGCGCATGCTGCGCAGCCAGTCGCTGTATGAACTCATCCGCCACCACCTGATTACGCCCGAAGAGTTTGCCCGCCTCGACGCGGCGGGGCGGACGCTGCACCGTCTGCGCTTTGCCCTGCACCGCTATCGGGGACGGCGCGAAGATCGCCTGCTGTTCGACAACCAGATGCTGCTGGCGGAAAAGCTGCGTATCGAGGGGGAAACGGAAAACGCCCGCATTGAACGGCTGATGCAGGGGTTCTACCGCTCTACGCGCACCATCATGAATCTCAACGAGATCCTGCTCACCGACTTCAAGGAGCGGATCTTTTCGCCGGATCATCGCCCCATCCCGCTCAACGCCCGCTTTCAGGTGGTGGAAGACCTGCTGGATATCCGCGATGATGATGCCTTTGAGCGCAATCCGGCCACCATTCTCGAAGCATTTCTGCTGTTTACCTTCCATCCCGAGCTCAAGGGCCTGCGCGCCCGCACCATCCGCCTCATCCAGCAGGCACTGCCCTTTCTGGACGACACCTTTCATCAGGACGAAGTGCACAAGGCGCTGTTTACCAGCCTGTTGCACCAGCCGCACGGGGTGTTTCATGCGCTGAAGTACATGCACAAATACGGCGTGCTGGAAAAATACATCCCACAGTTCCAGAAGATCACCGGACGCATGCAGTTCAACATGTTTCACGCCTACCCCGTGGATGAGCACACCCTGCTGGTGCTGCGACACATCCGGCGCTTTTTCGTCAATGCCTATGAATGGGAGTTCCCCACCGCCCACCGGATTGCCCAGCAGTTGTGCCGCCCCTACTGCCTGTATCTGGCCGGCCTGTTTCACGACATTACCAAGGGAGACGAGCCTCACAGCAAGACCGGGGCCGCCTTTGCCCAACAGTGGTGCAAGGCCCACAACCTGCCCAAACGGGACACGGCACTGATCAGCTGGCTGGTTCGCAACCATCTGATCTTCTCCGACACGGCTCAGAAGCAGGACATTACCGATCCGGAAGTCATTCGCCGCTTTGCGCAACGCGTCGGCAGCCGTGAGCGACTGGACTATCTCTATCTGCTGACCCTGGCGGACGTGCTCTCCACCTCCCCCGACGTGTGGAACGAGTGGAAAAACGCCCTGTTTCTCGAGCTCTACAATGAAACGGCCCGTGCACTGGACGCCCATCTGAAAACACCTGAAAACCAGGCGGCCAAGGCGCTGCAGGTGCAGGAATGCGCAAAAACACGCCTCAAGAAGGCCGGTTTTTCCTCGGCCGACTATGCAGACCTATGGCGCAATCTACTCAAGACAGACTTCTTCGCCCGTCACCCGCCCGATCACGTGGCCCAGCTAACCCAACTGCTCAGCCGCGCCGAAAAACCGATGGTGCATGTGTCCGCGTCACCGGTCCGCGGGGCCACCGAAATCGTCATCTACACCGACGACCGCGACTTTCTGTTCATGCAGGTGACCGAGCAGCTGGAGAAGGCGCAGCTGTCCATCATGGACGCACACACCTATTCACTGGAAGATGGCTCCCTGCTCATGCTGTTCTATGTGCTGGATGCCAATGGGCAGCCGCTGCAGGATGAAAGCCTGCGGGACCATCTGCGCAGCAGGCTTCTGGAAACCCTTTCCACCTCCTATACCCCCAGGACCTTTGCGCCAAGGCTGGACCGCAAGCTGCGTTGTTTTAATGTTCCCACGCAAATCGAGTTCGAAACACTTAACGAGCATCAGACCGCCCTGCACCTGAGCACGCTGGATGTGCCCGGGCTGCTGGCCCGTGTCGCACAGATCCTCGTGGAGAATGACATCCGCCTGCACGAAGCACGGATCGCCACAGTCGGCGAAAAGGCTGAAGATACCTTTATCATCAGCACGCGTACCGATGATGCCCTCACCCCCGCGCAACAGGAGCAGCTGCAGGCTATCCTGCACGAACAGATCAGCTGCCGCTGAAGCCGCCCTCTTGAAAAACCGCACGGCCATCCCTATTAGTTAAATGACCTAACAACGCATCCAAGGAGGTGGAGCATGGCAACTCGCAAAATCGACAGAAATGACTGGCAGCATTATTTCGATCACCTGAGCAGCGTCATGCCGACGTTTGTGGCAGAAATCGAGGTGGCCGGACTGGAACTCGGCGACCAGGTAGAAGGTGAATGGGTTCCGATGACCGGAATCAGCTATGACCCGAAAGATGACGTACTGACGGTTGAGCTGGACAACGGCAAGGTCCTGCACAATATTCGCAACCCGCAGGAAGTCATAGTGGATGAAGACGATGCTGGCCTGCACAGCATTGAAGTCAAATGCGGCCATGGCCACCTGCATGTGCTGAAACTGAAAACGCCAATGGAGCTTCCACCGGCCAACTGATCATCCCGAGTCCGCACTTTGGTGCGGACTTTCTTTTTCAGGCACTTCCCCACTTCACACAACCGCACAGCCTCAGCGGAATACCCTCTTTCCGAGATCTGCTTTTCGTCCATTTAGACTGTTAATCTAGAAAAGAGACATTTGTGATTCATTCGAAATTATTGACGATTAGTTCGCGATCTCCTTCAAGCCACTCCCCGAGGAGCACTTGCAAAAATGGGGTTTCTGTTCAACGCTATGGTTTGCTGTGAAAGCATGGGCACAGAATGGGCACAATTTGGGCACAAGCTAGCAAATCCAACCCTTAAAAAATCCCCCAAAAAGGGGTTGACGACAGGGCGGCGACCCTTATAATACGCGCCATACAAACGAACACCATTCCCGATTAGCTCAGTTGGTAGAGCAGCGGACTGTTAATCCGTTGGTCGCTGGTTCGAGTCCAGCATCGGGAGCCAATTCAAAAGGCCGTGAAGCAAGCTTCACGGCCTTTTTCGTTTGAGAAGATCAAGCCAAAACTTTCAATGCCGTCACGGCTGATCCAGAAGCTCCCGTACGCTATCCCTTGTCTCCTTTCTCTCAGAAGCTGCACTCCCCGGCTGAACCGGCTTTCCTGTTTCAAGATTCACGATATTCGGCTTATCCCATGGACCGGTGATGACATAGCGATAGCTGACCAGATTGCTTTCCAGGCCGGGGACGTTCTTCAGCAGTAGATAGGTGGAAATGGCCGTCAAGGGATTAGCCAGCCCCACGATGGTTGCCAGTGTGGTCAAGGTACCAGCCACCTTGGGAGAGACTTTCGCCTTCAGGTTATAACGCCGACGAAGGTAGTCCACTTGCCCCTTGAGGTTGGCATGAATACTGGGTGCCTCAAGCTCGAACTGCTCAATGGCCGCAATCCCCTGCCTGAATTTGAGCTGAGCATCAATGTAGTCATAGACCAGTCCGTTGTATTGCAGCTGGTTGAGTGTGACCTTGAGATTGCGCAACAGCGAGTCCACACTCAGCAGCCCGATCACCTTGGCGAGACCCAGCTTGGCCTGCTTGATCACCCCATCATCAAACCGAACCCTCGCGCTACCTTTGACCGCCTTCAAGTCAAAGCAATCAGGCGATCCAGGCCAGTTCAAATGTGCCTGAACGTGTGCCTTTTCGCCCGTAAAACCGGAATTCCGGAAATCGGCCCACTCAAGGAAGGTTTCCACAGGCCGTGCCCAGAGATCGAGATCAAGGCGGCTGCTGTTTTCACGATAGCGCCACAGCAACCGTCCCTGACCTTTCAACCGGCCATGGCGTGCTTGCAACTCAAGCCCCTCCATGCGCACCTGCGCGGGATCGGTGTAAAGATTGAAGCGCACCTGATCGAAACGATACTGCCGGAAGCGAACGTTGCTGCCCACAAAAAAGAGACGCATGTCCTGCGGACGTTCTCGTGGGCGGCACTGTGCCAGCTGGGGCTCAGCATCCCACACAAGCCGACTGACGCTAATCGCCAGCTGACGCTGGTCTGGCATGAAAATGCCCGCACCCTTGACCTTGTCGGCTTCCATGTCAAAGCCGACGCGGCTCTGATCCAGACTGTTCGCCGTCAGGACAGCATGGTGAAACGTCTGGGCATGATAATGCAGCTGTTTTACCCGCGCCCCCAGAACCAGTGGCAGCGGAAGCTGCGCCTCACTCTGCTGACGGGGAAGGAGACGTTTTTGCGCAGCCCACCAGTCCAGCCATGGCGAAATCGAAACCGAGTCGGCATTCAGCAGCAACAACATATCCTGCCCGCTTCGTTTCAGCAGGGCCTGTGCCACGGCAGGCTTCTCGCCCAGAATGACCGTTAACTGCCGCAGATGCCCTGCCAGATCAATCTCTGCCGAGAACCACAGTGCGTCATCCCAACGGGCACTCAGTCGCACCCTGTTTTCGTGAATACTGCCGTTGAAATGGGCATCCTGCGCCAGAATCCTATCCAATGGTGCAGGCAATTTCCGGACCTTCAATCGAGGTTTCAACACACCTGAAAAACGCAGCGGTGCCTTGCGGTCAAAGGGAATACGCAGGGCCAGCTGGGCATGTCCACGCCCCTGCACATCCGCCACAAAGCGCGCCAGATCCACACTCCCATCCACATTCAATACCAGAGCAGACTTGCGCACATCGGTTCTTACCCGCAACACCAGCGGCGCCTGCTGAAAGCGTCCGACAATTTTTCCGGACAGTGCACTTTGCTGGGTGACATGCAGAGCGCCATGCAGGCTGTCCACCTGTTCAAGGTCCCACAGGCTCACCGCCACATCCTTGAGAACCACCTGAACATCGACATTTTCCACGCGCCGTTCAAGGCCATATAGCGGTACCCACAACGCCACCTGGCCTGCCAACTGGCCCTTTTTCAATGCAATTTTTTTGCCAAGGACGTTTTCAATGCCCAGTTTGCGCGCCAGCGGGCTCTCCAGCAGCAGTGCCTGCACCGCTGGTGCGGGCCCCTGGGCACGTCCCACCAGCTGCATGGCAATATCCGGTTCATTCATCGGGCCAATGCGGACTTTGGCTGTCGCCAGCTGAATGCCCTGCAAGGCTCCCCTGTCCGCCTCGATCTGCAGCGCCCATGGCTCAAAGCGCACGGCTGCATCCAGCTTTTTCAGCTCGGGCCAGTCCGGCCTGAATCGCAAGACGGCATCCTTCACGTGTGTTTCCGCCACCAGATGACCCTTGCGAACAAAGGACATCAGATCATCCAGCCGCCCCCGTGTTTTCAATTCCACGGGTGACACCAAGCCGGAAACCAGTCCTTCGCGCAGCCAGGTCTGCAGCTCGGTGCCCATCAGCCCATAGGGCAAATACTGTCTGACCCGCTGCAACGTCTGGGGCTCCAGTCGTGCAGCCATGTCGGCCAGCCCCTTTTGCACGTGTACATTCAGACGCCCTGGCATGACGCCATCCACCACCATTGCCAACGGCTGCAGCTGACCATCCATCAGTGTGCCCCGCCAGTGCAGTCCTGCCGGAAACGTCACGCTGTGCGTGGGCATTTTCCAGGCATCCCACGTAATGTGCAGCGGCTGGGCAAACATGGCATCCAGACGCCCATGCATCCCCTTCAGGTTCACATTCTGCAGGCGTACACCCGGTACCTCGCCAACCTGGGGCCACTCCACCTTTTGCAGGGCGCCGGATAGCGAAGCAAGCTGGAATGGCCGCAGTCCAAAAGCCGCGTTCAATTCCGAGAGGGTGACGTGGGTGTGATTCCAGTCCCACTGTGGCCACAGGGCCGCAAGCGCAGGCCGAAAGGGCTCGAGGGAAAGGGCCTTGATGGAAAGGTTCAGCCTGCCGTCACGCCACACCACATAGGCGGGTGACAGATTTTTAAGGGCACGGCCATTTAACAGCCACTGCTCGATGGAAAAACGCTGTTCATCGCGGCCATCGCGCCAGTAGAGCGTCGCCCCCAGGCTGTTGATCCGCCCCTTGCGCCCCATCATTCTGAGGTTATCCAGATCCACCTTGAGCAGGGCCGAGGGTGCACCGTGATCCAGAGTCAGATAGAAGTCAAGCCCCGCCTCGCCATGTTTCCAGCGCGTTTCAAACACGGGGGCGAGGTGGGCCAGAGGCGCGGCCTTGAGCGTTTTGGCCTGCAGCCAGCCGCTGTGCAGGCGCCCCAGCCAGTCGGCACGCAAGAGACCGTTAAGCGCCAGATGCCAGAGGGGCTTGTCCTGATAGGCGATCCATGTATCTCCCTTCAGACGATAGACTCGGCGCTTTTCCAAGGTAAGCCTGGGAAGGTCGATCCGCCACGCCCCATACTCGATGGCGCCCGCGTGGATCACCGCACGGCGAAACGGCAGCCAGAGCTGATAACGATGCGGCTTCAGCCAGGCTTCAAGGTCCTGCAGAGAGGGGGGTCCCCGCTTTTTTAAAGTTGCCGTTTTCAGCACTTTCAGACGGGGCTGCTCCACATGCAGGATTTGGCCCCAGATACCGCTTTCCGAGAGGGTTTTCAGCCACGACAGGTCAAATGAAAGGCGCTTGATGTCCAGCAGGATGCCGTCATCTTTCCAGTGCAGGTTCTCCAGCTGAACCTGCGGCATGAGCAGGGAGGGTGAAACATGAATACGCTCGATGGCAAGGCGGTGGCCGGTCATCAGACCGAGCCACGTCTGCACGGATTCAGGCGCCTTGTTGAGCCACAGCCACGACAGCTGGACCAGCACCACCCAGAACACCGCTGTCCACACCAGCGCGCGGAGAAAAATGGCGGTGAGGGAAAGCGTGCGGCGAACCATGGCTCAGAGCATTACCACATCGAAGGCCTCCGGCGGATAGGTGGCCTCGGCCTGAAAACTGATATTGCGGCCGATAAAGGATTCCAGCTCAGCCACACTGTCGGATTCCTCATCCATGATATAGCTCACCACCGGCTCGGAGGCGATGACGCGGTATTCATCCGCATCATACTGCCGTGCCATGCGGGTGATCTCACGAAAGATTTCATAGGCCACGGTCTCGGGCGTCTTCACCGTCCCCCGCCCCTCGCACACGGGGCAGCTATGGCACAGGGTGCGCTCCAGACTTTCACGGGTGCGCTTGCGTGTCATCTCCACCAGCCCAAGCGGGGAAAACCCGCTGATGGTGGTCTTGACCCGATCTCGCGCCAGAGCCTTCTGCAGGGCTTCAAGCACGTGCTGCTGGTGCTGGGTCTCCTTCATGTCGATGAAGTCGATGATGATAATGCCGCCAAGATTACGCAGACGCAGCTGACGCGCAATGGCGCTGGTAGCCTCCATATTGGTGCGGTAGATGGTTTCTTCCAGATTGCGGTGGCCCACAAACGCACCGGTATTGACGTCAATCGTGGTCAGCGCTTCGGTCTGGTCGATGATCAGATAGCCGCCGGACTTGAGCGGCACGCGCTTGTTAAGCGCCTGGTTGATGGCATCTTCAACGTTATACAGGTCAAAAATGGGACGCTCGCCCTGATAGGGTTCGATCAGATTTTCCAGCTCGGGCACATAGGCATGGGCAAAATCGCGCATGCGCAGCAGCGTCTCGCGCGAGTCCACGATAATGCGTTCCACCTGATGAATGGGCGTATCCCGCAGGATGCGCAGGAAAAGCGGCAGGTCTTCGTAGATGCAGGCTGGTTGCGTGAGGCCTTTCACTTTCTCGGCGATGGTTTCCCACAGTTTCTGCAGGTAGATCAGATCCGCACGCAGCTCCATCAACTCGGCGCCCTCGGCCACGGTGCGCACAATGAGACCACCGTCACTCTGTTCCAGCTCGGGAATGGATTTGAGCAGTGCCCGCAGGCGCTCCCGCTCCTGCTCGTCGTCGATCTTCTGCGAAATGCCCAGCACGGACTGATTGGGCATGTATACCAGCAGACGCGATGGCAGGCTCACCTGCATGGTGACGCGCGCCCCCTTGCTGCCCAGCGGATTCTTAATCACCTGCACCATCACCCACTGCCCGGGCCGCAGCAACTTCTGAATATCCTCACAATCCTTCTGGGCCTCGGCCCGGCATACATCGGATACATGCAGAAAGGCGGCCCGCTCCAGCCCGATATCCACAAACGCTGCCTGCATGCCGGGCAGCACCCGCTGCACCCGCCCCCAGTAGATATTGCCCACCAAACCACGCTGGTTGGCCCGCTCAACCCAGACCTCCTGTGCCATGCCGTTATCCACCCATGCCACGCGGGTTTCTCGCGGGGTCACGTTGACCAGCAGGGTCTCCTTGTGCACGGTATCAGTCATAAAAGCCTGCCTCCTGAAGCAGCTGGTCCAGCTCAAAAAGGGGCAGCCCCATAATGCCCGAATAGCTGCCGTCGATCCGCTGAATAAAGCGTGCGGCACGCCCCTGAATGGCATAGCCTCCCGCCTTGCCCTGCGGCTCGCCACTGGCCCAATAGGCTTCCAGTTCGGAATCTGCGAGCGGGCGCATCCAGACCTGACTGCTGTTTACGGCCGAACGCACCACGCCATCGTGCACCACCGCGACGCCGGACAGAACGTCGTGCGCATTCCCGGAAAGCAATTTGAGCATGCGCATGAAATCTGCCTGGTTCCGCGGCTTGCCCAGCACCTGTCCATCTGCCACCACGATGGTATCGCCACCGACCACCCAGACAGCATCGCTTGAAACGCTGTTGAAGCCTGCCTGCGCCTTCTCGACAGCCAGCCGACGCACAAAGCTGTGTGGCAATTCATTGGGCAAGGCGGACTCATCTACGGAAACGGAGAGCACCTGCGGATCGAGACCGATCTGCTGCATCAGTTCCAGGCGGCGCGGTGATGTGGAAGCAAGATAGAGCGGTTTCATGCCCTCATTTTACGGCATGCGCAATCACTTCGACGGGGTGAAGTGCCATACGACCGGCCAGCAGCTGCGCCTGATGCTGACAGCTGAAGCCGCTGGCCACCAGCCAGTCGTTTTCGGCCATCTGCTCGAGATGGGGCAGAAAGTCCTTTTGCGCCACCTTGCGCGACAGCTCAGGATGACGATAGCCAAAATCGCCTGCCATGCCACAGCAGCCGGTCTGCAATGTCTTGACCTCAAGCGCCGGCACCTGCTTGAGTAGCGCCGGCGCCAAGGTGTGCAACCGCGCGGCCTTCTGATGACAATGGACATGCACCCACGCCGTGCCGCGCAGCGGCTTCAATGCCCTGGGGTGCTGGCGCAACTGTTCCGCCAGCCACGGTTCCACCAGCTGCACCTTAGGCAATGGATCAATGCCAAGCCGTCTGGCCTCATCCTGCCAGATGAGCGTTTCGCTGGGCTCCAGTCCCACTATGGGAAGACGCTCTTCCGCCCAACGTACGGCCAGCTTTTGCATGGCCTCTCGGGCCTCGTCCAGCAGCCCATTGGAAAGCCACAGGCGCAAAGGCAGCTTGAGCCGTTCGAAGCGCACGGGCAGTGCCAGGGCATCGAGAAGCGTCTGCAGGGCGGTCAATACCTGCGGGCGGTAGGTCGCTGTGTAGAGATCGACCAATATGACTGCCTGCGGCGTGGCGCTGGAATGCAGGGCCGGCGGCTTTTGCGATGTGGGCAAAGCGGCCGCTTTATCCAATCCCAACAGCTGTCGCGCCGCTGGCAGCAGCTGCAGGCGGTTAAAGGTCCCGGGAAAAGCCTGCGCGAACCGCAGCGCCGTTCCCATATGCCTCAAGGCCAGATTCTTCCAACGGCGCTGATCGCGGGTCTGATAGAGACTTTCCATTTTCAACGCAGCCATGTCCACACTGGCCGGACACTCGCTTTTGCATGCCTTGCAGGCCAGACAGATTTCCAGCGCCTGTTGCAATTCTGACTCGGAGAGCGCCTTGCGCGGGTCGGGTGCAATCAGCGCCTCCCGCAACAGATTCGCTCGCCCACGCGTGACATTGGGCTCATCCATGGTGGCGTGATAGCTGGGGCACATGACGCCTCGTCCGGGACTTTTCAAGCAGGCACCAGCGCCATTGCACTGATTGACCGCATCGAACAGTGAGAGGTTTTCCGACCAGTCCAGCCCCGTGCGAAGCGTGACCTGAGGCTGGAGATCAGCACGCAGGTTTTCGGTAATGGGGCGGTCCCCGATAATGACGCCGGGATTGAGGCGATTGTCCGGATCAAAGGCCCGCTTGAGCCGCACCAGCTGCTGATAGACCCGCTCACCGAAAAACTCAGGCAGAAAAGGCGCGCGAATGCGACCATCACCATGCTCGCCAGAGAGTGCGCCACGGTAATGCTTGACCCGTTTCGCTGAATAGGCCGCCACTTCGGCAAACAGCCGCTTGTCTTCCGGCTGACTCAGATCCAGTTTGGGGCGGATATGAATCAGGCCCACCGATGCATGGCCGTAATAGACCGCCTCAACGCCATGCGCTTCAAACCAGCGACGCATGTCGTGATAATAGTCGCGCAAATGATGCAGCGGAATGGCCGCATCCTCCACCACCGCTACGGCCTTCTTGCGCGTGCGCTCGCCCATCAGCAGTCCAAGCCCCGCCTTGCGCAGCGACCACACGGCTGCAATATCCTCGCCTTGCAAATGAGGCACGGCATAGGCGGATCGTGCGCTTAACCAGTGTTGCAGGGCCTGAACCTGTGTTTCATCCGCATCAAACAGCTCGATCGCTAGTACCGCCTCCGGATCGTCTTTGAGCCAGAAGCGGTTTTCTGCCTGCTCGGGATTATGCGCAGCAGTCTGCAGGGTTTTGCGATCGATCAACTCCACCGCAGCAGGCGCGAACTGTTCCATCAGTGCTGGCAGACATGCAAATGCGTCATCGAGTTCGGAAAAGTGGGCACAGATGAGATCGCGACGTTGTGGCAGGGGCACAGTTTCCAGCTCCGCCTCCAGAAACAACGCCAGCGTACCTTCGCTGCCACACAGCAATGGGACGAGGGAAAAAGGCTTGCCCTGTGGGTTGAACGGCTGATAATCCCGATAGAGTACATCCAGCGCATAGCCGGTATTGCGGCGGATCAGGCTGGGATGTGGATAAGCGTCCAGAATAGCCTCGCCATACTGTTCAAGAATATCCAACACCATACGGTAGATCTGTCCTTCCAGATCATTCTGCGCACACTTGGTGGCCAACTGCTCGGCACTCAGCGGTTCAAACCAAACCATACTGCCATCGGCCAGCATGGCCTTGATGCGGTGCACATGCTCCCGCGTCGTGCCCCAGTGGCAGGAATACATACCGCAGGAGTTGTTGCCGATCATGCCACCTATGGTGGCACGGTTGGACGTAGACGTATCCGGCGCAAAACGGCGCCCATAAGTGCGCAGAAAGTCATTCAGATCATCCTGAATAACACCCGGATCAACCCGCACCCGCCCAGTAGCCTCCTCATACCCCAGGATACGGTTCTGATGCCTAAAATCGACAATAGCCCCTTCCCCGATCGCCTGCCCGCCCAGTGAAGTGCCGGCGCCACGGGGCGTCAATGCTTCAGTATTAACCTTTTCCCATGCAAAGAATGAGATGTCAGCAGGCTTGGCATAAAAAACCGAGGAGTCAAAAAACAGCTTCATAGGTGGGAACGGATGAAACTCACTGCCTTGCCCGCATCGATCCTGTCGAGACATTCAAGGTTGTGCTTGCAGACATCCTTGCTGCGATACAGGTTGCAAGGGAAACAGGGCTGATTTTCGGGCGTCAATGCCAGATGCTTTGCATCGTGAATCGGAAAGGTTTCCTGTGGATGGAGGGTATTGAAAATCCCGATTACATGGGGCCGGCTGGCGGCAAGCGCCATGTGCATGAAGCCTGAATCCACCCCCATGGCGAAATCAACATGCCGGTCCAGCAAAGCAAGCGACTGGGCCACATTACCTTCAAAAATCATGGTGCCCTCCACGCCAAGGCATTTCAAAAACGCCACCGCCTCGTCATGTTGACTCCGCGCACATACAAGCACCGGTACAATACCCATACGGTGGACATCAGTAATCACGGTTTTCCATCCACTATCCGTCCAGCGCCTTTTTTCATCCGTGGAAAAGGGGTTGAAGGCAAAAATGCTCGCATTTCCCACATCGTGCGCCTTGATCCAGCCGTCAGCGACAGTCGATGCTTCTGAGTCATACCAGGCCTCTCGCACATACAACCCTTCCGGCGCATGCCCGAGAGCTTCCAACGCCTTGAACAAGTGCTTGGTCCGATATTCAGAAGAGAGCAGTTTTGGCACATTCACATCAGCTAACACACTCCCCTCATCACCGAACCCCACAACACTTTTCCCAACAATTCTAGAGAAAACGTATGACCCCCAGTTTCCGGCAAGGTTAAAAACCAAATCAAAGCGCCTCATATTACTCAAAGCGCCATAAAGAAAGCTTTTATTAAAAAGGACAACCTCATCCAGGTACGGGCAGCTTTTCAGAACGGGAAAAGTTAGTGGAAAAGCGTAACAACTTATACGACTATCAGGATAAGCGATTCTCAGTTCGCGATAAAAAGGGGTGGCCATCATTAAACCGCCCAATTGATTGATACCCAAGACAAGAATTTTCATAAAAAGCCTTATGCCGACTCAGTAATCAGGCGCTTATAAAACTCAACAGGATGATCCATCAAATCATATAGCTTACTAAGTTCCTCAGGCTTCATTTTCCACCACCGTGATGCCAGCAACCCCTCAATTGTTTCTTGATCAAAACGAAACTTGATTATTTTCGCGGGATTTCCTGCCACAACCGCATAAGGCGGTGTCGATTTCGTCACTACAGCCCCCGCCCCCACTACTGTGCCTGTCGCCAGTTCTACACCGGATAGAATAAGTGCGCCATGTCCAACCCACACATCATTTCCAACCTTGACTTGTCCTTTCGATGTATTTTTGAGCTGCCTGTCACCTTTCGCCTTATCAAGAAAATCGTACCAAGGCCAGGTTGTCACATGGTCTTTGAAGTGTTCTCCACCCAATAGAAAAACGACATCATCTGCTATTGAACAATATGATCCGACCTCAAATATATCGTCTTCATGCCATGCATAAACTGTTGCATGATTAAAATATGTACCATGCCCCACCTTAACAACAGGGCGCTTCAAAGGAAAAGAAAGATTTTTCAATCTCTTGCGTTCAGCAAGGCGTTCTCTAACTTTTTCTATCAATCTATCAATCTTCATGCCAGTGTTCTCTCACCCAAGGCGCATGTCGATACTTATCCCAAGGGCCGTCCATCACCTCATGAGGGTTGGGCCGACCATGAAAGAGCACGATGGAACAGTCAGGACAGGGCACCTGACCTCGAGGCTTCAACATTTCAGGAAATTTTTGACGCAGAAAACGCCCTACGCTTCCAAATGAAAAAGGGGTTTTACTATTCAGGTCTATCTTGAACGAGCACACAATAGATTTCGGCAGAATATGCGCTGCCGGCACCACCTGCTCAATCCAGTCCTGATCGCCATGATAGTGCGCCAGCACATATTCTCTTTGCGCCTGAAAACTCTCCCATACGAATCCCAAACTTCCTGCCTGAAACACCATCACGGAGCTGTTCATGCGATTTGGGGTATCATCGGCGCTGATGCTGAGCGGTGCCCTGTAGCCATCCAGAAGCGGCTTGAGATCGTTAAGAATGACCACGTCCAGATCCAGATAAAGCACCAGTTCTTCATTTGGAAATGGCAGAAATCCCCGCTTGAATAACAATAACTTATACCACCAGCCTTGCAACCCCATATCCGTTAATGCAATCGGCTCAATTTCCGGCAACAATGCCTCAGCATTTTCCGTCATGCAATGAAAGGTGAAGGGCTCGTCCAGGTGGCGCTTAACAGAACGGTAAAGGCGATTCACATATTCCGCTGAATATTTATCCCCCCACTTGAGGCACACAACACGAATCATGTTTGCCTCCCGGCAGAAACCGCCACAATCGAGCTTAACGTCAACATGATGGCAACCGTAGTATAGGTATAGGTAAACAGGGCGCCAAACATCATGACAGCGATAATGCCCAGCCCCAGCCCTGCCATCAATACACCGCTGCCCCACCTGTCCTGCTGGTTTTTGACTGCCAGGTAGACAGGATAAAACAACAGTAGCAGACCGCTAAGAAATCCAAATATGCCTGAAAGCACCCAGTCCATCACAAACTGGTTGTGTAAATGTGTAAAGTGGGCAATCAAATCCCTGGCCCTCGGATTTTTTTCTTCCTTTTCAAGTAGTGGCCACAGCCCCTCCGACTTGTATCCGCTCGGCCCCCACCCGGTTATGGGGCGCTGCTTAATCAGCTGAATCCCCAGTTGCAGCATTCTGTAACGCAGCCCAAGCGAAGTCACATAGTTTCCCTCTTCCACAGCTGCCACATAATCCTGATAAGCGGCTTTTACCAAATCCCTTTGCAGATATCCGCCAACCACCAACACGGCACCCACGGCAGATACAAGCAGCCAACGATGCCAGACAGCCAGCCCGCCATGTCGTACGAACAGCCACCCAGCCCAGACAGCCAGCATCACTCCGTAAAGCACCAACGGCGTGCGCTTTTTCAGCAGCAGCACAAGTATCAATCCAGCCAGAGCCACGCCCCACCAAAATTTTGAACGCCTCTCATGAAGCGCCGCGATCAGCGCCAACCCCGCGCCCAAAGGAATAATCCCACCCATCGCTCCCAGGTCAGAAACATACGTACCCAGCTTATAAGATGTATCTAAAAAATCGGGCCGGATCATCCACCCCTCCCATAAGGCGATCACCACGCCCCAACCCACAATTCCCAAGGCGACCGCCTTAACCGCACTCCACTGCAGCCGCTGTCGCACAACGGCCGAAAACCAGACCAGCACCAGCAACATCAGGCCGGGTGCCGACAACCTCCAGATACCATCCTCTGTGTAAGGTGGACGCAGCAGAAAACTTATAAAAAAAACCGCAACATAAAGCAGAACAATTTTTATCCAGTTTTTTTCCCAATCTCCAAGCGTTTCCCGTGGCTGCCGAAAAAAGAGATAACCCGTTCCAAGAAGAAAAATGGCCATGCCGCTTTTGACCAGCCAGTCCTTCTCAATCAGCAATGGGCCAATTGCCGCGAATGTCGCCACATACAAAACCAGCTCCGGGCGGATTTTTTCCTTTAACCATTCAGGCATTGGCCACCTCTACGTCAAAACGCTTATACAACATCAGCAACCTTGGATCGACCTGTTCACTCAGACATCCAATGGCCCGCACCTTGATTTCCGGTCGCATCCAGCGGGTAGAGAGTAATGCCGTGGTCAGATCCCCTACGACCTCCGCCTGCGCATTCAGCAGGGGAAGCAAAAACTCAAACGCCATGTTTTTGGGCAGAACACGCGCACCGGCTGCGGCCAGCTTGAGCGCGTCATAATCATCAAAGCGCGGATGATACTTGACGAAGACAGGTCCTTGGGCAGACTGTATTTCCTGCTGAACAGCCGTCTCAAACCCCGGTGTATTTTTAACATCGGCAGGATGCGGTGTCAGAATGATCTTTGCATGGGGTTCAGAAAGGCGCCCCACATCGATATCAAGCCTTTCCGCAATCTGACTCGCCAATCTCTTGAAAGGGGCCTCCAGAAGATACTGACCATCCAGGCGGTTCCGTAGACGATTTCTCAGAGAGGGCAGCGCCAGTTCGGGAGAAAACAGGCGCGCTTCCTGAATCCAGCTGCTATCACCCACCTGTTCCGGCGCCTGCCACCAGAAGCCATAGGCCAGCTGTTTCGCCACATTGTCCAGCAAACGGGCAAGACGCCCTTTGGGCCAAGTCATGTAGGTATACAGACCGTCATCCAGGTAAACCCCCTTAACGGGATGATCTGCCTGCTGAAAACGGTGCATCAGGTATTGAAACTCAATCCGACGGTCACTGCCTACCGCAATTTCAGTGGGTTTGAATGGCGCAACCCATGCCCACAACTGTGCGAAATGCCGACGCCGCACCACAGGCTTCAATAATCCCTGTGCCGCCGACAACATGGCAACCTGCTGAAAGGGAAAATCCGGATTGCCTTCCAACATATTCAAATAATCCACCGGTTGACGCTGGTCGATCATGATCAGCTGTGCATTCTCCACCCCACGCTGACGCATATCCAGCAGAGACACCAGCAGATTGAACGGCGTGGAAGGCAGGTAAAGCACCTGTTCACCCATGCTTGACCGCCTCCCAAACTCGTTCAACAGAGAGCGATTCCAAGCTTTTTTGTGCCTCCACCTCACTGGCGAAACGCTTGATATAACGATGTGCCACCGGCGATATCAGATGCTTCACCTTGGGACCCTGGGCTCCAACACGGGCGGGGTCAGTGACACGATAGAGCACAAGCGTGGGCACGGCCAGAGCCGCCGCCAGATGGGCCAGACCGGTATCCACTGCCACCACCTGTTCGGCCTGCTGGAGCAGTTGAGCGACTTCACTAATCGCCAGTCTGCGCTGTGGCACTTGGGCGTAGGTAAAGCCTTCCGCTAAGCGCAGGCTGCGCTGATGCTCCACTTCATTCCCCCACGGCAATACCACCTGCTTACCCACCTTGCCAGCCCACTCAATCAGCGCACGCCAGTTTTCTTCCGGCCACAGTTTGGTGTCCCAGGTGGTGCCATGGAGAAAGACCCAGTAGGGTGCCTCCACCGCCAGCGGCAGCGGCTGCTGCGACAGCCGCACGCCATAATCGATCTGATTCAAATCCGGCAGCGGGTAATGCAATGCCTGGGCAAACAGCTGGCGCAGGCGAGTGATGGCATGTTGCTGTTTGGGCACAGCAAGGCGCCGGCTGTAGCCCAGCGAGACCAGAGGCTCTCGGGCACTGCGAAAATCCATGCCCACGAGGGGGGTCCCCGACTTTTTTAGCGCCGCATTTTTTGCGCTGCGCCGCACCAGCGCCTTTTGCGCCCGTTTGGCCACATACAGACTCTTGTAGAGCCCCTGCGCATCCAGAATCAGGTCATAGGGGCCTTTCTCCGCCACCGTCCGAAAAAATTCGTGCTGGGTACGCCACACGGCGGGCTTCCACAGCTGGCGCCGCCACTGGCGCAACGAAATGGGGAAAACGTTTTCCACCGCGGGATGCCAGGCCGGAATCTCGGCAAAGGCCGATTCCACAATCCAGTCAAAGCGAACCCCGGGCAGGGCACGCTGCGCATCGGTCAGTGCGGGCAATGTGTGGATCACATCGCCCATGGAGGACATCTTAACCAGCAAAACGCGCATGGGGCGCGGTGCTCAGCCAGTCCAGATAAAGCGGCACACCCTCCTGCACGGTCTTGAACGGCTTGTTATAGCCCGCCGCCCGCAGGGCGGACATGTCCGCCTCGGTAAAGCTCTGATAGGCCCCCTTGAGGTGATCCGGGAAGGGGATGTATTCGATCTCGCCCTGACCATACCAGTCGATCACGGCCTGCGCCAGCTCGCGGAAGCTCTGCGCCTGCCCGGTGCCGCAGTTGAAAATGCCGGAAACCTCGGGGTGCTGCCACAGCCACAGGTTCACATCCACCACATCATCCACATAGATGAAGTCCCGCTTCTGCTCGCCGGGGCCATAGCCGTCGTAAGCGCCAAACAGTTTGGGGTTTTCGCCACGCTTGAGCTGGTTATACAGATGAAAGGCCACCGACGCCATGCTGCCCTTGTGCTGTTCCCGCGGGCCATACACATTGAAGTAGCGCAATCCTACCACCTGGCTGTCCGCTTCAGGGAGCACCTCACGCACATACTGATCGAACTGGAACTTGGAGTAGGCATAGACATTGAGCGGAAACTCGCAGGCCCGGGCTTCGCTAAAGCCGTTGTGGCCATCCCCGTACACGGACGCGGACGAGGCGAAGATGAAGGGAATGCGCCGCCCCAGCGCATACTCAAGCAGATCCTTGGAGTATTC
>CAYYIL010000008.1:0-63670 GCA_964471975.1 uncultured Piscirickettsiaceae bacterium | reverse complement strand
GCTTTGTGCTGGACCTGAGTTCGCCTGCCGAATTTCGCGTCTTTTCGCTGAAAAGTCCGGCCCGTGTGGTGGTGCGCTTGAAGGGAGTGGGACGGTATCTCCCCTTTACGCGTCAGATGCTGAAGGATCCCCGCGTCAAACGGATCCGCGCCGGTCGGAACAAGCGTGACCTGATCGTGGTCTTTGACCTGAAAGGCAACAAGCGTTTTAAGTTTTTCTCGCTCGGCCGCAAGGGCAAGCATGTGGCTCAGCGCGTGGTCGTGGACATTGTTGAGCCGGTACCGGTTGCACGCAGCAAAAGCACAAAGCCTGCACATAAGCTAGCAGTGACTTACAAGCCGAGACGTCCGGCGTCCAGCAGAAAATCGCCTGTTCGCATCGCCACGGCGCATAAGCCTGCCCGCAGCAAGGTGGCCAGCGCACCATCCCGCCCGACGACCATGCCTGTCAAAAAGGTATCTGTCAAAAAATCGGTGCGTGTGATGAAAAAGCCTGTCGTGCATGTTGCCAGAACGAGTAAGCCCGCCAAGGTGGCGCATAAAAGCGCCACATCCACCGCTGCTGTTTCCAGAAAGGGTAGTGCTCGCCTGACGGCAGAGCAGAAACAGCTGCGCGAAGAGATCCTCAAGTACACGCGCCGTCCGCTGGATGATCGCAAGCTGATTGTGGCCATCGATGCTGGCCATGGCGGTAAGGATACCGGCGCCATCGGCGTGGGCGGCCTGAAGGAAAAGGATGTGACGCTGGCACTGGCGCGTGAACTGAAGCGGGAGATCGACAGGCTGCCCAATATGCGTGCGGTGCTGGTGCGCGACGGCGACTACTTTGTCCCGCTGAATGAACGCCCGCGCATTGCAAAGGAAAAAAATGCGGATCTGTTTATTTCGCTGCACGCCGACGCCTTTCCCGACGATCGACGCGTGCGCGGCGGCTCCATCTATGTGCTCAATGAGCGTGGCGCCACCACCGCCCTGAACCGTGCGCTGGAGCGCAGTGAAAACGGCAGCCTGTTTATGCACGCCCAGAGGTCGCCCAAAAAGGTGGCCTATATTCTTGGCGACCTGACCCGCAAGGCGAATCTTCAGGCCAGCCGCGGCATGGCCAATGCGATTCTGAAGCAGTTGGCGCGCAAGGTGCGCATGCACAAGCTGTCCGTGCAGTCTGCCAATTTTGCCGTGCTGCGCCAGCTGGACATGCCCTCCATTCTGGTGGAAACAGCCTTTATCTCAAACCGTCACGATGCGGCTAATCTGCGTTCCCGCAGCTTCCGCAAGCGTTTCGCCACTGCGCTGGCGAAAGGCGTGCAGCAGTATGCCATGACCCGTGCCAACCAGCCGCACTGGGGCGAAAGCCTGTTTGTGAAATACAAGGTGCGTTCAGGGGATACACTGTCTGAAATCGCCCAGCGCTTTGGCACAGATGTGCGCACGCTCAAGCGGCTTAACCACATCCGTCGGGCCGATCGCCTGTATGCCGGCATGCGTCTGCGGGTGCCGCTGCGCGACAAGGTTGTGGCGGCGTTGAACTGAGCCGCGGCAGCGGGGGCCGCTATAATAGCGGCCATGTCATCCCGCACGGCCATTCATCTTCTTTCTGATCAGCTTGCCAGCCAGATCGCCGCCGGCGAGGTGGTGGAGCGTCCCGCCTCCGTGGTCAAGGAGCTGCTGGAAAACGCACTTGACGCCGGTGCCGACCGGCTGGATCTCCAGGTGGAAGAGGGCGGCATCCGGCGCATTGCCGTGCACGACAACGGCCATGGTATTCCCAAAGACGAGCTGCCGCTGGCGGTGTGCCGCCATGCCACCAGCAAGATCACCTCGGCCGAAGACCTGCATCGCATTCATACCCTTGGTTTCCGTGGCGAGGCGCTGGCCAGCATCAGTGCCGTCTCCCGCTTTGAACTGGCATCACGCACGGCCGATGAGGAGAGCGGCTGGCGCATCGCCAGTGACGGCGCAACCCGCTGGACTGAGTCGGCACCCGTGGCCATGCCGGTGGGCACGCGCATCGAGGTAAAGGATCTGTTTTTCAATGTGCCGGCACGGCGCAAGTTCCTCAAGGCGCCACGCACCGAATTTGGCCATATCGACGAGCTGGTGCGGCGCATGGCGCTTGCCTGGCCGAGCGTGCAGTTTACGCTGCAGCATAACGGCAAGACCGTGCATCAGCTGCGGCCCGTGCACGATGAAGCGGGGCAGCTGCGCCGGCTGGAGATGCTGCTGGGCAAGGGCTTTGTGGAGGCGGCACTGGCGGTGGAATTTGAATCCGGGCCGCTGCGCCTGCGCGGCTGGATCGCCCGGCCCACCTTTAACCGGGCGCAGGCTGACATGCAGTATTTCTACGTGAATGGCCGCATGGTGCGCGACAAGCTGCTGGTGCATGCCGTGCGGCAGGCTTATGCCGATACGCTGTATCACGGGCGCCAGCCGGCCTATGTCCTGTTTCTGGAACTACCACCGGAGCAGGTGGATGTGAATGTGCATCCGGCCAAGTCCGAAGTACGCTTCGCCGAGGCGCGCTGGGTATATGACTTCGTGCGCCGCAGTCTCAAGGATGCCATCGCCGCGCCTATCGAATCGCGCGTAAGTGACGCTGAAGTTTCCACGGAGATGACGCCTGCACTCAGACCAGCGGGGGGCGTTCAAGCGGAGGCATCCACGGCTGCAGACCCAACAGGCTGGCAGGCCGCACTGGCCTTTCAGGCACCGCAGGCCAGACCCAATGTGGCGGAGCCGCAGCCGACCTATGCAGTGTCTGCAGAACCCACGCCTGAATCGTCGCAGGCGATTCCGCCGCTGGGGTTTGCCAAGGCGCAGCTGCACGGGGTGTTTATCGTGGCGGAAAACGCACAGGGCATGGTGCTGGTGGACATGCATGCCGCCCATGAACGTATTGTCTATGAGCGGCTCAAGCAGCAGTATGCCGAGCAGGGCGTTGTCAGCCAGCCGCTGCTGGTGCCGGTAATGCTGCCGGTGTCCGCACAGGAAATGCACCGCTGGGAAGCTTTTCAGGATCACTTTAGCCGCTGGGGCTTCGAGATCGAGGCGGCCGGGCCGCAGCAACTGCGCGTCAATGCCGTGCCGGCATTGCTGAGCAAGGCGCCCACGGAGCAGCTGGTGCGTGACATGCTGGCCGAACTGGAAGCCGCGGGGGACAGCACCGAAGTGGAGCGGCGCATCCATGCCATCCTCTCCAGCATGGCCTGCCATGGCAGTGTGCGCGCCAACCGCCGCCTTACACTTGATGAGATGAACCAGCTGCTGCGCGACATGGAGGCTACGCTGCGCGCTGATCAGTGCAACCATGGACGTCCCACCTGGGTGCAACTGGACATGCAGCAGCTGGACCGGCTATTCATGCGGGGGCAGTAGGTGGAGAAGATTGCCGTTCCCGCCATCATGGGGCCCACTGCCAGCGGCAAGACGCGCTTGGCGCTGGCGCTGGCCGAGCAGTGGCCGGTGGAAATCATCAGTGTCGATTCGGCCCTGGTCTATCGCGGCATGGATATCGGCACGGCCAAGCCTACGCCGGCAGAGCGGGCGCGGGTGCCGCACCATCTTATCGATATTCTCGATCCTGCCGAGACTTACTCTGCCAGCGCTTTTGTAAAGGATGTAGTGCGGCTGGTGGACGCGATCCGCGCACGGGATCGCATTCCCCTTCTTGTGGGCGGAACCATGATGTATTTCAATGCCTTGCAAAAAGGTCTTGCAGAATTGCCTGAAGCCGATCCGGCGGTGCGGGCGCATCTGCAGGAAGCGTGGATGGAAGATCCGTCCCGTCTGCATGCCCGGCTTAAGGCCGTTGATCCAGACGCTGCTGCACGGATCCGTCCGGGCGACCCGCAGCGATTGATCCGCGCACTGGAGGTGTATGAACTGACCGGCCGCCCCTTGAGTGAACTGCAGCGGGAAACGACGCAGGTGCACCATGCACTCAAGCTGATCAAGGTAGGCCTTATTCCAGAGGATCGAGGCCAATTGCATGCCATGATCGAGAAGCGTTTCGATGCCATGCTCGAGCAGGGGTTCGAGGAGGAGGTGCGCGCCTTGTATGCGCGAGGTGATCTGCACCCGGGGCTGCCGTCCATTCGAGCCGTGGGGTATCGGCAGATGTGGCACTATCTGGCCGGAGAATACGACTGGGCGACCATGCGAAACAAGGGCATTGTCGCGACACGTCAGCTGGCCAAACGCCAGCTGACCTGGCTGCGCAAGGAAGCGCATCTGTACGTACTGGATCCCTATGAAATACCACTTGAAGCGCAGTTGCAGCAGGCAGAAGCGTTTTTTACTGCGCGGATGCAGGAAAATGTGTGAATCCACAGGGGGGTACCCGACTTTTTCGCGGGCCGATTTTTGCGCCGGCCGGCGCGATCAAGTAAGATTAGCGCTGAAGCCCATTTGGGGTTAAAAACATAAGGGCACCTCCGCAAAATCTCTGAACGGTCGCGACAGTGGCAATTCCGGTTCTAGGCAAGGCGCACCGAACGTGGCATGGTCATTCCATGCGAGTGAGGTGCAACACCGCATTGGGCCGGAATCGCCCTGTCCCTTCGGGTTGCGGCGAGATGGCAGCATCTTCTGTGTTGCACGTCTTGCCTTTGGCCCCACCAAAGGCTGCGCCGCGCGCCTTGAATCTGCCGCCATCGCGCCAGCAACACGAGCGCATTCAGAGGTTCTGCGGAGGTGCCTAAATAATTCGATTTTTCGTTTTTGGGAGTGAACACACATGGCCAAGGCCCAGCCGATTCAGGATCCATACCTGAACGCTTTGCGCAAGGAGCGCATTCCTGTTTCCATCTATCTTGTCAATGGCGTCAAGCTGCAGGGACGCGTGGATTCGTTTGATCAGTTTGTGGTGGTGCTGAAAAGCAATGTCACCCAGATGGTCTACAAGCACGCCATTTCCACCGTCGTGCCCAGCCGCGACCCGCAGTCTTTCAATCTGGGCGAAATGATCGCCGCCTCGGAAAAGACCGAGTCCTCTTCTGACGAAAGCTGATCGGTCGCCATGACCGATCTGTTTGACCGCATCAAGCCGCAGCGCGAGCTGGAGCGGGCGGTTCTGGTGCATGTCGATTTTTCCCAACAGGAGGATCAGGAAGAGCTGGAGGAGTTCCGCGAACTGGTGGACTCCGCCGGCGCTGAAGTGTGCACGCTGATCACCACCCGTCGCGACCGTCCCGATCCCAAGTATTTTGTGGGCAGCGGCAAGGCGCAGGAAATCGCCGATGCCGTCGCCGCCTGCGAAGCCGATGTGGTCATCGTCAATCATGCCTTGTCGCCAGCGCAGGAGCGTAATCTGGAGCGGCTGGTGCAGGCGCGAGTGCTGGACCGCGTTGGTCTGATTCTGGATATCTTCGCCCAGCGTGCCCGGTCTCATGAAGGCAAGCTGCAGGTGGAGCTGGCACAGCTCAAACACATGTCCACCCGCCTGGTGCGCGGCTGGAGCCACCTGGAGCGGCAGAAGGGCGGTATTGGCCTGCGCGGTCCGGGCGAAACTCAGCTGGAAACTGACCGCCGCCTGCTGCGCGATCGCATCAAGCAGCTGGAAAAACGTATCGAAAAGGCGCGCGCCCAGCGTGAGCTGGGACGTCGTTCCCGCAAGAAGACCGATCTGCCCACTATTACCATCGTCGGCTATACCAATGCGGGCAAGTCCACCCTGTTCAATGCGCTGACCACCGTGGACGTGTATGCGGAAGATCGGCTGTTTGCCACGCTGGATGCCACTCTGCGACGCGTGCATCTGCCCGGCGCGGGGCCGGTGATCTTTGCGGATACCGTAGGCTTCATACGCCATATTCCCCACGATCTGGTGGCGGCCTTTCGCTCCACGCTGGAAGAGACTCGCGAAGCCGACCTGCTGATCCATCTGGTGGATGCCTCCGATCCGCTGCGGGAAGAAAAGATGGCGGACGTGCAGCAGGTAATAGCCGAAGTCGGTGCTGAGGATGTGCCGCAACTGCTGGTAATGAACAAGATCGACCGCCTGCAGCCGCCGCTGGAACCCCGCATCGACTGGGACGAAGAGGGCCGTGCGGCACGGGTATGGATTTCTGCCAAGACCGGTGCAGGGCTGGACCTGCTGCAGCAGGCTGTGGCCAGCCATTTCAAGGGGCGCTATCACCGCGTGCAGGTCAGGCTGCCGGTCACCGCTGGCAAGCTGCGGGCGCAGCTTTATGAACTGGGAGAGGTGCTGGGTGAGCTCTTTGATGAAACCGGCGCACCGATTCTGGATATCCGCCTGACCGATGCACAGTATCAGCAGCTCAAACAGCTGGAGGATATCGACTTGCTAAGTGAGGCTGCAGAGTAGTCAGTGCTTGTGTACCATTTGATCTCATCTGATTGAATGGTGACTAGTAATTACTCAATTCTTCATCAAGAGTATTGAATGGGTCTCGATTATATTGTTTTTGTCTGTAGAAACGAATGCAGGCACACTCTTTGGTATTTTGTAATATTACGATGTATTTATGAATATGTTTCAAATGAAAAATGAGATTAAACCGTGCCAAGGAAATAATTATGTATGATTTATATCAGTGTAATGATGACGATTCGGCAAGATTTGTACTTGGAAAAAGTGGAAACAAAAAGTTGATTACGGTTGGACTTAATCCCAGTACGGCAAATGAAGAAAAGTCAGATACAACTGTTGCAAAGGTCGAAAAAGTTTGTGCAGATAATGGGTTTGATGGATTTGCAATGGTTAATCTCTGTCCTTTGAGATCCACTAATCCTTCTGATCTTCCAGCTGAAATTGATCATGATCTGTTAAAAGATAATATTCAGACAATTATAGATTTATCTAAAGGTGAAAGATGTCCTGTTTTTTGGGCAGCATGGGGAGGAAATATTACTATACGTGATTACCTGTATAGTACTTTGTACATTTTAATCAAAGAACTAAATGTCTTGAAAGGAGCTTGGGTTCATTATGGTCCATTGACAAAAGAGGGTTACCCTAGGCATCCATCAAGGTTATCGTATTCTTGGGGTTTCTCAGAGTTTGACGCATTAAACTATTTGCAAAGAGTCCAAAAAATTTACAGAAGGTGAGGTCTTAATTCAATTTATCTTGCAGGGTTGAGCTCTCTAGAAACTTTTTAGGCTTGGCCGCGGAACAGCGGTTTTTGTGGCAGTTGCTGCAGCAGGCGCTGGGCTTCGCGCAGGTAGCTGCGGCGTTTCCACAGCAGTTGCCAGCGGCTGCCGCCGGTCTGGTGCCATAGAATGGCGGCGCGCACGCCGGCCAGCAGCAGGGCGCGGATCTTTTCGGGCATGCCGGGCGCGTTGAGGTGTTCCGGCAGGCCTTTTACCATGATGCGCGGCCCCAGCGGGCTGACGTGTTCCTGATAGGCCTTGGCCAGCGTATTGATGACGGTGGGATGCTCTTCGCCAAAGTGTTCCTTCTGCCGGCGCGCCGTTTCCACCGCGTCGCTGATGGCAGTGAGGTCCTGGGGGGATTTTTCCAGTTTGGCTGCGAGCACCACCAACCCCAGTGCATACTGGGTGATGTAGAGATTGCGGTTGCTGCCCATCATCTGGCTGACGAGGGTTTCGATGCCGATGCGCAGATTCGCCAGCTCGCCGCCCCATACATCCAGCACACTGTCAGGATCCGTGACGAACAGGCTGTCGATACTGATCTTGAAGGCAGTTTCGTCGCACTGGCCCGTGCTGGCGAGGTCGTGCACCAGCCTTGCGGCCTGATAGATGCCGGCAAAGGCCAGGGTGCGGTCGGTATCGGTATAGCGGCTCACAGCTGCTGCTCCATGTCCTGTTCCGTATGAAAGCGCTGATCGATCACGCCGCCGCCGAGACACTCCTCGCCATGGTAGAAGACGATGGACTGTCCCGGCGTGACCGCACGCTGTGGTTCGTCGAAGACCACGGCGATGCGGTCATTATCTTCGCCCACAATGCGGCAGGGTTGCTCGGTCTGCCGGTAACGGATCTTGGCTTTCAGATCCGAGACTTCCGGGCGCTCGCCTGCAGTCCAGTGCAGCTGCCGGGCGGTCAGCGCTTGATGATACAGCAGCGGATGGTCGTCCCCCTGCACGACAATAAGGCGGTTGTTTGCCAGATCCTTTTCTGCGGCGAACCAGGGGCGGTTGTCGCTGCCATGGCCGCCGCCGATGCCCAGCCCCTTGCGCTGGCCAAAGGTGTAGTACATCAGCCCCTGATGAGTGCCGACCACTTCCCCTTCCGGGGTGACCATCTCGCCCGGCTGAGCGGGCAGATAGCGCTGCAGGAAGTCGCGGAACTTGCGCTCGCCGATAAAGCAGATGCCGGTGGAGTCCTTTTTGGTGGCGACGGGCAGGTTGTGTTCCGCGGCGATCTCGCGCACGCGCGGCTTTTCCAGCGCGCCGATGGGAAAGAGGCTCTTCTCCAGCTGGTGCTGCTGCAGCGTGTAGAGGAAGTAGGTCTGGTCCTTGTTGGCGTCCACGCCTTTCAGCAGGTGCCACTGGCCGCGGTCGTCTGCGGCGTTGCGGGCATAGTGGCCCATGGCGATCTTGTCCGCACCCAGTCGCAACGCTTCCTCCAGAAAGGCCTTGAACTTGACCTCCTTGTTGCAGAGGATGTCGGGATTGGGCGTACGGCCGGCGCGGTATTCATCCAGGAAGTAGGTAAACACCCGCTCCCAGTATTCCTGTGCGAAATTGCGCACGTGCAGCTCGATGCCGAGCAGGTCGCACACGCGCATGACATCTTCCAGATCCTCGCGGGCCGGGCAGTAGTCGTCGGTGTCGTCGCCTTCCCAGTTTTTCATGAACAGGCCTTCCACCTCGTAGCCCTGCTGCTTGAGGAGCAAGGCACTGACGGCGGAATCCACGCCGCCGGACAGGCCAACGATAACCTTCATGGCTGTGCCTCCAGGGCGCAATGGGTAATGAGGGCCTGTTTGAGGCTTTCCTTGTCCAAATCTGCCAGGGTGCCCAGGGGGCGAACGATTAGATCAAGATCGAGTGTGAAAAACTTCAGTCGGATTTTGCTGGGCACGCGCAGGCCTGCAGCGCTCTGATCCGTGATGGGTACATCGCCTGGCCATACGGATGGCACGGAGGTGATCATTGCACAGGTGCAGGTACCGGTTTCTTTCTGAAACGAGTGGGGCGAAAGCACAACGGCTGGCCGGCGCTTGCTGCTGCTTCGGTCGGTAAAGGGAAACGGAACCGCTACGGTTGCGTAGGGATCAAAGGTCTGCATAGGCGCGCTCATCTTCAGGGGTTGTCCATTCCTGTAGCGTGTTTTCCACGCCTTTGAGGTATAGGTGCTTTTCCGCGTCGTCGTCAACAAGGGTGAAATGCTCGATCAGGTTGCCCTGCAGCGCTTCAAGAAGGTGGATGACCTTGTCTTTCAGCTCGTCTTTGACTTCGATTTCTATGACCTGCATCCTACACCTCCAGTTCCAGCCATTCGCCTGGCTGCAGTTTTCCCAAACGCCAGCGGCCTATTTTAACGCGCACCAGCCGCAGCGTCGGAAAGCCGATGGCGGCGGTCATGCGGCGCACCTGACGGTTGCGCCCTTCGCTGATGCGAATTTCAAGCCAGGTATCGGGCACGCTCTTGCGATAGCGCACGGGCGGGTTACGCGGCCACAGGTCGGGCGGTTCAATGATTTTGACTTTTGCCGGCCGGGTGGGGCCGTCCTTGAGTGTAATCCCGTGGCGCAGCGGCTCAAGATCCGTATCACTCGGGGCGCCTTCCACCTGTACCCAATAGGTCTTTTCCAGCTTGTTGCGCGGGTGTGCGATCCTATGCTGCAGGCGGCCGTCGCCGGTGAGCAGCAGCAGGCCTTCGGAATCCCGGTCCAGTCGCCCGGCCGGATAGACGCCTTCCATCGGAATGTAGTCCTTGAGCGTGGGGCGACCGTCGGCATCGGTGAATTGGCTGAGCACGCCGTAGGGTTTGTTGAACAGGATGAGGCGCGACATGGGAGGGGAGTCCGCTATGTTAAAATGTGGCGTAATTTTAACACTCACAGGAGCCGTTTCATGGCGTTCGAAAAAATTGTCGTGCCTGCAGAAGGCGAAAAGATTACCGTTAATCCCGACCACTCGCTGAATGTTCCCAACAACCCGATCATCCCTTACATCGAAGGCGATGGCATCGGTGTGGACATTACCCCGGTGATGAAGCGCGTCGTGGACGCGGCAGTGGAGAAGGCCAGCGGCGGCGAGCGCAAGATCGCCTGGATGGAAGTCTATGCCGGAGAGAAGGCCACAAAGGTGTATGGCCCGGACGTGTGGCTGCCGGAGGAAACGCTGCAAGCGGTAAAGGACTATGTCGTCTCCATCAAGGGTCCACTGACTACGCCGGTTGGTGGCGGTATCCGCTCCCTCAACGTGGCGTTGCGCCAGAATCTGGACCTGTATGTCTGTCAGCGCCCGGTGCGCTACTTTAACGGCACCCCGTCACCCGTGAAGCATCCCGAGCTGGTGGACATGGTGATTTTCCGTGAAAATTCCGAAGACATCTACGCGGGCATCGAATGGAAAGCGGGCACGCCGGAAGCGAAGAAGGTGATCGATTTCCTCATGAACGAAATGGGCGTGGACAAGATCCGCTTCCCGGAAACCTCCGGTATCGGCATCAAGCCGGTGTCCGAAGAAGGGACCAAGCGTCTGGTGCGCAAGGCCATTCAATACGCCATCGATCAGGATCGCGATTCCGTGACCCTGGTGCACAAGGGCAACATCATGAAGTTCACCGAAGGCGCCTTCAAGGAGTGGGGCTACGAGCTGGCCAAGGAAGAGTTTGGTGCCAAGAAGATCGATGGCGGGCCGTGGTGCAGCTTCAAGAACCCTAATACCGGCAAGGAGATCGTGATCAAGGATGTCATCGCCGACGCTTTCCTGCAGCAGATTCTGCTGCGTCCGGCAGAATACAGCGTGATCGCCACCCTGAACCTGAACGGCGACTATATTTCCGATGCGCTGGCCGCGCAGGTAGGCGGCATCGGTATCGCGCCGGGTGCGAACCTGTCCGACACTGTCGCCATGTTCGAGGCGACCCACGGCACGGCGCCCAAGTATGCCGGTCAGGACAAGGTGAATCCGGGCTCACTGATCCTCTCTGCCGAGATGATGCTGCGCCACATGGGCTGGAACGATGCGGCCGATCTGATCATCAAGGGCATGGAAGGGGCCATTCAGGCCAAGACCGTCACCTACGATCTGGCGCGTCTGATGGACGGTGCCAAGGAGGTCTCCTGCTCCGGCTTTGGCGAGGAAGTCATCAAGCATATGGATGACTGATCAGGCAGAAAAGCACTGAGACAGGCCCCGCCCCGCCCCGTGCGGGGCTTTTTGTTTGCGGAATGGAAAGTATCGCGACGGGGCAGAGGACGCAATTCGGCCGGTGCCGCTGTGTGCAGGCTTGCTGTTTTCTAATGGAGGCTTGCTGTTTTCTAATGATTTCGCGTCTCACCGGAGTTGGCGGGATAGAAGGTGCGATATTCCAGAATCAGGTGCACATCATTGCCCAGACGTTGCCGCAGGAAGTTCACCAGCTGTTCCCGTGCCGTTTCATCCGCTTCGGCCGGTACTGTCACCCGAACGGTGGCGACGGGCCGCCCGTTGATCATGCTGACATCCACGACCTGCAGGGGCAGCTGATAGCCGCGATATCCCAGGTGTGTCAGATTGGCGAGCCGTTGATAGATGCGTTCTTCCTGCAAGTAGAGGTGTGTGGAGAACCATAACGGAATGGTAATGAGCGTCAGCAGGAGCAGCTTGTAGACAAAGGCCGTTTTGGCGGTGCGCAGGGAGGAAAAGCCCAGCACGAAAAACAGCACGCCGGCGGCAGCGAGAATGCCCACCAGGTTGGTGAGAAACAGCAGCATCGCCCCCCAGAACATGTGCAAATCGCCCCAACCGATGCCGATGCCCGAGACGGTCAGCGGCGGTACCAGTGCGACAGCGATGGCCACACCGGCGAGGCTCTTGGCCACTTCCTCACGACTGTAGGCATAGGCTGCGGCCAGCCCGGATATGATCGCCACCCCCAGATCCAGCAGGGTGGGGTGGATACGGCTGGCCATCTGATCCGTCAGGTGGCCGAAGGGCATCAGCCAGGCAAACAGCGCCGCCAGCCCAAGGGCGAGCGCCACGCATTTGCTCAGGGTGGCGGCGCTGGTGCGCATCAGCCCATTGTCCAGCCGTACCAGCCCCAGTGACAGCGACACAATGGGCGCCATCAGCGGCGCAAGGATCATCGCACCGATAATGACCGGCCCCGAGTTCTGAAACAGCCCCAGCGCCGCCAGCAATACGCTCAGCGTCAGCAGCACGCCGAAAGTGGTGGAAAAGCGTGCACTCTCACGCACCTGCTGGAACAGCTCTGCGTAGGCTTCTTCGGATGCCAGTGGAAACAGCGGCAGGGCGCGGCGACTGAAAAACTCGATGCTTTCTTCCGAGGTGGGCAGGGTGTTGGTGCGCAGGGTTTCCTTCTCGCCGGTGTCCACTTCGAGCGGCAGTGCGGTCTGCACGCTGCAGGCAGTGGGCACCATCTCAAGTGTGGCCTGCTCGCACAGGCTGGGCTCGCCGTCGATTTCCATGGGCAGCTGCCCGCTGTCCGGTTCGATGATCAGCCGTTCGCTCTTGATCAGGCTAACACCCGGCGGCAGTTTGCGGTTCTTGCGCAGACCAAGGCGCGTCAGAAAAATGCGGCTGAAGGTAATCAGACTCTGCGGGGCATACACCAGCGCGGCGATCTTGCCGGTCAGCTGCTGTTTTTCACACAGGGCAGGATAGCGCTGCTGGATGAGGGACTCGTCGGCGGCGCGGACCTTGAGGCAGGCACAGCGGATATGTGCCCCATTGGCGGTGAAAAGCTGCATGGGGCGCAGGTGAATGTGGCGCAAGGCCTTGAAAAAAAGACGGGTGCGTGTCCATAGCGACGTATTGGAAGTGTGCAGGCGCTGGCCGATTTCCACGGTGGTGAGTACCAGTTGATCGTTCGCCTGCAACTGATGGGTGCGGCTGCCGCACTGCTCGGGCGTGTCGCTACAGCGCTTGAGGTAGGCCGACGCATCCGCCGGAAGAAAAAAGGCCTGCCGAGTCAGTGGGTTCTCCTGCCAGGGCAGTGGAATCAGTCGAACGGCATGCCTCCCGTATTTTTTCCATATATCCTTGAATTGCTGGTCATCAACCACAATATATAGGGTATCTGCTGGCGGTGAGGCGGGCAGTTGCGATAAATGCAGCGTAGCGGTTTCTGCTGGCAGATCAGCTCGAAGCGTGTCGATCAGAGGACGGGACGCATCCGTATAAATCAGGCAGGCGGTGGTCATAAAAGGGGCTTGACGCCTTCGCTATAATGAATTTCATGCCGAATTATACCTTTGATAATGGAACCGTCCTGGAAAAGGCGCCGGTGCGGGTCAAGCCGCCGCGGCGCTGGAAGGTTGTCCTCTACAACGATGATTACACCCCGATGGATTTCGTTGTGCTGGTGCTGATGCGCTTTTTCGGGCATGATGAAGATGCAGCCACCCGCATCATGTGGCAGGTGCATACGCAGGGCAAGGGGGTCTGCGGCATCTACTCGCGGGAAATTGCCGAAACCAAGATGATGCAGGTCAACCGCTTCAGCCGTGAAAACGGCCATCCGCTGCTGTGTCAGATCGAATTACACGATGAGTAAAGAAGAGTATGTTAAGTAAAGACGTCCAACGAGTTTTGTCCAATGCCTTCAGTCTCGCGCACGAGATGGGGCACGAGTTTGTCACGCTCGAGCACGTGCTGCTCGAGCTGCTGGCACTGGATGACGTGCAGGACGTAATCTATGCCTGCAGTGTCGATGTGGCCGATGTGGAAGCGAGTCTGGAGCACTATCTGGCCAACGATCTGGTGCGCACGCAGGCGGAAGAAACCTTCGAGCTGCAGCCCACGCTGGCGGTGCAGCGCGTGATCGAGCGCGCCATCTATACGGTGCAGACCAACGGCTATCCCGAAGTGAACGGGCTGCATCTGCTCGCCTCCATCTTCTCCGAACAGGATTCCTACGCGGTCTATTTCCTGGAGAAGCACGGCGTGCATCGCGCCGATGTGCTCAGCTACATTTCCCACGGCGTCACCGCCACCGAGGCGCAGATGCTCGGCGAGGAAGACTTCTGGGGCGAAAACGGCAACAAGCGCCAGAGTGAGGCGAGTGAAGGCAAACCGGCTGAAAGCGAAGAAGCCGAAGCCGATTTCCTCACCCAGTTTGCGCGGGATCTCAACCTGGAAGCCGAGCAGGGGCGTATCGACCCCGTGATCGGTCGCGACATGGAGATCGAGCGCACGCTGGAAATCCTTTCCCGCCGCCGCAAGAACAATCCGATTCTCGTCGGCGAGCCAGGCGTGGGCAAGACCGCCATTGCCGAAGGGCTGGCGCTGCGCATTGTGCGCGGTGAAGTACCGGAGCGATTGCGCAATGCACGCATCTACAGCCTTGATATGGGCAGCCTGATGGCGGGCACCCGTTACCGCGGTGATTTCGAGCAGCGTTTCAAGCAGCTGCTGGAAGCGCTGGCGGAAAAGGAACACGCCATTCTGTTTATCGACGAGATTCACACCATCGTCGGGGCCGGTGCGGTGCAGGGGGGCGCATTGGACGCCTCCAACCTGATGAAGCCGGCGCTGGCGGCAGGCAAGCTGCGCTGTATCGGAGCGACCACCTACGAAGAGTTCCGCACCATTTTCGAGAAGGATCGTGCCCTGGCGCGTCGCTTCCAGAAGATCGACGTGGTCGAGCCCTCGCTGGATGATACCTTCAAGATTCTCAAGGGCCTGAAGGACAAGTTTGAAGCGCACCATAACGTGAAATACACCCTGCCGGCGCTGCGTGCGGCAGTGGAGCTGTCGGCCCGCTACATTCAGGACCGACACCTGCCCGACAAGGCCATCGATGTGATCGACGAGGCCGGCGCACGCTTTGGGCTGCAGAAGGCGACCAATCGCCGTTCACAGGTGGGTGTGGCGGATATTCAGCGCGTGGTGGCAAAAATGGCCCGCGTGCCGCTGACGCAGATCACGCAGAAGGAACGCGACAAACTGGCGACATTGGAGCCGGATCTGAAGCGGGTAATCTTCGGGCAGGATGCGGCGGTGGAGCAGGTAGTGTCTGCCATCAAGCTGGCGCGTTCGGGGCTGAAGAACCCGGACCGCCCCATTGCCAACTTCCTGTTTGCCGGCCCCACCGGTGTGGGCAAGACCGAACTGGCCCGTCAGCTGGCGCAGCACATGGGCGTGGAGCTGATCCGTTTCGACATGTCCGAATACATGGAGCGCCACACGGTGTCACGCCTGGTGGGTGCGCCCCCGGGGTATGTGGGCTACGAGCAAGGCGGCCAGTTGACCGAGGCGGTCAACCGCCATCCGCACAGCGTGGTGCTGCTGGACGAGATCGAAAAGGCGCATCCGGATGTGTTTAACATCCTGCTGCAGGTGATGGACAGCGGCACCCTGACGGACAACACCGGTCGCAAGACCGACTTCCGCAACGTGGTGCTGATCATGACCTCCAACGTGGGCGCCGAGCAGATGGCGCGCAGCACCATGGGCTTTGTGCAGCAGGATCACACGCGCGATTTCGGTGCCGAGCTGAAAAAGGCGTTTACGCCAGAGTTCCGCAACCGCCTGGATGCAGTGATCCAGTTCGCGCCGCTGGCGCCGGAAGCCATGAGCCGCGTGGTGGACAAGTTCATCCTGCAGCTGGAAGCGCAGTTGGCAGACCGCAAGGTGAAGCTGGATGTGACTCCGGCGGCACGCCAGTGGCTGGCCGAACATGGCTACGATGCCCAGATGGGTGCCCGCCCCATGGAGCGGCTCATCCGCGAGAAGGTCAAGCAGCCGCTGGCGGAAATGTTGCTCTTTGGCGACCTGAAGGAAGGCGGCACCCTGCGCATTGGTGTGGAGAAGGGCGAACTCAAGCTCAAGCCCGAGGTGCTGGAAGCCGTGTAAGAGGGGGGTCCCCGACTTTTTTCACGACCACAAAAAAGCCGCTTCGAACGAAGCGGCTTTTTTATTGGAAAAACGGCCAAAAAGGCTTATTTTTCGCGGTAAACGATGCGTCCGCGGGTCAGATCGTAGGGGGTCAGCTCGACACGGACACGGTCGCCTTCGAGAATGCGAATGTAGTTCTTGCGCATGCGGCCGGAGATGTGCGCAAGGATTTCGTGGCCGTTGTCCAGCTCTACGCGGAACATGGTGTTGGGCAGCACGTCCTTGACGGTGCCTTCCATTTCAATGACGTCTTCTTTTGCCATGGGTCTCTCGATTGATTGAAATTTGTCTGCGCGAATTATACCCGCAACACCGCACAAGGCAAGGAAAAACAAGCGCTGACAACTGCTTAGCCCGGGGTGGTGATGTCATGCCACTTGCGTGCCGGGAAGATCTGGTTCAGATCCTCATTGAGAATACGTTCGAATTCCGCCCGCGGCAGCAGCGTGGCGCCCATGGACATGAGGTGATCGGTGGGCACCTGGCAGTCGATCATGCGAAAGCCCCACGCCTGCAGCTGTTGCGCCAGCCGCACCAGCGCAATTTTGGAGGCGTCGGGCCGCCAGCTGAACATGGATTCGCCAAAGAAAACCTTGCCAAGACTGACGCCATACAGGCCGCCCACCAGCTCATCCTCCCACCAGACTTCCACACTGTGAGCATAACCAAGCGAGTGCAGCGTGGTGTAGGCGTGGATCATGCGCTCGCTGAGCCAGGTGCCTTCCTGCCCGGGGCGCGGCGTTTCCGCACAGGCGCGGATCACCCGATCAAACTGCGTGTCGAAGCTGACGCGCCAGCCGGACTTTTTCATCACCTTGCGCAGGGAGCGGCGTATTTTGACCTGATCGGTCATCAGCACGCAGCGGGGGTCGGGCGTCCACCACAGCACCGGTTCGTCGGCGTTGAACCACGGAAAGATGCCGTGCCGATAGGCTTCCAGCAGCCATTCCGGGGTGAGATCGCCGCCCACTGCCAGCAGGCCGCTGGGCTCCCGCGCAGCCAGGTGCGTGGGCGGAAAGCGGGCGGGCGATTCGGGAAGCCAGAAGGGGCCGGTTTGCGTCATGGGTGCCTGTGCGTGAGTGTTAGAATGTTGGCTTATTTTACGATGTGATCCCATGCAGCCCTTCGTTCATCTTCATACCCACAGCGAATATTCCATTGTCGACAGCACCCTCAAGGTGAAGGAGCTGGTGGCGCTGGCCCGGGAAAAGGGGCAGCCCGCCGTTGCGCTGACCGATCAGGGCAACCTGTTTGCACTGGTCAAGTTTTACAAGGCGGCGCTCGCCGAGGGCATCAAGCCCATCATCGGTGCGGACATCTGGCTGGAAAATGACAACGATGCCAGCGGGCCTACGCGGGTGACGCTGCTGTGTCTGGATCAGCAGGGCTATCTGAATCTTTCCCACCTGATCAGCCACAGCTACCTGCACGGTCAGCGCCTGGTGCAGCACGACATGGTGCCCGTGGTGAGCCGGGAGGAGCTGGCCCGGTACAGCGAGGGGCTGGTGGCGCTGCTGGGGCCGCAGAGCGAGATTGCCGCCGCGCTGGCGGCCGGGCGCCTGAATCAGGTGGCGGCGCTGGCCGAATGGTGGGAGACCCACTTTCACGACCGCATCTATCTGGAATTTGTGCGCACCGGGCGTGATGGGGAGGAGGCCTTTATCAGCGACAGCGCGCGGGTGATCGAGCGTTACGGCTGGCCGGCAGTGGCGAGCAACGACGTCCGTTTTGCCAGTGCAGAGGACTTTGATGCACACGAGGTGCGCACCTGCATCCACTCCGGCCACGTGCTGGAGGACGACAACCGACCCAAGCGCTATTCCGAGCAGCAGTATTTCCGCAGCAGCGAAGAGATGGCCGAGCTGTTTGCAGACCTGCCCGGCGCGCTGGAAAACACGGTGGAGCTGGCGCGGCGCTGCAATGTACAGCTGCATCTGGGTGAATACTTCCTGCCCGATTTCCCCATCCCGGACGGGATGAGCATGGACGAATACTTTGTGCAGGTGTGCGAGCAGGGACTGGATGCGCGGCTGCAGTTTCTGTTCGGGCACCTGGACGAGCAGGCCTTCGCGGAAAAGCGCAAGCAGTATTACGAGCGTCTGCATTTCGAGCTCGACACCATCATTCAGATGGGCTTTCCCGGCTACTTCCTCATCGTTGCCGACTTCATCCAGTGGGCCAAGGATCACGGCATTCCCGTGGGACCCGGGCGCGGCTCCGGCGCCGGTTCACTGGTGGCCTACTCTCTCAAGATCACCGATCTGGATCCCATTCAGTACGACCTGCTGTTCGAACGCTTCCTCAACCCCGAGCGGGTCTCCATGCCCGACTTCGACGTGGACTTCTGCATGGAGCGCCGCGATGAGGTGATCGACTATGTGTCGCGCCACTACGGGCGTGATCACGTGTCCCAGATCGTCACCTTCGGCACCATGGCGGCAAAGGCGGTGGTGCGCGACGTGGGCCGCGTGCTCGGGCATCCCTACGGCATGGTGGATGGCGTGGCCAAGCTGATCCCGCCGGATCTGGGCATGACGCTCACCAAGGCACTGGAGCAGGAGCCGGATCTCAAGGCGCGCTACGACAACGAAGAAGACGTGCGCGAGCTGCTGGATCTGGCGCTGAAGCTGGAAGGCACCGTGCGCAATACCGGCAAGCACGCCGGCGGAGTGGTCATCGGGCCGCGCCCGCTGGAAACCTTCTGCCCGCTGCTGTCGGAACCGGATGGCACGGGCGTGGTCACCCAGCTGGACAAGAACGATGTGGAAACCATCGGGCTGGTGAAGTTCGACTTTCTTGGTCTGCGCACACTTACCATTATCGACTGGGCGCTGCAGCACATCAATGCGGGCAAGCAGCCGGGCGATGAGGGCTTCGTGGACATTGCCCGCATTCCGCTGGACGACCGCGCCACCTTCGAACTGATCAAGACCGGTCGCACCACCGGCGTGTTCCAGCTGGAATCCTCCGGGATGCAGGACCTGATCCGTCGCCTGCAGCCGGACTGTTTCGAGGACATCATCGCCCTCGTGGCGCTGTTCCGCCCTGGCCCGCTGGAGTCGGGCATGGTGGACAACTTCATCGCGCGCAAACACGGGCGTGAGAAGGTGTCCTATCCGGATCCCAACTATCAGCACGAATGGCTCAAGCCCATTCTGGAGCCCACCTACGGCGTCATCCTCTACCAAGAGCAGGTGATGCAGATCGCGCAGGTGCTGGCGGGGTATACGCTGGGGGGTGCGGACCTGCTGCGCCGCGCCATGGGCAAGAAAAAGCCGGAAGAGATGGCCAAGCAGCGCGAAGTGTTCCGTGAGGGGGCCATCAAGCAGGGCGTTGATCCCGAGCTGGCCATGAAGATCTTCGATCTGGTGGAGAAGTTCGCCGGTTACGGCTTTAACAAGTCCCACTCCGCCGCCTATGCGCTGGTCTCCTATCAGAGCGCCTGGCTGAAGACACACTATCCGGCCGAGTTCATGGCGGCGCAGATCTCGTCCGACATGGACAACACCGACAAGGTGGTGCACATGATCAACGAGTGCCTCAGCATGGGTCTGGAGGTGATCAAGCCGGACATCAACCAGTGCGGTATCCGCTTTACCCCGCAGCCCGGCGGCAGGATTCTGTATGGCCTCGGCGCTATCAAGGGGGTGGGAGAAGCGGCGCTGGAAGGCATTATCCGCGAGCGCGAGGAAAATGGCCCTTATCGCGACCTGTTCGACTTCTGCAAGCGGGTGGACCGCAAGGTCAACCGCCGTGTGATCGAAGCGCTGATCCGTGCCGGCGCCATGGATTGCCTGCACGACAACCGTCAGGCCATGCTTACCTCGCTGGGGCAGGCGCTGTCGGTGGCAGAGCAGTTTCACAAGGATCGCGAGGCGGGACAGTTCGACATGTTTGGCGGGTTGGTGGAAGACGACCTGCAGCATCAGCTGGTGGATGTGCCGGAAATGCCGCAGAAACTGCGTCTACAGGGCGAGAAGGAAACCCTTGGTCTGTACATGACAGGCCATCCTATCGATCTGTACCGCGACGAGCTGAACCGTCTGGTGGGCAAGCCGTTGCGCGAACTGCGACCGGAAAAATTCAAGCAGCAGACCGCCGCCGGGCTGATTGTGGCGCTGCGGCGCAAGCGCACCCGCCGCGGCGACACCATGGCGTTTATCGCGCTGGACGACAAGACTGCCCGGCTGGAGGTGATCGTTGGCCCCAGTCTGCTGGAGCAGTGCCGGGATTTTCTGGATGTTGATACCGTGGTGGTCGTTGAAGGGGAGGTGTCCGAGGATACTTTCAACGGCGACGGCGGGCTGAAAATGGACGCCAAGAATATCTATCCGCTGGCGCAGGCGCGCGTGGAGAAGGCGCGCGGCCTGAAGCTGTGGCTGGATGCGGAACAAAGCACGCAGGACAAGCTGATGGCGCTGAACATCCTGCTGGAGACCTACCACAGTGAAAACGGCATGCCAGTGGTGATTGAATACCGCAATGACCGCGCGCGCGGTCAGCTTAAACTGGGCGAACGCTTCCACGTGCTGCCGGATGACGACCTCCTGGAAGCGATCCACGGCCAGAAAATCAGTCTTGAAATTGTCTATCCGCAGTCGTAAAGTGGCAGCATTTACCCAAGTTTGTCAGTGAAAAATACCAGAGGAGCGTCACGACATGTCTGAGACTATCGAATCCATTCTGCACGAAGACCGCGTTTTCCCGCCCAGCCCCGAGTTCACTGCCCAGGCGAACATCAAGCCCGAAGATTACGAAGCACTGAAGCGCAAGGCCGAAGCGGACCATGTCGGCTTCTGGGCCGATCTGGCGCGGGAAAAAATTACCTGGGCCAAGCCCTTCACCCAGGCGCTGGATGACAGCAACGCGCCCTTTTTCAAGTGGTTTACCGACGGAGAACTGAACGTCTCCTACAACTGTCTTGATCGCCACCTGGACACCAAGGGCGACAAGACCGCCATCATTTTCGAGTCCGACGACGGCAAGGTCACTCGCTATACCTACAAGGAGCTGACCGACGAAGTCAGCCGTTTTGCCAACGCCCTCAAGAAATTGGGTGTGAAAGAGGGCGACCGGGTGGTCATCTACATGCCCATGATCCCGCAGGCGGTGATCGCCATGCAGGCCTGTGCCCGCATCGGTGCCATCCACTCGGTGGTGTTCGGTGGCTTCTCGGCCGTGGCGCTGCGCGACCGTATCGATGATGCCGGCGCCAAGATTGTTATTACTGCCGATGGCGGCCGCCGCGGCGGCAAGACGGTGCCATTGAAGTCGGCCGTGAATGAAGCGCTGGAAGAGCACTGCGGCTGCGTGGAAAAGGTCATTGTCTATGAGCGCACCGGTGAAGAAGTGGAGATGGTCGAAGGCCGCGATATCTGGTGGCACGAAGCCGAGCGCGGCATGCCCGATTACTGCGAGCCGGTCAACGTGAATGCCGAGCACCCGCTGTTTCTGCTGTACACGTCCGGGTCCACCGGCAAGCCGAAAGGGGTGCAGCACAGCTCCGGCGGTTATCTGCTCAACGCCATTGTTACCAACGAGTGGGTCTTTGACCTGAAGGACGATGACGTCTTCTGGTGTACCGCCGATGTGGGCTGGATTACCGGGCATACCTATGTGGCCTACGGCCCGCTGGCGCTGGGCAAGACCATCGTCATGTTCGAAGGCGTGCCCACCTATCCCCACGCTGGCCGTTTCTGGGAAATGTGCCAGAACCATGGCGTTACCGTGTTCTACACGGCGCCGACGGCCATTCGCGCGCTGATGCGTTTCGGTGACGAAATTCCCAACGAGTACGACCTGAGCAAGCTGCGCCTGCTGGGCACTGTGGGTGAACCCATCAACCCAGAAGCGTGGATGTGGTACTACACCGTGATCGGCAAGGAGCGCTGCCCCATCGTGGATACCTGGTGGCAGACCGAAACCGGTGCGCACATGATTGCCCCGCTGCCGGGTGTGACGCCGCTTAAGCCCGGTTCCTGCACCTTCCCGCTGCCGGGCATCGATGCGGCCGTGGTGGATGAGGAAGGCAACGAGATTCCACATGGTAACGGCGGCTATCTGGTGATCCGCAAGCCGTGGCCGTCCATGCTGCGTACCGTATGGGGTGATGACGAACGTTATGTGAACACCTACTGGGCGCAGTTTAACAATCGCTATTACGTGGCCGGCGACTCGGCTCGCCGCGACGAGGACGGCTACTTCTGGATCATGGGCCGCGTGGATGACGTGCTTAATGTCTCCGGTCACCGTCTTGGCACCATGGAGATCGAATCTGCACTGGTAGCCCACGAGCGTGTCGCCGAAGCGGCTGTGGTCGGGCGTCCCGATCCGGTGAAGGGTGAAGCCATCGTGGCCTTTGTGGTGCCGCGCGGCGATGTGCCGGAAGGTGAGGAGCGCGAGGCGTTGATCAAGGCGCTGCGCGAATGGGTCAGCAAGGAGATCGGTCCCATCGCTAAGCCGGACGACATCCGATTCGGCTCCAACCTGCCCAAGACCCGCTCTGGCAAGATCATGCGCCGTCTGCTGCGTGCCATCGCCCGCGGCGAGGAAATCACGCAGGATACCTCCACGCTGGAGAACCCACAGATCCTCGAGCAGTTCATGCAGAAGTGAGCAAACCTGCTCACTGGTATCCCAGACCCCGCACCTGCGGGGTTGCCCTGGGGCCAAACAGCCCAATATGCTATCTATAGCTGGAAAATAGCGAGCTAATCGAACACTATAATAGTTTGACTATGACTCGAATATGGATGGTAGGAGGTTGAGGTGAAACCTATTAGTATCTGGCAAACAATCCTATTAATCCCTTGTTTTATTTTAGGGTTAATGTCCACAGCATATTCGAATGATTTGATAAATGCTTCACGCGATGGGGATATTGATAAGGTAAAGACCCTCATTGCTCAGGGGGCTGATGTAAATTCCAAAGATGAGATTCTGGGACACACAGCACTCATGTCTGCAGCAAGTCATGGGCACTTGGAGATAGTCAAGCTTCTTCTTAATCACGGTGCAGATGTTAATGCCAAAGATCAGGATGGTTATACGGCACTGATGAATGCAGCGATAGAGGGCCATCTGAATATTGTTAAAACACTTGTTGAACATGGGGCGGATATCAATGCGAGAAATGAGCGGGGACAAACTGCACTGATACTGTCCGCTTTTCATAATCCGCCAGGTGGTGTAGATATTGTTAATTTTCTTCTTGAACGTGGAGCGGATATTAACGATAGGGATAAATATGGCGCTACGGCACTGATGAAAGCAGCAGCAAGCGGAAATGTTGATATGGTCAGAAATCTCCTTGATCATGGTGCGGATGTGAATACATTAGATGAAAGCGGTGATACAGCTTTAATACATGCAGCGGGTCATGGACGCAACTCTGAGGTGATCAAGATGCTTCTTGATCATGGGGCAGATGTAAATATTGTTAATAAGTATGGGGATAGTGCCCTGAGTGAAGCATCTTCTTGGCCGGAAAATATGGAGGTTTTGAAGAAGGCCAATGCATTAGACAGCGATGCCTTTTTTACCGCTGTAAAAAAAGGTGATTCTAAGAGGGTCGAAAACTTTCTCACACGAGGGATTGATGTAGATGCCACTTACATGAGTGATCACTACACGGGATTGATGTTGGCGGCAATTAATGATAATCCAGATGTGGTTAAAGTTCTTCTTAAGCATGGTGCTAACATAAATGCTAAAGATATTAATGGTAATACAGCGCTTATGCTTGCTGCAGAATATGGAAATACCGATATAATCAGGATTCTTCTGGATCATGGCGCAGATATTAATGCAGAAAGTAAGTATGGTGATACGGCGCTCACATGGGCTGCTGCTAATGGACATGCTGATACCGTAAAATTTCTTCTTGCTAATAAAGCAAATGTCAATGCCAATGGGGGGGTGGCAAAACTCACAGCGCTGATGCTCGCAGCCAAAAATAATCATCCGGATGTGGTCCAAATTCTTTTAAATCATGGTGCTGATATGTATGCTGAAGATAGTAGTGGAAAAACGGCACACATGTATATTGAAGACATGAAGGACCGGTTGGGTCATCATCATAAGGAAATATCGGTAGGATTATGTGATGAAAACCGTGGCATTGACAGTGTTACGTGTTCGATACAGGTTGATGGTAAATGGGTAGCAAGTCTGTACTACAAAACGAGTGTTGATGATAATGGTAATATAGATATTGGAAGTAGCGCACGTGGATCATTGCTGGGATTTTATTCTCCTTCTGATCACGAAGTATATACTGTTGATTGTGGAAAGAAAAAAGGTGTGTCTAATATAGATGATGCATTAAGATACTTTGCAAAATGTGTGGTTAATGGCAGTTATGAATAATTTTCTCTGATTGTGTAAGGCGTTGATGAAATGTGTGCCTCCAAATTTGGAGGCATTTTTTTGCAATAGCTTCAGTTCTTGGGTGTCAGCACGGTCGGTCTGGCGCGCTTGAAGGTTTCCGGATGGTCCTTGTTGTAGTGCAGGCCGCGGCTTTCCTTGCGCCTGCGTGCGCTCAGTACAATCAGTTCTGCCACCAGTGCCAGGTTGCGCAACTCGATCAGATTGGGGTTGATGGTGTGCTGGCAGTAGTATTCGTTAACCTCCTGCTGAATCATGCGCAGACGCTTGGCCGCCCGCTTGAGGCGCTTGTCAGAGCGGACGATGCCTACATAGTCCCACATGGTGCGGCGGATTTCGTCCCAGTCGTGGCTGATGAGCACCTGTTCCTGTGGGTCCTGCACCTTGGAGCTGTCCCACAGCGGTGCCTTGGGCTGCCGTGGCAGATCGGGCAGAGTACGGATGATGTCGTGGGCGGCCTCCTTGCCGAAAACGAGCCCTTCCAGCAATGAGTTGCTGGCCAGCCGGTTGGCACCGTGCAGGCCGGTATAGGCCACTTCGCCCACGGCATAGAGGCCGGGCTGGCTGGTGCGACCATGCAGATCGGTGACCACACCGCCGCAGGTATAGTGGGCGGCTGGCACCACGGGAATGGGTTCCCGCGTCATGTCAATGCCCACTTTCAGCAGGCGCTGATAGATGGTGGGGAAGTGGCGTTTGATAAAGTCGCTGCCGCGGTGGGTGATGTCGAGCAATACGTAATCAAAACCGTGTTTTTTCAATTCACTGTCGATGGCGCGGGCCACGATATCCCGCGGTGCCAGTTCACCCCGTTCGTCATACAGGTGCATGAAACGCTCGCCGGTGGGCAGGCGCAGGATACCGCCTTCGCCCCGCACCGCCTCGGAAATGAGGAAGGCACGATCCCTGGGGTGGTATAGGCAGGTGGGATGGAACTGATTGAATTCCATATTGGCCACTGCACAGCCTGCCCGCCACGCCATGGCAATGCCATCACCGGTGGAGGTGTCCGGATTGCTGGTATAGAGATAGGCTTTGGAGGCACCACCGGTCGCCAGAACAACTGCCTGTGCCTGAATGGTCTTGACGGTATGGGTACGCTCGTGCAGTACATAGGCGCCAATGACTCGCTCGCCGTTGCGGATCAGGTCTATGGCCTCGTGGCGGGAAAGCAGGCAGATGTTTTCGTGCGCCTTGGCGTGATCCAGCAGAATGGTCTCCACGCTGCGCCCGGTATGGTCAGCGGCATGAATGACGCGACGGTGGCTGTGGCCCCCCTCCTTGGTGAGATGGAACGGGAAGGGCGCTCCGGGTTCGGCCGGCGTGAAGGGCACGCCCAGCTCGATCAACCAGTCGATCATCTCGCGGCTGTGCTCGGAGACGAAACGCACCACCTTTTCATCGCACAGACCGGCCCCGGCGTTGAGAGTGTCGCGCACGTGTGCTTCTACCGAGTCGCTGGGATCGAGCACGGCAGCAATGCCCCCCTGCGCCCAGAAGGTGGAGCCCTCTTCCAGACTTTTCTTGGCGATAACGGTGACATGGCAGTGGTCGGCCAGATGCAGGGCGGTGGTCAGTCCGGCAATGCCACTACCAATCACAAGTACGTCGGTACGGGTGCGTTCGGTCAGAATCATGTCAGGGTCTGCTTGAAAAGAGCGGTTATATTACTATCTATTAGCTTACAACGCAGATGAGCGAAGATGGACGCAGAGCTGCAAACCAGTATAGGGCGTGTGGTGCGCGCGGATTCACAGTGGATCTGGGTGGAAACCCAGCGCGAGAGCGGCTGCAGCAGTTGTGCCGCCAAGGGTATGTGCGGTACCAGTGTGCTGGAAACCCTGTTTTCCCACCGTAATGTGCCGATACGTCTTCCCAATTCGCACCAGGCACAGGAAGGCGACATGGTGGAACTGGCGCTGCCGGAAAGCGCCCTGTTGCGCCAGAGTCTGTGGGCGTATGGCGTACCGTTACTCGGCTTTATTGTCGGTGCGGTGGTCGGTCAGACGATGGATGCCGAGCTGGGAGCAGTTATCGGCAGCGTGCTGGGCCTGCTGGGCGGCTTTGCTGTGACACGTCGTTATGCGTCCATTCAGAAGCCGCATATTATCAAGGTCTATAAAGGAGTGAAGCTATGAAACCATGGAAAAGCGGGCTGCTGGCGGCCGCACTGCTGTTTAGCGTGCACAGCGCTAGCGCGTTCTGGGGGCTGGATTCGTCCAGGTCCTCGTCCCAGCCGGCGCAGCAGCCGGTGCAGGTGACGCTGCCGGATTTCAGCCAGCTGGCGGAGCAGACGGAAAAGTGGGTGGTGAACATTTCCACCACCAAATACATCAAGGCGATCCCGCCGCAGTTTCAGGGCGTGCCGCCGGAAATTCTCAAGTTCTTTTTTGGCATTGACCCGCGTCAGCTGAACCGCCCGTCGCAGAAGGAGGAGATCCATTCGCTGGGCTCCGGCTTTATCATCCGTTCCAATGGCTATATCCTCACCAACAACCATGTGGTGGAAGGCGCCGATGACATCATCGTGCGCATGTCTGATCGCCGCGAGTTCAAGGCCAAGCTGGTGGGGCGCGACAAGGCCACCGACGTGGCATTGCTCAAGATCGATGCTGAAAACCTGCCTGCAGCGAAAATCGGCTCCAGCCGCACGCTGAAGGTGGGGCAGTGGGTGATCGCCATTGGCGAACCCTTTGGTCTGGACTACACGGTCACACACGGCATCGTCAGCGCCAAGGGCCGCAGTCTTCCGGATGAGTCCTACGTGCCGTTTATTCAGACCGACGTACCCATCAACCCCGGCAACTCCGGTGGCCCGCTGATCAACATGAATGGCGAAGTGGTCGGTATTAACTCGCAGATCTTCAGCAAGTCCGGTGGCTACATGGGGCTGTCATTCTCCATTCCCATCGAGATCGCCATGAATGTGGCCAACCAGCTCATGACCAAGGGCAAGGTGGAACGCGGCTTCCTCGGTGTGACCATTCAGGAAGTTTCCTCCGATCTGGCCGAATCCTTCGGCATGAGCCGCCCGTATGGCGCGCTGGTGGCCGAGGTGGGCAAGGGCACACCTGCGGAGAAGGCGGGTATCCGCCCGGGTGACATCATCATCGAATACAACGGCCAGCCCATTAACAAGTCGTCCGACCTGCCGCCGCTGGTGGGGATTACCGCCCCGGGCGAGAAGGTGAAGATCGTGCTGCTGCGCAATGGCAAGCGCATGACCGTCACCGCGACAGTGACAGCCAAAAAAGAGGGTAAAGACTCCACTTCAACCGGCAAGGCAAAAGCCAATGCCGGCCATTTTGGCGCCGCAGTGCGTGATCTGACGCCGGAAGAACTGGCCGAATTGCGTGAGGAGGTCCCCGGCATCCCCGGTGGTGTACTGGTGGAGGAGGTCTATGACGGCGCTGCTGCCAAGTCCGGCCTGCGTCCCGGTGACATCATCGTCAGCATCAACTTCCAGCCGGTGCGCAATGTGGCTGAGCTGAAGAAGGTGCTGCGCAAACTGCACAAGGGGCGCAAGTATCCGATGCGCGTGTTGCGCCGCGGAGGCAGCATCTTCCTGCCGCTGGTGCTTGAATAAGCACACAGCGCTTCTCTGTTAAGGCCCGCGGATCTCGCGGGCTTTTTTGTATAGGGCTGAGGAAAAGGGTTGTGCGGGCTGATTGTGTCAGTCAAGCAGTGCGTGGCAATGGGCCAGCGCACTGTCTGCAACCCCTGTGGGATCGTAGCCGCCTTCAAGACAGCTGACGGCCCGTCCGTGGCTCGAGTCGGCTGTCAGTGCTAGCGCCCAGCGTGTGATCCAGGCAAAATCGTGGGCTTCAAGTGCGAGACCGCCCAATGGATCGCGCGCGTGAGCATCGAAACCGGCGCTGAACAGCAGCAGTTGCGGCCCGTGCGTCTGCAATGCATCAGCCCAGTCGCTGGCTTCCACAGCCTCGCGGAAATGGCGACCGTTGCAGCCGGCAGGTAACGGGATGGGATGACAGTTGTCGGCCAGGGGCGGAATGCCTGTGCCGGGATAGAAGGGATGGCGGAAGCTGGAGCAGAAAAGAATGCGCTCATCGCCGGCCACGATTGTCTCGGTGCCGTCGCCATGATGCACGTCGAAATCCACGATGGCCACCCGCTCGATGCCGGCCTGTGCCAGTGCGTGGTAGGCGGCTACGGCCACATTGTTGACAATGCAGAAGCCTGCCGGGCGATTGTGGCCGGCATGGTGCCCGGGTGGACGTATGGCGCAAAAGGCGCGCCGCTGCGGCTGCGCCAGTACCCACTCCACCGCTGCGCAGGCGGCGCCGGCGGCATGCAGAATGGCTTCACGACTGTGCGGGCTGAGAACCGTGTCCGGGTCGAGCGGGACATAACCCTGTTCGGGAATATGTGTCCACAACGCTTCGAGATAGGCCTTGGGGTGCACCCGCGTCAGCCACTCGGTTTGAGCCGCCGGCGCTTCGAAACGCCCATGGGGTGGTGCGTCCACCGTGTCGAGCCGTGTCAGAAACGCTTCCAGGCGATGGCGGTTTTCCGGGTGCAAGGGGCCAGGGTCGTGCAGCAGGCAGGCGGGATGATGCCAGATGCTCAGTTCAGGCTGTCTGTTCATCGGGCGTGAGGCAGTGAAAGGCAATGGTGGAAGGATCAATTTTAAGCACCCACGCCTGTGGGCGCCAATCCCCCAGTACCCAGCGGTGGCGGTCATCGGGATACAGATGGTGGCCAGGTCGATGGGTATGGCCGTGGATCAGGTGCGGATAGCCCGCATAGGCGTCAAACCAGCTGCGCACGGTATCCTCGTCCACATCCATCCAGGCATCCGGCTTGTGGGCACTTTCCTGCTGCGAGCGCTGGCGCATGCGTTCGCCCACGGCGCGGCGGCGGGATTTGGGTATATGCAGAAACAGCCACTGCAGCCAGGCGCTGCGCAGGCGGCGGCGCACGGCCTGATACTCCGTATCCAGCGTACACAGTTCATCGCCGTGGCAGAGGATAACGCGATGTCCATGAATTTCGGTCAGCACCACCTCTGGCATGGGCTGCACGCCGGTGGCATCCCAGAACGTCTCGCGCATGAGAAAGTCGCGATTGCCATACAGCAGCTTGACGGCGGTGCCGCTGTCGGTCAGGGCGCGCAGCGCATCGATGACAGGGGCGTAATCCTCCAGTCCGATATCGTCTCCGAGCCAGCGTTCAAACAGGTCACCAAGAATATAGAGCGTGTCGGCCTTGGGTGCCTCGTGGGCGATAAAATGCAGAAAGTGGCGGTTGATGGGGCTGGAAACGTCCGTTTCCAGGTGAATATCGGCGATAACGTAGGAAAAGGGCGCGTTTTCGCCGTTATTTTCGGCAGGGGAAAAATCGTCGTGTGTAAAAAGTCGGGGACCCCCCCCGACAAGCGGGGGGCAGGCGTGGGAGCTCATGCGGCGTCGTCTTCGACTACCTCGGTGGACTCGATAACGATGGGCTCCACCGGCACGTCCTGATGCCCGGCGTAATTGCCTGTGGGCACCTTGGCGATGGTGTCAACCGTATCGGTGCCATCCACAACCTTGCCGAATACGGCATAGCCCCAGCCGTCCATGTCCTTGCTGCGGAAGTCGAGGAAGGCATTGTCGTTCAGGTTGATGAAGAACTGGCTGGTAGCCGAGTGCGGGTCCATGGTGCGGGCCATGGAGAGGGTGTATTTCTCGTTTTTCAGGCCATTGTCGGCTTCGTTTTCAATGGGCTCGTGCGTCGGCTTGCGATCCATGTCGGGGGTGTGGCCGCCGCCCTGAATCACGAAGCCTGGAATGACACGGTGGAAGATGGTGCCATTAAAGAAGCCTTCCCGTGCATAGCGCAGGAAGTTCTCCACCGTCTTGGGCGCCTTGTCGGGGTAAAGTTCAATGGTGATGTCGCCCTTGTTGGTGTGAAAGATAACCTTCGGATTGCTCATGGGATACTCCTTATTGAATCTGGCGTGCCTTGAGGATGATGACCGGCTTCACCGGCACATCCTTCATGCCGTTTTTCCAGCCGGTCTGGACCTGGCGGATCTTGTTGACCACGCGCATGCCCTTGATCACGCGACCAAAGACGGCATAGCCCCAGCCGCGGCCATGCTTTTCGCGGAAATCCAGAAAGCTGTTGTTGGCCACGTTGATGAAGAACTGGCTCGTGGCGGAGTGGGGATCACTGGTGCGTGCCATGGCCACATAGCCGATACGGTTGTGCAGACCATTGTCCGCTTCGTTGGGAATGGGCGCGCGGGTAATCTTGCGCTGCATGTCGGGCGTATAGCCACCGCCCTGAATCATGAAGTCCTTGATCACACGGTGAAAGATGGTGCCGTCATAAAAGCCCTCGTTGACATATTGCAGGAAGTTCTCCACTGTTTTCGGAGCCTTTTCCGGGAACAGCTCGATGATGATATTGCCGTAATTGGTTTCCAGCAGCACCTGCGGGTGCTTGGTTGCGTCGGCTGCGGAAACGAGCAGGGGCAGCGTCAGCAGGAATGTCAGCAGGCTGCGTCGAAGCATGGTGCCCTCCTGTTAAAATATGCGGATTCGTCACGAATTATAAAAGGAATCGGATCTTGAAAACCCGTTTTGCACCGTCGCCCACGGGCTACATTCACATGGGCAATGCGCGTACCGCCCTGTTCAACGCCCTCATGGGCCACAAGCGCGGCGCCACCTTTCTGCTGCGTATCGAGGATACCGACACCGAGCGCAGCGACATGCAGTATGTCGACGCGCTGAAGGAAGATCTCAAGTGGCTGGGACTGGACTGGCAGGAAGGGCCTGACGTGGAAGGGCCGAACGGCCCCTATTTTCAGAGCCAGCGGGGTGATATCTACGAAAAATACTATCAGCAGCTGCTGGATGCGGGTCTGGCTTATCCGTGCTTCTGCACACCCACCGAACTGGAAGTGATGCGCAAGGCACAGGCCCAGGCCGGCCAGCCGCCACGCTACGATGGCCGTTGCAGTCGTCTGACGCCGGAACAGGTGGCGCAGAAAAAGGCCGAGGGCATTCCTTATACCCTGCGCTTCAAGGTGCCCAAGGGTAAGGAGGTGGTGTTCATGGACGCCATCAAGGGGCGGCAGCGTTTCAAGACCGACGATATTGGCGACTTCATCATTCGCAAGGCGGATGGGTCGGCGGCGTTCTTCTTTTCCAACGCCATTGACGATGCGCTGATGGGCGTCACCCACGTCATTCGCGGCGAGGATCACCTCACCAACACCCCGCGGCAGATTCTGCTGTTGGAAGCCCTGGGACTGCCGGTGCCCGAGTATGCGCACATGAGCATGATCGTGGGACCGGATGGCAGCCCGCTTTCCAAGCGCCACGGCAGCCGCTCCATCCGCCAGTTGCGCGAGGAGGGCTTCCTGCCGCAGGCGCTAACCAACTACATGGCGCGACTGGGTCATACCTACAAGGATGCGGACAATACGCTGATGGATCTGCAGCAGCTGGCCGACGGCTTCGAGCTGAGCCAGTGTGGCACCGCACCAGCCCGCTACGACGAAAACCAGCTGCGCTTCTGGCAGAAGGAAGCGGTGCAGGCCCTGAGCGACGAGGCGGCGGCGCAATGGTTGGCGCCGTTTGTGCAGGACAAGGTGCCGGCAGAAAAGTGGCTGGCGTTTGCCGCGCTGATGCGCGACAACATCACCCTGCCGGAAGAAGCGGTGGAATGGGCCGAGCGCCTGTTCGAACCCATGCCATTGCCGCAGACCGAACTGCCGGTAGATGTGGCGCCTGGCTTCTTTGCGGCCGGTGCCGATGCGTTGGCGCAGGGCGCGGACTTCAAGCAGCTGACCGAGGCGCTGAAAGCAACGGGCGCCAAGGGCAAGCAGCTCTTCCAGCCACTGCGCTGGGTGCTCACTGGCCAGCTGCATGGGCCGGAACTGCCGATGCTGTTTGAACTGATGGGGCGTGAGGAAGCCTTGCGCCGCTTCCGGCAGGCAGCGGAGGCTGCAGCATGAGCGAACTGCAGATCTACAACACCGAAACCCGTCAGAAGGAAACCTTCAAGCCCATTCAGCCCGGCAAGGTGGGGCTGTATGTGTGTGGCGTCACGGTTTATGACTACTGCCACGTGGGGCACGCCCGTGTGATGGTGGTGTTCGATACCTTTGTGCGCCATTTGCGTGCGCAGGGCTACGATGTAAAGTACGTGCGCAACATTACCGACATCGACGATAAGATCATCAACCGTGCGCTCGAGCGTGGCGAATCCATCAATGCGCTGACGGCACGCTTTATCGATGCCATGCACGAGGATGAGCGGGCGCTGAATGTCCTGCCGCCGGATGAGGAGCCGCGCGCTACCGAACACATGCAGGATATTCTGCAGATGATCGAAACCCTGCTGGGCAAGGGGTGCGCCTACCGCGCCGACAACGGCGATGTTTATTTCAGCGTGCGTGATTTCCCTGACTATGGCCGCCTGTCTCACAAGAAACTGGAAGATCTGGAGGCGGGTGCCCGCATCGATGTTAACGAGGCCAAGAAGGACCCGCTGGATTTCGTACTGTGGAAAGCGGCCAAGCCCGAGGAGCCGGACGAGGCCAAGTGGTCGGCACCGTTTGGCAGTGGTCGGCCCGGGTGGCACATTGAGTGCTCCGCCATGTCCACCCGCTGCCTGGGGCCGCATTTCGACATTCACGGGGGCGGCATGGACCTGCAGTTTCCGCACCATGAAAACGAGATCGCCCAGAGCGAGTGCGCCACAGGCGAGCATTTCGTCAACTACTGGATGCACGTGGGCTTCGTACGCATCAATGACGAGAAGATGTCCAAGTCGCTGGGCAACTTCTTTACCATCCGCGATGTAATCAAGGCCTACCATCCGGAAGTGCTGCGCACCTTTCTGTTGTCGGCCCACTATCGTTCCCCGGTGAACTATTCGGAAGAAAATCTGGAGAAGGCCAAGGCCGAACTGCAGCGTCTGTATGGCGTGCTGGAGAACATTATGCCGGGGAAGGCGACCTCCGATACGGATTATGAACGCCGCTTCAATGCCGCGCTGAATGATGACCTCAACACCCCGCAGGCCTTTGCCGTGCTATTCGAGCTGGCGCGTGATGTGAACAAGTCGCTGGATCCTGCACTGGCGGGCTTGCTGGTCAAGCTGGGGCAGCGGTTGGGCATTTTGTATGACACGCCGGAAGCCTTTTTCCGCAGCGATGCCGGAGCAGATCTGAGCGAAGAAGAGATCGAGCGGCTGATCGAGGCGCGTAATCAGGCGCGCAAGGATCGGGATTTCGCGCGGGCGGATCAGATTCGCGATGAACTGAAGGCGGCCGGGATTGAGCTGCTGGATGGACCGGAAGGGACGCGCTGGCGGCGCGTATAGGTGCATCAGGAAAGTCTGATATAAACGCTAATATTTTGATTGTTAAAGGCTATAAGTTTTACTTTTGATTGCCATAAAAAATACTTGACATGTATTTGTCATGAAAGTATCATACAAAGCGTACTCACGTTTCTTCATGAGTATCCTCCTCTGATTTGATCCTGTTAACCAGCTGCATTGCAGCGGGTTTTTTTATGTCTGCATGAAATCGCCAAGGTAGAAAGGGTAATTTACCCGTTGGAGGCCAGGTTGTTGCGGCGATCGAGCCAGATCACCAGCTCCTGTCCCGGCTTGAGCATGTTTTTTTTCAGATCGTTCCAGCGCTTGAGTTGCCGTGTGGAGGTGTTGTACCGGCGAGCCACCAGCCACAGGCTTTCACCCGGCTTGACCTTGTGCACAATGCGCGCCTTGGCGTATCGGGCTGGAATGCGCAGTGTCTGTCCAGGGCGCAGTGGCTTGTGCACCGACAGGCCGTTGACCTGGGCCAGGGTGCTGACTTTCATGCCATAGCGCATGGCAATATCCCACAGGGTTTCCCCGCGTTGCACGATAACTTGATGCCCGGTTGAGCGCGAAGACTTCGTTTTCGCCAGCCGGGTTGCCTTGACCGGCGTATTGGGCACGATCAGGGTACGGCCTGCAATTAGCGTATTGCCCTTCAGGTTATTGAGGCGCTTCAGCGTTTTAACAGTGGTGCCGTAACGCTTGGCCAACAGAATCAGACTTTCGCCCGGGCGAATGCGGTGGTGACGCAATTTGACCGCCAGCAGGGTGGGCTTTTTCTGCACTGCAGCCAGAATTCGTTCTGCTGAAGGTTTGGGCAGCAGCAGTTGATGCGGGCCGTCTGGCGGTGTCGCAGTGCGCTTGTAGCCGGCATTCAGGTGATGGAAGGTCTTATTATCAAGGTTGCTGAGCTTGCGTGCCGTGTCCAGATCGATCTGCTGCTCGAACGTGAGCAGGCGATGCTCGGGCTGCAGCGGAATGGCGGGCAGATCGGTCTTGATCCGCTCCGGCGTTTTAAGCAGCGTGCAGATGGCCATCAGTTGTGGGACATATTTCTGGGTTTCTCGGGGCAGGTCCTTGCGGATATCCCAGAAGGTCACCTCCTCACGGCCAAGCCGCTTGCGCACGCGTTTCATGGCATTGAGAACGGTGCCGATGCCGCCGTTGTAGGCGGCCAGTGCCAGCAGCCAGTCGCCGGTCATACCGTGTAGTTTTTCCAGGTAATCCAGCGCCGCCTGCGTGCTGACATAGGGATCCCGGCGGGCATCGTACCACCAGTTCATTTTCAGCCCTTCAATGCGAGCGGTGCTGGCGGTAAACTGCCACAGACCGGATGCGCCCTGCCAGGAGTGTGCCTTCGGGTTGAAGGCGCTTTCCACAGCGGGCAGCAGGGCGATTTCTGTTGGCATGTTCCGTTTCTTGATTTCGGCATAGATCATGGGCAGAAACGGCTTGGCGCGAGTCAGCACGCGCTGCAGATGCTTGGGATAGCGTTCATAGAAGCGGATATAGGTGGAAAAATCCCAATCCTGTTGCGGCAGCAGGGTGAACTCGCGGGTAATCTTTTCGATCAGATCCCGCGGCGGTGACGGCTGCGGGGTGGGTTGCGCCACCGAACTGGAGCGGGCGGTTTCGTTTTTGGTCGCTGCGTTTATCGGTGTTTTGTTTGTCTGGTCCGGCGTTTGCGCCGTGCTCTGTTCGCTCGAACCTGTGCTGCGTTGCGGCAGGCTCTGACAGGCGCTCAGAAGGCTGGTCATGGCAACGGCAAGGGCAATGCGCTTCATAGGCGGGGCTCCAGTTTGCCGGTAGCGTCCAGTTCATCTTTCCACGCACGCAGGGTGGCGAACAGGCTGGCATCCGAGGCATCAGCTCCCCGTGCCTGCAGACGCGCTTTTAGTTCGGGCCGGTCGAAGCGCAGAAAAGGATTGGTGGCTTTTTCCACCGCCAGCATCTCTGGCACGCACAGCTCGTCGCGCTGATAACAGGCGATGGTGCGGTTGCGGCGTAGCGCCACTGCCGCATTGTCCGGCTCGGCAATGGTGGCGAAATGGATATTCGCCCACGTGTATTCATGGCCGCAGTAGATCAGGGTTTCGTCCGGCAGGTTGCGCAGTTTAAATAGCGAGGCAGCCATCTGCTCGGGGGTGCCTTCAAACAGGCGTCCACAGCCCGCGGTAAACAGGGTGTCGCCCACAAATGCAGCCTGCGGGTGTGCATAGGCAATGTGATCCAGCGTATGCCCGGGCACTTCCAGAATATCGAACACCCAGGGGCCGACGCTTAGGGTGTCGCCTTCACGCAGGGGATGAGTAATGCCACTGAAATGGGAGTTGGCGGGACCGTACACGGGGACAGTGCCGCAGTGGTCCAGCAGATCCCGCACACCCTGTACGTGATCATAATGGTGATGGGTGATGAGCACGCCTTCAAGCGTGAGCCCATTGTTTTCCAGTGTCTCCATGACGGGTACGGCATCGCCGGGGTCCACAACCCAGGCGCGGTTGTCATGGATCAGCAGCCAGATCAGATTGTCTTCAAGTGCGCGAATTGGACGTATGTCCACGAAAGCCCCCTATAATGGTAGAACCCAATCATTTTAACCGCTCCCGCCATGCAGTTTCAGTTTCAGCAGTTCCTCAATCACTGGTACCGACAGCCGCGTTTGCGTGGGCTGCTGGATGTCCAGGCAGCGTTGCTGCAGACCGGGCTGGAGCGTGCTTTCGGCTACTATCTGGTGCAGCTGGGCGCGCCGTGGCCTGACTCGCCCGCCACGCGTGTAAAGGTCAGCACCCATGTGCTGGTGGAAGGGCAGCCCCGCAAGGCATCCGGCTTTGACACAGTGGTGGCCGATTTTGATTTGCTCCCCTTCGGGCGGGAGAGTGTGGATGTGGCCGTGCTGCCCCACACGCTAGAAACCATCAGCGATCCCTACCATCTGCTGCGTCAGGTGGATCGCATGCTGGTGCTGGATGGTCATGTGGCCATTTGCGGATTTAATCCCTTCAGTCTGGCCAATCAGCGCCTGCGTCATTTCGGGCGGGACAAGGCACGCTTTAAAGCGGCCAACTGGATCGGCATGCACCGCGTGGTGGACTGGTTGAACCTGCTGGGTTATGAAATCATTCTCGCGCAGCATACGCCGCTGGGGTGGCTGCCCGAGGGCAGGGACGAGGGGCGCTGGTCGCGCTGGAAAGAGCAGCTGGAATATGGTCTGGAAAAGACCCATCTGCACAGTGGGCGCTTCTACTGTGTGGTGGCGCAAAAACGCAGTGTGCCCTTGAACCCCACACGGCTGGACTGGAAACTGGCCAACTGGCTGCCAATCAACAAGGGTGCGTGGGTTCCCTCGCGCAGACTGCAGCACCGGAGTGTACATGAAAAAGGTTGAGATCTTTACTGACGGCGGATGTCGCGGCAACCCTGGCCAGGGCGGCTGGGGGGCGATACTGCGTTATGGCGAGCATGAAAAGGAGCTGTGGGGCAGCGCGCCGGAAACGACAAATAACCGCATGGAGCTCACTGCGGTCATCGAGGCGCTCAAGGCGCTGAAGGAACCGGTTGAGGTGACGATTTACACGGACTCCCAGTATGTAAAAAATGGCGTGACCCAGTGGATGCCCAACTGGAAGCGCAATGGCTGGACGACGGCCAGCAAGCAGCCGGTCAAGAATCGGGACCTGTGGGAAGCGCTGGACCGGGAACTGCAGCGTCATCGCGTTCACTGGCAGTGGGTCAAGGGGCATGCAGGGCATCCGGAAAACGAACGTGCGGATGCGCTCGCCAACAAGGCCATGGATGAATTGCTGAATGAAACCGATGCTTAAAGGAACACTTTGCCTGCTGGCTGGTCTCTGCAGCACTGTCGCGACAGCCGGCACGCAAGAACAGAAAGCGCCCGTTCAGGTCAGTGGCGCGCTGACGCAGGGGGGCTATGCCATTGTCACCGCCCCGCCCGGAAGTCGCATTACCTATGCGAAACGCACGCTTAAAGTTGATGAAAGCGGTGCGCGACCCATCGGTTTCAGCCGTGATGCAGCGACGCGGCAGGAAATTAGCGTTCGGTTGCCGGATGGTCGCACTGTTACTCAACAAATCATCCTGACGCCGCGCGAGTACGCCATTCAACGCATCAATGGCCTGAAAAAGCGCTATGTCTCACCGGACAAGGAAACGTTGAAAAAAATCCGTGCGGATATTGCCAAGGCACGGGCTGCACGCAAGCTGGATCTGCCTCTTGCAGGCTGGCGAGGCCGCCTTATCTGGCCGACGAGCGGCATTATTTCCGGCGTCTATGGGTCGCAGCGCATTCTCAACGGCAAGCCGCGCAGGCCCCACTATGGCGTGGATATCGCCACACCTGCGGGTACGCCCGTGTATGCGCCGTCTGCGGGCAAGATTACGCTGGCCACTCCTATGGTGCTGAGCGGCAATACGCTGATGATCGACCACGGACGCGGCGTGCGTTCCACGTTTATGCACCTCTCGAAAATGACGGTGCACGAAGGCGAGCTTGTCAAAAAGGGGCAAAAGGTGGGCGAAGTGGGTGCGACCGGTCGTGCTACCGGACCGCACCTGCATTGGGGCATGAGCTGGTTCAATACCCGTCTGGACCCAGCTACCTTTATGGGGGTGCCGGACCTGAAGCCGGGCGCCCGCGTCAAGGCAAAAACGCGAGCAGTTTCCGAAAAGTGATGGCCTGCGGTGTGGCATCAAACTGCAGTGGCAGGACCTCGACCCCGGCTGCCACCGCCTCACGCAGCGCCTCGCCATAGGCGGGATCGATCTCATCAGCAGGGCGAAAGGCGGTGGCGTCGCTGCGCTGAATGGTATAGGCCACTACTGCTCGGTGTCCTGCCTCCACCATGCGCGCCAGCTCACGCATGTGCTTCTGCCCACGCAGGGTGACCGCATCGGGAAAAATCGCTAAGCCATTCTCATCCACGGCGGTGACATTCTTTACTTCCACATAACAGTCCGGCAAGCCTTCCCCCTTCAGCAGCAGATCGATGCGACTGCGTTCGCTGCCGTAGCGTACCTCCCGTTCGATGCGGCTATAACCGCGAAAGGACTCCAGCACGCCTGACCCCAATACCTCCTGGACCAACGCATTGCTTCGTGCCGTATTGACGCCTACGCAAATGTCGCCCACCTGGGTCAGCTCCCAGGTGTAGTGGGTCTTGCGTTTCGGGTCGGGGTGATAGCTCATCCAGATGCGGCTGCCGGGGTCAGAGACGCCCAGCATGCTGCCGGTATTGGGGCTGTGCGCCAAGATGATCTCGCCACTTTCCAGTTCCACATCGGCGAGAAAGCGCTTGTAGCGGCGCAGCAATCGCCCCGGCAACAGGGGTGGATCAAAGATCATCTGCGGACTTTTCGCCTGAGCAGTCCAGCATTTCGAGCTGGTAGGTGTTGCGCCCTGCGTGCTTGGCGGCGTATAGCAATGAGTCGGCATGCCGATACAGGCGTGCCGTGTCAATGGCGTTTGCGCAATGTGGCGGAACGACCACGGCACCGGCGGAGAAGGTGAGCCGGTTCCAGGGCGGGTTTGCAGGATGGTCAATCGGGTGTGCTTCAAAATGGGCAAACAGCCGCTGTATCTGTGTGTGAACATGCTCTATTTTTGAACTGCTGAACAGCAGGGCAAACTCCTCGCCGCCGAGGCGGAAAAGAAAGTCGTGGGGGCGCGCAAAGGTTTGCGATAAACCCTCTGCAAAGGCCTTGAGCACCGCATCACCTGCCTGATGGCCCAGGGTGTCATTAAGGGCCTTAAAGTGATCCAGATCGAGCATCACAAAGGCGGTCAGGCGCTTGTAGCGAAAATTATGGCGCAGCTCGCGCTGTATGATCTCATCAAACATGATGCGGTTGTACAGCCCCGTGAGGGGATCGTGCAGGGCAAGGCGCTCCGCTTCCACCAGCGCAGTAATGTCTTCAAACAGGAACAGGGTGTGCGGATCGCCCATTTCGTCCCTGATGCTAATGCGTGTGGTGCGAAGCGTCAGGGGTTGTTTGTGGGCTTCGATACGGATAGTAAGTGGGTCATTGGATCCGGCACACAGGGTTTTAGCAGGCGTTTCACCCAGCACCGCTTCCAGCGGCTTGCCCAGCATGGCGTCTGCATCGCGTTGCAGCAGCTGGGCAAGCGCCTCGCTCACCTGATCGATGTGACACGTGCCATCATCGATACGGAGAAACAGCGCATGACTGCTGATGGCGCGATAGGCTTCCTGCAACTGGTAGAGAATGTGTTTTTCGCGGATGACCTTCTCCACCAGCGAGGCCATTTCGGCGAGGATGGCCTTTACGGCACGAAAGAGATTGGCATCCACATTACGGGCGCGTAGCACCAGGTGGGCAGGGGTGTTGTCCAGCTGGACGGGAAAGCACTCGAGGACATCGCCGTTGTCCAGCTGCGCCAGCTGAAGGCCTTGCGGGATCTGCTTATGGCAGGTATCGTCTTCTTCATCGCACGGCATGCCCTCAATCAAATGAAAAAGGCAGCGCTCCTGTGCGTACAGGCGGATTTCAGCACACTCAGTCGCCAGCGCTTCCCGGAAGAAATCCAGAATATCCGCCAGCAGTTCTTCCAGACTTTCGGTTTGCCCCAGTATTTCATCCAGATGCAGCAGGGTCTTGTTCAGCAGGTGGTCGAACAGCTGCTGCGGGACTTCAAGGCGACCTTTGTTATTGGTGGTGATCAGAAAGCGTTCCATCTTTACCAGTCCAGATCTGTCTGCTGGCTGCTGCTGCGCAGCTTTGCCAGATAATTCTGATGGGCGGCCAGCTCGTCGGTGGTAGCACGGCGGACGGGTACTTTGAAACGGGCCTGTCTTGTTGCGGCTTGGGCAGCGGTATCCGCTGTGGTTTCGGCATCCAGCAGCAGCGCACTCTGTCCGCCGGTCATGGCCAGATAGACATCGGCTAGGATCTCGGCATCCAGCAGGGCGCCGTGGAGGGTGCGGTTGCTGTTGTCGATGCCGAGCCGCTTGCACAGGGCATCCAGATTGGCACGCTGTCCCGGATACTGCTTGCGGGCCAGCGCCAGGGTATCGGTAATGGTGCAGTGGTCTTCCACCCGTCCCCATTTGTTTTTCTTGCCCAGTAGCGACAGTTCGTAGTTGATAAAGGCGACATCGAACTGGGCGTTGTGGATCAGCAGCTCTGCCCCTTTGATCCAGTTCATGAAGTCATCGACGATTTCCGCAAAGGTGGGCTTGTCGGCGAGGAATTCATTGCTGATGCCGTGCACCTGCAGCGCTTCGGCCTCGACTTCCCGCTCAGGGTTGATGTACTGGTGGTAGTGCTCGCCCGTTGGGCGGCGTTTCACCAGTTCCACGGCGCCGATTTCGATGATGCGGTGGCCTTCCCAGAAATTGGTCTGGCCCTTGTTCATGCCGGTGGTTTCGGTATCGAGGACGATCTGTCGCATGGGGTATAATTGCCACTATTTTATTCATTCATTATAAGGGAAAGAGTATGCCGCGTATTCGAAAGGGCAGCTATGTGAAGTTTCACTACGAGCTGCGCGATGAACAGGGCAAGGTGATCGAGTCCACCTTCGGTGGCGAGCCGCTGGACTATGTGCACGGTGAAGGTCAGTTGATCGAGGGGCTGGAAGCGTATCTGGAAGGCGAAGAGCCGGGCTTTGAAGGGCGCGTGATCCTGCCGCCGGAGAAAGCCTATGGCGAACACCGTCCGGAACTGGTGGTCTATGCCGGGCCGGAAAATTTCGATGACAGCGTCGAGCTGAAGGAAGGCGAAGTGGTAGAGACGGAAGACCCGGACGGCAATCCGGTGCAGTTCCGCATCATCGAGATCACAGACGACAAGGTCTATCTGGACGGCAACCATCCACTGGCCGGCAAGACGCTGGAATTCAAGGTGGAAGTGGTTGAAGTCAGCTAAGCCGATGAGTTCAGACGCAACACGTGAAAAGGGCGCATCGGCGCCTTTTTCTTTGCCCGATCCATTGCCGCAGAGACGCGACGCGTGGCGCGAACTGATTGAAACGAAGGCGCCCACGCATCAGCGTCATGGCCTGCTTCGTGCACTGGAAAAGATGCCGGACGAGGCTCTGAAAGAGGGGGGTCCCCGACTTTTTCGTGAGCGCGTTTTTGCGGCGCTGGAAAAGACGGCGCTTCGGGCCGCTCTGGTGCCGGAAAACCTGCCCTGTGACGAAAATCTGCCCATTTGCGGCCGTCGTGATGAAATTGTCGAGCTGATTCGCAATCATCAGGTGGTAGTGATCGCCGGCGAGACCGGCTCGGGCAAGACCACGCAGATTCCCAAGCTGTGTCTGGAGGCGGGGCTGGGGCGTCGCGGCATGATCGGCTGTACGCAGCCGCGGCGACTGGCAGCGCGCTCCGTGGCGCAGCGCATTGCCGACGAGCTGGAGACTACGCTGGGCGACAAGGTGGGCTATCAGGTGCGTTTTCATGCGCAGGTGGGCAAGGAGCCGCTTATCAAGGTGATGACCGACGGTATTCTGCTGGCAGAAATTCAGAACGACCGCTACCTGAGTCGCTACGACACCATCATTATCGACGAAGCGCACGAGCGCAGTCTCAATATCGATTTTCTGCTCGGCTATCTGAAGCAGCTGCTGCCCGAGCGTCCGGATCTGAAGGTCATCATTACCTCTGCCACCATCGACACCGAGGCCTTTTCCCGCCACTTTGACAATGCGCCGGTGATCGAGGTGTCCGGGCGCACCTATCCGGTGGAGATCCGCTATCGTCCGCTCGAGGCGGTCAGCGACGATGCCGGCAACACTTTCGAACCCACCGTGAACGACGCCATTATTGATGCGCTGGATGAGCTGGCGCAGATTGATCCCTTCGGCGATGTGCTGGTGTTTCTGGTGGGCGAGCGCGATATCAAGGAGGCCGCGGAGGCGATCCGCAAGCACGGGCTCAAAAACACCGAGGTGATGGGCCTGTATGCGCGACAGAGTCTGGCCGAACAGCAGAAGATCTTTCAGCCCAACCCGCACAAGCGGCGCGTGATCCTCGCCACCAACGTGGCGGAAACCAGCCTGACCGTGCCTGGCATCAAGTTTGTCATCGATACAGGTCTGGTGCGCATCAGTCGCTATTCGCCCAATCTGAAGGTGATGCGCCTGCCCATCGAAAAGATTTCGCAAGCGTCTGCCAATCAGCGTGCGGGACGTTGCGGACGCGTCTCAAGTGGTGTGTGTATCCGCTTGTATTCAGAGGAGGATTTTCAATCTCGTCCGCGTTTTACTGATCCGGAAATCAAGCGCACAAGTCTCGCTACGGCGATCCTGCGCATGAAGCAGCTGGGACTGGGCGACATTGAACGCTTTCCCTTTATCGAGCCGCCCGCAAGCAAGCAGATCAACGATGGCCTCAAGGCACTGCACGAGCTCAATGCGCTCACCCCCAAAGGGCGGCTGACCGAGATCGGGCGCCAGCTGGCAAAGCTGCCGGTGGATCCCCATTTCGGGCGCATGATTCTGGAAGCGCAGAAAAACGACGTGCTCGCGGAAACGCTGATCGTGGTGGCCGCGTTGTCCATTCAGGATCCACGCGACATCAACGAGCAGACACAGGCTGCGGCCAGCCGCGCCCATGCCAAGTGGCAGGATCCGCGCTCCGATTTTCTGTTTTTCATTCATCTGTGGCATTTCTATGAGTATCAGAAGCGTCACCTGAGCCAGAACAAGCTGCGCAAGCTGTGCCGTACCAACTATCTGTCGTGGCTGCGCATGCGCGAATGGCACGACCTGTTCATGCAGCTCAAGCAGTCGCTCAAGCAGATGGGCATCGCTGTGCCCGAGCCCCATCCCCTGGAGGTCTGCGATGCGCCAGATACGCCGGACATGCGCCTGAGCGAGACCCACGCCGTCAACCTGCACCGCACATTGCTGGCGGGCTTGCTCGGCGGCATCGCCATGCGTGATGAGCAGCATGCCTATCTGGGCGCACGCAATAGCAAACTCTACATCCATCCCAGCTCGGTGCTGTTCAAGCAGAAGCCCAAGTGGATCGTCTCGGCGGAGCGGGTGGAAACGACAAAACTGTGGGCCCGCAACAATGCCCCCATCGATCCCCGTTGGGTGGAGGCGCTGGCCGGTCATCTGGTCAAGCGCAATTATCAGGATCCGCACTGGGAGGCAAAACCGGGGCAGGTGGGCGCCTATGAAAACGTCACCTTGTATGGCCTGCCGCTGGTGGCGCGCCGCAAGATCAATTATGGCCGCGTCAATCCGAAGGAAGCGCACGAAATCTTCCTGCGTGCGCTGGCAGCGGGCGAGGTGCGCACCAGGGCGGATGCTATCGTGCATAACCAGCGGCTGCGCCGCGACATTGAAAAATTGGAGCACAAGATCCGCCGTCCGGATCTGTTGGTGGAGGAGGATGTGCTCTTTGACTTCTACAAGGCGCGCATTCCCGACCACATCTACAGCCAGCCGGCGTTTGAAAAGTGGTATCGCGGTCTATCCCGCGAGGCGCGGGAGACGCTCAAGCTGACCCGCGAGCAGTTGCTCAAGCGTGCGCCGGACAGGGACTGGGAAGCAGACTTTCCCGATCAGATCGCAGTGGATAACCGCCTGCCGCTCAAGGTGCGCTATACCTTTGCACCGGGCGAGCGCAAGGACGGCATGCATGTTCAGGTGCCCATCGAAGCGCTGACCTGGCTGGATGAACGCCCATTTGGCTTTCTCACACCGGGACTCTTGCCGGAAAAGGTGCAGCACTATCTCAAGGCGTTGCCCGGTCGGTTGCGCAAGCGGCTGGTACCCCTGCCGGACAGTGCGAAGCGGATTGCTGCTGCCATGAAGCCGGAGGAGGGCGATTTTCTCAGCCAGTTGCAGAAGCAGGTACAGCGAGAATTGGGTGAACCGGTTTCCCTCGACCTTTTTCAGGGTGTTGAGCTGCCCGCCCATCTGATTCCGAAATTTGTCCTGCGTGATAACAAGGGCAAGGTGCTCGGGGTCAGTGAATCACTGGAGGAAATGCGCAGCCGTTTTGCCGCCAAACTGGGCAAACTGTCCCGTTCGGCTTCAAAAGATGCGCAGCCGTGGGTGGGGTGGCAGGAAGACGTCATTCCCGATCACATCGAGGAACGACGGGGCGGTCAGACCCTGGTGCTCTATCCTGCGCTGGTGAAAACGGAAAAAGGTGTCGTGCTGAAAACCTTTCCGCGTGCGGACGAGGCACGCTGCGCCCATGCAGAAGGTGTACAGGCCTTGCTGATGCAGCAGCTCAAGGACAAGGCGGACTATCTGCGCAAAAAGCTGCCGCTCAAGCAGGCGTGCCTGCGCTATGCGCCCTATGGCAGCTGTGATGAACTGAAGCAGGCGATTATCGAACGGGCGTTAAAACAGCGCATTGGCGATCCGGCCACTATCCGTGATCGGGAGGCCTATGAACAGGCGCTGGATACCCTGCGGGCGCACTGGATCGCCAATGCACAGCAGCTGGCGGAGTACGTGGACAGCGTGCTGGCTCGGCATCAGCAGTTGCAGGCGCGTCTGCGCAAGGCCAACCCACGCTGGCTGGTCGCACTTGACGATATTCGCCGGCAGCTTGAAGAACTGATTACGCCGGACTTTGTCCGCCGGGTGCCGGATCCCTGGTCCCGTCGTCTGGAAATCTATCTGCGCGGGATTGAAAAACGGCTGGAGCGGGTGGAAAACAATCCGGGCAAGGATCAGCAGGCACAGGCCGAGCTGGCGCCCCTGCTGGAGGCATGGGCACAGCTGGCCCGGCAGCGCGGTGAAGACGATGAAGGTGTCATGGAGATTCGCTGGCTGATTGAAGAACTGCGCCTGCAGCTGTTTTCGCCGCCACTCAAGCCGGTGCAACCGGTGTCGGTGAAGCGTTTGTTTAAGAAGATCGACCAAGCGTATAAAGGCTAATCCAGTAAAGCGTGTTGGCGTGTTGCTTGAAAGCACAGGGCTTTCTGTTCCGAGGATTAAATGCCCTGGTTTCTTTCATTTCGGGATATAAGCCTCCATTTTCCTTTCAGGATTCCAGACGGAGATGTGTGGTAAATTAAACCCGCACTTGAATTAACGTAATCACTTGGGAGGTAGAAACATGAAATTGAAAACACTCGTACTGGCACTGGGCATGACCAGTGGCGCGCTGATGCTGAGTGCTTGTGGCGACAAAGGTCAGCAGGCCTCAAATGAAGCTGCGGCGCCGACCGAGCAGGCGGCAGCGCCTGCGACGCAGGCTGCTGAAAAGCAGACTGCAACCGAAGCGGCGGTGAAAAGCGCCAAGGAAGCGGCAGCTTCTGTCCAGCAGCAGGCTTCTGCAGCCGTTGACAAGGCAACCGAAGCGGCTCAGAGTGCTTCGGCGGCTGTAGGTGAGAAGGTGGAAGCAGCCAAACAGGCCGTGGCCAAAGCCATGACCCCAGCTGTTCCGGCGCAACCCAAGCCACCGGCTGACAAGGGTGCAGAAATCTATGGTCAATGTGTCGGTTGTCATGGACCGACTGGTGGCGGCGGCGTGGGCCCCAAGCTGGCGGGTCAGTCAAAGGATACCCTCGCAGCCAAGCTGAAGGACTACAAGGCGGGCAAGCAGCGGGGCCCACAGACTGCCATGATGGCGCCCATCGCACAGGGCCTGTCGGATGAAGATATTGAGGCTGTAGCCAACTATATCGCGACGAATTTCAAATAAGTTTGTCGTCAGTCCGTTGGTCAAAACCCGGCATCCGCCGGGTTTTTGTTTTCTTGGAGGTGGCCGTCCATGCCAGTTGCCGTGCCCCTGGCTGGCGCTACGGCTTCGGTCCTGCTCTTCTGTGAAGATTGACCCGGGCGGGGGCGCTGCAGGTAGTAGCCAAGTCGTTTTCTCGAGAAGCTGTCGAGCCGGAAATGGTAAAATTCGGCTGCCATAAAAAAACAGGAGAAAAGCCATGGAACCCGCCGTATCCCATGCGTTTATCGATGGGACCAATACGTTCTTTATCCTCATGGGCGCCATTCTGGTGTTCTTCATGCACGCCGGCTTTGCCTTTCTCGAAGTGGGCACAGTACAGCACAAGAACCAGGTAAATGCCCTCTCCAAGATCATCACTGACTTCGCTGCTTCCACCATTGCCTACTTCTTTATCGGCTTTGGTATCGCCTATGGGGTGTTCTACGGGTTTGACATGCAGCAGTTGATGCATGACATGACCCACAAGAGCGGCTATGAGCTGGTCAAGTTCTTCTTCCTGCTGACCTTTGCAGCGGCCATCCCGGCCATCATTTCCGGCGGCATTGCGGAGCGGGCCAAATTCTGGCCGCAAATGACGGCCAGTTTCCTGCTGGTGGCGCTGGTCTATCCGCTGTATGAAGGCATGATCTGGAATGCCAATTTCGGTTTCCAGAGCTGGCTGGAAAACACCTTTGGTGCCGGTTTCCATGATTTTGCCGGCTCACTGGTGGTGCACGGTGTGGGCGGCTGGATGGCGCTGGCTGCGGTCATGCTTTATGGGGCCCGTCATGGTCGCTACGGCAAGCTGGGGCAGCTGAAGATGGTGCATCCGCCCTCAAGCATTCCCTTCCTGGCGCTGGGCGCATGGATTCTGAGCGTGGGCTGGTTCGGCTTTAATGTCATGTCCGCCCAGACAGTGGACGCCATCTCCGGTGTGGTAGCGCTCAACTCACTGATGGCCATGGTCGGTGGCATTATCGCGGCCACCGTATTTGGCAAGCGGGATCCCGGCTTCATTCACAATGGGCCGCTGGCGGGTCTGGTGGCCATCTGTGCAGGCTCCGATATCGTCAATCCATTGAGCGCACTGTTCATTGGTCTGGTGGCAGGCTGGCTGTTTGTGGTGGCCTTTACCTGGACACAGAACAAGCTGAAAATTGACGATGTGCTGGGTGTGTGGCCGCTGCACGGTCTGTGCGGCGTATGGGGCGCTCTGGCTGCCGGCATTTTTGGTACCAAGGCACTGGGTGGCCTCGGTGGCGTCAGCTTCATGTCGCAGCTGATTGGTGTGCTGGCAGGTATTACTATCGCCTTTGTGGGTGCCTATATTGTCTATGGGATTCTGAAGAAAACCGTGGGCATTACCCTCACAGAAGAAGAGCAGTACGAAGGGGCCGATATTACGCTGCACCGCATTCGTGCCAATCCGCCCAGCAGTGAGTGGTGATAAAATCCCTCAATCAAGTTTTGACAGGCCCGCATGGGCCTGTTTTCGTTTAAGGAGTTACGCATTTGAAAGCATTGAGCGCCGAGCAGCTGTATCGTCCCACCCGTTTTGAGAAGGATCCGCGTCAACGCAAGTGCGATCTGCGCGACTATATGCGCCAGGTGCATCCACGGGCCTTTCAGTCGCTTGCATTTGGTCTGCATCTCAAGCGCAATCAGAACCACATTTTTGTGCTGGGTGAGCCCGGCGTTGGTCGCATCGGCATGGTGCGCGCCATGCTGCAGCAGGTAGCCTCCGAACGGCCCGCACCGGATGATGTGGTGCTGGTGGCGGACTTCAACCAGCGCAACCAGACACGCTATCTCTACTTTCCGGCCGGGCAGGGTGCAGCCTTCAAGACGGCAGTGGAGTCGTTTATCGCCCAGCTGAAAACTCAGTTGCCGGTCATTTTTGACGGTGTCGCCTACCAGCGCCGCAGTCACGAGCTGGAGCAGTGGCTGAACGAACGCCAGGAAGAAGTGCTGCAGCCCGCCTTCGAGCTGGCCAAGAAGCTGGGTGTGGAAATCAGTCAGGGTGACAACAGTTTCATGCTGTATGTGCTCCATGAAGGCGAACGTTATCGTCTCAGCGAGCTCAAGGCCAAGGATGAAGCACTGTATGAAAAGTATGAAAAGGCCATCGACGAGGTGGAGCGCGCGCTCAATGAAGGGTTGAGCCATTATCCGCAGCTGCAGCACGAGTATCTGGAAGCGGGCAAGAAGCTCAATACGGAAACGGCATTGGCCCACGTGGAGCCACTGGTGGAAAAGCTCAAGGCGCGCTTTGGCGACCGGGAGGCGACGCTGGCGTATCTGGACGACCTTAAAAAGGCCGTGGTGGCTCGCCTGCATCTGTTCTGGGACCAGAATGCCGACCAGGTCACGACCTTTGCACCGGAAACCAGTCTGGACGAACTGATCAACGAACAGCAGGGCATGGCCATTTTCGGCGTCAACCTGCTGGTGGATAACAGCGGCCTGACTCATGCGCCCGTAATCTATGAAGACAATATCAGCCTGGCGAAACTGATGGGCTATACCATCCATGCACAGGCGCAGAACAGCACTGGCGATACGCTGGCGCTGGCAATGAACCATCGTGCAGGTCTGTTGCAGGAGGCGCACGGTGGTTTTTTGATGTTGCCGGTGGAAAAGGTGCTGGCGGACGGAGAGATCTGGGCGCAGCTGAAAGCGGCACTGATGGGCAAGCGCCTCAGCTTTGCCGTGCCGCAGGGCAATGCGGTGGTGCCTTATCACCTGCCGGATTTCCCGCTGGAGCTGACCCTGGTGCTGGTGGGTGAGCCGGCCCATTTCTACGCACTGCAACAGCTGGACAGCGAGTTTGACCGCATTTTCAAGGTGCAGGTGGAGTTTGAAAGCGAGCTGGAGCGCACAGCCGAGTTTGAAGCGGCACTGGCTGTCCGTTTAGCCGATGAGGTCGGGCGCTGGAACGATCTGCCGCTGGAAGTGAGCGCGCTGGAGCGGATTGTGGAGTATGCCGCTCGGCTGGCAGAAGACCAGCACCGCCTGTATGCCAACAAGGCAGCCCTGCGCGACATGATGGCGGAAGCCAATGCGTGGGCGCGTGCCAATGACCGTTCAGCCGTGACGCGCGAAGTGGTGGAAGCAGCTATTGCGCAGCGCGCCTTCCACACCGGGCTGGTGGAGTACTACTACCATCGCGCCATTACGGATGAGCAGATCCTGCTCTCCTTGCAGGGTCGGCGTGTGGGCCAGGTCAATGGTCTGACGTGGATTTCCATCGGCAAGCATGCTTTTGGCCAGCCGGTGCGCATTACCGCGCAGGCGTCGGCCGGTGATGAAGGTGTGGTGGATATTGAGCGTGAAGTGGAGATGGCCGGGCCGATCCACAGCAAGGGGGTACTGATTCTTTCCGGCTATATCCGGGGCCAGTATCTGCAGCAGCGCAACTACGGCTTTTCGGCGTCCGTGGTGATGGAACAGACCTACGATGGCATAGAGGGCGACAGCGCCTCACTGGCGGAATTGTGTGCGCTGGTTTCTGCCCTGTCACAGACGCCAGTGCGGCAGGACCTGGCCATTACCGGCTCGGTCAACCAGTACGGGGAAGTGCAGCCGGTAGGTGGTGTCAATGAAAAGATCGAAGGCTTTTTCGAGATCTGCAAGGCCAAGGGACTGACAGGGCAACAGGGTGTGATCATCCCGCTTGCCAATCAACGCCACCTGATGCTCAATCAGGCTGTGCGCGATGCCGTTTCTGCCGGGCAGTTCCATATTTATGCGGTCGGGCATGTGGATGATGCGCTGGAACTGCTTTCCGGCATTACGCCGGGTGTGGCAGACGAAAAGGGCGCGTTTCCGGAAAAAAGCCTGCATGCGCGCGTGCTGGAACGTCTTCGCCTGTGGCATGAAAAGGATGACGAGCACAGCGAAGGGTGAACTTGGCGCGTTTGCCGAGGAGCGCTGGCACGTGGAAAGTCGAGCAGCCGGCTGAAGGTTACCTAAAGGGGAAGAATTCCTGTACTTTTGGTATCAAGACGTCTTTCAGTGTGCAGCATTCTACCGTTTGGCACGTCGTTGCGCCCATGCCCGCCCCACGTGCCAACGCCAGAAGCACTCCAGCCCTATATAGCTCAGACCACCCAGCACGAGGCCGACGACCACGCTGCCCAGATACAGTGGTGTGCCGACCTGTTCGATGATGTGCCATAGTGCACTGGGCTCGAAACTCCAGTGAATATCTTGCGGCTTTTCATGCAGAAGCCAGGTGCCCACAAGGTAATTGAAATAGAAGATGGGCGGCATGGTCAGGGGGTTGCTGATCCACACCAGCGCGACGCTCAGGGGCAGGTTGGCCCGAGCGGGGATGGCGGTCAGAGCAGCGGCGATCATCTGCCACGGCATCGGAATGCTCATCCAGAACAGACCGATGGCGAAGGCCTTTTTCACCGAGTGGCGGTGAAAGTGCCATAATGCCGGGTTGGCGATCCAGTGCGCCAGCCAGCCAAAGCCTTTGGCGTTCTTGATTTTGGCTGGATCCGGCGCCATTTTTTTGAACAGTTTCTTGGGCATGGCGTGTTTGTACTGTTTGTGGCCGGCACACTGCTGGCACTGACTGCATGGTTTACCCTTGCACCGGAGCTGGCTGAGATCCTTGCTCTCGGTGGCGCCGGTATTTTAACCGTTTTGGCAGTGCGCCTTCGTGCTGTTCGAGCCGCGCTACTCAACCTTGCATCCGGTCTCTCGCTCGGATTGATTATTGGGAATGTCTGGATGGCGCAGCATCCGGCCCTGCCAGCGGCTCTTGCTGGCAAGCCCATTGAGCTGCACGGCACTGTGGTTTCCCTGCCCGAGGTGATCCGAACGGAGCGTGACCAGCCCTACGCGCGTTTTCTATTCGCGATTGATGCGGTAGAGAGCGATTCGGTCGTGCCACAATCCCTTCTCAACCAGCGTGTTCGCCTGAGCTGGCGAAATCCGCCACGCCTTGAACCGGGACAGCAGTGGCAGTTGCGAGTGCGTCTTTATCCTGTCCACGGCATGCTGAATCCGGGCGGATTTGATTATGAGGCGTGGGTGCTGGCACAGGGGTGGCGCATGCGCGGCAGTGTGGAGGCCGGCACGCTGCTGGGGCAGACGTGGCACTGGCAGCGGTTGCGCCAGGCATTTTCGCAGCGTGTGGCACACGATTGGCAAAGCAGTTCCTATGCCGGTTTCTACGATGCGCTCACGTTCGGTGAGCGCAGTCGGCTGACGCCTGCACAATGGCAGGTGCTGCAGCAGACGGGGACCACGCATCTGATGGCCATTTCGGGGCTGCACATTGGGCTGGCGGCCGGATTGGGCGCCGCTCTATTTGCCCTGTTGTGGCGGTTTGTCTCGCCTCTGCAGCGTCTGGCACGCCCCCAGTGGGCAGCACTGGGCGCACTGGTCTTTGCTGCCATCTATCTATTGTTGTCCGGTGCTGCACTGCCAGCGCAACGGGCGTTTGTGATGGTGGTCGTGGCCGTAGTGCTCGTATGGTTGCGGCGCCCGTTTCTGACCTTGAATGCCCTCGCACTGGCGGCACTGCTTATTGTGGCGTGGCAGCCTTCCAGTGTATTGAGCGCCAGCTTTTGGCTGTCCTTTACTGCGGTTGCGGTCATTGTGCTGACATTGCAAAACCCCTGGGTTAAGGAACGACCTGCATGGCAGCAGTTTCTCATTGTGCAGTTGGTTCTCCTGCTCGCTTTGTGGCCGCTGATAGTGTTTTTCTTCGATCAGGCAGCGGGCTTGCGTGGGCTGATCAATCTGCTCGCCGTGCCGCTGGTTTCCCTGTTCTATCTGCCGATGCTTTTGTTGGGATCCTTGTTCGGCCTGATCGCCCCACAGGCATTGCAGACGGTGGCCCCTTGGCTGGATCAGTTGTGGGCGCCATTCTGGCAGCTGCTGGAATGGGTGGCGCAACAGCCTGCGAGCATGGCGTTGCCGCCGCCACGACCGTGGATGCTGGTACTGTTGCTGCTCGGACTGGTGTCCTGGGTGCTGAAGCGCTATCGTCTGGTGGCAGGCTTTGCTGCCCTGTTTGCAGCGGTGTGGGTGAGCATGCCAGTGTGGTTACCACGGCCAGACACGGGGCAGCTGTGGGTGACGGTGCTGGATGTGGGGCAGGGACAGGCGGTGGTACTGGAAACACGCCACCATGTGGCGGTATATGATCTGGGACCACGGTGGCGCCGTCTGGATACAGGCGCCTCTGTGGTGGTGCCGTTTCTGCACACGAGCGGCCACTTTCAGGTGGATCGACTGATTGCCAGCCACGATGATGTGGATCATGCAGGCGGTCTTGCAGGGTTGCGCCGGGCGTTTCCGGACGCGCGTGTACATAGTGGCCAGCCCGAGCGCTTCAAGGATGTACTTCCGTGCGAGGCGGGTGAAGCATGGCGTTGGGATAGCGTCGATTTTCACTTCCTGTGGCCGCCGCAGGATTTTCACAACCGTCAGGATAATGCCCACAGCTGCGTGCTGCAGGTGTCTGTCGGGCAGACTCGACTTCTGCTGACGGGTGACCTGCCGGCCTCCCAGGAACGCGCGTTGGTAAGGCGCTATGGTAAGCAGTTGAGAAGCGTCTGGATGCTGGCAGGCCACCATGGCTCTGCCCATTCCAACAGTTCGCCACTGCTGGACACCGTCAGGCCGCGTCAGGTGGCTGTGTCGGCCGGCTATCGCAATTTCTATCACTTTCCTTCGTCCGCCGCGAAAGCCCGCTGGCTGCAACGCGATATTGCCGTGCACTGCACCGGCTGTGAGGGCGCCTTGCAGTATCACGTGAATGCCTCCGGGGTGCAATTGGTGCGACGGGAACGGTTGGCACGGCGTACAATTTTCAGACATTATTGCAACAGGAGCCTGCCGTGAGCTGGCCTTCATTCTGGCTGAAAAGCGATGACTGGCGAAGCCGATTGCTGAGCCCACTGGGTTGGTTGACTTGCCACATCGCGCAGCGGCGTCTGCAGGGTTTTTGCAACGCCTTTATTCCGGACTTTCCCACCGCTGGTGTTGTGGTGGTGGGTAATGTCACCGTCGGAGGCAGCGGCAAGACGCCGGTACTGATGGCACTGTCGCGCCTGCTGGCCGAGCGCGGCATTGCGCATGGCATTGTCAGCCGAGGCTATGGGGGGCGTGCACCGCAATATCCATTGCTCGTATCGGCTGATTCGGATCCTCTTCTGGCTGGGGATGAACCCGTATTGCTGGCGCAGACGACAGGGGTACCGGTGGTGGTGGATCCCCGGAGGGATCGCGCCGTGTGGACGTTGCTGGAGGCGAACCCGCAGGTACGCATCGTTCTGAGTGATGACGGCCTGCAGCATTATCGCCTGCCGCGCGATTATGAAATCGCGGTGGTGGACGCGCGGGTAGGGCTGGGCAATGGCGCCTGCCTGCCCGCCGGACCCTTGCGCGAGCCTGCGAACAGGCTGCAGCAGGTGGATGCCGTGCTGGTGCAGGGGGAGGCTGCTTTCCCAAGTGTGGAGGCGCATTCGTTTACGCTGGAACCGGTGGCCTTTCGCAGTCTGGAGGATGGGCAGCGCGCGCCCTTGGAGACCTTTTCGGGGCAGTCGGCGGCTGCTCTGGCCGGGATTGGCCAGCCCGAGCGCTTTTTTGCTACGCTCAGGCGCCTGGGTGTGGAGCTGGTGCGCACTGAGCCCCTGCCGGATCATGCGCCTCCGGACGCGATCAGAGCGGTTCTGGCCAGCCACGACGGTCCCTGGCTGATGACGGCGAAGGATGCGGTAAAATGCCCGAAACCCTTGGCGAATGCCTGGGTGCTGGAGGGGGAAGCGCGTCTTGCGGATGCTTTCCAGACCGCCTTTTTGCAACGCATCGATCAACTGCTCGAGGAAAAATATGAACCCACGCCTGCTGGAAATTCTGGTATGCCCGCTCACCAAGACGAAGCTGGTGTATGACAGGGACAAGCAGTGGCTGGTTTCGACGGCCGCCAAGCTGGCCTATCCCATTCGTGACGACATTCCCATCATGCTCGAAGACGAAGCGATTCAGCTGGATGAGGAGCAGGTGGAACACTATCGCAAGCTGAAGTCCGCATGAACTTCAAGGTTGTCATTCCGGCACGTCTGGCGTCGTCACGCTTGCCGGGCAAGGTGTTGCTGGATGTGGCCGGTCACCCCATGCTCGAATGGACGTGGCGCAATGCGGTGGCCAGTGGGGCGGATGAAGTGGTGGTTGCTACGGACAGTGACAAGGTGGCCGCTCTGTGCGAACAGCTGGGTGCCGACGTGTGCATGACCGATCCGGCGCATCCTTCCGGCACCGCCCGACTGGCCGAGGTGGTGGAGCATTACGGCTGGGATGCGGATGCCATCGTGGTGAATGTGCAGGCGGATGAGCCCATGCTGCCGCCGCAACTGATCCGGCAGGTGGCCAAGGGGCTGGCCCATGATGCGGTTGCCCCCATGGCCACGCTGTGTGAACCCATCGACTCCCTGCAGACGCTGCTGGATCCCAATGCGGTCAAGGTGCTGCGGGATATCAATGATCATGCCATTACCTTTACCCGTGCACCGAGTCCATGGGCACGGGATGCCTTTTCCGATCTGCTGCAAAGGGGGGTCCCCGACTTTTTGCAGGACGAAAAAAATGCCCTGTTGAATCTGTCGCCCTATCGCCGTCATATCGGCCTGTATGCCTATCGTGCCGGCTTTGTGCGCCAGTATGTGCGCTGGCCGGCCTGTATGGCGGAGCAGCTGGAAAATCTCGAGCAGCTGCGCGTGCTCTATCATGGTGAAAGGATTCTGGTGCTGGATGCGCTGTGCAGTGCAGGGGTGGGGGTGGATACGCCGCAGGATCTGCAGCAGGTCAATACGTTGCTGGCGGGGCGTCAACCAGGCGAGGCATTGCCGTGTGGATGAAGCTGCTCAGTGCTCTGCTGATAGCCGGATTTCTGTATTACATGGTGCGCCGCAAACTGCAGCAGCGACGGCTGGAACGGGCAGGGGTGGTGATCGAGCCATCGGGCGGGATGCGGCCCATTACCATTCTGGCATTGCTGATGCTGGGCATGTACGGCGGCTACATGCTGTTTCATCTACTCAGTCGCAGCACCGGCAGCGGCTGACATTAGCTCCCTGAACTCTTCATTGGCTGACACCACGCTTTCCAGATAGCGCTGTTGCAGGGTAGAAGGCAGGCCATCGCCCCTGTTTTGCTCCATCTTTTCAACGGATAACAACAGCTGTCCCATGGGACCCTGCTTGTCCAGTAGCGCCCGTTTGAGTGCCTCATCCAGCGGCATCTGCTGTAGCAGGGTGGCCATATCCACTTGTGTAATGACATCCAGCTTCGACAGCAGGCCGGCCAGATAATAGCTGTCCTCATCCTCGCCATTTTCCGCGGCGCTTCGTGCCATGAAGTGGGCACGGATCAGCGCCAGGCGCAGCACTTCAGGGTCCAGATCTTCAAACTGGGCCAGGCTGATCATGCTGACCCACGCCTTGACGCGATTAATGCCGAAAAAGTGCAGCACCTGGAAGATGGAGTGGAAATGCAGGTCTCGAGTGTTGTTAGTATTCTGCTGATTGGCCAATAGCAGCAGGCGTGAAGACAGGCCAGGGTCGTTGCCGACCAGGCCTGCCAGCTCCTGAAGATGAACATTGGGGTTGTTGATGCGGCCCAGCAACTGCAGCAAAACCAGTTTGGAAGCTTCGATGGTTTCCGTTTTCAGTATGACTGGTCTGGCATAAAAATACCCCTGGAAGTAATCATAGCCGCCGTCCAGGCAGGCCTGATGAACCTCCGGGGTTTCCACTTTCTCTGCCAGCAAGGCCGCGTCTGTGTATTTGCGCACCGTTTTTGCAACATGGCGGATCTGCTGTGGGGTCAGGCCGAGAATTTCCACCTTGACGATATCGGCCAGATCCAGGAGCGGCTTGTGCTCGCCTTTAAGGACAAAGTCATCCAGTGCCAGCGTGTAGCCCATGCGCTTGAGCGCTCGTATGGTCCCCATTACCTGCTTGGTTGCTGGCACTGTTTCGAGAATTTCGATGACAATCGTCTGTGGCCCGAAAGCAGGCGGCTGAAAGCGGCCTTCAAAAAAGGCGGGGGGAAAGTTGATAAAGGCCTTTTTGCCGCCGGTCAGCTTGTGGATACCATTGGCCATGAGAAACGTATCCAGCACCTGTGCGGTGGCCCGATCCGGATTGACATCCTGCACGCTGAGGGCATGATCCCGGAACAGGAACTCATAGGCAAAAACGTTCCCCTCCCGATCAAAGATGGGCTGGCGGCCGATGAGACTGGGACGCAGTGCCTGCCTGTTGGGGTGAGAATGGGTCATGTTTCAGAAATGGACAGTGTGGAGGTGCTATGGAGGGGGTGTGGTGTCATCACGCGCTAATTGATTTTTTGGGAACGTGTATCTTGCTTTATACGGTAAACGAATGCAAGCAGCTGCGCCACCGCCTCATAAAGTTCCCGGGGGATTTCCTGATCCAGCTCAATTTGCGACAACAGTGCGAGCAGGGCTTCGTCGTGTTGCACCGGAACGCCGGCCTGCCGCGCCAGCTCGATAATCTGCTCCGCGATTAGCCCCTGCCCCTTGGCCACCACGCGCGGTGCGCCCTTGCCCTCATACTTGAGTGCGACGGCCTTTTTGTGCGGGTCGGGGCGTGTCCGGTTGCTCATGCCTTAATGGATACCTTTGGCGCGGCAGGCTGCAGCAGCGGTGTCTCTTGCCAGAGCAGCGCAGCCACTTCGAACCCGCTTTTAGCCAACCAAGCTTTCAGTTCGGAAAGATGCTGGCCGAGTTGTGCCTGCCAGAAGGGATTGTCGCTCCATGCCTGCAGGGTCAGTGACCGATGCTGCAGGTGAATGCCGAGCTGCAGAGTGCCTTCATTTTCAAAGTCCAGTTCAAGCAGTGCCCGCCAGGCTTTGGAGCCATCTCCTGAGGTTCCCGTGTCAGCATCGGGTTCGATGACCAGTGTGCCCTGCAGGATGCCGCTGTCGGGGGCAAACAGCAGCGGCACGACAAGATGGTGCTCGGCCAGCGTGCGTGCCTGATGGTGACCGATGTGGCGTAGCATGGCGCGAATGGGTTCTACCAGTGCTTCCTCTTTTTCCTGCGCCTGCGCCAGAAGCTTGAGCAGGGTGGACTTGATGTCCTGAGGCGGCTGACGAGTGGCGGCGAGGCGATTTTCAAAAAAGAGGCCGCTTTCGATAACGGCCTTTTCCAGTGTTTTGCCGGACAGGCGTTCCGGCGCTATCAGCTGCTGGCGCAGCTGTTGCACCAGCGGTTGCAGGCTCGCCGGGAGCGCTGACAGGGGAATCTGCTGCAGAACCTGCGTCAGCGCCGTGGCAACGGGCTGGGCCGTGGGCGTCAACAAGGATGCGAGAGGTGAGGTGGCGTTGCCTTGGGCGGGTGGCTGGGGAATCAGTTGCCATTGCCCTTGGCTGAACTGCACGCGAAAGCTGTAGTGCTGTCCTGCGACAAGTGGGCGCTCGGACCGGGCGGTGAGCAGTTGATCGCCGATTTTGATGGTGACCTGTTCGGGGCGCATGCTCACCACCTCTGCCTCGATCAGTTGACCCGGTTTCAGCGCCAGCGTCTCCACCAGCCGGCTGCTGAGCGACAGCGCCTGCAGCGGTGGAAGCGTGGGCTGAATGGGCAGGTTCATGGCGTCAGCAACTGTCGATTGATTGCCTCACCCCAGTAGAGCCACACCAGTCCGGCCAGCGCCAGATAGGGGCCAAAGGCAAAGCGTACGGAGCCTCGGCCGATCAGACGCAGGCTTAGCTGGATAACCAGACCGGACAGGGCCGAGATAAGAATCAGGGCAGGGATGGCTTCAGGGCCGAACCATGCGCCCAGCGCGGCGAGCAGTTTGAAATCGCCATAGCCCATGCCCTCCTTGCCGGTGACCAGTCTGAACACCCAGTAGGTACCCCACAGAATGAGATAACCCAGCGCCGCACCGAAAATGGCCTCCTGCGGTGCGATGGGCCACCAGCCGAAGGCGCTGGCCACCAGTCCGAGCCACAGCAGGGGCAGAGAGAGGGCATCGAGAATGAGCTGATGCTCCAGGTCGATGACGGTGATGAGCAGCAGTAGCCAGCTGAAGGCGACAGCCAGTGCGCCCTGCAGGGTCAGTCCAAACTGATACACCGCGAGCACGGTCAGCAACGCCGTGGCCAGCTCAATGAGGGGGTAGCGGGGCGAGATGGGCGTGCCGCAGGCGTGGCAACGTCCGCGACTGGCCAGCCAGCTGAACAGGGGAATGAGCCGAACGGGTGGCAGTTCGATGTGACAGGCCGGGCATTGCGAACGGGTCTTCAGGTTGAGAATGGGCGGCACCTCGTGGCCTTCGTATTCGGCGATGAGTTTGCGCGGCCAGCGCCAGCTGAGCATGCTGAAAAAACTGCCGAAAATCAGGCCGATAACAAAGGTTGCGAAGAGAATAAGCGGGTCGTGCATGGTGGGTGTCTGCCGGGTTGTGCGAATACTGCACAGGGTAGCAGAAAGCAGCGGATGGGGAAACCAGAAGGGGGGTCCCCGACTTTTTCAAAGGGCGTTTTTCAGTCGATCGAAAAAGTCACGCAGTTGCGGTCGTTTTCCCACACGGTAATGGCACTGACGTGCCGCTGCGGGGTATCGATACGTTCGGCGAGGCGCTCGAACAGATAGGCGGCGATGTTTTCCGCAGTGGGATTCTGGTTCTGGAACGCAGGGTGGTCGTTGAGGTAGGTGTGATCCAGTTCGGCCACCACCGCCTTGGCGTGGCGCTTGATCTCCTTGAAGTCGATCACCATGCCCACGTCATCCAGCTGCTCACCCCTCACCATGACCTCAACCTTCCAGTTGTGGCCGTGCAGTTTGGCGCAGTCGCCGTCGTAGCCGTGCAGGCGATGGGCGGCGGCGAAATCCAGTAGGGTCTTGAGGGTAAAGCGTTTTTTCATGGCGGGGGATTATACCCTCAGTGGCTGCGTTTGGCGATGTAATCGATGAGCTGATGGAATACCGGCTGGCGAAACGGCAGGGTATCCAGCAGATGGTGGCAGTCTGCAATCAGTTCATCGCGATAGGCCTTGGCGGCCTCCAGCCCCATCAGGGCGGGGAAGGTATTCTTGTTGAGGTCGGTATCGCTGCCGGCGGGCTTGCCCAGTGTTTCGCTGCTCTGCTCCACGTCGAGAATGTCGTCGTGCACCTGAAAGGCCAGCCCGAGGCGTTCGCCCAGTGTTTCAAGAGCGGGTGCAAGGGTGGCGTAGTCAGTGGAAGGGGCGGCCCCCATCAACAGGGCGGCCTGGATGAGTCGGCCGGTCTTGAGGGTGTGGATATGCTCCAGTTCCGCCTGCGATACCGGCTTGCCGGTGGTTTCCACATCCAGCATCTGCCCGGCGACCATGCCGCAGCTGCCGGCTGCAGCAGTCAGGGTGCGCAGCTGACGCAGGCGAACGGTGTCGTCGAGCTCATCTGCATGCGCCAGTAATTCAAAGGCCTCGTTGAGCAGGGCATCGCCCGCGAGAATGGCGGTGGCTTCATCAAAGGCACGGTGCACGGTGGGTTTGTCGCGGCGCAGGTCGTCGTCGTCCATGGCGGGCAGGTCGTCGTGGACCAGGGAGTAAGCGTGCACCAGCTCGATGGCCATGGCGGCGGGATCGAGCGGTTCCGATGTCAGTCCGCAGGCCTCGCCTGTCAGCCACACCAGCGCGGCACGAATGCGTTTGCCGCCATCCAGCGCCGCGTAGCGCATGGCCGAGGCCAGCGGATCGGGTGCGCAGTGGGGATGAAAATGGCGGTGGAGCAGGGCTTCTACGCGCTGTTGATAGGGCTTGAGGGCGAGCATGGCACGTCTCGATGTTGCGGAATGTCGGATTATGCCGGAATTGCAGGCAATAAAAAAGCCGCATCGAAGGATGCGGCTTCTCGATTTGCGCTGTAAAGCGACTTACAGTTCGTCGGCGTGCTTGGAGAGGTATTCGGCCACGCCTTCCGGGGTGTCCTTCATGCCGGGCTTGCCTTTCTGCCAGCCGGCCGGGCACACTTCGCCGTGGGTTTCGAAGAACTGCAGGGCTTCGACCATGCGGATGGTTTCGTCCACATTGCGGCCCAGCGGCAGGTCGTTGATTACTTCGTGGCGCACGATGCCGTCGCGGTCGATGAGGAAGGTGGCGCGCAGCGCAACATTGCCAGGATGGCGCACGCCATAGGCGTCCATGATGCTGCCGCCCACATCGGCCACCAGCGGGAAGCGCACGGGGCCCAGGCCGCCTTCGTTAACCGGGGTGTTGCGGTAGGCGTTGTGGGTAAACTGGGAGTCGATGGAGATGCCCACCACTTTGGTGTTCAGTTCCTTGAACTTGTCGATGCGGTGATCGAACGCCAGAATTTCGGACGGGCATACGAAGGTGAAGTCCAGCGGGTAGAAGAAAACCACGCCGTATGAGCCGTCCAGATATTCTTTCAGGTTGAAGTTTTCAACAATGGTGCCGTCTTCCAGCACCGCTGCAGCGGTAAAGTCGGGCGCCGGTTTGGTGACCAGTACTGACATGGGATGCTCTCCTTGATTTGATGGTTGAGGTTCAGGCAGATTTTGCCACAGAAAAAACAATCACTCAAGCAAACTATGTTTGCATTTTTCTATTGGCACCTCCGCAAAACCTCTGAACGGTCGCGACAGTGGCGATTCCGGTTCAAGGCAAGGTGCACCGAACGTGGCATGGTCATTCCATGCGAGTGAGGTGCAACGCTGCATGGGGCCGGAATCACCCTGTCCCTGTGGGTTGCGGCGGGATGGCGGCATCTGCATCGTTGCTCGCCTTGTATTTGGCACCACCAAACCCTGCGGCTCGCGCCTTGCATCTGCCACCATCGCGCCGGCAACGCAAGCGCATTCAGAGGTTTTGCGGAGGTGCCTATTATCTTTTGCCGTTCCCGCCAGCTTCAAGGAGCAGTCGATCCAGCAGGCAGGTGGGCAAAAGTCGTTTCAGCCAGGCAAAGGCGTGGGTGGGCACGGTCACGGGATAGCGTGCTCGGGGTGTGGCGGCTGTCAGCGCACGCAGCAGCTTCTCGCTGACCGCTTCCGGCCCCAGCGTAAAGGGGGCAGCAGGACCGTCCTTTTTCAGGCGCTGAATCATGGCCTCGTACTGGGCACGATGGGCGCTGTGTTCGGCATCGATCCAGCGTTGAAAAGCGGCGTAGGCGTTTTCGCGAAAGCGTGAGGTGATGGGGCCCGGCTCGATCAGCACCACATCGATGGGCTCGTCCCACAGCTCCAGCCGCTGGGTGTCGGCCAGGCCTTCAAGGGCGAACTTGGAGGCGTTGTAGGCGCCGCGATAGGCCATGGCGGCAAAGCCAAGCACCGAGCTGTTGTGTACGATGCGTCCGCCGTCGGGATGCTGGCGCAGGTGGGCGATCATGTGGTTGGTGAGCACCTGGGTGCCGAACACATTGGTATGAAACTGGGCCAGCAATGCCTCCCGGCTCAGGTCCTCCACCGCACCTGGCAAGCCAAAGGCGCCATTGTTGAAGAGGCCGCGCAGGCGTCCACTTTCGCTCAGGCTCAATGCGGCGTCGAATCCCGACGCGATCGAGGCGTCATCGTCCAGATCCAGCTGGATACTCTTGAGTCCCTCCCGCTGAAGGCGCGTGACATCTTCCGCCTTGCGCGCCGAGGCGATGACGTCGAAACCCGCCTGATTGAGTGCGTGGGCGGTGTGGTAGCCAATGCCACTGGAGCAGCCGGTGATCAGGATGCTGTCGCCGGGTTGAAGCGGCGGTGCGTGCTTCATTACAGATGCTCCGCTGCCCATTCCGCCAGGCGCGAGCGCTCGCCCTTCTGCAGGGTGACGTGCCCACTGTGATCCCAGCGCTTGGAACGATCCACCACATAGGTGAGCCCGCTGGTGGTTTCGGTGAGGTAGGGGGTGTCGATCTGTGCCAGGTTGCCAAGGCAGACCATCTTGGTGCCGGGACCTGCGCGGGTGATCATGGTTTTCATCTGCTTGGGCGTGAGGTTCTGTGCTTCGTCGATGATGATGAACTTGTTCACGAAGGTGCGCCCGCGCATGAAGTTCATGGACTTGATCTTGACGCGGTCGTGAAGCAGGTCCTGCGTGGCCTGCCGCTGCCACTGGTTATGGCCGCCCTTGTCCATGCCCAGCAGGACTTCCATGTTGTCCAGCAGTGCGCCCATCCATGGTGTCATCTTTTCCTCTTCGGTGCCGGGCAGGAAGCCGATGTCCTCGGCGATGGGGATGGTGGCGCGGGTCATGATGATTTCGCGGTAGCGATTGTCTTCCAGCGTCTGTTCCAGCGCTGCCGCGAGCGTGAGGAGGGTCTTGCCGGTGCCGGCCTGGCCGACAAGGGTGACGAAGTCGATATCCGGGTTCATCAGGTGGTTGAGCGCCATGTTCTGCTCGGGGTTGAGTGCATGGATGCCCCATACCGCCTTGCTCTGATAGTCGTCCGGATATTCCAGTACCACTTCGGTGCCATTGATTTCGCGCACGATGGCGCTGAAGCCGGCATCGTTCTCGCTGATGAGAAACTCGTTGGGGAACCATTCCGGCTCCTCTTCCAGTTTGAGGCGGTAGTAGGTGTGTCCCTCTTCCTGCCAGGACTCCATGTTCTGGGCATGCTGGCTGTAGAAGTCTTCAGGAAGGCGCGTCCAGCCGGTGTAGAGCAGGTCGGTGTCTTCCAGCACGCGGTCGTTGTAGTAGTCTTCCGAATGCAGGCCGACCGCCGCAGCCTTAATACGCATGTTGATGTCCTTGGTCACCAGCGTGACATCGCGCTGGGGATAGCGCTCCTTCAGCGCCAGACCGGCTTCGAGAATCCGGGTATCCGCTTTGGCGGAGGAGAGCCCGGGGGGCAGCTCCATTTCCTGCGGCTCGGTTTCGAAAAAGAGCTTGCCCAGTCGGTCGGCATCCTGCAGCCCCGGGCCGGCATACTTGCTCAGGGGAATGCCTTGCTGAATGCTGTCAAAGCTTTCACCGCTGATCAGCTGATCGAGAATGCGGTTTGCTTCGCGGGCATTGCGGGCCACCTCGGACATGCCCTTTTTGTGGTTGTCCAGCTCCTCGAGCACGGTCATGGATAGATAGACATCGTGCTCGTCGAAGTTGAACAGGGCCATGGGGTCGTGGATGAGGACGTTGGTGTCCAGCACAAAAATGCGTTTTGGATTGCCCATTTATTCAGCTCCTGCCTGAAGTTCCTTCAGTTTTTCCAGCACGGTTTCCACATGGCCGGGCACACGCACCTTGCGCCATTCGTAGCGGAGAATCAGGTCAGGGTCGATCAGGAAGGTGC
>CAYYIL010000007.1:0-65624 GCA_964471975.1 uncultured Piscirickettsiaceae bacterium | reverse complement strand
ATGCGGTGATGCTGGAAGTCTTTACCGATGCCGGCGTTGGCACGCTGATTACTGCGGATTGAATGGATTATCTATTCGATCAGCTGCTGCTGTTTGTCATCTCGCTGGCGGCGAATTTCTTTTCGGCGCTGGCGGGCGGTGGCGCCGGGCTGTTGCAGTTGCCGGCGCTGCTGTTTCTTGGCCTACCGTTCGCCGTCGCCCTGGCCACCCACAAGGTGGCCAGCGTGTTTCTGGGGCTGGGTGCCACGGCGCGGCACTTACAGTCTTCCCGCTATGATTGGCGTTTTGCCGCGTTCATCCTCGCTACCGGCGTGCCGGGTGTGCTCACCGGTGCGGCCATTATCCTCACCATTCCCGATCGCTGGTCGCAGCTGGCGCTGGGCATTCTGACCACAGCCCTTGGCATTTACTCCATGGTGCAGCCCAATCTGGGGCTTGAGGCGCGTCATGCCCATCGTGATCTGAAGGGCATGATCATCGGTGGTGCCGTGCTGTGGCTGATCGGGGCGCTCAATGGCTCGCTGACTTCCGGTACAGGGCTGTTTGTCACCCTGTGGCTGGTGCGCTGGTTCGGGCTGGATTACAAGACGGCGGTGAGCTATACGCTGATTCTGGTGGGCATTGTCTGGAATGGCTCTGGCGCGCTCATGCTTGGTTGGCTGGGGCAGATTCGCTGGGACTGGCTGCCGGCACTGATTGTCGGCTCGCTGCTGGGCGGCTATCTGGGTGCACACCTGTCGATTGTGAAGGGTAATCGGCTGGTCAAGCGTAGTTTTGAAGCGATGACGCTGTTGGTGGGGCTGGCTCTGATTGGTCGGGCAATGGAGATGAGCGCATGAGGATCGGAGAGCTCGCCAAGGCCGCCGGGGTCAATGTGGAAACAGTCCGCTACTACCAGCGCCGTGGCCTGATCGATACGCCACCGAAGCCGTTACACGGCTACCGGCGCTATGCCCCCGAAACGCTGCAGCGATTGCGCTTTATCCGTCAGGCACAGCAGTTCGGCTTTACCCTGAGAGAGATCGAAGCACTGCTTGCCATCAGTGATGCCCCGTGCGGCGAAGTGCGTGGTCAGATCGAGACCAAGCTGGAAAAAGTGCGCGCCCGTATGGCGGCACTGCAGCGGCTGGAAGCGGCGCTGGTGCAGCAGCTGGATCACTGCCGTCACCAGTCCGACCAGGCACGTTGCCCCCTGATCGAGGCCCTTCTTCACGCCGACGAATCTTCTGAAAATTAGGGCTGGACTCCGTACCTTGGTACGGCCTCTAAACTGGGGGTGAACCTGAAAGGAGGCCGAACCATGAACGCACTTTTTCAAACCCTGTCCCGTTGGGGCGACAAGGCCGGCGCCCTGGGCGCCCTGACTGCCGCCATGGGATGCAGCATGTGTTTCCCGGCCATTGCCAGTCTGGGCGCGGCACTGGGTCTGGGGTTTTTCAGTCAGTGGGAAGGGCTGATGATCAATACACTGTTGCCTGCCTTTGCCTGGCTGGCCCTGATCGCCAATGCGCTGGGCTGGATGGCACACCGTCAGTGGGGGCGCACCCTGTTTGGGAGTTCCGGTCCGATTCTGCTGCTGCTCTCCCTCTATCCCTGGTTTCAGTATGGCTGGAGCACCTACGTGACCTATGGGGCGCTGGTGTGGATGGTGCTGGTGGCTGTCTGGGATCTGCTGTGGCCGGCCAACCGCCGTTGCGATGAACAGTGCGAAATCAAGGAGGGTTGATCATGTCCTGTTGTAAAGAAGATGCCTGCACTCAATCTGGCTTGCATGTGCTGATTATCGGCACGGGGTCAGCCGCCTTTGCGGCGGCCATTGAGATTGTGGAAAACGGCGGGCGGGCAACGCTGATTGAAGCGGCCGAGCAGATTGGCGGCACCTGTGTGAATGTGGGTTGCGTGCCATCGAAGATACTCATTCGTCAGGCGCAGTTGAATCACTGGCGACGGCATACGCCGTTTGCCGGTTTGCCTCCCTGTGAGGCAAAAGCGGATCGCAGGGCTCTGATCGCTCAACTCAAGGCGCGTGTGGATGAGCTGCGCCATGCCAAATACGATAAGATGCTGGAGATGTATCCCGGCATCGAGGTGGTGCATGGCCATGCCCGTTTTCTCACCGCCGATACGCTGGTGGTGGAAAAGCTGGATGGTTCGCGTCAGCAGCTGCGAGGCGATGCAGTGCTGATTGCCACGGGATCGCGTCCGCATATTCCCGATATCGAGGGGCTTGCGGCGACGCCTTACTGGACCTCCACCGAGGCGCTGTTCAGCGAAGAAACGCCGCATCGACTGATCGTGCTTGGGGCCGGTGTGGTGGCGCTGGAGCTGGCGCAGGCCTATCAGCGCCTGGGCACGCAGGTGACTCTGCTGGCCCGTCGCGGCCTGCTCAGCAGCCAGCCGCCGGAGGTGGGGGAAGCCTTGCAGAGGGCGCTGACGGCCGAAGGCATGAACATCCTGACACAGACCCAGCCGCAACAGGTTGAATACGCCGACGGTCTGTTTAGCGTGCACACTGCCCATGGGAGGCTGGAGGCTGAACGGCTGCTGGTAGCCACAGGGCGGCAGCCCAATACGGCTGCCCTGGCGCTGGAACAGGTCGGGGTTAAAACCGATGCCCGCGGCCAGATCGTAGTGGACAAGCAGCTGCGCACCAATGCGCCGGGCATCTGGGCGGCAGGCGACTGCACCCAGCTGCCGAAATTTGTCTATGTGGCCGCCGCTTCGGGGCGCATTGCCGCAAGCGCCATGTTGGGCGGTGTACAGCAGCTGGATCTGAGTGTATTGCCCCAAGTGGTGTTTACTGATCCACAGGTGGCGACAGTGGTGCTGAGCGAAGCCGAAGCACAGGCGCAGGGAATTGAAACCGTGACCCGTCGCCTGTCGCTGGATCAGGTGCCGCGTGCACTGGCCAACTTTGAAACAACCGGCTTTGTGCAGCTGGTGGCGGAAGCGGGGAGCCTGAAGCTGCTGGGCGCGCAGATTGTCGCGCCGGAAGCCGGTGAGATGATCGAAGCGGTGGCAATTGCGTTGCGCAAGGGTCTGCGAGTGCAGGATCTGGCGGGCGAATTGATGACTTATCTCACTTGGAACGAAGCGCTCAAGCTGTGTGCGCAGACCTTTTTCAAGGATGTGAACAAGCTCTCGTGCTGCGCGGGATAGTGACGTAGAAATGAAAAAGCCCCGCAGGTGCGGGGCTTGAAAGGTATGTTGAAGAAATCGTTTATTTGACGAATTCGATTTCTACGCGGCGGTTTTCCTGCAGGCATTCCGGCGTCATGTCGGTGCACAGCAGTTGGGTTTCGCCGAAAGCCTTGGTTTCGATGCGGCTGGCATCGATGCCGTTCTTGACCAGATAGTCCTTCACTGCATCAGCGCGGCGCTGAGACAGCTTCAGGTTGTACTGGGCAGAACCGCGCGGATCGGTATAGCCCTTGATGATGATCTTCTTGGCCGGATACTTCTTCATGTAATTCACGATCAGATCCAGCTTGCCGAACGCATCATCGTTCAGCTCGGCGCTGTTGGTCTTGAACAGGCCACGGAAGACCGGAGGCGGCTCTTCCACGGCAGGGGCCGGCTTGGCAACAACCGGTGCAGGTTCAGGTTTCTTGACGACGACCGGCGCGGGCTTGGGTTCAGTCTTTTTCCAGCCTTCGCATTCTGCGATGGCGGTTTCCTTGGTCCAGTGGATGGTGCGTACACAGCCGCCGAAGTTGTCACGCACGACGCGTTGCTTGTAGTCAACCCAGTAGGCGTTGGTGCCGGAACCATCGATGTCGCCCTGAGGGGCTGCTGTGGCGAGGGTGGAAGCGCTCAGCAGGGCTGCAGCGATCAGTGTTTTCTTCATAGGAGTCTCCTTCTTCGAAAACGGTTTGAGTAGGGTTGTGTCTTACTTTAGCAAAGATTGTTGAATAATCAATCAATTTTTATGACTACTGTTGCTCATTTTTCAAGTGAGCCTCCATTTGTGCATATGGAAGAGAGATGCCTGTTTCGTCAAAGGCCAGCTTTTCATGCGGTGCGTGTTTCAGTCGGAATGAAGCAACAGCGCATGGGCGGGCACGGGTTTGCCGATGGCATAGCCCTGCGCCAGGTCAAATCCCAATTCGCCTACCTGCTGCAGCGTGTGTTCGTCGCGAACGAATTCAGCGATGGTTTGTAGCTTGAGCTTGTGGGCGATGGAGAGAATGGCCTCGACGACGGCCTTCTTGGTCGGGGACTGCAGTGCGGTAATCAGGGAACCGTCCACCTTGATAATGTCCAGCGGCATTTCGAACAGGTAGTTGAAATTGGAGTAGCCGCTGCCGAAGTCATCCAGCGCCACTTCGACGCCGAGCATCTTCAGGCGTGTGATGAACAGCAGCGTGCGTGAGTAATCATTGATGGCTTCGGATTCGAGCAGTTCGATAGTAAGGCGCTTGCACAGTTCCGGTCGGCTTTCCAGGTAGGTGAGAATGCGTTCGGCGGTTTCCGGGTTTTCGATATCGTTGGTGGAGAGGTTGATCTCGAAATGGGCCGGTACCTGTTCCATCAGTTGAAAGGTCTTGTGAAGGACACTGAGCGTGGCGTCGTGGTAGATGGCCAGCGACTTCAGCACTGGCAGAAATTCACCGGGTGAATAGGTGATCGTGCCGTCTTTGCCCACAATCCGCATCAGCGCTTCGTAACGCTCCACCTTGCCGGTGTGGAGGTTGAGAATGGGCTGGAACCACGGCACGATGCGGTCTTCCGCCAGCGCCTGATAGAGGGTGTCCTCCAGCTCCAGATTGCGTGCGGTCTGCTGCAGGGTCTCCTCTGGAATGGTATCCGCATCCACGAGCGTGGTGAGCTGCTGCTTGTTGAGCTGCATGCCCAGCAGCAGCGCCCCGAGCGAGGTCTGTCCCAGGCGGCCATGGCTGCCCAGCAGAGTAATGTTTTTCTGGGTGAGGCGTTTGGTTTCCTGCTGGATCTGCTGTAGCAGAGTTTGCGGGTCTTCTTCGGGGGTCAGTGGGATGACAAATTCGTCGGCATAGAGGCGGTAGAGGTGCTCGCGCCCGAGGAGCTTGCGCAGGGTGTGGGCGAGCTGCCGGAGCAGATCGTCGCCGGCATCCACGCCATAGAGGGCATTGATCTCCTTCATGTGGCGCACATTGATCAGCAGCAGTGTTTGATAGCGTTCGGCAAAGGCGTCCGTCTGCATGTCTTCGAGCAGGCGCAGGCGGTTATACAGGCCGGTGAGGGCATCGATATAGATGCTGAGGCGCCGTTCATTATTGAGCAGCTGGCGGATCAGTCCCTGCAGAAAATAGCTGCGGCTGAACATCTCCATGATCATCAGCAGTGCGCCATAGTGATCCTGCTTCTGCCAGGCCCGCATCAGCGACAGACCCAGCTGGTGGATGGCCCGATCCTCCCGTTCCATGCGTTCGGCCAGCTGTTCGCTTTCCGGATTGGCAAAGGGGCGGTTGTCGTGCAGCCACTGCAGCACGGGGCAGTGGGTAATATGTTCTTCAGTCCAGGCACGGGGATCGGCGCTGTGCAGGTTGGCAAAGATCTCTTCCAGCCAGTGCTGATGGGCGCTGAGCAGTTTCTGCTCGTCCAGGGTATAGAAAGTATCGGCGCGTTGGTGGCTGAAGGCGCGCAGGGCGTTGGGGAGAAAGACCTGGATAAAGCCTTTGGCGAAACCCTGCAGGCGCTGCTGCACGGTTTCCAGCTGGTGGCGGTCCAGCAGAGGGGTCAGTTCGTGCAGGACGGAGAGCAGCTGATGCAGCGTCAGGTGGCGTTCGGCTGTTTCACGTCCCAGCGCGTTCAGCTCTTCGATGGGCGCGCTGTCGCTGCAGCACAGCTTGAACAGCAGGTCGGTGTAGAATCCCTGATTGTCCGCACCCAGCCATTCGATAAAGTACCCCTCGTCGATCAGCCGGGTGAGCAGGTCTTGAATCTGTGCGTGGGTGGCCGTCATAAGGGGTGCGCCATCTCTTTAGCAAAAAATTTATCATAGCGCTGAGTAATTCATTGTGGCAAGTTGATTTGAAAATAATAATATCGTGCGGAATAGTGATATGTCATGAATTGGGAGAAAGCGCAGAATCTTGATGGAGGGCAGGGCCACGCTGTAGTGTGGACTGGAGGGCGAGAGGGGCGCAGAAAGATCGCACGTCCTGCGCAGGGTGCGGCGCCGTAGCGCGCTGGCTCAGGCGTTCTTGGGAGTGGCGCGGATCACCTGTCGTGCCTTGGCCTGCGCAAGGTGCTGCCAGTCGTTAGGGATCAACACTTCTGCAATGGCGCAGGTGGACAGATGGGCATTGTTTTCGTCGCCAGTGAGCCAGGCGAGTAGCTTTTCCAGCCCGGGGTTGTGCCCCAGCACGGCGACGCGCTGAATGCTGTCCGGCACGTGGTTAATGGTGTGAATCAGAGTATCCAGGTCCGCATTATAGAGAGCATCGACGGTCTGGATTTCGGGCTGCGTTTCCCAGTGGCGGGTAAGGCGAGAAAGCGTCTGCTGCGCCCGCTTGGCAGGCGAGACGAGGATCAGCTGTGGGATCAGGTCGTGCTCGGCGAGCCAGTGGCTCATCTTGCAGGCCTGCTTTTTGCCTTTGTCCGAAAGGGGGCGGTCGATGTCTTCGAGGGAGTCGTCGGACCAGTCCGACTTGGCGTGGCGAATGATCAAGAGTTCACGTAAGCCGTCGCTCATGCGGTTTTACACTCCGTATTGCTGTCGATAAGCCTGCATGGCAGCGAGCACTTCCTCGTAGCGGTGGGCGTGTTCGCTGAGAAAATCGATGATGTCTGCCAGCGTAATGATGCTGACCACGGGGATGCCGAATTCGGCTTCCACCTCCTGAATGGCGGAGCGCTCGCCCTGGCCTTTTTCCATGCGGTCCAGCGCTACCACCACGCCGGCCGGTTCGGCGCCATGGGCGCGGATGAGCTCGATGGATTCGCGGATGGCGGTGCCGGCGGTGATGACGTCATCAATGATGAGTACCTTGCCCTTGAGGTCGGCCCCGACGATCAGGCCACCTTCGCCGTGATCCTTGGCTTCCTTGCGGTTGTAGGCAAAGGGCACATCCACCTGATGGAATTCGGCCAGCGCCATGGCTGTAGTGGCCGCCAGTGGAATACCCTTGTAGGCAGGGCCGAAGAGTACATCGAAGCCGATCTGGCTGTTGTGGATGGTACTGGCGTAGGCGCGGGCCAGTTGGGCGATCTGCTCACCGGTGTTGATCAGCCCCGCATTGAAGAAGTAGGGGCTCTTGCGTCCGGACTTGAGGGTAAATTCGCCCAGCTTGAGCACGCCGGCGTCCAGCAGGAATTGGATGAAATGTTCGCGTGTCATGAGTTCCCATTTTGCATGAATTGCTTCAGTTGTGCAATTTCATGCGGCCAGCGCTCCGGATCGATGGTTTCCAGAATAAAGGGGCGTTCATCCCAGCGCGGATCCTGCATCAACCGTTTGAAGGGCTCCCAGCCCAGTTCGCCGTCCCCCAGGCTGTGGTGGCGGTCCAGCCGGCTGCCGAGCGCCCCCTTGCTGTCGTTGACGTGGAAGGCGAGCACCTTGTCGGCGCCGACGGTATTCACGAGGGTATCCATGACGCCGTCGTAGTCGTTTTTTAGGTCGTAGCCGGCGGCGTAGGCGTGGCAGGTGTCGATGCATACACCCACGCGATCCTTGTCGTCCACCTGATCGATGATCTCGGCCAGTTGCTCAAAGCGGTAGCCCACGTTAGAGCCCTGCCCGGCGGTGTTTTCCAGCACAGCGATGACAAATTCTGTGGTGTCATGGGCGCGGTTGATGGCACGGGCGATGCGGGCAAGGCACGCGCTTTCGCTGATTTCGCGCAGGTGGCTGCCGGGGTGGAAATTGAGCATGTGGATGCCCAGCTGTTCGCAGCGCTGCAGCTCGTCGATGAAAGCGTCGAGGGATTTCTGCCACTTTTCATCGTCGGGATGCCCCAGATTGATCAGGTAGCTGTCGTGGGGCAGGATCTGGCGCGGGCCATAGCCATAGGCGGCGCAGCGGCGCTTGAACAGCGCGATCTGCTTTAGATCGAGGGGCTTGGCCCGCCACTGGCGCTGGTTTTTGGTGAACAGGGCAAAGGCGGTTGCACCGATGGCGTGGGCGCGTTCAGGCGCTTCAGCCACCCCGCCGGCTGCGGATACATGGGCACCGATGTATTTCATGACTGGCTCCTTTTGGCTGGATTTTAGCCCATTTCCAGACTCTGGCACGCCCTTTGCCAAAGGAAGGCTGTAATACGCGAACATGCCAAATTTTTGACAGGAGGGCGCTATGCCAATCGATCTATCCAAGGTGGACCCGCTGACCCCGAAAAAGGAGCTGCTGGAGCAGGCCATGCGTCAGTCACCCGGTGCGCTGTCCAAGCTGGGCAAGGGAAAAGGGGGCGAAGAAGCCCGTATTCCCGCGGACCTGAAATGGCTGCAGGAAGACAAGACCGCGCTGCACGATCTGGTGAAACAGCTGGACATGACCCTGAGCGAAGTGGCACGGGAAATGCGACAGGCGCAGACGCTGATGGACAATGGCCGCAAGCAGCTTGATCGCGAACAGAAACTGCTCTATCGCCAGATCAAGACGCTCAACGGTCTGCTCAAGAAGCAGATCGAGGCGTTTGAACTGGTCAACCGCCAGGTCAAGCGCATCCAGCTGGGGGAAACCCGCGTGCTGCCGCAGATCGGCATCGGGCTGATCGGCGGGCTGATTTCCGCCATCACGGTGGTGGTGAGCCTGCCGTGGATCGAGTTGCTGGTCGCACAGCTCAAGTAGCATTTTGGATGTGGTGCAGGCAGAATGATGTCCACACGAGGAGGACATCATGCCGCTGCATGCGTTGAAAATACTTGATCGTCGCCGTGAAACCGCGCCGGAAAGCGACAAGGCGGTCTTCTGCCTGCGTCTGGCGTGCACCGAATCCTATGAACCCGGCGACTGGCTGATGGTGCAGCCGGTCAATCCCCAGCGAACCGTGGACGATGTGCTTGAGGCCCTGGGGTTGACCGGCGCCGAACGGGTCACGCTGCGTCGCCACGGCGAAGTGCCGGTGTCCGAAGCATTACGCGAGCATCTGGAAATCACCCAGCTGGATCCGGCCATGCTCAACCGCCTGCAGCGCAAGGAGGGCATCGGCGAATGGGCCGACCGGCAGGCCATGGTGGACTATGCCTGGCACCGCGACCTGCTCGACTTCCTCTGTGACTATCCCGACGCCCGGGCGCTCGGCCTGAAGCTGATCGACTACCTTTCGCCGCTGGCGCCGCGCTACTATTCCATCGCCTCGGCCTCCTGTGCCCACCCGGGCGAAGTACACATTCTGTTCAAGCACGTGGTGCACACCGTGTGCGGGCGTGAACATCCGGGGGCGGCCACGACGCTGTTGCGTGAAGCACCGGTGGGCAGTTTCGTGCAGGGACGCATTCAGGCCAACAAAGGCTTCAAATTGCCGCAACAAGGCGAAGTGCCCATTGTGATGATCGGCGCCGGCGTGGGACTGGCGCCGTTTATCGGTTTTATGCAGGCGCGGCTGTGTGAACAGGCGTCGGGGGAAAACTGGCTCTTCTTTGGTGAAACCCACGAAAGGACCACCTTCCTCTGCCGTGAGCAGCTAAGCGACTGGGTGGAGCAGGGCGTTTTGAATCTGGTGACCGCCTTTTCCCGCGATCAGGCGGAAAAAATCTACGTGCAGCACCGTCTGCTCGAGCACGCCGACGACGTGCGCCGGCTGTTTGCTGAAGGCGCGTACTTCTATCTCTGCGGTGACAAGCGCGGCATGGCGCTTGCGGTGATGGATGCGCTGACCCAGTGCCTCGGCGAGGATAAAATGGCGCAACTCAAGGCCGAAAACCGTCTGCAGACCGATATTTACTGAGTTTTCCCGCTTTTTTCAGCGTGCCAAAAAACGGGCTGTGAAAAAAGTCGGGGACCCCCTTACAAGGAGCAAGCGCATCATGTGGCTGGATATTCTGTTTCGAACCCTGGGCGATCTGCGTGACCCACGCATTCTGGTGCGTCTATTCGTGCCTTTTATCGCGGGGGTGATTGCCGTTTCGCTGCTCGGCTATGGCGTATTCGGCTTTCTGCTCACCAGCGATTGGGTTCACCAGCTGCCCATCGTGCAGGATTTTGAGCAGTGGGTGGACAGTGCCGAGCAGAGCCTGCAGGCGATTCCGCTGATCGGCGCGCTGCTGGTGTGGCTGATCAGTGCACTGGCCGCGGTGACCGCCGGGCTGATGGGGCTGCTGCTGGGCAGTTATCTGGTGCTGCTGTTCGCCATGATCATTACCGGCTTCATGACCGATACACTGGTGAAAGTGGTGCGCGAGAAGCACTATCCGGGGCTGGCGTTTCGTGGCGATGCGTCGCTGACGTGGATGCTGGGGCGGGTGTTGTGGTATGGCCTGCTGCTGTTGCTGCTGCTGATTGTCACCCTGCCGATTCTGCTGGTACCGGTGCTGAATGTGGTGTGGTTCTGGTGGATCGGCTTTCTGTTTTTCCGCTACTCCATGATGCTGGATGCCGGCAGCATCATCCTGCCCAAGCGCTTGCTGATGGAGGAGATGCCGGTGACCAACTGGACGCCGACGCTGACCATGATGGTGTTCTACCTGCTGGCGGCGCTGCCGCTGCTGAGCCTGTTTGCGCCCATGCTGGCGGTCATTGCCCTGGCGCACTACTTCTGTGAGCGGCTGACGGTCTATGAGGCCTCGGGGCGCGCCTGAGCCTGATTGTCGGAAAGCATTTCAGCCTTTCTTTTTGCTGTACTTGAGTACTGCCTGCGAGGCGCTCTTGATGGCGGTGTCCGGCAGGGAAAGTGCCATATTGCCCAGCTGGTAGAGCTTCTTGATTTCCTGGGTGACAAAGGTTTCGCCCAGGCTGGCGGTGACGATATAGTTGGCCAGCATGATCAGCGCCACCAGCTTGCGCTCCTTGGGATGATTGGCCGTCTTGCCGATAAAGTCGGTGTCGTGGTGCAGCAGAATGGTATGGCCGATTTCCGGCGACATGCCCCATTTTTTGGCGGCGATTAGTCCGGCATAGCAGTGGGTGGTGCCCATCAGTTTGGCTTCGTCCAGATAGGCCGAGAAGGGTTTGGCCAGCTGCTTGAAGAAGACTTGGTCGTATCCCTCCCGCTTGAGGCGCAGCAGGAAAATGGCGCCCACATTCTGCGTCAGCGCGGCCAGATAGGCTTCCGAGCGATGGATGTCGCCTGCATATACCGACAGTTCGGCGGCCGCCACCCCTGCCTTCGCGCAGAAGTTGAGAATTTCGCGCTCGTTCTTGTCGCGGGTGATGTACTGGGAAAACGCACTGGCGAGGAAGATGTTGTAGATCTCTTCCAGCCCGAGGATATTGACCGCAGCGGTCGCATCCTTGATCAGCTCATCTGCTTCGGTAAGGTTGCTGTTCACCAGCTTGAGAAAGTGGTTGAACATTTCCGGGTTGCGGCTGATCAGATTGGCAATGGTGACGGTGTTGGGATACTTGGCATTGAGCTCTTCCTTGAGACGGATCACTTCTTCCGGCAGGGAGGGCAGGTGCACGCTGCGCAGGGCTTCCACGGCTTCCGTCAGCATGATCTTCATGTAATCGGTATCCTCTTGCTCAGTGAGATGCGCTCACCAGTGTTGCGCTTTTGCCCCATTTGATCACCGCCGCACTGGCGGCGGATATGGCAATATCCGGTAGCAGAATCACATTCATGCCTGCATCCCGGTAGGTCTTGAGTTCCTGGGTAATGAAATGCTCGCCCAGCGTGACGCTGACCACATAATTAGCCACCATGATCAGGGCAATCAGCTTGCGTGCCTTCTCGTGCCCCGTGGTCCTGGCGGCAAAGTGGCGATCATGGTGCAGCAGGATCGCCTTGTAGACATCCGCATCGATATGCCACTTCTTTGCAATGATCGTGCCCACATAGGTATGCGCGGTACCATAGCGCCTGAGTTCATCTTCATGGGCGGTAAATGGCCGGCTTAGCTGATTGTGGAAAAAATGCATGTAATCGGCTTCCACGCGGGTCATGTAAATGGCACCGATATTCTGTGTCAGTCCGGCGAGGTAGGCCTCCGATCGGGTAATGCCCTCGACCCAGTAGCTCAGTTCGGCGGCGGCAATGCCTGCCTTGGCACCATGCTGCAGGATCTCCCGCTCTTCATCGTTCTGGGCGATGCGTTCGCAGAAGGTACTGGCAAGAAAGATGTTGTAGAGTTCGTCCAGACCGAGCAGATTCACTGCCGAGCGGGCGTCACGAATGGGTTCGTCGATATGGGTGATGGAAGAATTGACCAGGTCCAGAAAGCTGTTGAGCAGCTCCGGGTGGTGGGCGATCAGGTTGGCGACCGTCACCGTATTGGGGTAGCGCTTGTTGAGCTCTTCCTGAATACGGATAATTTCTTCCGGCAGGGTGGGCAGATCCACCTTGGCCAGCAGTTCGGAGGCTTTTTTGAGCGCGTGCTGCATGCCCTGATCGCTTTAAAAAAATTGGATCAGGGAAGGATAGCCGCAAGCGCAGTGGCAATCAAGCCTGGGTATTGATCTGCGTACCGATATGATCCGGCAGCCCGGCGCGTGGATTGGCGTTGGGCAGCGAGGCGATCAGCTGCAGCATGCCTTGCTTCTGCAGGTCCAGGGCCTTTTTGAACACGCTGATCTGTACGCTCTGCATGGATTGCGCCTGTTGCTGGTTCAGCACCGCGCTGACAGCGGCATTGGGGGAAATGTTCATGCGTTTTCTCCTTGAGGTTGCCGTTGGGTTAACGGCGAGCTCAGGCGTTTCTTTAGCGCGTGTGCTTCAAAATTGCTGCATGGCGTGCTAACCTGTTGATATGTCAGCATGAGACCTATGCCCATGACTGTTCTGCCTCTGCCCAATCCGTCTGCCATCCGTGTGCTGCCCAGTGAGCCGGCACGCCCCGTCCATGGGGCTGATCAGGGCGTGCAGCCGGCACGTGCTGCCGGGGACCAGGCGGCAAAGGACAGGCCATCCGCTGAACACAAGGAGACGGCGCCGCCCCGGGAGAATGAGGCTGCCCGTCAGGCACAGGTCGAGGCGGTGGTGGCGCAGCTGAAGGCGCGCGATCGCGAAGTGCGCGCCCACGAAATGGCCCATCTGGCCGCGGCGGGCAGTTATGCCACCAGTGGGCCCCACTATGTGTATCAGAGCGGGCCCGATGGCCGGCGTTATGCCATCGGCGGTGAGGTGGGCATTGATATTTCCCCGGAGGCCGACCCGGAAAAGACGCTCGCTAAAATGCAGGTGGTGCAGCAGGCTGCCTTGGCGCCGGCCAATCCCTCGCCGCAGGATATGCGGGTGGCGGCGGCTGCAGCACAGGCCATGGCGCAGGCGCAGGCCGAGCTGGCGCGTCAGCGGGTCGAAGGCGATGCAAAGGACGCGCCTGAGGACACGAACCCAGCGGCTTCGGGCGGCGAGAAGGGTCTGCCGGCAAAAGCGCCTCAACATGAAAATGAATCGAAAGCGCTGTCACTGGTGGCGGCGGGCGAGGCGGCACGCAATGCGTGGGCGCAGCGGCTGGCGATTCAGCAGGGTGGCGTGGCTTAAGGAACGGTCAGGCCGGACAGAAGGTCCGCTGCATGGCGTCCATCAGGTCGAGAATCTGCGGGCTGGCCACACGGCAGAGAATCTTGCTGCCTTCTCGGCGCGACACCACAATGCCCTTTTCCCGCAGAATATCCAGATGCTGGGACACGTTGCTCTGGGTGGTGCCCACCTTTTCCACGATTTCCATCACCGGCATTTCGCCTTCGCCGATTACGCACAGAATCTTGAGGCGCAGGGGGTGCGCCATGGCCTTGAGTGCCCGGGCGGCCTGCTCGATATTGTCCTCACGCATGTCAAAAAACTGATGATCCACCTGCTGCAGCATGAGCGTTGACCTTCCTCGTTTGCTTTTAGTTTCTTTATTACATTATGTTCGAATATTGCGATATGCCAATTTTACCGGTGTGTCGCCGTTGTGTCATGCAAACTTATTTATAATGAGCCAAGAAAAAACTTGTGCTCCACCGGTCGGCGGAGTGGTTTACACGATAAAGGAGCTTTCATGAAAAGCCAGTGGATGAAGAAGGTCGGGTGGCTGGTATCCGGTGCATTGCTGGGTGGCACGCTGGTGGTTGCCACCACCGTCACCGCAGGCGACAGCGGAAAATCCGCCAGTGGTCTGCCGTTGAAGGAGCTGCGCACATTCGTCGAGGTATTCAATGCGGTGGAGCGTAACTATGTGGAGCCGGTCAGCGACCAGAAGCTGCTGGAGTATGCCATCAAGGGCATGGTTTCCAACCTGGATCCCCATTCCGATTACCTGCCGCCGGAAAGCTTCAAGGAGATGCAGGAGCACACCACCGGCGAGTTCGGCGGGCTGGGCATGGAAGTGAGCATGGACAAGGACGGATTCGTCAAGGTGGTGGCGCCCATCGACGATACGCCGGCACAGAAGGCAGGCATTCGCGCCGGCGACCTGATCATCAAGATCGACGACAAGCCGGTCAAGGGCATGACCCTCACCGAAGCGGTCAAGCTGATGCGCGGCAAGCCCGGTACGGAAGTGACCCTCACCATCGTGCGCAAGGGCGAGGACAAGCCGCTGGTGATCAAGCTGAAGCGCGCCATCATCAAGGTGAAGTCCGTCAAGCATAAGCTGCTGGAAAAGGGCTTTGGCTATGTGCGCATCAGCCAGTTCCAGGTGCGCACCGGCTCCGAGATGGTGGAGGCCATCGAGAAGCTGGAGGAGAAGAACGGTGCGCCGCTGAAGGGGCTGGTGCTGGATCTGCGCAATAATCCGGGCGGTGTGCTCACCGCTGCGGTGCAGGTCTCCGACGCCTTCCTCAACAAGGGGCTGATCGTCTATACCAAGGGGCGCAATCCGGATGCGCAGATGAAGTTTGAAGCCCGCCGCGGCGACGTCATGGACGGGCGGCCGATTGTGGTGCTGGTGAATGAAGGCTCGGCGTCGGCCTCCGAAATCGTTACCGGCGCGCTGCAGGACTATCACCGCGCCCTGGTGGCCGGGCGCAAGACTTTCGGCAAGGGGTCGGTGCAGACGCTGATGCCGCTGAGCAATGGCGCGGCCATCAAGCTGACCACCGCGCGCTACTACACCCCGTCCGGGCGCTCCATTCAGGCAGAAGGCATTGTGCCGGACGTGATCATCCCGCGCCTGAAGGTGCAGAAGGTGGAAGGCGAAGACGCGCTTGAAGTGCACGAAGCCGACCTGAAGGGCCACCTGGATCACAAGGACGACAAGCCCGTGAAGCAGAAAGCCGATAAGGCCGAGCGTGCTGAGATCAAGAAGCTGCTCGACAAGGATTACGAGCTTTACGAAGCGCTCAATCTGCTCAAGGGCATGTCACTGGTTCAGCAGCAGAAGGAGGATTGATCATGGCGGAGAATAAGCGCGTTCTGGTCCCCCTTGCCCAGGGCTGCGAGGAGCTGGAAGCAGTCACCATTATGGACATTCTTGTGCGCGGTGGCATCGAGGTGGTCAGCGCCAGTCTGGATGACAACCGTGAAATCCACGCCAGCCGCGGCACGGTTCTGCTGGCCAAGACCACGCTGGATGCCGTCAAGGACGAAGACTTCGATCTGGTGGCGCTGCCCGGTGGTCTGCCCGGGGCGGACTACCTGATGCAGGATGAACGCATTCTGGCCATCCTGCGCCGCATGCATGCCCAGGGCAAGTATGTGGCCGCCATCTGCGCCGCCCCGCAGGTGCTGCGCGAGGCGGGGCTGCTTGACGGCCACAAGGCCACCAGTTATCCGGGGGTGCTGGATCAGCATCCGGCGAAGGACATGCAGTATGTGGATGCGCCGGTGGTGGAGGATGACGGCATCGTCACCTCGAAAGGGCCGGGCACTGCCATGGACTTTGCCCTGACGCTGGTGGAAAAGCTGCGCGGCAAGGCCGTGCGCGACGAAGTGGAAGCGGCCCTGCAGCGCCCAACCTGTCATTGAAAGCCGGTTATATCTTCTTTTGGGGCCCGCGATTGCGGGCTTTTTTCATTTGGGGAAGCAGGCATAAGAAACGCCCGCAAAGGCGGGCGGGATCAGTGCTTGAGGGTTTTTTGCTCCGATCGGGCAGGCGGGGCGTCTGCCTGAAGCATGACCCGCAGCAGCGCCGCCAGCCGTTTCGCTTCATTGGGTGTGAGCGGGCGCTTGACCCTGCGTTCCCACTCGGCAATGCGCGTGGCCAGGCTTGGCTTGCGCTGTCCCATGACTTTTATTTCGTAGCCGGTGCACCCTGCGGTTGTGCCGGATGCTGCTGACGCATCTGTTGCATGTGCTGCATGCGCTGACGCATCTGCTCGATCATCGCCTTGCGCTGGGCTTCAATCTGTGCCAGCTTCTTCTTCTGCTCCGGGGTCAGCACCGCGCGGATTTCCTTGTCCGCCTTCTCCACCAGCGCCTTGATCTTGGCCTGATATTTGTCACGAATGCTGTTGATCTTCGCCTCCTGCTGTGGCGTCAGGCCCAGCGCCTGCGCCATGGGGCTACGCGGTGCCTGCTGCGGTGCGGCCTGGGCACTCAAGGTGGCAGTCATCAGGCTGGCGGCGATCAGTGTGGTCAGTTTCTTCATGGATTCTCTGTCCTATGTGTAATAAAAAATTGCACTGGCACTATAACGGATAGTGACCCTGTGTGGCAAATGGGTTGCAAAGTCGTTTCAGAGTATGCTTAAATGCGAATCATGTTCAAAAAGATCCTGTTGGCCCTTTTCCTTGCTGCCGGTGCCTGGCTCATGCTGGCGCCTGCGGGCGCAGGTGCGGCGGATGCGCCGCCGCCCTGCTGCGCCCACATGGAAAAGGGGCAGCCGTGCCACTGTGATCATCAGATGAATCACACCACTTCCAGCTGCTGTGGGGACCACTGCAGCTGTGACATGCCGTGCGGCGTTTCCCATGTGCCCGCGGCAGCCCTGGCGCCTGCACCGGTATTGATCCTCTCTGCAACGCGTTCAGCCGCCGTTGTGGCGGATGCGCTGAACCTGCCTGCTTCCCCCGTAGAAACTGCTTCCAAGCCACCTCGTAGCTGAAATCACACCGTTCGTGCGCCTGTTTTGGGCGTGTAAGTTGTTGATTTCAGTTGAAGAGGTGAGTTTTCATGCAACGTCGTGACTTTATCCGCGCGCTGCTGGCCGGAGCCGCAGCGATCCATCTGCCCGTTCATGCCGGCACCATCAAATACGTCTGTCCCATGCACCCGCAGATCGTGCGCGACCACCCGGGCACCTGCCCCATCTGCGGCATGAAGCTGGTCAAGAAGGCATTCGAGCAGGAGGCGGGCGCCCCCTCCGTCAAGCTGGGTGCTCAGCAGGCTGGTGGCGAAAAACAGGGCTTTGCCGTGCGTACTGCCCGTGTGCGGCGAACCACCTTGTGGAAGTATCTGCCCACCTATGGAGTCATTGAGGCGGATGCCGACCGGCTGGTGCACATTCACCCCCGTGCCAAGGGGTGGATTGAATACCTGGCGGTGCATGCTGATGGCGAGCGCGTCAAAAAGGGGCAGCTGCTTTACCGCTACTACGCGCCGGACATTGTCGCTGCGCAGGAAGAGTGGCTGCTGGCGCTGAAACAGGGACGCCATCCGCTGGCGCGCGGCGCGGCGCGCAAGCTGCGCTATCTGGGGCTGGACAGCAAGACGCTGCAGCAGATCCGCAAAAGCGGCCGGGTGCTGTCGGAAATCCCTGTTTACGCGCCCATTACGGGAGTGGTGCAGCAGCTCAAGGTGCAGCAGGGCATGTTCATTACCCCCGCCACCGAGCTGATGCAGCTGGCCGATCTCTCCCGTGTGTGGGTGCGCGCGCAGGTCTATCCGCAGCAGCGCCAGTGGGTCGCAGTTAACAAGTCCGTGGAAGTGCACGCGCCCGGTTACCCCAACCGCTACTGGGAAGGGCTGGTGGACTACATCTACCCTGAACTGCATCCGGTGACGCGCACCCTGCAGGTGCGCACCACACTGCCCAATGGCGATGGCGCGCTCAAGCTGGGTGATCCGGTGCGGGTGGTGATCTATGGCGGACCGAAGCGCAATGTGCTGGCGGTGCCAGAAAGCGCGCTGATCGAGCTGCCGGATGAAATCCGCGTGGTCAAGGTACTGCCCGATGGCGGCTTCAAGCCGGTGCCCGTGCAGGTGGGCATGCGCACCCGCGGGCTGGTGGAAATCGCCTCCGGTCTGGCCGAAGGAGATGAAATCGTCACATCGGGCCAGTTCCTTATCGACAGTGAAAGTCAGATGCAGGCCAACCTGCAGAAGCTGGCAGCACCGGAGCAGGAGGACGGCCAATGATTGCGCGCATGATTGACTTCTCCCTGCAGAACCGCATTCTGATCCTCATTCTCACCGTGCTGCTGGCGGCGGCGGGCTGGCGTGCGGTGCAGCAGACGCCGCTGGACGCTATTGCGGACCTGTCCGACGTGCAGGTGATCATCAAGACCAGCTATCCCGGCCAGGCGCCGCAGGTGGTGGAGGATCAGGTCACCTATCCCATCGCCAGCGTGATGATGTCCGTGCCGGGTGCGAAGGTGGTGCGGGGCTACTCTTTCTTTGGCGACAGCTATGTGTATGTCATCTTCGAGGATGGCACCGATCTCTACTGGGCGCGCTCCCGCGTGCTGGAGTACCTCAATCAGGTACGCGGACAGCTGCCACCCGGGGTGAGCCCGGCGCTGGGCCCTGATGCTTCCGGGGTGGGATGGGTCTATGAATATGCGCTGGTGGACCGCACTCACAAGCACGATCTGTCCGATCTGCGCACCCTGCAGGACTGGTTCCTGAAATACGAGCTGCAGGCGGTGCCCGGCGTGGCGGAGGTGGCCACGGTGGGCGGCATGGTGCGCCAGTATCAGGTGATTGCCGATCCGCTTAAGCTGCAGGCCTACGGCATTCCCCTGCAGGAGGTGAAAAGGGCGATCCAGCAGGCCAGCGCTGAAACCGGCGCGTCAGTGGTGGAACTGGGCGAGGCGGAATACGCAGTGCGGTTCCGCGGCTATGTCAATCATCTGGACGACCTGCGCAAGGCGGTGATCAAGGTGGATGTCCAAACCCAGACGCCGATCCGCATTGGCGATGTGGCCGAAGTGAAACTGGGGCCGCAGATGCGCCGCGGCATCGCCGAGCTGAACGGTGAAGGCGAAGTGGTGGGCGGCATTGTGGTGATGCGCGATGGTGAAAACGCGCTGGCCGTCATCGAGCGCGTGAAAGCCAAAATCGCCCAGCTTAAAAACAGCCTGCCGGACGGCGTGGAGATCGTGCCCACCTACGACCGCTCCGGCCTGATTCATCGCGCAGTCAATACCCTGCGCGACAAGCTGGTGGAGGAGATGCTTGTGGTGGCGCTGGTCAGCCTGCTGTTTGTGCTGCACCTGCGCTCCGCACTGGTGGCGATTATCGCGCTGCCGCTGGGCATTCTCGGCAGTTTCATCATCATGCGCCAGCTGGAAATCAGTGCCAATATCATGAGCCTGGGCGGCATTGCCATCGCCATTGGCGCCATGGTGGATGCCGCCATTGTCATGATTGAAAACGCCCACAAGCATCTGGAGCGCTATGTGCATGAGCATGGTGAGCGGCCCCAGGGTGCGGAACACTGGCGCGTAATTCGCGAGGCATCCGTGGAAGTGGGCCCGGCGCTGTTCGTCTCCCTGCTGATCATTACCCTGAGCTTTCTGCCCGTCTTTGCGCTGGAGGCACAGGAAGGGCACCTGTTTCAGCCACTGGCCTACACCAAGACCTTTGCCATGGCAGTGGCGGCGGGCCTCTCCATTACGCTGGTGCCGGTATTGATGGGCTACTGGATCCGCGGGCGCATTCTGCCCGAGGGAAAAAATCCCATTAATCGCGCACTGGTGGCGCTGTATCGTCCCTTTATCCGCGGTGTGCTGCGCTGGCCGCTGCTGGTGATCGTGGCCATGGGCGTGCTGCTGGGCTCGGCTGCCTATCCGTGGAAGCAGATGGGCTCGGAGTTCATGCCGGCACTGGAGGAGGGCGATCTGCTCTATATGCCCACCACGTTGCCAGGGGTCTCCATTGCCGAGGCGCGGCGCATTCTGCAGACCACCGATGCGCTCATCAAGACCTTTCCCGAGGTGAAGAGCGTGTTCGGCAAGATCGGTCGGGCGGAAACGGCCACCGATCCGGCCCCTCTGACCATGATCGAAACCACCATCCAGCTCAAGCCGCGCAGTGAATGGCGCCCCGGCATGACGCTGGAAAAACTGGTGGCGGAAATGGATAAAAAAGTGCGCCTGCCCGGCCTGACCAATGCCTGGGTGCAGCCGATCCGTACCCGCATCGACATGCAGTCCACCGGCATCAAGACGCCCGTGGGCATCAAGATCACCGGCGAGGACCTGGCCACCATTCAGAAGATTGGCGAGCAGCTGGAAGCGGCGCTGAAAACCTTCCCGGGTGTGCTGTCGGTCTTTTCCGAGCGGGTTTCCGGCGGGCGCTATGTGGAAATCCTGCCGGATCGCGACGCAGCTGCCCGCTATGGGCTGAGCATGCAGCAGCTCGCTGATCTGATTGCAAGCGCGGTGGGTGGGCACAATATTACCCAGACCATCGAAGGACGGAAGCGCTATCCGGTCAATCTGCGCTATCCGCAAGGCTGGCGCGACAGCGTGGAGAAGCTGCGTAGCCTGCCCATTGTTACGCCCACCGGCGCGCAGATTCCGCTGGGGGAGGTGGCAAAGGTGAAAATCACTCTCGGGCCGCCCATGATCAAGTCGGAAAACGCGCGCCTCACCGGCTGGACCTTTGTGGATCTGAAACCGGGCACCGATCTGGCTGGCTTCGTCAAGGCCGCGCAGGCCCATGTTAACCAGACAGTCAAGCTGCCACCGGGCTACAGCCTCAGCTGGAGCGGGCAGTATGAATACATGCTGCGCGCGCAGGCCAAGCTCGCGCAGATCGTGCCCGTGACGCTGCTGGTGATCTTCATTCTGCTCTATCTGGTGTTTCGCAGTGCGACCGATGCCCTGCTGGTCATGCTCACCTTGCCGTTTGCGCTGGTGGGCAGCCTGTGGCTGCTTTATCTGCTGGACTACCGCATGTCGGTCGCCGTGGGTGTGGGGATGATTGCGCTGGCCGGGGTGGCGGCCGAGTTTGGCGTGGTGGTGCTGCTCTATATTCGTCAGGCCATGGCCGAGGCACGCCAGCGCGGGGGGCTGCAGACGCCGGCGCAACTCAAGGAGGCCCTCCTGGCCGGCACCGTGGTGCGGGTGCGCCCCATGGCCATGACGGTGACGGTCGTCATTGTGGGCCTGCTGCCCATCATGTGGTCGGACGGCACCGGTGCCGATGTGATGAAGCGCATCGCCGCGCCCATGATCGGCGGCATGATAACCGCGCCCATGGCGGCCATGCTGTTACTGCCGGCGCTGGTGTGGCTGCTGTCACACCGCCAGTTAAAGAAGGAGATCAAGGCATGAGAATCCTGATTTTGACGCTGTTGTGGCTTGGCTTCGTGTCTGGGGTACAGGCCGACTCTCTGGCACAGCTGGCGCGGAAGGCGCTGGCCAGCCACCCTGATGTGCAGGCGGCACAGGCCACCATTGACGCCACGGCGGCGCTCAAGCGCCAGCGGGCAGCCGCCTTCTCGCCGCAGCTTTCTCTGGCCGGGGATCTGCGCCAGAGCTGGATGAGGCAGAATTTCACCCGCACGGCGGTGTCGCTGACCGGCACCCTGACCCTGTGGCAGCCTGCAGCGCAGGCCCGCATTGACGCGGCGGATGCGCAGGTGGCGGACAAGACGGCTCGCTTGCAGCAGCTGCAGCAGCGCCTGCTGCAGACCCTGGTGCAGGCGTGGAGCCAGTGGCAGCTTAATGCGGCGCTGCGGCAAAGCTGGCAGGCAGAAAAACGGGTGCTGCAGGCGATCCGCGCCCAGTCCGCCCGGCTCTATCAGGTGGGTCACCTCTCGCTGGCGGAGCTGAACCTGCTGGATGCGCGTATTGCCGCCATCGACAGCCAGCTGGCGCGTCTGGCGGGCCAGATGGGTATGCAGCACGCGGTGATTGAAGCCCTGGTGGGGCATGCCGTGCAGTTGCAGCCCACCACACCCAAGCTGCAGGCACTGCGCTTGCCCCCGGACGCTTTGCTGACGCAGGCACCGCAGCTGGCGGCCCTGCAGGCCGAGGTGGCGGCCGCCGAAGCCCGCGCCCACGCAGCGGAAGCCAACTGGCAGGGGCGGCTGCAGCTGTATGCCAGTGGCGTGAACAACGACAGCGGCGGGCGCTTTTATGACGACATGCGCGGCGCCAGCGTGGGCCTGCGCTTCGAAGCGCCCCTCTATCGCGGTGGGGCAGATCGGGCAGCGGTCGAGCAGGCACGCCTGCAGGCGCGCAAACTGCGTCAGCAGATCAAAAGTGTAGAGCGGTTGCTCAGGCAGCAGCGCCAGCAGGCGGCCGCCCAATTGCGTGCGGCCCGCTCTCAGCTCAAGGCCCTGGATAAGGCGCTGCGCGCCAACCGGTTGAGCGAAGAGGCGCTGAGTGCCGATCTGCGCGCCGGTCGCGCGTCGCTGGTGTCCGTGCTGGAAAGCGCCCGCGCACGGGAACAGCTGGTGCGCCAGCAGGCCCTGGCTCGCTGGCAGGGCTGGCAGGCGGTCATGACACTGTGGGCGCAGTGGGGCGCGATGACCCCGCAGAAACTGGCCGGGCTGTAACAGGCGGCGCCCCTGCTGCGACTTACAGGCAAAAGGAGAGCCGTCATGCCCATTTTGATCACGCTGCAACGCTGGATGGATGCCCTGACTCGCCACAGTTGGCTGGCCTCGCTGGCGCTGCGCGCCTATCTGGCGCCCGTTTACTGGGTGGCGGGGACCAACAAGCTGGCCGGGTTTGACAATGTGGTGGCCTGGTTCGGCAATCCGCAGTGGGGGTTGGGGCTGCCGTTTCCCACGCTGATGGCGGCTCTGGCAACGGGATCCGAAGTGGTGGGAGCCGTGCTGCTGGTGCTGGGATTGGGCGTGCGCTGGATCAGCATTCCACTGATGATCACCATGCTGGTGGCAGCCTTCAAGGTGCACTGGGTGCATGGCTGGCAGGCGGTACACGATTATCACAGTCCGTGGCCGTCGCCCCATATCGACGAGGCCATGACACGCCTGCAGCAGGCCAGGGAAATCCTGCAGCAGCATGGCAATTGGGACTATCTGACGGAATATGGCAATTTTGTCATCAGCAATAACGGCATGGAGTGGGCCATCACCTACTTCGTCATGCTGCTGGCGCTCTTTTTCCTCGGCGGCGGGCGCTGGGTCAGTCTCGATTTCTGGGTTCGCCGCCAGTTTGAAAAACGGGGCCTGCTTCAGCACTGACTAATGTGTTTGCAAAGGACTGACGGCAGGCGTATTTTCAACAACGATCCATTTTTTAACCATGATCCTTTAAGGAGGACAACACCATGAGCAAGCAAAGCGAAAGCAACAAAACCCTGAAGAACCTCGGTCTGGCCATGGGGGCTGCGGCCGCCATGGGCCTGAGCGGTGCCGCCAGCGCCGACCAGAACCCCTTTGCCGTCGAGGCCATGGAAAGCGGCTACATGCAGGTGGCCATGATGGAAGGCAAATGCGGCGAAGGCAAGTGCGGCAACATGATGAAGAAGAAGGGTGAAGAGGCCGCGGGCAAGAAGATGGAAGGCAAGTGCGGCAACATGATGAAGAAGGAAGGCGAGAAGAAAATGGAGGGCAAGTGCGGCAACATGATGAAGGGCAAGAAAAAGGGCATGGAAGGCAAGTGTGGCGAAGGCAAGTGTGGCAATATGAAGTAAAACCGGCCCTGTGGACGCCCCGCAAGGGGCGTTTTCATGCCTCAGGGGCTTTTTAGTGAGGCTTTTGCGGCATGGAAAAAAACAGCGATTTTAAAAAAGTCGGGGACCCCCCTCTGCGGGCCGGTCTGGGGCTGCGGCGGGATTTCATAGAAGACGTGGTCAGCCGTGAGCAGGTGCCGGTGGACTTCTTTGAAGTGGCGCCGGAAAACTGGGTGAAGCTGGGTGGGCGCTATGGCAAGCTGTTTCGTCAGGTCAGCGAGCGCTATCCGGTGATCTGCCACGGCCTGTCGCTGGACCTGGGCGGGCCGCGGCCGCTGGATTTCGACATGCTGGCGGCGTTCAAGGCGTTTTTCCGCGACCACGGCATTCGCTACTACAGTGAACATCTATCCTACTGCGGTGATGAGCAGGGGCACCTGTATGACCTGATGCCGCTGCCGTTTACGGAGGAGGCGGTGCACTATGTGGCGGAGCGTATCCGTCAGGTGCAGGACTTTCTGGAGATGCCCATTGCGGTGGAGAACATCTCCTTCTATGCCCTGCCCAGCAGCGAGCTGAGCGAGGTGGAATTCGTTCACGCCGTGCTGGAAGAGGCCGACTGTCGCTTGCTGTTGGACGTGAACAACACCTATGTCAACGCCATCAATCACGGTATGTATGACGCTCACGATTACATCGCCGCCATGCCCACCGAGCGCATTGCCTATCTGCACATGGCCGGCCACTACGACGAGGCCGAGGATCTGAAAATCGACACTCACGGCCAGCCGGTGAAAGCGGATGTGTGGGACCTCTATCGCTTTACCCTGCAGACCCATGGCGTGCAGCCCACCCTGCTGGAGCGGGATTTCAATATCCCGCCGCTGGATGAACTGTTGGACGAAGTGGCGCAGGTGCGGGCCGTTCAGCAGGAGATCGGTGCATGAGTCGTTGCGATTTTCGTCAACTGCAGCGAGCGCTCACCACCGCCATCCGCGAGCAGCGCGACTACAACCCGCCGTGCGGCAATGCCATCGAGGAACGTCGCCTGCGCGTTTATCGCGAGCTGTTTTTCAACAACTTCAGCCAATTCTTCGCCAGCGGTTATCCGGTGTGTCGAGCTCTGCTGGATGATGAGGCGTGGAACCGATTGATCGGGGATTTTCTGCGCCATCATGGCGCGCACACGCCGCTGTTTCACTTTCTTGGGCGGGAGCTGCTGGACTTCATGCGTTCGGACGCCTTTGATGCCGATGCCTTTCCACCCTGGCTGGTGGATCTGGCCGACTGGGAGTGGCGCGAAGTGGAGGTGAGCGTGGCAGACGCCGAACTGCCGCCCGCTTGCGAACATACTGTATCGCCGCAATCGGTGCTGCGCCTGTCGCCGCTGGCGCGCGTGTGCCACTACGCCTGGCCGGTGCATGCCCTGTCGCCGCAGGCACCGGACGTGGAACCCGCGCCCACCTGGCTGCTGATCTGGCGCGATCGGGCGGATGACGTGCACTTTGCCCGCGTCGCACCGCTGATGGGCGCGCTGTTGCAGGCACTGGACGGTGAAACGCCGCTGCACGACTGGCTGGCGCAGATGGCGGCGCAATGCGGCATGGACGCGGATGACCTGTTCCGCATGGCGCAGCCATTTCTGCAGGATCTGGTGAAACGGGACGCCGTGCAGGCATGAACGAACGGGAACATGTGCTGACCCAGTGGGTGGATGAATACGGCGACCGCCTCTACCGCCAGGCGCTGCTCAAGTTGGGCGATGAAGGCGTGGCGGCGGATCTGGTGCAGGAAACCTTTGTGGCCGCCTGGCAGCAGTGGGATCGCTTCGAGGGGCGCAGCAGCCCTTCCACCTGGCTGCATGGCATTCTGCACCACAAGATTGTTGACTGGTGGCGCAAACACCGCGAGCTGGTGCAGGATCCGCAGACCACGCCGGATGCGGTGGAGGCCACACTGTTCGATGAACGCGGCCACTGGGTGCAGCCGGTGCAGCGCTGGGATCCTGAACAGGCCTGTTGTCGGGATGAATTCTGGCACTGGCTGCAGCGCTGTCTGGAGCAGTTGCCGGCTCCGCAGGTCGCTGCCTTCCGGCTGGAAAGTTTTTCCCGCCAGACGCCGGAGGCCATCAGCCAGGCGCTGGGCATCAAACCGGGCCATTTCCGCGTATTGCTGCACCGTGCCCGCCTGAAGATCCGTGCCTGCCTGCAGCAGGCGGGCATTACCCCGGAGGACATGTCATGAAATGGCTGCTTACCTGTCGCGAGGCCACCTTCTACGCCAGCCGCGCGCTGGACGAACCGCTGCCTACGGGCGACCGGGTGGCCTTGCGGCTGCATCTGCTCATGTGCCCCAGTTGCCTGCGCTTTACCCGTCAGCTGCAAAAGCTGCAGCACTGCCTCACCACGCTGCAGACGGCAGAGCGGTTCGTCTATCTGCCCGCACCGGTCAAACAGGACATCAAACGTCGGTTGCACCGGTTGGCTGCTGAGGATATATCGTCTGTCTGAAGTGTTCGGTGTTTGCCCTGTCGGTTGATAAGGAAATCCCTAGTCTTTGGGGGCCGTTTTCGAAACGGACATTTGTCCTGTTTCAGTCGCTTTTCAAGTCACTCTGCAAGGTGATATAGTTTCTTAATCGATATGCAGGAGGATAAAAATATGAAAAAAATTGTGGAAATGCTCAGTGCGCGTCAGGGCGAAGTGCTGGATAACTGGACGAGCTTTGCGCGGGAAAATGTGCAGGGGCTGAATGTCATTCCGAAAGAGGAGGTGCAGCTCAAGGCCCGGGATATTTTGAGTGGCTGGCTTGCCGGGCTGCGAAAGCCCGTTAAGGGTAAGTGGCGGATCGAAGCGGATTCACCCCTGCATGAGGCACTGATCGCCATGGCTGAAGAGTGGGACAAACTGGAAGTGCCCCCCATGCAGTGGTGGAATTTCTCTTTAAGCTACGTAAAGTCACGTTGCTGACGGTTGGGGCCGACCTGGAGCAGAATGATGAGGAAGGCTGGCAAGCGCTGATTGCCGTGCAGAGCACCGTCGATGAAATGGCACTGCTGGTTTATGACACGCTGGTCGAGTTACGTAACGCCACCATCAGACGGCAGGCAGAAGCATTCAGAAAGGTCTCCATTCCGCTGTTGCGGCTGAGGGGCGATACGCTGCTGATTCCACTGGTGGGCGCCGTGGATTCGGAGAAAGCGATGCTGCTGATGCGGCAGACGCTGAATACGATCCGGAACTGGGGGGTAAATAAGGTCATTCTGGATATCGAAGGGGTGTCGCTCATCGATACCCATGTGGCGGGACAGCTGGTCAAGCTCAATACTGCCATTCGTCTGATGGGGGCACAGATGATTATTTCAGGCATGTCGCCCGAGGTGGCAGAAACCATGGTTCATCTGGGGATTGATCTTGATATTCCCACCACCTCGATATTGCAGCATGCAGTGGAGCAGTTTCTATAAATGACTGAACGCAAAATGACCGAACGCATTGTCATTCAGTTGCCTCCTTTTTTTACTGCGGATGAACTGGAAAGAGAAACTTGCGAGGCGCTGGCGCATCGGGGAGCGGACGGTTTTGCCGTCGTTTACGACATGAGCTTCGTCAAGGCCATCAACCGTCATCTGTTCCAGCATTTGCTCAAGCAGATCCGCCAATTGAATCAGCTCGGCTGGTCGGTGTATCTGAAGAAGGTGCCACCGGCGGTGGCCCTGGTCATGGCCGATTATATGCTGGGTAACGAGTGCCGCGTTTCGCTGCAGATCCTGGACGACAGCACACAGCCTCCGCGTGTGGTGACGGTCGGAGCATCGCATCCATGACCATCAGCCGGGTTACGCGCCGATTTTTTGCCCAGCCTGTTGGCCGGATGGATCGGGCGGATCTTATCGGTTATTCGCTTGAGAAGCGTCTGCAGGAAAGCGGGTTTGATCAGGGCATTGTGCAGCCCTTCGTTCTGGTGGTTCGAGAAATCGTAACCAACGTTATTAAATATGCAGATCATGGCGATCTGGTGATTGAAGAGATTGTGGAGGCGCAGGATCAGTCTGCCTTGCGCTGCCGCATGGTCGATTACGGTCCGGGTATTGGGGATATCGAACAGGCCATGCGGGCGGGATTCAGTTCGGCCAGCACATTGGGGGTGGGGTTGCCCACCATTTTTGCCCAGAGCGACGATGTGGCCATCATTCCCCGTGCGGATGGGACTACGGTTGAAGTCCGCAAGTTCATCGGAAAGGCGCGCAATCCGTGTGTCAGCGTGCTGAAGACGGGTTGTGGTACCTGTGCTGTGAAAACCCGTCCCTATACGGTTTTTACTGAATGTGGCGACTGTGGCGTGGTGGTAGAAATCGATGAAGCCCGAACCGTATTCGCACTCTGGGATGTGGAAGGACATGGTTCTGAAGGGGTCTATCGCACTTCCTTACATATCCGCAAGTACATCCGCGGGCTGGCGCACTTCCCTGTTCAGACGGTGTTGCAGATTCTGAATGAAAGTATCCTGCGTCTGCCGGAGCTGAAACGCAGCTCTATCGTCATTGGAGAAAGCGACTGCCAGGCCGGGTCTATCCAGTGGTATCAGCTTGGCAATGTAGAGGCAGCAGTCATTGGAGCAGATCGGGCAGTCGAGCGTTTTGGTGACTGTCCGGGCGTGCTTGGGCTTGAGCATGTTCGTCCTCGCCACAGGCAGTTGCCCCTGGAGCAGGTGAGCGGCCTGGTGCTGTTTACGGACGGTGTGGATCTAGGACGGCTCATGAAGGTTCTCTCCGGTCGGTCTTACAGGGCGGTGGATGATGCCTACTGGCTGGTGGACGTGCTGTTGCGCGGCAGTGCCCGGAGTGATGACGATGCAGGGATTTTACTGATGGTGAATGGGTCATGAAGCAGCAACTTTATCGTGTCAGAATCGAGGATGAAAAACCGCTGGATGAGCTGCAGCCGATGCTGGTAGAGCTGGCAAAAAAGCTGGGAGTTGAAACCTTCGAGGCGGTTGAACACAGTGCCGGCTGTATCGATTTTCTTTATCAGGCGCTGAATCAGAATGTGTTTCCAGCCCTTTTCATCTGGATCGAGGCAGATCAGGCTGTGGTCCAGGCCGTGTCTTCAGGTGATGAATGGACATGGCGGATTCCGCTGCAGCAGGTCTATACCGAAGAGGCGATTTCAGCTTTGAAGGAGGAGATCGTTCTGTCTTCCCGATGTGTGCTGGCTGCCGTGGCGGATAAGGCCGAACTGGAACGGACGCTGCGCGAGCAGTTGCAGCACATGCACGGCGAACTGTATCAGAATGCCTATTTTGATGCTTTGACCAAACTGCCGAACCGGTGTCATTTTCTGGATAAAGTGAACGAATCGGTGTCTCTGGCGAAGCGTCAGAACAGCAGTTTTGCTTTGATGTTCATCGACCTGGATGGTTTCAAGGGGGTTAACGATTACTATGGCCACGAAGCGGGTGACGAGGTTTTGCGCGTGGTGGCCGAACGCCTGCGCAGCGTTTTGCGTACGCATGACTTTATTGCGCGTCTTGGGGGGGATGAATTTGTCGTCCTGCTGCCGGAATACAGTGATGAGCACGGCATTGCCGTGGTAGCGCGTAAGATTATTGAATCCCTGGAAAACCCTATTCCATTGCCGGAAGGCAAGGAGGGACACATTTCCGCCAGCGTGGGTATTGCCATTTTCCCGCGGGATGGGGCTTCGGCGGATGAGCTGCTGCGCAATTCTGATATCAGTATGTACGAAGTCAAAAAAGCGGGGAAAGGCAATTTTCTGTTCTTCAACCCGCTGATGAGCGAACAGTTTCAGGAGCAGAAGCGTTACGAAGAGGCGCTGACGCATGCACTGGAGGACAACCAGTTTCAGCTGTTCTATCAACCAAAAGTCGATATGCGCTCAGGGGGCGTGATTGGTGTTGAAGCGTTGATCCGCTGGTTTCACCCCGAGAAGGGCATGATTCCTAATTACAAATGGATCGAAGTGCTGGAGCACTCTCCTCTGTTGCCGCAGGTGACGAACTGGGTGCTCAGCACAGCGGTCAAGCAGATGAGCGCGCTCAACGAGCAATTGCAGACGGATGTCAAGGTCAGCGTCAATTGTGATGTCAAGGATTTTATGCGGGACGATTTTTTTGAACGTCTGCTTGGCCTGACACAACAGCAAAGACAGAGGCTGGTGCTGGAAGTGCTGGAACGCAAGGCCATCGAACATCTGAAACTGATGGAAAAACGGTTCGAGCAGATCCGCGATCTTTCCATCAAAATCTCATTTGACGATTTCGGTACCGGCAATACCTCACTGTATTACCTTGCTAATTTATTGCCCGATGAACTGAAGATCGACCGTAGTTTTGTCATGGATATTCATCGTTCCAAAAATATTCATATTGTCCGTGGCATCGTCGGCATGGCTGGAAACCTGAATCTGAATGTGGTTGCCGAGGGTGTGGAAACCGAGAAGGAACGGGATATCCTGCTGGAGATGGGGTGCCATGTGGCACAGGGCTATTTTTACGCCAAGCCCATGCCGTTTGATAAGCTGTGTGCCTATGTTCGCGCCCGTTCAGGTTTTCGACAGACGAGCGCCTGATTTTTCGATAACGGCATTGCACGGGAAACGCCGCATGCCTGCCCGAGAAACCGGGTGGGTGAGGACGACGAATCGCACCGGTCTTTCAGCGTTTGAACGAGGAGGATGTCCATGACGGATCTGCGCCAGCCCTATATTTCCGACCTCTGTTTTCTTTATCCCTACAAACTGCTGCGGCAGACGCCCAATGTCACCTTCTACTCGCTGGATGACCTGATTCCCGATCTGGAGGGGATCGATCTGGTGATTCATCAGCCGGGGGCCAAGAGTCCCACCATCCGCGGGCGGGACAGCTGGTACTGGTACATGCACACCCATCAGGAGGACAAGCTGGTGGTGCACAGCGGCGTGCGCATTGTGGAGCTGTATTCGGTGGCGCACGGCCAGGTGGAGCGCTTCGAGGTGCGCCCGGGGGAGATCTGGCACAACGGCGAGAAAATCAACGACGAGCCGGCCATGCTCGGCTGGGGGCCTTATACGTTTCACCGCGTCATGTCGCCCCAGGGCAGTGTTTCCACCAACTACGCCAGTCGGGTGGCCGGTTTTGACATTCGCACCAATTTCAATATCTATGATCTCGATCCGACATCCGGCCATTACGAAGTGGTGCGCCTGGGTGCAGACGATCAGCCGGAGTAAACCATGACCGTTCGACAAGCCTTTATCGGCCTGAGCCTCGGCTGGGCCGCGGGAGAGGGCGTGCTGTGGGTGCTGGTGCCCCAGTTTGCGCTGTGGTGGCTGTGGCTGGCCCCGCTGGTGCTGATCGGGGTGTATGACCTGCTGCAGAAGCGCCACACCCTTCTGCGCATCTATCCAGTTATCGGGCATCTGCGCTTCATCATGGAAAGCATCCGCCCGGAAATTCAGCAGTATTTTGTGGAAGACGATATTTCTGGCCGACCCATTGCGCGCGAGTTCCGCTCGCTGGTGTATCAGCGCGCCAAGAAGGTGGACGATACGCGGCCTTACGGCACCGAGTTCAATGTCTATCAGGTGGGCTATGAGTTTCTGGCCCACTCCATGATGCCCAAGCCGGCCACGGAAACGCTGACACACATCGTTTTCGGCGCAGAGCGCGGGCGACCTTACAGCGGTTCCCTACTCAATATCTCCGCCATGAGTTATGGCGCGCTCAGCAAGCACGCGGTGCTGGCGCTCAACAAGGGGGCGGCGCTGGGCGGCTTTGCCCACAATACCGGCGAAGGCGGCCTGACCCCTTATCACCTCGAATATGGGGCCGATCTGATCTGGCAGATCGGCACCGGTTATTTTGGCTGCCGCACCCCGGAGGGCCGCTTTGATCCGGGGGCTTTCAAGACCAATGCCCGGCGGGACGAGGTGAAGATGATCGAGATCAAGCTCTCCCAGGGCGCCAAGCCGGCGCACGGCGGCGTGCTGCCGGCGGAAAAGGTCTCCGAGGAAATCGCCCAAATACGGGGTGTACCGGTGCATCAGACCATCAATTCACCACCCTGGCACACCGCCTTTTCCACCCCGAAGGAGATGCTCTACTTCATCGAGCAGCTGCGCCAGCTCAGCGGCGACAAGCCGGTAGGCATCAAGCTGGCGGTAGGCTATCGGCACGAGTTTCTCGCCCTGTGCAAGGCCATGGTGGAAACGGGCATCGTCCCCGATTTCATTACCGTGGATGGCGGCGAGGGCGGCACCGGTGCGGCGCCCATCGAATTCACCAACTCGGTGGGCATGCCGCTGCGCGAAGCGCTGGTAACGGTGCACGATGCCCTGGTGGGTTGCGGTCTGCGCGGTCGCACGCGCCTGATCGCCTCCGGCAAGGTGCTGTCCGCCTTTCACATCGCGCGCATGATCGCGCTGGGCGCGGATGCGGTCAACAGCGCCCGCGGCATGATGCTGGCGCTGGGCTGCATCCAGGCGCGCCACTGCAACAGGGGCACCTGTCCCACCGGCATCGCCACGCAGGATCCCAGCCGCTATAAGGCACTGGATATCGACGACAAGGCAGAGCGGGTGCGTGCCTATCACAGCCGCGTGCTCAAGGCGCTGCGCGACCTGGCCGGGGCGGCGGGGCTGGAAGATCCCACCCACTTTGAGCGCCACCACATTCTCAAGCGGGTCAGCCTGACGGAAATCCAGCCCTTGTCGGTGCTGTTTCCGCCCATGCCGGAAAATGGTTTGCTTGAAGGGACTGCGCCGCAGGACTGGCTGACCGACTGGGCCCATGCCGATTCCAACTGTTTCTGTGGAGCCGGAAAGGGGGCAGCACCCATTTCTCAATAATGGTAGCGGCAGGCGATGATCACAAGGGTCGTGCCGTCGACTCGATAGACAAGGCGATTCGTGTCGTCAATTCGGCGTGACCAGAAGCCAGACAGGTTTTCCTTAAGGGGTTCTGGTTTGCCAATGCCTTCAAATGGGTGGCGCAGACAGTCCTTGATCAGCATATTGATCCGTTTTAGGGTCTTGCGGTCCTGCCGTTGCCAGTACTCATAATCCGACCAGGCTTCCAGCGTCCACATTAATGTCGTCAGGTGGGGATCATTCATTTTCAGCCAAAGGGCGTTCGATCACTTTCCCTGCTTCGTATTGGGCGATGGAGCGGGCCAGATGCGCTGCATTGGCGGGGGATTTGAGCAGGTGGACTGTTTCCATCAGGCTGTTAAAGGTTTCCAGCGACATGACAACTGCGTCCGGTGCGTCCCGGCGGGTAATGATCGTGTAGTCTGCATCCATGACCACCTGGTCCAGCACTTTTTTGAGGCTGTTGCGGGCTTCACTGTAGTTGATGACGTCCATGGTGTATGCGCCTTATTGTTCAGTTTATTGAACAATTGTAGCGCAAATCGAGCGCGTTATTTCGACCAGTCGATGGGATCGAGGCCCTGCTGGATCAAATAGATGTTGGTCTTCGAAAAGTGGCGGCAGCCGAAAAAGCCCCGATGGGCTGACAAAGGTGAGGGGTGGGGCGCCTTGAGGATGTGATGTAATCTGTCGAGGACTTCAGGCCGTCATTTTCATCTCGAGCCGGATGCCAAGTGCATCCAATAACTTGGCAACGGTATCCCACCGTGGCATGCGCTGCCCCCTGAGGACGCGGTAAAGACTTTCACGACTGAGGCCTGCGTCCCGTGCCACGTCAGCCACGCCCCGGGCGCGGATGACGTTGCTCAGCGCGGCGATGAACACGCGAGGGTCTTCGTCGTGGAGGGCGTCCTGCAGGTAGCGCTCGATCTCTTCCTGTGTCTCCAGCAGAGAGACGGGATTAAATGGGCGTGTTTTCATGTCTGATGCTCCCTGTCCAGTTCCGCGAGCATGCGCCGTGCCCGCTCGATGTCGCGCTGCTGGCTGCCTTTATCCCCGCCGCACAACAACAGAATGATGCGCTTGCCCTGGCGGGTGCAGTAGATACGGTAGCCGGGGCCGGTGAACAGGCGCAATTCATACAGCCTTTCGTCCAGCCGTTTTGCATCCCCCATATTGCCGGTTTGCAGGCGGGTCAGTCGCAGTGCGATCTGGCGTCGAGCAACCGGATCTTTCAGTTTGTTCAGCCAGCGGTCAAAGTCGGGTGTCGTGCGCAGCTCAATCATGGGCTTATTGTAGCCATAAGGCTACAAAGAGCAAGCGTCGATGCAAGGATGCCGAGGTTTTGTCTCACCTGAGTTCACCTGAATATTCTTCTGGCGTTTATCTTGTGATCTCTCACCGCGCTGTGTGGGCGTGTTAAGCTTTGTGTAACGTCTTCAGGGTTGAAGGCGGTTTTGTGGCGGTGCCATAACGCAGAGAGTGCCCTATTTCGACCAGTCGATGGGGGCGAGGCCCTGTTCGCTCAGGTAGGCATTGGTATGGGAAAAGTGGCGGCAGCCGAAAAAGCCCCGATGGGCTGACAAAGGTGAGGGGTGGGGCGCCTTGAGGATATGGTGGCGGCGCGGGTCGATAATGCGGCCCTTTTTCTGTGCATAGGCGCCCCAGAGCAGAAAGACCACGTTTTCCCGTTTCTGGCTGATGGCGTGCACCACTGCATCGGTAAAGGTCTCCCAGCCCTTGCCCTGGTGGCTGTTGGGCTTGCCGGCCTCTACCGTCAGCACGGCATTGAGCAGCAGCACGCCCTGTTCCGCCCAGCCCTGCAGGCAGCCGTTGGCAAAGTGGTCGATGCCGGTATCGTCCTTCAGTTCCTTGAAGATATTCTGCAGCGACTTGGGCAGCGGCTTGACCTGGGGCAGTACGGAAAAGCACAGGCCATGGGCGTGCCCGGGCGTGGGGTAGGGGTCCTGCCCAAGAATCACCACTTTCACCTGATCAAAAGGCGTGGTGTTGAGCGCGTTGAACCACAGCTTGGGCTCGGGCAGTATGACCTTGCCCGCCTGCATTTCACCTACCAGAAAGGTGCGCAGCTGCTGCATGGTGGGTTTGTGAAATTCGTCGCCCACCACCTTCAGCCAGCTGGGATGGAGTTTAATGGGGCGTTGCTGCGGCTGTTCGCTCACCTGCCACTCCAGCGGTACAAGTCCGGTCATTTAAGGGGCCAGCCGTTCGATCTGCCAGTGGCCGGCCCGCAGGGTATAGACAAAGCGGTCGTGCAGCCGATTGGGGCGCCCCTGCCAGAACTCGAACCGTTCCGGTATCACGCGATAGCCCTGCCAGTCTCTGGGGCAGGGCACATCATCGGGATAGGCCGCATCGGCAGCGGCGAGGCGGTTCTCCAGCGCTTCACGGCTCGTTACCGGCTGACTCTGTTCGGAAATCAGCGCAGAAAGCTGACTATCACGGGGACGCTGGTGGAAATAGGCGCACACGGCGTCGCGCGGCAAGGTCTCTATGCGCCCTTCAATGCGCACCTGTCGATCGAGACGATCCCAGTAGAACACCAATGCAGCATGGGGGTTGAGCGCCAGCTCGCGGCCCTTGTCGCTCAGGCCATGGGTGTAGAAGACGAACCCTTCCGGCCCGAAGGCCTTGAGCAGCACGATACGGGCATGAGGGTGACCAAGTGTGTCCACGGTGGCCAGCGTCATGGCGGTGGGATCGAGAATGCCGCTCAGCTCGGCTTCTTCCATCCATTCGCCGAACTGATCCAGCGGGTCGGGTGCCAGGTCTTCCCGCAGCAGGGCGGGGCCTTCATAGTCGCGGCGCTGGTCGTGCAGATCTCGATTGGGCATGTTGAATTCCGACAGGTTTGCCAGCATTCTAAAACTGTGATTGAATGGGCACAAGCATAACCAGAGGAGGGCGAACCATGCACAAGGTAACGTTTAAGGGTGATCCGGTCGAGCTGTCCGGCTCCTTTCCGCGCGTAGGCGATCATGCGCCGGATTTCAGCCTCACCACGCTGGAGCTGGGGGATGTGACGCTGGCCGACTTTGCCGGACAGCGCAAGCTGCTCAATATCGTGCCCAGTCTGGATACCAGCGTGTGTGCCAAATCCACGCAGGTGTTCGATGAGCGCGTGGGCGCTATCGACAATCTGGCCACGCTGGTCATTTCGGCGGATCTGCCGTTTGCGCAGCAGCGGTTTGCCGACACCCATGGCATTCGCAACATCACGTTCCTGTCGTTGATGCACGAGCGTCAGTTTGCCCGCGACTACGGCGTCTGTATCGCCAGCGGCCCGCTGCGTGGCCTGTGCACCCGTGCAGTGGTGGTGCTGGACGAGGACAATATCGTGCGTCACGCTGAACTGGTGCCCGAAATTGCGCAGGAGCCGGATTACGACGCGGCGCTGGCAGTGCTGTAAGTCAGTGCGCATATCCGTGGGAAGAGACCGGCTGCGTGCCGGTCTTTTCGTAAAATAGGGCCACGCTTTTCAAGGAACATCCTCCATGACCCGATATACCGCGGCTGAAATTGAAGTTTTGACCGGTCTCGAGCCGGTGCGCAAGCGCCCCGGCATGTACACCGACACCACGCGCCCCAATCACCTGGCGCAGGAGGTGATCGACAACAGCGTGGACGAGGCGCTGGCCGGTTATGCCGACGAGATCGAGGTGATCCATCACGCCGACGGCAGCCTGAGCGTGCGCGACAACGGCCGCGGCATGCCGGTGGACATTCACCCGGAAGAGGGCGTTCCCGGCGTGGAGGTGATCCTCACCAAGCTGCATGCGGGCGGCAAGTTTTCCAACAAGGCCTACAGCTTCAGCGGCGGCCTGCACGGCGTGGGCGTATCGGTGGTCAATGCGCTCAGCAAGCGGCTGGAAGTGGAGATCAAGCGTGACGGTGCCATCTGGCGCATCGCCTTTGAAAACGGTGAAGTGGTGGAGCCGCTGCACGAAGTGGGCAAGACCAAACGCAAGAAGGACACGGGCACCTGGCTGCGCTTTTGGCCCGATCCGCAGTTTTTCGATACGCCCAAGTTCAACATTCCGCGGCTGAAGCACCTGCTGCGCGCCAAGGCGGTGCTGTGTCCGGGCCTGCGTGTGCGCTTTATCGATGAGGTCGGCGGTGAGCAGGTCGAATGGTATTACGAGGACGGTCTGCGCGATTATCTGCTGGCGGCGCTTAGCGACCGTCCCCACCTGCCGGAAAATACCTTTACCGGCGAGGCCAGCGGCGAAAACGAGGCAGTCAGCTGGGCGCTGGCGTGGGTCAGCGAAGGCGAGCCGCCGCTGCAGGAAAGCTACGTGAACCTGATTCCCACGCCTCAGGGCGGCACCCACGTGAATGCTCTGCGCCAGGGGCTGCTGGAGGCGGTACGGGAGTTCTGCGAGGTACACAGCCTGCTGCCCCGCGGGGTCAAGCTGGTGGGTGATGACGTGTTTGCGCAGGTGAGCTATGTGCTTTCCGCCAAGATGCTGGATCCGAAGTTTGCCGGGCAGACCAAGGAGCGCCTGTCGTCGCGGGAGTGTGTGCCGTTTATCTCCGGCGTGGTCAAGGACGCCCTGAGCCTGTGGCTGCACGCCAATGTGGAGGAGGGCAAGGCCATCGCCGAGCTGGCCATCAGCAATGCGCAGGCGCGCAGCCGCAAGGCCAAGCAGGTGGCGCGCAAGAAGGTGACATCCGGCCCCGCTTTGCCTGGCAAGCTGGCCGACTGCACCGAAACCGATCTGGCGCTGACCGAACTGTTTCTGGTGGAAGGGGATTCCGCCGGCGGCTCCGCCAAGCAGGCGCGCGACAAGACCACCCAGGCGATCATGCCGCTGCGCGGCAAGATTTTGAATGCGTGGGAAGTGCCGCCGGAACAGGTGCTCGCCTCGCAGGAGATCCACGACATCGCCGTGGCCATCGGCGTGGATCCCGGCAGCGATGATCTGTCCGGGTTGCGCTACGGCAAGATCTGCATTCTTGCGGATGCCGACTCCGACGGTGCCCATATCGCCACCCTGCTGGTGGCGCTGTTCGTGCGTCATTTCCCCGCGCTGGTGGCCAACGGGCACATTTATGTGGCCATGCCGCCGCTGTACCGTATTGATGTGGGCAAGCAGGTGTTCTACGCCCTGGACGAGGCGGAGAAGCAGGGCATTCTCGACCGCATCTCGGCGGAAAAGCTGCCCGGCAAGGTGCAGGTGACCCGCTTCAAGGGCTTGGGTGAAATGAACCCGAAGCAGCTGCGCGAAACCACCATGGCGTCGGAGACGCGCCGGCTGGTGCAGCTCACGCTGGAAGAAGGGCAGGCCGAGGCGGTGCTGGACATGCTGCTGGCGAAAAAGCGCGCCGCCGACCGCCGCGCCTGGCTGGAGCAGAAGGGCGATCTGGCGGAGGTGGTGCCGTAAATGCGCATCGGCATCAACGGTGGCACCTTCGACCCCATTCATTTTGGCCATCTGCGCCCGGCGCTGGAGGTGCTGGAAGCGCTGCAACTGGATGAAATGCGCTTTATTCCCGCCTATCAGCCGGTGCACCGCGGTGCGCCGTCGGTGGACGCCAGCCATCGGGTGCGCATGGTGGAGCTTGCCATTGCGCCGGAGCCGCGCTTCGTACTGGATCGGCGTGAAATCGACCGCGGCGGCCCCAGCTATATGGTGGAGACGCTGCAGAGTCTGCGTAATGATTTTCCCGGTGCCGAACTGGTGCTGATGATGGGCGCGGACGCCATCGCCGCCTTTACCCACTGGCACCGCTGGCAGGCCATCCTCAAACTGGCCAATATCGTCGTCACCCGGCGTCCGGGGGCGGAAAACCGCCTGCCGGACGCCCTTGCGCCGTATCGGCAAAACTGGCATCTTGAAAAAGTCGGGGACCCCCCTCTGCGTTTCGAAGCGCCGGCCGGGAAGATTGGCTTTCTGCCGGTCACACAGCTGGACATCAGCGCCACGGATATCCGCGCCCGTCTGGCCGCCGGGCGTTCCATCCGCTATCTCACGCCCGAGGCCGTGGTAGAGTATATCGACACCCATCAACTGTATCGCAAGGAGACCCATGCAGGCTGAACAGCTGAAAGATCTGGTGATTCATGCGCTGGAGGACGGCAAGGGCCGTGACCTTCAGACCCTCGACGTACACGACCGCTGCGATTTTGCTGACTATATGGTGATCGCCACCGGCACCTCCACGACTCATGTCAAGGCGCTGGGCAATGCCGTCGTGAAGGATGCCAAGGAGGCCGGTGCACCGCCACTGGGTGTGGAAGCGCCGCAGGACCCCGAATGGGTGCTGGTGGATCTGGGCGATGTGGTGGTGCACATCATGACCGAGCGCGCGCGTGCGCACTACGCGCTGGAAAAGCTCTGGTCCGTCGCCCCCGTGCGGGAAGAGGCGGAATGAATATCCACCTGATTACCATCGGTCAGAAGATGCCCGACTGGGTGGAAACCGGCTTTGCCGAGTATGCCAAGCGCCTGCCGGACTGCTGTGCGCTCAACCTGATCGAGCTGCCCATGCCGCAGCGCAGCAAGAACCAGTCGGTGGATCAGCTCAAGCAGAAGGAAGCGGCGCTGATCGAAAAGGCGATCCCCAAGGGCACCCTGGTGATCGCGCTGGACGAATACGGGCAGGAAGTCTCCACCGTGGGGCTGTCGCGCAAGCTGGAGCAGTGGCTTGAAGGGGGGCAGGATGTGGCGCTGCTGGTGGGCGGCCCCGATGGGCTGGATGGTTCGCTGCTGCAGAAGGCGCGCTGGACCTGGTCGCTGTCAAAACTGACCTTTCCCCACCCGCTGGTGCGCATACTCGTTGCCGAGCAGCTCTATCGCGCCTGGAGTGTGCTTAATCACCATCCGTACCACCGAAGTTAGTAGCGGTTATGGCACAATGAGCAGAAAAGAGCGTATACAAGCTGAACTGAACTGGCTAAAAGTATGGACAACGCTGATGGTCACGGCACTATTTGCCATTGCGGGCTGGGCGTTTACCCATTATCAGTCGGCTTCTGACATGCAGCTCGTGGTTGCGTCGCTTGCGCTACTGGTGGTGGCCCTCATTGTCCTGGGGATAAGGCGCCTCCGTAAAACCTCTGAACGGTCGCGACAGTGGCGATTCCGGTTCAAGGCAAGGCGCACCGAACGTGGCATGGTCATTCCATGCGAGTGAGGTGCAACGCCGCATTGGGCCGGAATCGCCCTGTCCCTTCGGGCTGCGGCGGGATGGCAGCATCTTCTGTGTTGCACGTCTTGCCTTTGGCGCCACCAAAGGCTGCGTCGTGCGCCTTGAATCTGCTGCCATCGCGCCAGCAACGCGAGCGCATTCAGAGGTTTTACGGAGGTGCCTGAAAAATCCAAGTCTATTTGGACGAGTTGGAGCAATTGGAATGACCGGCGCACAAATCTTTCTGTCAATCAGCTTTCTGGTCGCGCTGGCGATCATTGGCTATTCGCTGTTATTTACCCGCAAGGATCGGCATCACCACGGCAAATAAAGCGTTAGCGCCTTTTTGGTTTCAGGCGGCTGCGCAGCCCGGCCAGACGCAGGCCGATGCGCGACAGGCGTGCCTGCGCCTTCCAGAAAGGCCAGGCGGCATTGCTGCACGGCCGCAGCGATTTGCGGCAGCGCAGGATTGAGGGTCGCTTAGGGGCTCGCATGAGTGCTCACCTCGGCGGTAGATTGCGACTGCATGGCTTTCCATACCGCTTCGGACGGATAGCCGTCGCTGGTCATGCCGTGTTTCTTCTGCCACTGGCGCAACGCGGCGCGGGAGTTGCCGCCAAACACCCCATCCACCTTGCCCACCGGGTAGCCGGCCGCCTTGAGTGTCTGCTGGATCCCTTTCAGACGTGCACGCGGCATGGCCTTCACTTCTTTGGGGGGTTTGGCATGCAGTGGACCAATGCCCACAATGCGATCCGCCAGGCGACCGACGGCGACCGCATAGTAGTAGGAGCGGTTCCACTTCTTGATGACGTAGAAGTTGGGATAGAGCAGGAACGCAGGGCCGTTTTTGCCTTCTGGCACGTACACGGCGGCCATGATGTTGGCATGTGGCAGTGGCGCGCCATTGGCCTTGCGCACGCCCATTTTTGCCCAGTCCTTCAGGCTGCGGCGCTGAATGCCGTCGGCCAGCGCGTAATCGAAGTCTTTCGGCAGGCGCACCTCACGCCCCCAGGTCTCTTTCGGGTGCCAGCCCAGATGGTTGAGGAAGTAGCCGGCCGAGAGGAAGGCATCGTGCATGTTGTGCCACAGATCCACCTTGCCGTCCTCATTGCCATCCTGTCCGTAGCGTAGCACATTGGAGGGCATGAACTGCACCTGTCCCACCGCACCGGCCCAGGAACCGGTCATCTCCGCGGGCGTGAAGCCATATTTCTGCAGAATTTTCAGCGCGGCGATCAGTTCGCGGGTGAAGAATTTCTCGCGACGGCCTTCGTAGGCGAGGGTGGCCAGTGCATCCAGAATGGGGGTGTTGCCGGTAAAGCTGCCGTAGTTGGTCTCCATGCCCCAGAAGGCGATCAGGAAACGGCCGGGGACGCCGGTCTTGCGGGTCACCTCGTCCAGCAGCGGGCGGTATTTTTTATAAAGTGCCCGGCCCTTCCTGATGCGCTCGGGGGTGACCGTGCGCTGATAGTATTGCCAGAAGGTCAGTACGAACTCGGACTGCTTGCGGTCCTTCTGCACGATTTCCGGGCGCAGCTTGATCTGCTTGAGAAAGCGCAGGGTTTCCGGCTTGATGCCGGCTTCCCTGGCCTTGGGCACGATATTCGCCTCCAGCCAGGCGTGAAACGCCTTTTCATCCAGCGGGCGCTCGGCGGCGTGGGCGTGCAGGGCCGGCAAAAGCATTACAATGGCGAGCCCGAAAATCCATTTTTTCATTGAGGTTGGTCGTCGTTTATGGCTGATGTCCGTTATTTTGCCACAGCCCCCGTCGGTGCTCTGGAATTGCTGCGCGATGAGTTGAAAAGGTTGGGTGCGACCAGCACCCGTCTGCAGGGTGGTGGCGTGGCTTTCAGTGGCGATCTCGCCGCAGGCTATGGCGCAGCGCTGTGGTCGCGTACGGCCAACCGGGTCTATCTTCAGCTGACCGCAGGCGAGGTGCAAGACGGCGAGGATCTTTATGCACTGGCCCGATCGGTGGACTGGACCGAACACCTCACGTCGGACACGCCCTTTGCAGTGAGCTTTACCGGCACCTCGTCCTCCATCCGCCATACCCATTTCGGTGCGCTGAAAATCAAGGATGCGGTGGTAGACTGCTTTCGTGACCGCGGTCTGCCGCGCCCCAGCGTCAGCACCGACAGGCCGCATCTGGCACTGCATGCACACCTGCACAAGAATCGTGCAGTGCTCTATCTGGATCTGGTGGGGTTTGGCATGCATCAGCGCGGCTATCGGGCCGGGGCGCGCATTGCCGCCCCGCTCAAGGAAAATGTGGCCGCAGCCGTCCTGCTGCGCACCGGCTGGCCCGCCATCGCCGAAGCGGGGGGCGCCCTGTTGGACCCCATGTGCGGCAGCGGCACCTTCCTTATTGAAGGTGTATGGCTGGCGGCGGATCGTGCGCCGTTGCTGGACCGGGTGGCGGACATGAGTCTGACGCTGTGGCGCCAGCACGACGCGGCCCTGTGGCAACAGCTGGTGGCGGATGCACGCACCCGTGCCGAGCAGGGGCTGGCGCAACTGGATCTGCCCATCGTGGGGCGTGATATCGATCCGCGCAGCCTCAAGGCGGCGAAACACTGCGTGGCGCAGGCCGGTCTGCGGGACAGGATTGTGCTGCAGCAGGGCGATGTGCGTGATGCGCGCCCGCCTGCTGAGCAGGGGCTGCTGGTGTGCAATCCTCCCTATGGTGAGCGGCTGGAGGAAAAGGCGTCGGTGGGCGACCTCTATCGTGCGCTGGGCGACACCCTCAAGCAGCACTTTGTCGGCTGGCAGGCAGCGCTGTTTACCTGCAATGCGGAGGCGGTGAAGCAGGTGGGCCTGCGGCCGCTGCGCCGCCATGCTTTCCGCAACGGCGCGCTGGACTGCCAGCTCTACCGCTACGCCATTGACCCCGAACATTTCCGCCACCCGCCGCTGGAAACGGGCCTGTGGCTGGCGCGGGCAGTGGCGGAACGCTATCCGCAGCTGGCGCAGAGCCCCGGTGCACAGGCGTTTGCCAACCGGGTGCGCAAGAACCTGAAGCGGCTGCGGCGCTGGCTGAAGCAGGAAGGCGTGCAGGCGTTTCGCGTCTATGACGCCGACATGCCGGAGTATGCGCTGGCGGTGGATGTGTACGATACCCTGGTCGATGGTCGCTGGGTGGTGGTGTACGAGTACGCGCCCCCCCGCTCGGTGGACGAACGCAAGGTGCGCCAGCACCGCTTCGAGGCGCTGGCCGCGCTGCCCGGCGTGCTGGACGTGCCGGCGGAGAAGGTGGTGTACAAGGTGCGCCAGCGGCAGAAGGGCAGGCAGCAGTATGAAAAGCTGGCGGCCACGCGCGACTTTCATCAGGTGATGGAAAACGGCGCGCGCCTGTGGGTGAATTTTGTGGACTATCTGGATACGGGGCTGTTTCTGGATCACCGCTGGGTGCGGCGCGAGGTGGCGAAGCTGAGCGCAGGCGGACGGCTGCTGAACCTGTTCTGCTATACCGCCAGCGCCTCGGTGGAGGCAGCGGTGGCCGGCGCGCAGGAGACCCTGAGTGTGGACATGTCGCGCACCTATCTGGACTGGGCACGCATGAATTTCGATTTGAATGGGCTGGATGCCGATGCGCACCGCCTCGAGCGCGCCGATGTGTTGCGCTGGCTGGAAAGGCCGCCGCGTTCCGAACAGAGCGGCTTCGATGTGGTGTTCCTCGATCCGCCCAGCTTTTCCACTTCCAAGCGCATGGCGGGAACGCTGGATATTCAGCGGGATCACGTGCGCCTGATCGAGCAGACGCGGGCCCTGCTCAAGCCCACCGGTACGCTGATCTTTTCCACCAATCTGCGCGGGTTTAAGCTGGATGAAGAGGCGTTGGAAAAAACGTGGCAGCTGTCGGAGATGACGCGCGCAACCCTCCCACCCGATTTTGAACGCAATCCGCGCATTCATCGCGTGTGGCGGCTGCGAGGGATGCGGTAGAATGCTTTTCTGAAAGGAAGGGAATGCGTTATGGGCATGTTTCGGTTGCAGCTGGTGGATGGCCTCTCTGGGGCGGAACGGGCGGTGTTGCGCGCGCATCATGATGCTCTGTGCGCAGCTTGGGACACAGTACGCGGGCGGGTGGATCAGTGGGCACAGACAAACGCATTGGGAGAAGCCTGGCGGCAGTTTGAAGCGTTTCAGCTGCTGGAGCATCTTCTGGATCAGCCGGATCGGATCGATTACCGGTCGTTGATCAGACAGGCGCATCAGCTGCATCAGCAGGGGGTGAATGAGGCGGCGCTGTTTCGTCTGCTCAGCGAGATTAAACGGGAATTTGTCGCCCAGCTGGAAGGCAACTGCAACCATGAGCTGCTGAAGGCACTGTGCCACCTGATCGATCTGCTGCACGGGCTGTTTCTGACGGTCTATCAGATGGCGCGGCTGATTGAACGCTTTGAAGCGGCGGCCCGTTTTGAAGTGGGTCGGGTCGAGAAGATGTTTGCCATGATTGAACAGCCGCCGCGCACACTGATTCAGGCGTATTACGATCATCAGGCGTGGAAACAGCGCGCCTACCGCATTGCCATGGGGGAGGCACTGCACGAGGCACCGGAGCTCTCGCCAGAGCGGTGTGCGCTGGGGCAGTGGCTGGCGCTGGAGGGCGCGCGTTATGTGCCGGAGGCGGATCGGCAGCAGCTGGATGCGGCCCATGAGCGGGTGCATACGCTCGGTCGGCAGCTGCTGGCCTGCGCCGAGCTGGATGATCTGGAATGCATGATGGATCTGATCTGGGAGCTGGAAAATGCGTCGGATGAAGTGGGCCGTTACCTGCTGGGTATTATGGACCGCATCTTTATGGAGACGGCGACGCGGGATGCCCTCACCGGACTGCCCAATCGGCGCAGCTTCGAGCTGGATTATCACAAGCTGATTCGCCTGGCGCGCCGTTATGGTCTGAGTGTGGGGGTGCACCTGATCGATCTGGATCATTTCAAGCACATTAATGACCGTTACGGCCATCTGAAGGGGGATGCGGCGCTGAAGGCGGTCGTAGCGGCGCTGCAGCGGGCACTGCGGGAGGACGATCACCTCTACCGTTGGGGCGGCGAAGAGTTTATTGTGCTGACACTGCATGACGAGCCCGAGGGCGCAGAGCGGTTTGCCCGCCGACTGATTGCGCAGTATGATCCGGTTTCGCTGCAACAGAAGCTGGGATTGGACCGCCCATTGACCTTCAGTATGGGTGTGGTGCTGCAGCCGTCCGGCTTTGAGGAGATTCCGCCGGATCACCGCGTCTTCAGTGCAGCGGATCAGCTGCTCTACCGCGCCAAGGAAAACGGCCGCAATCAGGTCTGGTTCGGCCTCATTGATGAAAAGGGACATCTGAGTGAAGACACAGTCCATCGAGTTTGATCCGGCGCTGATCGAAAAGTACAACACCGCCGGACCACGTTATACCTCCTACCCGACAGCCGTGCAGTTCACCGAGGATTTCGGATCGGACGACTACCGTGCGGCGGCTGAGCGTTCCAATGCGGATGGTCGCGACCTCTCCCTCTATTTCCACATTCCCTTCTGCGACACGGTCTGCTTCTACTGTGCGTGCAACAAGGTGTGGACGCGTGACCGCAGCAAGACCACGCCCTACATGGAGCGCCTGTTCCGCGAGATCGAGCTGCAGGGCGAACTGTTCGACCGCGAGCGCGTGGTAGCGCAGCTGCACTGGGGCGGCGGCACGCCCACCTTTATCAGCCACGATGAGATGCGCGCGCTGATGGACAAGACGCGTCAGCACTTCAACCTGCTGGAGGACGACAGCGGTGAGTATTCCATCGAAATCGACCCACGCGAAGCCACGGCGGAGACGGTGGCGCTGCTGCGCGAGCTGGGCTTCAACCGCATGAGCCTGGGCGTGCAGGATTTCAACCCGCAGGTGCAGAAGGCGGTCAACCGCATTCAGAGCGAGGAAGAGACCTTTACCGTGCTGCACGCGGCGCGGGAGAACGGCTTCAAGTCCATTAACGTGGATCTGATCTACGGTCTGCCATACCAGACCAAGGACAGTTTTCTGGAGACGCTGGAGAAGCTGCTTGTCGTGGCGCCGGACCGCTTCAGCGTGTTCAACTACGCCCACCTGCCTGAGCTGTTCCCCACGCAGAAGCGCATGGATCCGACCACCATGCCCACGCCGCAGCAGAAACTGGACATCCTCGCCGCCACCATCGAACGGCTGACGGAGGCGGGGTACGTCTATATCGGCATGGATCACTTTGCCAAGCCGGATGACGAGCTGGTAGTGGCGCAGCGTGCCGGCACGCTGTATCGCAACTTTCAGGGCTATTCCACCCATGCCGAGTGCGATCTGGTGGCCATGGGCGCCACCTCCATTTCGCTGATCGACAACACCTATGCGCAGAATCTGAAGGCGCTGCCCGACTACTATGCCCGCATCGATGCGGACGAGCTGGCCATCTTCCGCGGCGTGGTGCTGACGGAGGATGACGAGCTGCGCCGCGACGTCATCATGAAGCTGATGAGCAATTTTGTGCTGGATTTACCGGCACTGGAGGCGCAGTGGGGCATCGACTTTCACGAATACTTCGCCGACGAATTGGCGCGTCTGCAGGACATGGCGGCAGATGGCCTGCTCACCCTGCGGGAAAAGGGGCTGGAGGTGCTGCCGCGCGGTCGCCTGCTGATTCGCAATATCGCCATGGTGTTCGACGCCTATCTGAAGCAGCCACGCAAGCCGGCGCGTTATTCCAGGGTGATCTGACAGGGGGTCCCCGACTTTTTCCGAACTCGATTTTTTGAGGAACTGAACAGTCATGTCCAGAGCCGTTAAAACTGCCGTTTTGCCCGTTGCCGGGCTGGGAACGCGCTTTCTGCCTGCTACCAAGGCGATTCCCAAGGAAATGATCACCCTGGTGGACAAGCCGCTGATTCAGTACGTGGTGGAGGAGGCGGGTGCTGCCGGCATCGAGCGCATCGTGTTCGTCACCCACAGCAGCAAGCGCGCCATTGAGGATCACTTCGACAAGAATTATGAGCTGGAAGCGGAGCTGGAGCGCCGCGGCAAGACTGCGTTGCTGGACGTGGCGCGCCAGACGGCACCGATCGGCATGCACTTTGCCGCGGTGCGTCAGCCTGAAGCGCTGGGGCTGGGGCATGCGGTGCTTTGCGCCGCGCCGGTGGTGGGCAACGAGCCGTTTGTGGTCATGCTGCCGGATGTACTGCTGCAGCGTGAAGGCGGCAGCGATCTGGCCGACATGATTGCCCGCTTTGAGAGGAGCGGCGCCAGTCAGATTCTGGTGGAACCGGTACCGCAAGACGAAGTGAGCAAGTATGGCGTGGTGGATCTCGGGGGTGCGCCGTTGCAGGCGGGCGAGGCAGCGCCCATTCGCGCCCTGGTGGAAAAGCCGGCCCCCGAGCAGGCGCCCTCCAACCTCTCCGTGGTGGGACGCTATGTGCTCACACCGCGGGTGTTCGAGCTGCTGGCGCAGACCACGCCGGGGGCAGGCGGTGAAATTCAGTTGACCGACGCGCTGGATGCGCTGCTGGCCCATGAAACCGTGGAGGCTTTTCACATGGCCGGGCAGTCCTACGATTGCGGCGACAAGCTGGGCTATCTGCGCGCCACGCTGGCCTACGGGCTGCGTCATCCGGAGCTTGGCGAGGGCTTCCGTGCACTGGTGGAGGCGGCCGCGCAATGAGCGCCGGGGGGGTGAATCACCCTGCCTGGCAGGCTGTGGCGGCAGAAGCCGAGCGGCTTAAGGGGGTTCACCTGCGTCAACTGCTGGCTGATGACCCGCAGCGTGCCCAGCGTTTTTGCCGCACACTGGGTCCTCTACTGTGGGACTTTTCCCGCCAACGTATCGATGAGGCGGCGTTGGACGCTCTGGTGGCGCTGGGTGAGGCAGCGCAACTACCCCGCCATTTCGAGCGCCTGTTCCGCGGCGAGCCGGTCAATGTGAGCGAAAATCGCCCGGCGCTGCACACCGCCTTGCGCCAGCAGGATGAGTCGCCGGTGGTTGTGGACGGAGAAAACGTGATTCCGGCCATTCGCCGCGAGCAGGCGAAAATGGCCGAGCTGGTGGCGCGTCTGCATGCGGGGCAGTGGCGCGGCTACAGTGGCTTTCCCATTACCGACGTGGTCAATCTGGGCGTGGGCGGCTCCGATCTGGGCCCGCAGATGGCAGTACAGGCGCTGGAGGAGTTCCGTCATCCGGACTGTAAAGTGCGGTTGCACTATGTCTCCAATCTGGACGGGCGCGAACTGCTGGCGCTGCTGAAGGATCGGCTCAAACCGGCCACCACCCTGTTTGTAGTGGCGTCCAAAACCTTTACCACCATTGATACCCTCACCAATGCCAATACGGCGCGGGAGTGGCTGTTGCGCCATGTGGACGGGCGCTTTGATGAGAAGGCCATTCTGCGACAGCACTTTATCGGCATTTCCGCCAACCCGGCGGCCATGAGCGGCTGGGGCATTGCGCCGGAGCACCAGCTGCGCTTCTGGGACTGGGTTGGCGGGCGTTATTCGCTGTGGTCAGCCATCGGCTTCAGTATTGCGCTATGGCTGGGCATGGACGGATTCAATGCGCTGCTTGCCGGAGCCGCAATGGTGGATGCGCATGTGCGCACAGCGCCTGTGGCGGACAACCTGCCCATGCTGCTGGCGTTGCTGGAAGTGTGGAATCACAATTTTCTCGGGCTGCACGCCAAGGCGGTGCTGCCCTACGATGGGCGGCTGGCGCTGCTGCCGCGCTATCTGGAGCAGCTGGAGATGGAGTCGCTGGGCAAGTCGGTGACCCTGGACGGACAGCCATTGGCGGTGCACAGCGGGCCGGTGGTGTGGGGCGATACTGGTCCCAATGCACAGCACGCCTTCTATCAGCTGCTGCATCAGGGCACCGAGGCGGTAATGTGCGAATTCATCGCCACCGTAAAGGGGCGCAGCGATGTGCCGGACGAAGAGGCCGCCCGGGCGCGGCATCATCAGCGCCTTAATCTGGCCAACTGTCTGGCACAGATCGAAGCGCTGGCCACCGGCGCCGACAGTGAGGACCCGCACCGCCGCTATCCTGGCAACCGTCCCGGTAGTCTGCTGCTGTTTGATGCACTGACGCCCCATACACTGGGCATGCTCATCGCCCTGTATGAGCACAAGGTGTATGCCCAGGCGATGCTGCTGGGCATCAATCCTTTCGACCAGTGGGGCGTGGAGTTGGGCAAACGCATTGCCCGTGAGCTGCTGGGCGTACTGGAAAGTGGCGGCAAGACCCCGCAGGATGCGGTCACCGCGGCACTGGTCGAGCATATTCGCCAGCGGGAGGCGGAGGCATGAAGCTTGTCATCCATGGCGAAACTCTGGCGGCACTGACGGCTGCCGCTGCCCTGGCGGAGAGCGGTAATGATGTCTGGCTTCGTCCCCTTCACCCCATGGACGAAACGCGCCTGCTGCAGCAGGCCGGGGTGGAGCCCAATCTGGCGCGGACGCTGACGGCGCAGATGCAGAGTGGCCGTTTGCGTGTGAGTGCAGACCGGAACGCCGCCACTCTGTGGAGCGGGGTGCATTTTTTGCTCATGGCCGCGGATGAACTGGAAGAAGCCTGTCAGCTGGCCCAGGTGTTGTCGGTCTCCCCCCACGCGCGCATCCATTTGATCAACCGCTCCACTTTCCCCATCGGCACCACCCGTCAGCTGGCGGAACAGGTTGCCCAGGAAGGCAAGACATGCCACTGGGCGATGGAGCCGGATTTTATGACGCCCGGGCGCATGCTGCTGGACTTTACCCGCCCACCGCGCATTCTGGTGGGCAGCGAGGATGCGGCGGTGATCGGCCTGCTGCGCAATCTCTACCGTCCCTTTAACCGCAACCGCGACGTCATGCAGGTGATGGCGCCTGAAGCGGCGGAGATGACCAAGTTTGCCACCAACGCCATGCTGGCCACGCGGGTGAGCTTTATCAACGAAATGGCGCAGCTGGCGGAAAGTTTTGGTGTGGATGTGGAGCAGGTGCGCCAGGGGCTGGGCGCGGACCCGCGCATCGGCTACGACTTTCTCTATCCGGGCGTCGGCTTTGGCGGGCCGCACTTTGCCCAGGATGTGGCCAATCTGGCTGAAACCATGCGCGAACGGCAGGTACCGGCCGGACTGCTGTCCGCAGTGCTGGCCATCAATGCCAGCCAGAAAGAGGTACTGTTCCGCAAGGCGTGGCAGCACTATGGCATGCAGCTGGCCGGGCGCACCTTTACCCTGTGGGGGCTCAGCTACAAGCCGGGCACGGACAGCGTGATCAATGCCGCCTCCATTCCACTGACCCGGGCCCTGCTGGCACAGGGCGCGCGGGTACGGGTGCACGACCCGGCCGCCTTGGAAAACTTCATGGAACAGTTTGTTGTGGAGGCCGGCGAGGGGCAGGTCACTCCCTGCGAGGACCCTTACGCGGCGCTGAGCGACAGCAGCGGGCTGATGCTGCTGACCGAGTGGAAGCCTTACTGGAACCCCGACTTTGAGCGCATGGCAACGGCCCTGCGCGAGCCGGTCATCTTCGACGGACGCAATATCTACGATCCTGCCGTGGTGCAGGATTTCGGACTGACCTATTATGGCGTGGGACGCGGCGCACAGCCTACCTGAGCCCGTGCGGGCGCCGCTGCAGGCGCTGCTGGTCGGCGTGGAGGCGGTGCGTGGCGATCGCGCAGTAGAAGACGCCCTGTTAACCCGTCATAATGCCCTGTTGCAGCAGCAGCCGGCCGTTATCGCGCTGGGCAAGGCCGCTGAGGCCATGGTGCGCGGGGCGGTGCAGGCCGCTGAAAAAACCGCTTTTGAAAAAGTCGGGGACCCCCCGTTTTCCAGCCTGTTTCTGGCCACCAAGCACGGGCACCTGTCTGCCGATTTTCCGGCCCAAATGCGCTTGCGCTTTTCCAACGTGCACTGCCACGAAGGGGGGCATCCTCTGCCCGATGCGGATAGTCTTGTGGCAGGGGAAGCACTGCTTGAGTGGTGTGCCGGCCTGCCGCCGCAGCAAGCGGTGCTGGTGCTGCTCTCCGGTGGCGCCTCGGCCGTGGTTGAAGCCCTGCGTTCCTCGATGACGCTGACGCAGTGGCAGCGGCTGAACGACTGGCTGCTGGGCAGCGGCTGGCCCATCGAGCGAATGAACCGCGTGCGCGCGCAGTTTTCCCGTATCAAGGGCGGCGGACTGGCACGCGCACTGGGTCAGCGGCCGGTGACGGCACTGGTGATCAGCGACATCCCCAGCGACGATCTCGCCTTGGTGGGCTCGGGTCCACTGTCCCCTGTGCCCCCACCTGAGCCTGATCTCTGGCGGCAGCTACCACCTCCCTTTCGTGATTGGCCGGTTGTGCCATCCCCCAGGCCACCGGACATTTCGCTGGAGGCTGTGGCCGATAACTCCCGTGCCCGTAAGGCAGTCGCTGCTGAACTGGATGGTGCAGCCGTTATACTGGATACGCCGCTGATCGGTGATATAGAGATGGTGGTGCAGCAGCTGCTGGCTGTTCCTCAACCCGTCATCTCTGGTGGCGAGCCCACCGTATGTCTGCCCCCTGACGCAGGGCGTGGCGGGCGGGCGCAGCATCTGGCCCTGCGCATGGCGCAGGCGATTGCGGGCACGGAGGCGGTCTTTATTGCGCTCGGCACGGACGGGAACGATGGGCCCACACCCCATGCGGGTGCGTGGGTGGATGGCAAGACGTGGACACGGGCGCTGGGTATGGGGCTGGATCCGGCCGGTGCCTTGGCGCAGGCGGACAGCGGGCGCGTATTGGAAGCACTGGAGCAGACCATCGATACCGGCCCTACCGGGACCAATGTGATGGATCTGTTCTATTTTTCCCCGTCTGCGAGATAGGATTCCAGCAGGGCCATGACCCGTTCGAGCACGCCGGCCTGCTCCCGATAGCAGGCGTGCGCCTGCTGACCCCATTGCTGGCGCAATGACAGCGTTTCGGCCAGTCGCTGCAGGGTGGTTGCCAGTGTCGACGCATCGGCCACAAACTGCACCCCCTCGCAGGCCTTGAAGGCATCATAAAGCGCCTGCAGGTTCATTACGTGCGGGCCAGACAGCACGGGTGTGCCCAGTGCCGCCGGTTCGATGGGGTTGTGACCGCCAAAGGGCACCAGACTGCCACCCACAAAGGCTGTGTCGGCTACGGCATACCACAGAAGCAGTTCGCCGACCGTATCGCCGAGCAGAACTTGCGTTTGTGCTTGCAATGGGGCCTGGGTGCTGCGTCGTTGTGTTTGCCAGCCGCCCTTTTGCAACAGTTCCCACACGCTTTCAAAACGGTCGGCGTGGCGCGGAACGAGAATCAGCAGCGCGTCGGGATGCCGTTGCAGCAGCTGACGATGTGCTGCCAGGATCTGCTCTTCCTCGCCGGCATGGGTGGAGCCGGCCACCCATACGAAGCGCTCCTGGAGTCCATTCTGCTCCCGAAACGCTTGTGCCTGTTGCGGTAGGGTGTCCGGAATGGTGAGATCGAATTTCAGGTTGCCCAGTGTGTGCACGGTCGCGGGGTCGGCGCCGAGGGCGATGAGCCGCTCGGCATCCACGGGAAACTGCGCGGCAATGGCGCGGGCCGCACGCAGGGTTTCACCCACCAGCGGTTGCCCCCAGCGGTGATAGCGCTCAAACGAACGCTGCTTGATGCGGGCGTTGATGACCACCAGCGGAATGCCGCGCTGACGGCAGGCGTGGTAGAGGTTGGGCCACAGTTCCGTTTCCACAATCATCACCAGACGCGGCTGGAGCTGATCGAGAAAACGCGCCACCGCAGCGGGGTAGTCGTAGGGAATAAGCGTGTTCTGCACCGGCACAGGGGCAAAGCGGCGCACCTGCAGCGCTCCCTGCACCGAGCCGTTGGTGACTGTGAGCGGCAGCTCGGGGTGGCGCCGGTGCAGCGCTTCCAGCAGGGGAAAGATGGAGCGGCTTTCACCGACGGAGACGGCATGCAGCCAAATGCCGCCTTTTTGCCAGCTGTGGGGCACATGCCCCCAGCGGCTGGCAAAACACGCCTCCAGATCCAGCCCCAGTTTTCGTGCCCTGCGGCAGCGGCGCCAACCCGCCAGGGCAAACAGGGGGGAGAGCAGACCAAGCCCCAGATTGTAGAGGGGGTGGGTCAGCATGGTCAGGCGAGGTCGTAGATCTGGATGACGCCTACCACCTGGTCGCTGTCGTCCTTGACCAGCAGCGAGGTGATCTTGTTCTGTGTCATCAGCTCTTCCGCTTCGGTCAGGCGCGCCTCGGGGGAGATGGCCTTCGGGTTGGGCGTCATGATGTCGGCTGCGGTCTTCTGCATCAGCTGCGGATCGTTTTCCAGATGGCGGCGCAGGTCGCCGTCGGTAATGACACCGCGACCGTTGTCCACGATGCATAGCCCCAGGCGACCGGCACTCATGGTGTGGATCACTTCCTTCATGGGGGCATCGCCGGAGACGAAGGGCAGATTCTGCGTCTTCATCTCGTGCTTCACCTTGGTGAGCAGCTTGCGGCCCAGGCTGCCGCCAGGGTGGAAACGGGCGAAGTCCTGCGGCTGGAAATTGCGCGCCTCCATCAGCGCGACGGCGAGTGCATCGCCCATGACAAGGGTGGCGGTGGTAGAGCTGGTCGGCGCCAGTTGATGGGGGCACGCTTCCTGCGGCACGGCAATATTGAGATGAAAATCGGCATTCTTGCCCAGGGTGGAATCCGGGTTTCCGGTCATGGCGATGATCACATTGCCGTTGTCCTTCAGAAAGGGCAGCAGGCGGATGACCTCTTCGGTTTCGCCGGAGTTGGAGATGGCGATAAAGACATCATCCGGCGCCACCATGCCCAGGTCGCCGTGGAAGGCTTCGCCCGGGTGCATGAAAAACGATGGCGTGCCGGTGCTCGCCAGCGTGGCCATGATCTTCTTGCCGATTAGGCCCGACTTGCCCATGCCACAGATGACGACGCGGCCGCGGCTGTTGAGGATGGCCTCCACCGCGCCGTCGAATTGCTCATCCAGCTGATTGCACAGGTTTTCAATGGCCTCCGCTTCGATGCGGAAGACCCCTTTGGCAATGTCCTGGTAGCTCATGTCAGAAGGCATAGTCCAACTTGATTCCGTAGTAGTTGGTGCCGGGGTTGGGCGTTTCAATGCCAGCGTTGGAAATGTGCAGAAAGCGGAAGCCCAGTTGCCAGTTGTCGATGCTGATGCCGGCGCCCACCAGATCGCCGAACTGCAGCTGGGTGGACTTGTACTGGTCGCCGACCACAATGTCCGACAGGTATTTCAGGCCGATGCCGAATTCCGCATAGGGTCGGTAGGTGCTGCGATGCTCGAACTGCAGCACCGGCGTGATGCCGGCCATCCAGCCGCTGTCATTGCGGCGAGAGGACTTGTCGGACCACCAGCCGCTCAGATCCACCTCCCACTGGCCGCGCAACCGCCAGGTGGGGCGTTCGATCAGGTCGTGAGAAAAGTCCCAGCCGTAGAGCATCTGCGCCATCTCCGTCTGGCTGGCGCTGCCGCCGGCGAGGCCGAGATGCTGGCGATTCCCTGCATGCAGGGCGGCACCGGCCACATCGTCCCCCAGCCACGCTGCGGCGGCCCAGCTGGCGATGGCGCCGGCGATGGCGGTATTTTTCATCAGTGTATCCGTGTCGTTTTCGGCGCGTGCACCGAGCGCGAACAGACACGCCACACAAAAGACAATCCATGTGCGCATGGTTGGCAATCCTGTCCAAGTATTTCGAAAACGGTATTTTAGTCGCAAGCGGTGAGAGACCGTTAAAATAGCGCCAATTGTTCAGGAAAAGCATTTATGGTGTCGCAATTTGCCCACGCCCGCCTGCTTGTGGTGGGCGATGTCATGCTGGATCTTTACTGGAAGGGCCGCGCCGGGCGCATTTCCCCGGAAGCCCCGGTGCCGGTGGTCAATGTGGCCGACGAGGACGTGCGGGCTGGTGGTGCGGCCAACGTGGCCATGAATATCGCTGCATTGGGTGCCAACGTGACCCTGATGGGCATCACCGGAGAAGATGAATACGGTGCCCGCCTTGATCAGCTGCTGGATGACCACGGGGTGCAGCACAGCTGGGTCAACGCCGACAGCGGCACCATCTGCAAACTGCGCGTGCTCAGCCATCAGCAGCAGCTGATTCGTCTCGACTTTGAACAGTCCGCGCCGCAAACGGCTGCAGAGGCGCTTGCCGAGACCGTGGCGGCACAGGTGGGTGACTATGATGCCCTGGTGCTGTCTGACTACGCCAAGGGCGCTCTGGCTGCGGTGGAGAAAATGATTGCGGCCGCCCGTGATGCCGGCGTACCGGTACTGATCGACCCCAAGGGGGACGATTTCACCCGCTATCGCGGTGCCACGCTGATCAAGCCCAATCAGGGCGAATTCGAGCGCATCGTGGGGCCATGCGGCAACGACGAGAACTGTCTGGCGGCCCGTGGCCAGCAGCTTGTGGATGAGCTGGATCTGCAGGCTCTGCTGGTCACGCGCAGCGAACACGGCATGCTGTTGCTGGAGCGTGAGCAGCAGCCTTACGGGCTCAAGGCGCAGACGCAGGAAGTCTTTGACGTGACCGGTGCCGGCGATACCGTGATGGCGGTGCTTGCTACCGCCTATGCCGCCGGCGAGCCACTCAAGCGCGCCGCCTGGCTGGCCAACGAAGCCGCTTCACTGGTGGTGCGCAAGGTGGGTACCTCGGTGGTGACCGCCGCTGAGCTGCAGCAGCATCTGGCGCGCAAGCAGGCCCATCTGGGCTATGTGGCCCCCAGTGAAGACCAGCTGGTTGAACAGGTGCGCGCCGCGCAGGCCCGTGGCGAGCGCGTGGTGATGACCAATGGCTGCTTCGATCTCGTGCACGCCGGCCACGTGCGTTATCTGCAGGAAGCCGCTCAGCTGGGTGATCGCCTTGTGGTGGCCGTCAATAGCGACGAGTCCGTGCGCCGCCTCAAGGGCGAAACCCGACCTATTGTGCCGTTGGAAGCCCGTATGGAGGTGCTGGCCGCGCTCAACTGCGTGGACTGGGTAATTCCCTTTGAGGAAGACACGCCGGAGCGGCTCATCTGCGCCGTAAAACCGGATGTGCTGGTCAAGGGCGGCGATTACCGCCCGGAGGAAATCGCCGGTGCCCGCTGCGTGCAGGAAAATGGTGGAGAAGTGAAAGTGCTTTCTTTCTGGGACGGCTTTTCCACCACCCATATCGTGGAGCGCATTCGTGAGCAGAACTGATCTTTTTCACGCCGCGCTGGCGCGTCACCAGGCTCTCATGGATCAACTGGCATCGCTGGAAGCCCCGCTGGCTGCCTGGATCGATGCATCACGTGCAGCGTTGCAGGGAGGCGGCAAACTGGTGTGGTTCGGCAATGGCGGCAGCGCCGCGGATGCCCAGCACATGGCGGCCGAGCTGGTGGTGCGCTATGTGAAAAACCGCGCCCCCATGGCCTCCATCGCGCTGACCACCGACACTTCCATTCTCACTGCCCACAGCAACGACTTTGGTTTCGACACACTGTTTTCCCGTCAGGTAGAGGCGCTGGTCAAGCCGGAGGATGTGGTCATCGGTCTGTCCACCTCGGGGGAAAGCGCCAATGTGATCAAGGGGCTGGAGGCTGCCAGGGCACTGGGGGCGACCACCGTTGCCCTGACCGGTGAAGGCCCCAATACCCTCGTGCAGCTGGCGGATATCGCCCTGTCGGTGCCCAGTCGGGAAACGGCGCGGGTACAGGAAGCGCACAGCTTCCTCGCCCATGTGCTGTGTGATGCGCTGGAGCAGGATGAGCAATAAAAAAGCCCGTAAGAACATCATCTTACGGGCTTCTGCATTCTGGCGGTGAGGGGGGGATTCGAACCCCCGAGGGGCTATTAACCCCTACACACTTTCCAGGCGTGCACGTTCAACCACTCCGTCACCTCACCTGATGAAGGCGGCATTATACCCATTCGCTGCAAAATGTCCATATTGAGACATTCCTGCAGACCATGAATCTCTCGCGTCGCAGGCGCGATCGAGCCAGGAAACGCAGACGATGCCTCACTCTTGCCACAATCTCGGGGAACGGTCCTGTTCCCATCCAGTGCGGCGTGGCACATCCCTGCATGAGGTCCATGCCACGCTGGGGCGCCTTGCCCTGAACCGGAACAGCGCCTGTCGGACCGGTTCGGAGGTGTCTTCAGGCGCTCTGTTTCAGGAGTTCCTGAAAGGACTCGGCGGACATGGGCTTTCCATAGAAATAGCCCTGGTGTTCCATGCAGCCCTGTTGCGTGAGAATCTCTTTCTGTTCTTCCCCCTCGACGCCTTCTGCCACCACGTCAAGGCCAAGCGCTTCGGCCATCTGCACGATGGCGGAGGTCAGGTGGCGATCTTCCGGATCCTGATCGATATGCCTGATAAAGGCGCGATCGATCTTGAGACGCGAGAAAGGCAGCTCCTTCAGGCGCGCAAGGGACGAATAACCGGTGCCGAAGTCATCAATGGCCCAGCGCACCTCCATTTGCCCCAGTGTCATGATGGGCTGGATGATTTCCTCGTGGTTTTGCAGAAAACCGCTTTCCGTGAGCTCCAGCTCGAGATAATGCGGTGCCAACTGATGCTTTTCCAGAAGCTGAAGGACCTGGTCGGGAAAGCCCGGATTCAAGAGCTGTACCGGTGATACGTTCACTGAAATGTGGGACAGATAAGGGTGGTGCTTTAGCCATTGTTTGAAGGTGCCCAATGCCTGATCCAGCACCCATTCACCGATCTGCACAATGAGTCCGGACTTTTCCGCCAGGGGAATGAAGTCCAGAGGGGAAACAAAGCCTTCCTTGGGATGGTGCCAGCGTATCAGGGCTTCGCAGCTGTCAACCCGCTGATGACGCGCATCGAACTTGGGTTGAAAATAGAGTTCGAACTGGCCATGGATCAGTGCATTTCGCAGGGCCATTTCCAGGCTCATTTTGCGTTCATGTTCGCGCACCCACTCCGCTTTCAGTTCTGCAGGGCGTTGAGTGTGTGTACTGATTTTCTGCGCCAGATGCAGGTGCTCAATGGTTTTCGCCGGGTTGGACAGATCGAATTTGCGCATCCAGCCCACTTCGATGCGTGGGTGAAACAGATGGCCGTCCGGCAGCCTGAGGGGTTCTGTGAGCTGATGATACAGTTCGTTTACGAACGCTTCCGGCTCCGCAAGCGTGCCGGCCATCAGAAATTGGTTGCCGCTTAACTGCCCCAGGAATAGATCAGGGCGGCAAGTTTTTTCCTTGAGTGTAGCGGCAATCCTCCTGATGGCTTCATTGCCACACTGTTCACTATAAAGTTCGTTGAGGACAGCCAGATTGACCAGGCCAATACGGATGGCACAGATTTCCTCCTTCCTGTTCCATGCGGCGAGTTTTTTCAGCGTATAGGTCAGATTCGGCAGGCGGGTGAGCGGATGCAGCAGGCGGGTTTCTGCTGCGCGTTTTTTCCAATGGCGTTCCTGGGTGATATCTTCTCCATAATAGGCAGCTCTATAGACCTTGCAAGGGATGCGACGCCAGCGCAAGACCTTGTTTTCAGATGGAATTTCAGTTTCGAAGCTGTCCGGGCAGGTTTCGGCCAGACGCTCAGGCGAGATGGTCTGTGTGCCCTGCTTGAAGGATACATCGAAGTCCTGGGCGATGCTCTCGACGATACAGCTGGGAATCCAGTTGCCGTCGTGGGTCAGGAGTAAAAGCGGAATATGATTCAGGAAAATGTGCTGGTGCTCGTCGGTAAACATGCGGCATCCTGTTTGATTCGGTAAATGAGATCAAGTGAACTCAAGCAAGCAGGATGCCAAAACGATACTTGTTGATGGGCGTTTTACATCATTTCCAGATCTTCAATCACGGCTTCCACCCCGGCAGCGGCACACTTTTCGTCAACCATGCCGTCGGGTGCACCGCTGACGCCCACTGCGCCGTAAAGACGGCCGCCGGCCTTGATCGGTACGGAGCCCGCCATGAAGGCAAGTCCTTCATCCAGGGTGGTCAGCGGGCTTTTCCAGCGCTTTTCCAGTTCGCTGCCCCTGGCGTTGAACATGACGGCGGTGTAGGCCTTCTTGAAACTGATGGAGTAGGAGACCGGCGGTGCCGTGGTGTCGCGCAGCTGAATCTGCGGAATGCCGTTGCGATCCACCACCGTGGCGGTCACGGGAATCCCTTTCTTGCGGCAGGCGTCCAGTGCGCCCTGTGCGATCTTGACGACGACATCCGCCGACAGGCGCGGTACATTGACCACCATGGGTTCTTCATTGGCCCAGGTCGCCGTGGAACAGGCCAGCAGTCCGATCAGTGCAAGTTTTTTCATTGTGATTCCCTCCATGCTTTGCCACAATGTGAATTCGATCATGCGGTTTTGAATCTAAGGGAAAAGCTATGGAAGGTCAAGGTGTGATGGATTTCAGTTTATTCGCGGTCGGTTTTGCCGTCGCCGTCTTTATCGTGCTGCTGGCAAGCGTCAAGATCGTACCGCAGGCGGAGGTGTGGGTGATCGAGCGGCTGGGTCGCTATCATCGCACCCTGCACGGCGGTCTCAACTTCATCATTCCCTTTCTGGATCGGGTGCGCTCGGTTTTCAACACCCAAGAGCAGGTGATCGACATCCCGCCGCAGGATGTCATTACCAAGGACAACGTCAGCGTCACCATTAATGGCCTGGTGTTCATGCGCGTGGTGGACGCCAAGAAGGCCACCTACGAAATCCTTGACCTGAAGCTGGCCATCGCTCAGCTGGCACAGACTACCCTGCGGGCCGAGATCGGCAAGCTTGAGCTGGACGAAACCCTTTCCTCGCGCGACCGCCTCAACGCCGCGCTGCTGCAGGCACTGGATGCGGCCTCGGAAAACTGGGGCGCGAAGGTGACGCGGGTGGAAATCTCCGACATCGAGGTGCCGGCGGAGATCAAGCACGCCATGGAGCTGCAGCTCAAGGCCGAGCGCCAGCGCCGCGCCACCGAAACCGAAGCGGAAGGACAGAAAAACGCCACCATTGCCGAGGCGGAAGGCCTGCGCCAGAAGGCCTTCAAGGAAGCGGAGGCCATCGAGCGCATGGCGGATGCCAAGCGATACGAGCAGGAACAGGTGGCCGAAGGTGAGCGCAAGGCGATGGAGCTGCTCAACTCCGCCATGTCCGATGATCGCCGCGCTGCCGAATTCCTGCTGGCGCAGGACCGCATCAAGGCGTTCGAAAAACTGGCCGCCTCCGATTCCGCCAACAAGGTGGTGGTGCCCTATGAGGTGAACGAGGTGATCGGCAGCTTTACCATCCTGCAGGATCTGCTCAACAAGCGGAGCGGCGGCCATGAATGAGGCAGATACCCTGCAGCAGCTGCACGGCTATCTGCCGCTGTTTTCCATCTGGTGGATGCTGCTCATCGGCACCGCACTGATCGTGATCGAAGTGCTGGCGGGGCTGGGCACGTTTGTGGCGCTGTGGTTCGGTATCGCCACCATTGTGGTGGGGTTTTTGGGCCTGTTCATGGATTTTCGCAGTGGCGAGTTTCAGCTGATTGCCGTGGCCATTTTCGGTACGGTGCTGCTACTGGCGTTCCGCCGCCCGCTCATGCGCTGGATGGCCAGCCGCGAGGCACCACCGCCGGAGCGATATGAGGCCGGTGGTATCGGCGAGTTGCAGCAGCACGAGGGGCGCTGGAGTGTCTATTACCGCGGCACCTGGTGGCGGTTGCAGAACCGCCTGCCGGACATGCACGACGGCATGCAGGTTCGGGTGGTGCATCTGGACGAAAGCGGTGCCATGGTCGAGCCGCTCAACGAGGCGGCGGGAGACGGTCAGGCCGGGTCGGAAGAACCGAAAGTGTAAATCGGCCAGTCGGGCATCTGCCCGGAAGCACGCCACGCCTGCAGCAGGGCGTGCACATCCCCTTCAAAACAGCCCGGCGCGTCCGCCGCCAGTCGGCAGGGGATTTTCCAGTCTTCCAGCAGCGGCAGGGTGGCAATGGTGGCGCTGGGCATGCCCGGCAGCCAGATGCGACTGGGCGCCGCCTGAAACGGCAGGGCATCCAGCTGCAGCAGTGCAATCAGTTGCGCCTCTCCCTTCCACGTCTGCGCCGCTCTGAGCACGCCCCCCAGACCGGTCAGTCCAATGCCCACCAGAATCGCCTGTGGGGGCGGGGGCATGGCCTTGTCGTGCAGGGTCAGCGCAATGCGTTCGGGCATCTCTTCCGGCCCGGCCAGCAGCACGTGTGATTCATCCGTCTGTCCAAGCCAGCCAATCTCTGTGTCCGGGCTGGCAAGCCATTGGCCGGGCGCGAGCTCAAGCGGCTGGGAAAGCGTTGCACGCCACGCGGAAAAGCCAGTCTGCAGAGGGGGGTCCCCGACTTTTTTCAGCTCGGCAAAAATGCCCTGTGCTGCGGACACGGCTCAGGACGCCTCAGGGGTATGTTTAAACACGTTTTTGCCCAGAAACCAGGTGCCGACCACCCTGCCTGAAAACTCCCAACCCTCGAACGGCGTATTCTTGCCGGCGCTGAGCAGCGCGTCGGCGTGCAGTGTCCAGCGTGCTTCCGGGTCATACAGGAAAAAGCTGGCGCGGCTGCCGGGCTGCAGCGAGCCGCCGTCGATACCCAGCAGCTGCGCCGGGTTGCGGCTGAGTGCCTGCAGCGCCTGCATCAGTGTCAGCTCACCGCTCTCCACCAGCCGCAGCGTCAGCGCCAGCAGGGTTTCGAGGCCGCTGATGCCCGGCTTGCTCTGCGGGAAGGGCAGTAGCTTGTCATCGGCGTACAGCGGGGTGTGGTCGCTGATGATGCAGTCGATGGTGCCGTCAGCCAGCCCCGCGCGCAGGGCGCGCTGATCGTCCAGACTGCGCAGCGGCGGCAGCACCTTGAACAGCGGGTTGAAATCCATGATGTCCATCTCGGACAGGTGCAGCTGGTGTGCCGCCACATCGCAGGTAATGGCCAGCCCGCGCGCCTTCGCGTCGCGCACCAGTTCCACCGAGCGGGCGCAGGAGAGGGCATTCAGGTGCACCTGCGCGCCGGTTTCCTCGGCCAGCAGCAGCAGGGTGGCTACCGCGGTGGTTTCGGCACTGGCGGGAATGGCGGGCAGGCCGAGGCGGCTGGCCACCGGGCCATCGTGGGCGACGCCGCTGTCGGCCAGATCCAGATCCAGCGGCTTGAGCATCAGGCGCACGTTGTGGCTGGCGGCGTATTCCATGGCGTTGCGCAGGGTGAGCGCGTTGCGGATGGGGCGGTTGGCCTGACTGGCGGCAATGCAGCCGGCGTTCTTGAGCGCATGCAGCGGTGCCAGCCGTTCGCCTTCCAGCCCCTGCGTCAACGCCGCGATGGGCAGCACGAACGCCTGCCCGGCCTGACGGGCGCGGCGGCGGATCAGCTCCGGCACGGCAGGGGTGTCGGCCACTGGCCAGGTATCGGGTGGCACACAGAAAGTGGTGACGCCGCCGGCGGCGGCTGCGCGCGCTTCGGAGGCGACGGTACCGCAGGCGTTGTCGCCGGGTTCGCCGGTGCGCACCTGCAGGTCCACCAGACCGGGCATGAGCCACAGGCCGCTGGCGTCGAGGGTTTCGTCGGCCTTGGAGTCGTCAGGCGCCTCGCCGAATGCGACGATGCGGTTGCCTTCCACACACAGGCTGCCGGTGAGGTCCTGTTCGGTGCTGGGGTCGAGCAGGCGGGCGTTGTTGATGCGCAGTTTCATGCTTCACGCTCCTGCTGTTGAAGTTGCGCGGCGTTGCTGAAGATGACCGCCATGATGGCCATGCGTACGGCGATGCCATTGGTGACCTGATCCAGAATCACCGAACGGGGTCCGTCGGCCACGGCGGAGTCGATTTCCACGCCGCGGTTGATGGGGCCGGGGTGCATGACGATGGCGTCGGGCTTGGCGCGGGCCAGGCGCTTTTCAGTGAGGCCGTAGAGGCGGAAGAACTCCTTTTCGCTGGGCAGGCGCGCGCCGCTCATGCGCTCGTTCTGCAGGCGCAGCATGATGACCACATCCACATCCTCCAGCCCGCGGTCCATGTCGTGATACACGTGCACACCGAGAGCTTCGGGGTGGCTGGGCATGAGCGTGCGTGGGCCGATGACGCGGATTTCGCGCGCGCCGAGAATGGAGAGCGCCTGAATCTGCGAGCGGGCCACGCGCGAGTGCAGGATGTCGCCCACGATGGCCACTTTCAGATCGTAGATGTCGCCCTTGTGCTTGCGGATAGTGAACATGTCCAGTAGCGCCTGCGAGGGGTGAGCGTGACGTCCGTCGCCGGCGTTGAGCACGTGCACGTGCGGTGCCACGTGGCGGGCGAAAAAGTGCGCCGCGCCGCTGTCGGCATGGCGGATGACGAACATGTCCGCGCCCATGGCCTGCAGGTTCCATAGGGTGTCGAGCAGGCTTTCGCCCTTTTTGGTGGCGGAGGTGGCGATATTGAGGTTGACCACGTCGGCGGAGAGGCGCTTTTCCGCGATTTCGAAGGTGGTGCGGGTGCGCGTGCTGGGCTCGAAAAAGACGTTCATGATGGTCTTGCCGCGCAGCAGCGGCACCTTTTTCAGATCGCCCGTGGCTGGATCAAAGAAGGTTTCCGCCAGATCGAGAATTTCGGTGAGGTGGTGTTCCTTGAGCCCTTCCAGCGTCAGCAGGTGGCGCAGCTTTTTCTGGGCGTTGAGCTGAATGTCTGGTTCACTCAGGCGCATGGTCAGGCCACCTCCTCCTTGTCCTCGATCAGGTGCAGCTCCAGCGGGTCGGGGCCGAGCAGCTTCACCTTCTGGTCGCAGTTGAGCTGTGCGCCCACGTACTGGGCACAGATGGGCAGTTCACGGCAGCCGGGGCGCTCCAGCAGGGTGGTGAGCAGCACCTGCGCCGGGCGGCCGTAGTCAAAGATCTCGTTCAGCGCGGCGCGGATGGTGCGCCCGGTATAGAGCACGTCGTCCACCAGAATGATGTGCGCGTCTTCCACGTTCCAGGGGATATGGCTCGGGCGCACCGTGGGGTGCAGGCCCACGCGGGAGAAGTCGTCGCGGTAAAAGGCGATGTCCAACTCACCCAGTGGTGTTTCCAGACCGAGGCGCTGGTGCAGCTGCTGGGCAATCCACAGCCCGCCGGTGCGAATGCCGATCATGTGCGGGTTTTTGCCCATGATAGGGTCCTCGCGCAGGTTGGCTTCGAGAGTATCCAGCAGGCTGTTGACGTCGAGATTGAGTTTCATGGGGTGTCCAGTTGGTCAAAAAAGCGTTCAAGAATGATCTGCGCCGCCACCGCATCCAGCGGGGTGCTGCGGTCTTCCAGCGTGGCCAGGCGCTGTTCGGCCTCCACCGAGCTGAGCTGCTCCGCCACGAAATAGACCGGGCGGTTCATGCGCCCGCTGAGGCGCTGGCCGAACTTGCGCGCCTGCTGGGTGGTGAGCTGCGGCGAGCCGTCGTGCAGGCGGTAGGGCAGCCCCACCACCAGCGCCGCCGGCTGCCATTCGCTGACCAGCTTGGCGATGGCATCCCAGTCCGGTACGCCGTCGCGGCTGGCGACGACGCCGAGTGGCGAGGCCGTGCGCGTCAGCGTCTGCCCCGTGGCGGTACCAATGCGTTTCAGTCCAAAGTCAAAGGCCAGATAGCGGCCTTCGGGCGGCGTCTGCGGAAGATTGACGCCGTCCCATTCAGGCATGGCCGGCCTCGCTGCTGAGAAACTCCGGGCTCACGCCCAGCGTGCTCAATGCCATTTCCCACTTGGCGTCGTCCGGGATGTCGAACATGAGCGTGGAGCTGTAGGGCAGGGTCAGCCAGCTGTTTTCGCTCAGCTCCTGCTGCAGCTGGCCGGCATCCCAGCCGGTGTAGCCCAGCGCCATGATGAACTGGTCGGGGAACTGCCCTTCGCCCATGGCGCGCAGCAGATCCAGTGATACCGTCATGGCCACATCATCAGGCATGAGAATGCTGCTTTTCCAGTTGCCCTGCGGACGGTGGATGACAAAGCCGTGCTCCGGGTCCACCGGCCCACCTTCGTACACGGGCGTGTCCAGGCGCGGATCGTCCCTGAGGATAGGGATCTCCAGCCCGTCGAGCATGTCGCGCACGCTAGGCTGGATGGGGCGGTTGACCACCAGCCCCATGCTGCCTTCCGGTGTGTCTTCAATTACATAGATGAGCGCGCGCTCGAAATAGGTGCCGTCCAATGACGGCATGGCGAGCAGGAAATGATGGGCGAGTGAGTCAGCGTGATTCATGCTGCGCATTATAGCGAAATCACGAAGTGACTCGTTCAGGAAGCAGCAGAAGAGAAGTGGCTCCACATGGCTGGCCCCTTGCCTGTTTTGACAGTCAGCAGGGCAGACATCCTCTTTGGCGAGGTGGGGTTTTTGAATTGATGGAGGAATTTAAGATAGAGGTGGTCGCATGGTCTTAATCCTCTTTTGCGAGGCGGGGTTTTTGAATTGAGTCAAGAAAAGGAGAAGTAAAAATGGGGTGTCTTAATCCTCTTTGGCGAGGTGGGGTTTTTGAATGCCTGTCTGACACGCAATTGCGTGCGCTTCAGGTCTTAATCCTCTTTGGCGAGGTGGGGTTTTTGAATTGGAAGTGGACTACCTAAAACGAGTCCACGTCTGGTCTTAATCCTCTTTGGCGAGGTGGGGTTTTTGAATTGTGCCGCGAGTGGAAGGCGTCAGGCCGTCGTCGAGTCTTAATCCTCTTTGGCGAGGTGGGGTTTTTGAATTTCTCCTCCTCACGCAGATACGGCGACCGCTACGTGGTCTTAATCCTCTTTGGCGAGGTGGGGTTTTTGAATTTCCTTTAGTTTCATATAGTTAGGGTTATGGTCTGGTCTTAATCCTCTTTGGCGAGGTGGGGTTTTTGAATTCCGAAAGCTACAGCAATGACGCAATGGGGCTTAGTCTTAATCCTCTTTGGCGAGGTGGGGTTTTTGAATTAGCTTGAGAATGACAATT
>CAYYIL010000006.1:0-80345 GCA_964471975.1 uncultured Piscirickettsiaceae bacterium | reverse complement strand
CAAAGCGGACAGTTTATGTGCTACAAAACCGGACAGTTCTATTTGTTGCTAACACGCCTTTTCAGCCCTCCAGCGCAGCGAGGATTTCCTGCTCCACCTTGTCGATGGGCTGGGTGCCGTCCACGTGGATGTATTTCAGGGCAGGATTCTGTACGGCTTCGCGGCGGTAGTAGTCCACCAGCGGCGCGGTCTGCTCGTGATACACGGCCAGGCGTTTGCGGATGGTTTCCGGCTTGTCATCGTCCCGCTGGATGAGCGGTTCGCCGGTGATGTCGTCCACGCCGTCCTGCTTGGGCGGGTTGTACACGATGTGGTAGGTGCGACCGGAGGCCGGATGCACGCGGCGGCCGGAGAGGCGTTCCACGATGACGTCATCGGGTACGTCGATTTCGATCACCGCGTCGATGGGCACGCCAGCCGCTTTCAGTGCATCGGCCTGGGCGACCGTGCGCGGGAAGCCGTCCAGCAGAAAGCCATTCTTGCAGTCAGGCTGGGCAATACGCTCCTTGACCAGGCCCACGATGACGTCGTCCGGCACCAGCTGGCCGGCATCCATGTACTCCTTGGCCTTCTTGCCCAGTTCGGTGCCTTCGGCGATGGCGGCGCGCAGCATGTCGCCGGTGGAGATCTGCGGGATATTGAAGTGCTTGCTCAGAAACTGGGCCTGTGTGCCCTTGCCGGCGCCGGGGGCGCCCAACAGAATGATGCGCATGGTGATGCTCCTTTAGCTGATAACCGGCCTATTTTATCAGCTGCGTGATCAGCTGCCTTCCTCGTTCACCGGTTCCGTGTCCTCATCGGGATGTTTGGGCATGGCACGGCCGTTTCCTGCAGGCGGTGTGAGGGTCTGCAGCAGGGTTTCCAGCTGGCGCATCAGCTCGGGCTGCTCGGGCAGGTCTGGATGCTGCTGATACCAGCCGTACAGGGCGCGTACCGCCTGCTGGGCCAGTTGGTGAGCACCTTCGGCGTCGATCAGGTAGTGCACGCCATCCATAAACTGGCTGATACACGGGCATTCAGGCGCTTCCCAGGGCGGCAGCATGGGTGCGTGTTCACACAGGGCAAAGAGGTGGTCCTTGTGCGGTGTGAGTGCATCGACCCACTGGGTCAGCGCGGCAGAGGCAGCGGGGTTGTGATGGGCCTCGAGCGTATGGGCGGTATCGTGCATCAGCTGCAGCAGATTGCTGAGCAGCAGACGAGCCTGGGCACAGGTGGCATCACTCATGGCTGAAAGTCCTCCTCGAGCTGTTGCAGCGCCACGGCCTCGGCTGTGTCGGGCGCCCACACCGGCAGGTCGGCCTGATAGTAGATGCCGGTGGTGAGGTGGTGGTGATTGAGCAGATTGTGCATGGCGGTGCACAGATCATCCGTAGGCGGCGCATCCAGCGGTTCGGCTTCGTGGCGCCAGTTGAGTTCCTCCGGTCGGAAGGTGACGCATGGGCTGAGCACTTCGATGAAGCTGAAGCCGCGGTGCTGAATGCCGGCTGTAATCAGTTTGCTCAGCTCCGCCGGATTGCCGGCAAACCCGCGCGCCACGAAGCTGGCGCCGGCGGAAAGGGCCAGTGCCGCCGGCTTGAAGGGGCGCAGATGGGTGCCCTGCGGCGCCAGTTTGCTTTTCCAGTCGGGTTCGGTAGTGGGCGACGGCTGCCCCTTGGTCATGCCATAGACGGCGTTGTCCATCACGATCAGGGTCATGTCCAGATTGCGGCGGCAGGCGTGCAGGAAGTGGTTGCCGCCGATGGCGTAGGCATCGCCGTCGCCGGACACCACGATGACGTTCAGTTCCGGATTGGCCAGCTTGGCACCGGTAGCCAGCGGCAGCGCACGCCCGTGCAGGCCGTGGAAGCCGTAGGTGTCCACATAGGCGGGCAGGCGCGAGGAGCAGCCGATGCCGGAAAAAACGGCAGTGCGGTTTTTGTCCAGTTCGAGCCAGGCCATGGACTGCGTCAACGCACGCAGCACCATGAAGTGCCCGCAGCCGGGACACCACACCGGATGGACCTCGGATTTGTAGTCATTGGCGTAAACGGTCATGGCGTCTCCTCCAGCGCAGTATGCACATCGGCCGGGCGCACCGGCAGCGGCCCGGGCTGGGCAAAATGGCGCAGGGGGGTGTTCAGCCGGCCGCGCAGGTAGTGATAGAGCTGGGCGCTGTGATTGTTTTCCAGCACCCAAACCTGTCTGGCCTGCGCCAGCCGGGCATCGATTCGCTCAGCGGGCAGGGGCAACAGCAGGCGCGGGCCCAGCACTGCGGTGGGATGTCCCGCTGCGGTGCGCTCGGCGGCGACGGCCACGGCGGTGGGCCACAGGCTGCCAATGGCGATCAGGACAGTCTCGGCGTCTTCGGGGCCTTCCCACACCAGGGCACGATCGCCATACTCAAATGCTTCCAGCTTGCGCTGGCGCTTTTCCAGCTGAGTGCGATGGTCGGTGGCAAAGCTGGAGGGGATGCCGCATTCGGTATGCTCCAGCCCGTCGGCCACGTAGCGGGCGTCGTCCAGTGCAGGCAGCGGCATGGGCGAGACGCCACTTTCCGTGGGCGCGTAGCGGCAGGTGGTGCCTGCAGGGCGCAGGCGTTCGGCCTGCAGGCCCAGGTCGGGAACCGGCTCCACGATGGCACTGGCCTGCGCCAATGCCTGTTCCGACGCCACCATGGCCACGGTCTGCAGTCGGTCAGCCAGATAGACTGCCCACTGGGCGGTGGGGGCAAGATCGCTGAAGCCCAGCGGTGAGACCACGATATGCGGACTGTCGCCGTGGGGGGCGAACAGCAGGGTTTCCAGATCGGACTGTTCCGATTTGGTGGGGATGCCGGTGGACGGACCGCCTCGATTGACGTTGATGATCGTCACGGGCGTTTCGCTGGCGATGGCCAGCCCAATCCCTTCTGTCATCAGTGCCAGGCCGGGCCCTGAGGTGGCGGTGGCGGCCGGCGTGCCGGTAAAGCTGGCGCCGATGGCCATGTTGATGGCGGCCAGTTCGTCTTCCGCCTGAATGAGCACGCCGCCCTGTGTGGGCAGGCGAGGGGCCAGCCACTCCAGCAGATCGGTGGCTGGGGTAATGGGGTAGGCGCTGACGAAGCGAACGCCACCGCGCAGCAGGCCGAGACCAGTAAGCGGGTTGCCCGCCGCCACCCAGCGGGTCGCCGTTTGTCTGTGCCAGTGGCGCAGGGGTGCTGACGGGGTTTCGATAAGGGCATAGCCGGCGGCCACCTGCTGCTGGCCGGCTTCGACCACGGCCTCCCCCTTGCGGCTCAGCAGTTTGCGCACTGCCGCCTGAACGGCATCCAGCGGCAGGCCCAGTTCGGCGGCCAGGGCGCCAGTGGCGACCATATTGAGACGGCCCTTGTCAAAGGTCTTGGCGGTGTCGTTAAGCGGCAGGGCACGTTGGTTGCATCCCTGCAGCAGGTCGGGCGGGTAGCTGTGGCTGTCATGCCACACGACAGCGTCCTCGTGGAGCGGGACCTCGTCGGCAAAACGCTCGAACCCCTTCCAGTCCAGCCCCAGCAGCAGATCAAAACGGTCCAGCACCCGTTCGATGGGCGCATCGCTCAGATAGAGCATGACCGAGGACTCGCCGCCGCGAATCTGCGGACCGAAGGACTTGAGCATCCAGCCGTAATAGCCGGCGCGGGCGGCGGCGTTGAGCAACAGGGTGCCCGCCGTGACTACGCCTGCGCCGCCGGAGCCGGTGATGGCCAGCGCATAGGTGTTCATAGCACCTCCGCGAGCAGAGTGTCTATGGTGCGTTCGGCACTGCGGGCGTAGCCCCCACCGAACAGGTTGAAGTGATTGAGCAGGTGATAGAGGTTGTAGAGGTCGCGGCGCACGCGATAGCCGTCATCCAGCGGGAAGACTTCGCGGTAGGCGGCATAGAAGTCGCTGCCAAAGCCGCCGAACAGTTCTGTCATGGCGATGTCGGCTTCGTGGTCGCCGTAATAGCTGGCCGGATCGTAAATAACCGGTTCGCCATCCTCGGTGAAGGCGCTGTTGCCGCCCCACAGATCGCCGTGCAGCAGGCTCGGTTTGGGCGTATAGGTGCTGAAAAAGGCAGGCAGTGCGTCGATCAGTTTTTCGCCCTTTTCAAAAAGTCGGGGACCCCCGCCTGCGGCCTGGGCCAGCCTCAGCTGATGGTGCAGGCGCTTCTCTCCGTAGAAATTCACCCAGTCGGCATCCCAGCCGTTGGGTTGCAGCGTATGACCGATGTAGTTGTCTTCAAACCAGCCGAAACGCCCGTCCTCGCTCAGGTGGTGGTGCATGTGCGCCAGGGCGCGACCGCGGTCCCGCTCGCTGCCGCGGGTGCCCAGCGGGAGGTATTCCATCAGCAGAAAGGCGCGGCCGGCCCCTTCGCCGTAGGCAAAGGGGCGGGGGCAGCGGATGGTATGGGTGGCGTGAATTACCTTCAGAGCGTGGGCTTCGCAGCGGAACAGGGGCAGGCTGGCGGGTCGGTTGGTCTTGAGGAAGTAGTCACCCTCCTCGCAGTGCAGGCGCCAAGCGTCGTGGATGTCGCCACCACCCACCGGTTGTGCGGAAATCAGGGTGAGTGTCGGGCCGCCTGCTTCGACGACGGCCTTGAGCAGTGCCTTCCAGTCCATGGTTTTCTCCCATGATGATGACGACGTTGCAACACCGCCCTTCCCGTGCCGATCCAATGCATTGCAGGTACGGTGGACAGTGCATGGGCAACTCACGCAGAGCCTGGCGTGCGCGGTTGCCTTGCAGCGTTCCAGAAGGATTGTAGCGCCAAAACGGTGACGGTGCGGTTACTGGAACAGTTCGTTAATGGAGTTTTCCATCTCCTGCTGGTTGGCGTCCGGTACCTTGGGCGCAAAGGCTTCACGGAAGATTTCAAGCTTGGCGCCGGGCGTGCCCGGGGGCAGCGCCTTGCCGGTCTTGGGATCGATGGGCACTTCCACCAGTCCCGTGGGCTTGGGGAACGGCAGTTCGGGCAGGTCGGCCAGTGCGACGCGCATGTAGTCGATCCAGATGGGCAGGGCAGCGCGGCTGCCGAATTCACGGCGACCCAGTGGGGCCGGTTCGTCATAGCCGACCCAGACGGTGGTGGCGATTTTGGGATTGAAGCCGGAGAACCAGGCGTCCTTCTGGTCATTGGTGGTGCCGGTCTTGCCGGCAATGTCGTTGCGCTTGAGCACCCGCGCGCGCCGGCCGGTGCCATGGCGGATAACGTCCTGCATGATGGTGGTCATGATATAGGCGTTCTGGGGCGAGATGACCTGTGGGGCCGCCAGCGGGTCGTCGGCGAGACAGGGGGCTTCCGGCGAGCAGGCAGTCTTGGGCTGGGCTTCATAGTCGGGCTTGCCATTGAAGTCCTTTACCGTCTGGATCAACCACGGCTCGATGAGGTAGCCGCCATTGGCAAAGGTGCTGTAGCCGCGCACCACCTGCCATGGGCTGAACTGGGGCGTGCCCAGCGCCAGCGACAGGTCGGCGTGGCGCAGCAGTTCCTCCCTGGGAAAGCCGAAGCGGCTGATGTAGTCGATGGCGTACTTGATGCCGATGTCCTGCAGAATGCGGATCGACACGAGGTTGCGGCTGTGGGTCAGCGCTACGCGCAGGCGTGTCGGGCCATAGAAGCGGCCGGAGTCGTTTTCCGGGCGCCATACGTCTTCCAGCGCCTTGTCGTGGAAGACCACCGGTGCATCGTTGATGATGGTGGCGGCGGTGTAGCCCTTGTCCAGCGCAGCCGAATAGAGGAACGGCTTGATATTGGAGCCGATCTGGCGCATGCCTTGCACCGCGCGGTTGAATTTGCTGGCAAAGTAGTCAAAGCCGCCTACCAGCGCCAGCACACGGCCATCATGGGTGTCGATGGACACCAGCGCGCCCTGCACTTTGGGGAGCTGCGCCAGCAGCCACTGATCATCACGGTGCTCCACGTAGATCAGATCGCCCACCTTGACCACTTCGAAGGGGGAGGCGGGCGGGCGCCCCTTGTGATTGACGTCAATAAAGGGGGCGGCCCAGTTGAGGGCAGGATCAAAAGGCAGCGTCACCTCGGTGCCGTCAGCCAGGCGGGCGCGCGCTGCTTTCTTGTTGACCTCGACAACCACGGCCGGCTTGAGGTGGCCGGGGGCCGGCATGGCATCCAGTGCCTTTTGAACGGCCTCATCATCCACCATTTCGGCGGGGGCAAGATGACCGGCAGGGCCGCGATAGCCGTGGCGGCGTTCGTAGTCGAGCAGGCCGCGGCGCACTGCGTCATTGGCCGCCTGCTGCAGGTGGCTGTCAAGACTGGTGATGATGGTCAGGCCCATCTCCAGTGCCTTCTGGCCATAACGTGCTTCCGCCCAGGCGCGTGCCATTTCAGCCACATAGCCGGCTTCCACTTCGATGCGTGCGCCGGAGAGTTTGGCGTGCACCGGCTTTGCCATCGCCTCGCGCATTTCGGCTTCGCTGATAAAGCCCAGTTCGTGCATGCGCCGCAGCACATAGTTGCGCCGCAGCTTGGCGCGGGTGGGATTGTTGATGGGATTGTAGGCGGACGGCGCCTTGGGCAGGCCGGCCAGCATGGCGTATTCGTCCAGCGTCAGATCGTGAATGTCCTTGCCGTAATAGGTCTGCGCGGCGGCGGCGACACCGTAGCTGCGGTGGCCGAGGAAAATCTTGTTGAGATAGAGGGCGAGAATTTCCGGCTTGGACAGCTGGTGCTCGATTTTCAGCGCCAGCACGATTTCGTTGAGCTTGCGCAGAAAGGTCTTCTTGCGCGACAGGAAGAAGTTGCGCGCCACCTGCATGGTAATGGTGGAGCCGCCCGACTTCTTGTGCCCGGTGGTAATCAGTTGATAGACGGCACGGGCCAGCCCCTTGGGGTCGATGCCGGGGTGGGAGAAGAAGTTTTCGTCTTCGGCGGCGATGATCGCCTGGGTCATGCGCTGCGGAATCTGGTCGTAGCTGAGCGGGATGCGTTTCTGGGTACCGATCTCACTGATCAGTTTGCCGTCGCGGGTCAGGATGCGCAGGGGGACCTGATAGCGCACATCCTTGAGTTCCGAGGCGTCCGGCAGGGTGGGGTAGATGGTGACGGCGTACCAGCCCACCAGCGAAGCAGGAAGGAGAACGAACAGGACGAGCGCGGTCAGCCACAGCCAGCGCCGTTTCTTGCGCGCAGGCTTTTGGGTCGGTTTTTCAGAGGGGGCTGGCGGCGGTGTTTCGCCGGTGGCGTCGTCCAGCAGCGGTGATTGAGTCGGTTCGGTCACGGGCGTGCCTGCATGCAGAAAAACGGCACGATATTAACGGGTTAGTTGAGGGATGACAAGCCCGCAACGCAAAACGCCCGGCAGAGCCGGGCGTTGGGAACCACGATAATGGGATCGCGATCAGCTCTTGCTGTAGCGCTTGGTCTTGATGTCGGAATACATCAGCATCAGATTGCCGCCCACAATAATGACAATGGCTGCGGCCACGGCGATCTGGGTAATGATCACTTCCAGTGATTCGGGCAGAATACCGAAATAGACGAACCAGATGGTCAGATAGGGAATGATGACGGTAACCAGAACCACCAGCAGGAAGTTGATGAACTCTTTCATGACACGCTCTCCAGTTGAGTTGCTCATGGCGCCCGGGGGCGCTCTATTGGATTCTTGAGCAAAATGTTAACGATGGCGCGGGCGGTTTGCAAATAAAAACCGTTGCAAAAGTTGATGCAGGTCAATTTATGCCCTGATCCTGGGGACTATTCGATGTTCTGCACCTGTTCGCGCATCTGTTCGATCAGCACCTTCAGCTCCACGGCTGCTTCGGTCAGGCGCATGTCGCTGGCCTTGGAGCCGAGGGTGTTGGCCTCGCGGTTCAGTTCCTGCATGAGAAAGTCCAGCCGGCGGCCGATGGGGCCTTCCTGCTGGAGCGCCTCGCGCACCAGCTTGATATTGGTGCGCAGGCGGTCGAGCTCTTCGGCCACGTCCAGCTTCTGCGCCATCAGCGCCACCTCCTGTGCCAGCCGCTGTTCGTCCACGTCGGCCTGCAGCTGCGCGATGCGTTCCCGCAGGCGGGTTTCGTAGCTCTGCACCGCTTCGGGCACCACATCGGTCAAGGGCTCGATCAGTTTTTCCATGGCATCGAGGCGCTGCTCGATCAGGGCCTTCAGTGCTGCGCCTTCGCGCTCACGGGCAGCATTGAGCTGTTGCAGTGCCTGCTCGGCACAGGCGGTCAGATCTGCCAGCATCTGTTCACGGTTCAGCTGTGGTTCGGCAATGACACCGGGCCATTTGAGGATTTCCAGTGCATTCAGGTGGCTGGCCGCAGGCAGGCGCAGGCGCACGTCGCGAATGACTTCAATCAGGCCGTCCAGGACCGCCTCATTGAGGCTGGGGGTCTGCAGGCCGGCATCCAGCGTAAGGGTGAGGGCGAACTCCACCTTGCCGCGGGCCAGCTGCTGTTTGGCGCGCTCGCGCAATGCCATTTCCAGCTCGCGCCAGCCTTCCGGCAGACGAAAATGCAGCTCCAGATAGCGGTGATTGACAGATTTGATCTCCCAGGTAGCCTGCCCCCAGTCGTAGCTGCACTGGATGCGGTCAAAGGCGGTCATGCTTTTCATGGCGTGCGGGGTCCCTCGTTATAATTGCGTTCATTCTATATCGAACCGAGGTGAGACATGAGCGAGCAGTGGCAACGCCCTTCCGAGCGCGCGCCGGATGAGATGCGGCCGGTGCAGATTGAGCCGGGCTATACCAAGTATGCGGAGGGCTCCGTGCTGATCAGTGTGGGCGATACCCGCGTGCTGTGCAATGCCAGTGTGGAAGATCGGGTGCCGCCGTTTCTGCAGGGACAGGGTCAGGGCTGGATTACAGCCGAATACGGCATGCTGCCCCGTTCTACCGGCACGCGCATGCGCCGCGAGGCCAGTGCCGGCAAGCAGGGCGGGCGTACGGTGGAAATTCAGCGCCTGATTGGCCGCGCGTTGCGTGCGGGCGTGGACCTGACCAAGCTGGGTGAACGCACCATTACCGTGGACTGTGACGTGCTGCAGGCGGACGGGGGCACCCGTACGGCAGCGATTACCGGCGGTTTTGTGGCGCTGGCACTGGCCCTGCAAAGCCTGCAACGCGAGGGCACGCTGGCCGAGGATCCGCTGCGCCATTACGTGGCCGCCACGTCGGTGGGCATTTTGGACGGGCACCCGATCCTCGATCTGGAATATTGCGAAGACTCCATTGCCGAAACCGACATGAATCTGGTCATGACCGATGACAGCCGCTTTATCGAGGTGCAGGGCACTGCGGAGGGCGCGCCTTTCAGTCGCGATGAGCTGGATACCATGCTGGCTCTGGGGGCGCAGGGCATTGCCGAGCTGATCGCGCTGCAGAAAGCGGTGCTGGAGGCGGTGGCATGAAAGTGGTCTTTGCCAGCGGCAATGCCGGCAAGGTGCGCGAAGTAGGCGAAATGCTGGCGCCGCTCGACTGGACAGTGATTCCTCAGACGGATCTCTTTGACGACGAGGCGGACGAGACCGGCCTCACCTTTGTGGAAAACGCGCTGCTCAAGGCACGCCATGCGTGCATGCGCACCGGCCTGCCGGCCATTGGCGATGACTCCGGACTGGAAGTGGCCGCGCTGGGCGGGGCGCCCGGCATCTACTCCTCCCGATTTGCCGGGCCGGAGGCCACTGACAGCAGCAATATCGACAAGCTGCTGGCGGAGCTGGCCGACGTACCAGCGGGCGAGCGACAGGCCAGCTTTTACTGTGCCATGGTGTTTCTGCGCCACGCGGAGGATCCCACGCCGGTGATTGCGCTGGGGCGCTGGAATGGCGAGATTCTCGAGGCGCCGCGCGGCGAAGGCGGTTTCGGCTATGATCCGGTGTTCTATGTGCCCTCCGAAGGGTGCAGCGCCGCCGAGTTGCCGCCTGAGCGCAAGCATCAGCTGAGCCACCGCGCCCAGGCGCTGCACAGTCTGGTGGACCAGATTCGCACACTGCAACAGCAGGGGCTGCTCAAGGTTTGAGCGCCCCACTGATTCCCCCGCCGCTGACGCTCTATGTGCACTATCCGTGGTGCGTGCGCAAGTGTCCCTATTGCGACTTCAATTCCCATACCCAACGGAGTGTGGACGACGCAGCCTATTTCGCTGCGCTGCTGCGCCAGTTGGAGCAGACGCTGCCACTGATCTGGGGGCGGCGCATTCATGCCATATTTTTTGGCGGCGGCACGCCCAGCCTCATGCCACCCGAGGTGCTGGCAGAGTTTCTGTCCCAGGCGCGTGCGTTGCTGGGCTTTGGTGCCGAGGTGGAGGTGACGCTGGAGGCCAACCCGGGCACGGCCGAGGCGGAAAAGTTCGCGGCATTCCGCGCGGCGGGCGTCAATCGCCTGTCGGTGGGTGTGCAGAGTTTTGACGACCGGCAGCTGCAGACCCTCGGGCGCATACACACTGCGGCCGAGGCGCACGCAGCGCTGGAGATGGCACGTGAGGCCGGCTTCGACAATTTCAATATTGACCTGATGTTCGCGTTGCCCGGGCAGACGGTAGGCGCTGCGCTGGCTGATATCGAGGCGGCCCTGACCCATGAACCCACTCATCTCTCCCATTATCAGCTGACGCTGGAGCCCAATACGCCGTTCTACCGCCAGCCGCCGTCGGGTCTGCCGGACGATGATGTGGCCACGGACATTCAGCAGGCGTGTGCCGCGCGGCTGCAGGCGGCGGGATTCGAGCACTATGAAGTTTCTGCGTGGGCGCACCTGGGCAGGACCTGCCGTCATAACCTCAACTACTGGCGCTACGGCGACTATATCGGGCTGGGGGCAGGCGCCCATGGCAAGCTGACGCTGGCGGAGCGCAATGAAATCCTGCGCACGCAGATGCCGGCCAGTCCCGGCGCCTATGTGGCCGAAATCGAGCGCGGCGGCATGGGGCGGCAGCACAGTGTGGCGCTGGCAGAGCGGCCGTTTGAATACATGCTCAATCGCCTGCGGCTGTTCGAGCCGTTTGCTCTGGACGAATTTGAGGCGGTGACGGGCGTGTCGCGAGAGGTCGTCCTGCCGACATTGAACGCCCTGCATGAAAAGGGGCTATTGGTGCAGGAGGATGATGCGTGGATCCTCACCAAGCAGGGCCAGGCGTTTCTCAATGATGTGATCGAGGCGTTTCTTTAACGCTTGCGGTAGAGCAGATCCCACACGCCATGGCCGAGGCGCTGGCCGCGCTGTTCAAATTTGGTGAGCGGACGCCAGTCGGGGCGGGGATGATATTGACCAGGGCCGGCCACATTTTCCAGCGACGGTTCGGCTTCGCACACCTCAAGCATCTGCTCGGCGTAGTCTTCCCAGTCGGTAGCCAGGTGCAGCAGGCCGTCCGGCTGCAGGCGCGAAGCGAGCAGTTCCACAAAGGGGGGCTGGATCAGGCGACGCTTGTGGTGGCGCTTCTTGTGCCACGGGTCGGGAAAGAACACCATGATGCCGGCCAGGCTTTCAGGCGGCAGCTGGTCGCGCACCACCTCCACCGCATCGTGATTGCTGACGCGCACATTGGTCAGGCCGCGCTTTTCCACCTCCATCAGCAGCGCACCCACCCCCGGCTTGTGCACTTCCACGCCGAAGAAGTTTTCCTCGGCGCGGTTTTCCGCCATCTGCGCGAGACTCTGGCCCATGCCGAAACCGATCTCCAGCCACACGGGGTGGTCGTTGCCAAATAGTTTGGCAAGATCGAGCGGCTCGGGCGAATAGGGCACACCATAGCGGGGCCAGAGCAGGTCGTAAGCCCGCTGCTGTCCCTTGGTCATGCGCCCCTGGCGCAGCACGAAGGATTTGATGCCGCGGCGAAAGATTTCGCCCGGCGTCTGCCCCTGTTCGCTCATGAAGCGGGCTTGTCGAAGAAGATGCCTTCGTCTGGTGATGACGGGCTGGCGGTGTAGATGCGCTGCGGCATGCGCCCCGCCAGATAAGCTTCGCGCCCGGCCTGCACCGCCTTTTTCATCGCGGAGGCCATCAGCACCGGATCTTTCGCGGCAGCAATGGCGGTATTCATCAGCACACCGTCACAGCCCAGCTCCATGGCCACGGCCGCATCGGAGGCGGTGCCCACACCGGCGTCCACCAGCACGGGCACGGTGAGGCGTTCCTTGATCATGCGAATGTTGTAGGGGTTGACGATGCCCATGCCGGAGCCGATCAGGGAGCCCAGCGGCATGACGGCCACGCAGCCCATGTCCTCGAACTCCTTGGCGATAATCGGGTCATCGGAGGTGTAGACCATGATCTGGAAGCCGTCATCGATGAGCGTGCGCGCCGCCTTGAGGGTTTCCAGTACATTGGGGTAGAGGGTTTCCGGGTCGCCGAGGACTTCCAGTTTTACCAGACTGTGGCCGTCCAGCAGTTCACGGGCCAGCTGGCAGGTGCGCACGGCAGACTCGGCGTCGAAGCAGCCGGCGGTGTTGGGCAGCAGGGTGTATTTTTCCGGCGGAATCACCTCCAGCAGGGAGGGCTCATTGGGGTTCTGGCCGATATTGGTGCGGCGGATGGCCACGGTGACGATTTCCGCGCCCGAGGCTTCGATGGCCGCCTTGGTTTCCATCAGATCCTTGTATTTGCCGGTGCCCACCAGCAAACGGGAGGAGTAGGTCTTGCCTGCCAGTTCAAAGGTATCGTTCATGTTGACTCTCTTGGATTGTGATCAGCCGCCGCCGACGGCGTGAATGATTTCGATGCGGTCGCCCGGCTGCAGCACGGTCTGTTCATACTGGCTGCGCGGCACGATGGTTTCATTGCGCTCCATGGCGATGCGCTTGCCAGTCAGTTCCAGCTGCTGCACCAGCTCCGCGGCGGTGGCGCCATCTTTCAGTTCGTAGGGTTCGCCGTTGAGAATAATCTGCATGGAATTCGTGTCAGTGGGTGCGTGAATCACTATAGTATAGCGGATTTAAGGGTTTGCTGAAGTGCAGCGCGGCGAATGAAAAAAATCGATTCTGAAAAAGTCGGGGACCCCCCTGTTAAGAGCTTTGCCCAGCGGCTGCTGGCGTGGCACCGGCGGCACGGCCGCCATGATTTGCCATGGCAGCACCCACGCACGCCCTACCGAGTGTGGGTGGCGGAGGTGATGCTGCAGCAGACGCAGGTGCAGACGGTGATCCCTTATTTTGAGCGTTTCATGGCGCGCTTTGCGGACGTGGAGGCGCTGGCTGCGGCCGATGTGTCCAAGGTGCTGGCGTTGTGGAGTGGGCTGGGCTACTACGCCCGCGGTCGTAATCTGCACCGGGCGGCGCAGCAGATTGTGACGCAGGGCGGCTTTCCCACGGATCGGGCTGGCTGGGAAGCCTTGCCGGGGGTCGGGCGCTCCACCGCAGCAGCCATTGTGGCGCAGGCCTATGGCCAGCGTGAGGCCATCTTGGACGGCAATGTGAAGCGGGTATTGTGTCGCGTGTTCGGAATCGAGGGCTGGCCGGGCGAGCGCGCTGTGGAAATCCGGCTGTGGCAGCTGGCCGAACAGTTGCTGCCGCAGGACACTGCGGTCATGGCCGACTATACGCAGGCGCAGATGGATCTGGGGGCAACGGTGTGTACGCGCACAAGGCCTGATTGTGATGCCTGTCCGTTTCGGGCGGACTGCGTGGCGGTGCGCACCGGTCGCACGGCGCAGCTGCCCACGCCGCGTCCCCGCAGGACCTTGCCGGTGCGTGAGGCCATCTGGCAGATTTGCCTGCGCGAGGGGCAGGTGTGGTTGGTGTCCAATGAGGCGACGGGACTGTGGGGCGGGCTGCATGGCTTTCCGCTGGTGGAATCACCTCGTGGTGTACCGTTGAAGCCCTTTCGCCATACCTTCAGCCACTTTCATCTGGATATTGCGCCGTATCTGTGGCACACTCACGAGACACAACCGACACCGGATGCGGGCGCATGGTGGCCGCTGCAGGACGCCATGGCGCTGCCCGTGCCCGCGCCGGTGAAAAAGCTATTGATGGAGGTTCAAGATGAGTCGGAAGGTGCATTGCGTCAAGCTGAAGCAGGAACTGGAAGGGCTGGATCATCCACCGTTTCCGGGCCCGCTGGGTCAGAAGATTTATGAACATGTCTCCAAGGAGGCGTGGAAGCAGTGGCTGCAGCATCAGACGGTGCTGATCAACGAATACCGCCTTTCCAGCCTCGACCCCAAGGCGCGCAAGTTTCTGATGGAGGAGATGGAGAAGTTTCTGTTTGGCGATCAGGACGTGCAGTTGCCGGACGAATACAAGCCGGTGGAGTCCTGATAGGCGGGAATATATTTGTGGTGCAGTATGAGGAGTAAGGCACGGCCATGGCGGTAGCGGTGAGTGATACGTTCTATTTCATCCGGCAGCCCATTTTTTCGCCACAGCTGAAGGTAAAGGCCTATCAGCTGCTGTTTCGTGCCAACCATTTCGATCTGTCTGAAGACGAAGGCGCGCTGCCGGAGAAGGAGCTGCAGAACTTTCTCGCTTTTCTCGATGAACTGGGCTGGGAAAAGATTGCCAACCACGAGCCGCTGTTTATCGAGCTGCCGCCGCGCCTGATTCAGGATGCGGTACTGGAGAAGATCCCCCTGCTCTCCACCGGTGTCATTGTTGCCACAGACTGGCGCGCGGTGCACAAACCCTATTGGGAAGAGCTCTATCAGCTGATCAATATCTACCACTTTCTGGTGGGCGTCACCCGTTACGATTTCAGCAGTTCGCTGCCGTTTGACGATTTTGCCATCCGTTACGTGCGGGCGGATCTGCCGGCGGGCGGGCCCAATACCATCATTTCCATGTTTCCCGGCGTGCGCGACCGCACCAGCTGGATTGCCGGCAATGTGGCTACACACAAGCAGTTCCTGTTCTGTCGCTATCACGGCTTCAAGTTCTTTACCGGGCCCTTCTATCTCAAGCCAAAACTGGAAGAGGAAAAGCCGCTCAAGCCCTCGCAGGTCAAGGTATTGCAGGTGCTGCGCAAGCTGGAAGACCCCAAGCTGAATCTGAACGAATTGACCTATCTGCTGGAGCAGGATGTGGCCATGAGCGAGCAGGTGGTGCGCATGGCCAATCGCTTCCTGCTGGAGGGAGAAGGGTATCTGCACTCCATTCTGGATGCGGTGCGGCGTCTAGGACTGGAGCGGCTCAAGCTCTGGGTGCAGACCTACATGATGACTGAACTGGGCGAGGAGCTGCCTGAGCTGGCGCGGACGGCGCTGGTGCGGGCACAGTTCTGCGCCTGCATCGGCGAAATCGTGCAGGGGGATCGGGACATGTTCTATACGGTTGGCCTGTTCTCACTGCTTGACGTGGTGCTGGATCGCCCGCTGTCGGAAATCGTGCGTGAATTGAAGCTGCAGAAGGAGTTGCAGCTGGCGCTGCTGGAGCACGCTGGGCACGCTGGTGCGGCCCTGCGGATTATTCAGTCCCTGGAAAAGGGCGAAGTGAACTTTGTGTTGCCACCCGGGGTTTCGCCGGTGCAGGTGCGTGCCTGCTATACAGAAGCGCTGGCGTATGCCGATGAAATCATGCGCACCAGTGAACTCTGATGTTTCGCTGTAAGGCTGCATAAAAAAACCGCGCCTCGGCGCGGTTTTTTTGTGAGGCGTGAAAAAAGGGTCAGTCAGCTTGATGGAAGGCCGGGCTGTGGCGCACCACGGCTTCCACAAAGGCCTGCGCATGCTCTACCGGTACATCGGGATGAATGCCGTGGCCCAGATTCATGACGTGGCCGGAGCCCTGTCCGTAGCTGGTGAGGATCAGGCGCACCTCCTCTTCGATACGCTCGGGAGAGGCGTACAGCATGGACGGGTCCATATTGCCCTGCAGTGCCACCTGGTTGCCCACGCGCTGGCGCGCTTCGCCGATATCGGTGGTCCAGTCAAGCCCCAGGGCATCGGCACCGCTTTCCGCCATGACTTCAAGCCACTGGCCGCCGCCCTTGGTGAACAGAATGACGGGTACCTGCCGACCCTCATGTTCGCGAATCAGTCCTTCAATAATGCGCTCCATATATGCAAGCGAGAATTCCTGAAAATCCCGCGGGGTGAGCACGCCGCCCCAGGTGTCGAAGATCTGCACCGCCTGCGCCCCGGCACGGATCTGGGCATTGAGGTACTCGGTGACCGCATCTGCGAGGATTTCAAGCAGCTTGTGGGCGGTGGCTGGATCGTCGTAGATCATTGCCTTGACCTTGCCGAAGGTCTTGGAGCTGCCACCTTCCACCATATAGGTGGCCAGCGTCCACGGGCTGCCGGAAAAACCGATGAGTGGCACCTGACCATCCAGCGCCTTGCGGATGCTGCGCACGGCATCCATCACATAACCAAGGTCCTGCTCCATGTCCGGCACACCCAGCCGGGCCACGTCCGCTGCACTGCGCACAGGGTGATCGAAGACGGGGCCTTCGCCGGCTTCAAAGCGCAGCCCCAGTCCCATGGCATCCGGAATGGTGAGAATGTCCGAAAAGAGGATGGCAGCATCGATGGGAAAACGGCGCAGGGGCTGCAGGGTGACTTCAGTGGCCAGCTCGGTGTTGCGGCACAGGTCCATGAAGGAGCCGGCCTGTTTGCGCACCTCGCGGTATTCAGGCAGGTAGCGGCCGGCCTGGCGCATCATCCACACGGGGGTGCGGTCAACGGGTTGCTTGAGCAGAGCACGGAGAAAACGATCGTTCTTCAGTTGGGTCATGGCGCGGTTCCAGCAGGTAAAAAGACTATTCTACCAGCTGGGTTGCGACGTACACGGGGTTGAGGCGGTCGATGCTCCACGGGTGGCGCACAATCATGTACATGTGGCCCTTGTAGTAGTAGGGGCGGCCACGCACTTCAATGGTCTTGCCTTTGAGCGCCTGCAGCTCACGGGGTTTCCAGTAGTGCTTGAAGTCCTTTTCGGGGATGCGGATGCCGGTGGTGTCCAGATTGACCGCCTCAAAGCCATGGATGGGGACGATACGCTTTACCGGGCCCTTGACGATGCGGTAGCCGGTATCCTGTGCGGTAATCTTGTTGCTGGGAATGATGGGGTAGTGCAGGGCCGGATACTTTTTCGCCACACCCCAGATGCCGATACCCCGCTCACGGGCCGACTTTTCGGCGCGGTAGTAGCATTTCTGGTGCTTGAGATTGGGCGGGTTGGTGGCGGCCAGTGCCAGGCCGGCCTGCAGAAGTGCCTGCTGGACAGAGCGGATGCGGCCCTGCTTGTCGCGGTAATACAGGTGCCCCACTTCGCGCAGGAAACGGTCCACCTTGACGGTGTCATACTCCACCCCCACCTTCATGTCGTGGTTGGCGAACAGCTTGAGCAGGAACAGCTTTGCCTGTTTGGCCAGCGGTTCGTCCTCGCGCTGATACCACTTGTTGGGGCGTGCCGGCCGTGGCGCCACCACGCCCTCGAGCACGATATTGATGTTGTCGGCGGTGATCAGATCGCCGCGCACCACATACTGCACCGTGCGCCACTTGAGCGCCTCGGGCTTGGCGGGCAGGCAGTCATCTGCCGCCAGCAGGGGCGCTGAAAGGGTCAGGGTGATCAGAAGGGTCAGCAGTCGTTTCATGGTGAAAACGTTAGCATGTTTCGTGCCGATGACGCATGTCTGATGCGCAGATATGAAAAAGGCCGCAGATGCGGCCCCTTTCAATGCATGCCAAGCGATGCTTACTTGCGCATACCATACTTCTGACGGAACTTTTCCACGCGCCCTTCGGTATCCACCAGGGTCTGCTTGCCGGTGTAGAAGGGGTGGGAAGCACTGGAAATTTCCACGCGGATTACGGGGATTTCCTTGCCGTCGATTTCGATGGTATCGCCAGAGGTCTTGGCTGTGGAGCGGGTCAGGAAGATGTCGCCGGTGGCGATGTCCTGAAACGCGACTTCTCTGTACTCTGGGTGAATACCTGGTTTCATAGCTGTGTTCCTGCAATCGTTTATAAGGGGTTTTCCCGGAAACGGGGCATTATAGAAGCCTCGCTGCCGGCTTTCAACTACTTGGCGTGGTTTTTCATCGCCATGAAGAGTTCTTCGTTGGTCTTGGTGTGCTTCATCTGGTCGATGAGCGTCTGCAGGGCTTCGCTCTCTTCCATGTTGCCGAGGAAGCGGCGCAGCACCCAGGCGGCCTGCAGTTCGTCCGGCTTGAGCAGCAGTTCTTCCTTGCGCGTGCCCGACTTGGGAATGTTGATCGCCGGGAAGAGGCGCTTTTCAGCCAGATGGCGCGACAGGTGCAGCTCCATGTTGCCGGTGCCCTTGAACTCTTCAAAGATCACCTCGTCCATCTTGGAGCCGGTGTCCACCAGCGCGGTGGCGAGGATGGTGAGGCTGCCGCCTTCCTCAATGTTGCGCGCCGCGCCGAAGAAGCGCTTGGGACGGTGCAGGGCGTTGGCGTCCACACCGCCGGTGAGGATCTTGCCGGAGGCGGGCACCACCGTGTTGTAGGCGCGGGCGAGACGGGTGATGGAGTCGAGCAGAATGATTACGTCTTTCTTGTGCTCCACCAGCCGCTTGGCCTTTTCGATCACCATTTCCGCTACCTGCACATGGCGCGTGGCCGGCTCGTCGAAGGTGGAGGCGACCACTTCCCCGCGCACGGTGCGCTCCATTTCGGTCACCTCTTCCGGGCGCTCATCGATCAGCAGCACGATCAGGTGTGCATCCGGGTAGTTGTGCTCGATGGAGTGGGCAATGTTCTGCAGAATGACCGTCTTGCCCGACTTGGGCGGCGCCACGATGAGGCCGCGCTGGCCGAAGCCCACCGGGGCGGCTAGATCGATAATGCGCGGGGTGATGTCTTCGGTGGTGCCGTTGCCCAGCTCCAGCTTGATGCGGCGGGTAGGGTGCAGCGGGGTGAGGTTCTCGAAGGCGATCTTGCGGCGCGCCACTTCGGGGTCTTCGAAGTTGACCTTCTCCACCTTCAGCAGGGCGAAGTATTTTTCGCCCTCCTTGGGCGGGCGGATCTTGCCCTGAATGGTGTCACCGGTGCGCAGGCCGAAGCGGCGGATCTGGTTGGGGGAGACGTACAGGTCGTCCGGTCCGGCCAGATAGGAGCTGTCGGCGGAACGCAGGAAACCGAAGCCGTCCGGCAGGATTTCCAGCACCCCTTCGCCGTAGATGTCTTCGCCACGGGACGCCTTGGCCTTGAGGATGGAAAAGATGATGTCCTGCTTGCGCAGTCGCGCCAGGTTTTCCAGGCCGAGTTCCTCGGCGATTTTCAGAAGTTCCGCGACGGACTTTTTCTTGAGGTCTGCCAGGTTCATACAGGTTGTTGTCCTTGGGTGTTCGGATGGTTGTATCGTTGGTTGTCGGGAAAGTGCGCTGCCGGACGGCGAAGAGGGCGGGATGCGGCCGGGGCCGCATCCGCAGAAGGCAGATTTACAGGTTGCTGTTCAGGAATTCGCTCAGCTGCGACTTGGACAGCGCACCCACCTGGGTGGCCTTGACTTCGCCGTTTGCAAACAGCATGAGTGTTGGAATGCCGCGCACGCCGTACTTGGGTGGGGTGGCCGGGTTGTCGTCGATGTTCAGCTTGGCCACTTTCAGTTTGCCGGCATATTCCTGCGCGATTTCGTCCAGAATGGGCGCGATCATCTTGCAGGGACCGCACCACTCGGCCCAGAAGTCCACCAGCACCGGCTGGTCGGCCTGCAGCACTTCGCTCTCAAAGGTTTCGTCGCTCACGTTTACAATGTGTTCGCTCATGGGAAACTCCTCCTGTTTTTGATATGGCTACCCCTGAATCGGCAGGATCAGAAACTGCTGTGCGCATCGATCGGGAAAGGGATTCAGAGCGGGGTATACTAGCTGCTCGCGCGATTTGCGGGCCAGTTAATCGTTAATGGATCGCTTTTTATCACAAAGCCCCCTCCGATTGCAAGAAAATTCCTCCTTCTGGCAGCAGAATTCATCAAAACTTAATGGAACGTGCATGGACGACATCTCTTTTCTCCTTAATGATCTCAATGATGCCCAGCGCGAGGCGGTCACTTTGTCGGTGGACTGCCACGCGCTGGTGCTCGCCGGGGCCGGCTCCGGCAAGACGCGCGTGCTGGTGCACCGCATTGGCTGGCTGGTGGAGGCGCTGGGCGTGTCGCCCTACAACATCCTTGCGGTTACCTTTACCAACAAGGCCGCCAGCGAAATGCGCGGGCGCTCCTTCGAGCTGATCGGCGGCAAGGCGGAAGGCCTCACGCTGGGCACCTTTCACGGCATCGCCTACCGCCTGCTGCGCCAGCACTGGCGCGAGGCCGGGCTGGCGCAGAATTTTCAGGTGATCGACAGTGATGACCAGAAGCGCCTGCTCAAGCGCCTGTTGCGTGATCTGGAGCTGGACGAGCAGCAGTGGCCGGTGCGTCAGGTGCAGGGCTTCATCAACGGAAACAAGGAAGAGGGACTGCGCGCTGCCCATATCGATCCGCAGCACAACCCCTATGTGGAAACCCTGCTGCGCGTGTACCACGCCTATGAGCAGCAGTGCCAGCAGAACGGGCTGGTGGATTTTGCCGAACTGCTGCTGCGTGCCCATGAACTGTGGCTGAAAAACCCGCAGCTGCTGGCGCACTACCAACAGCGCTTTCAGCACATCCTCGTGGACGAGTTTCAGGACACCAATGCGCTGCAGTATGCCTGGCTGCGGGTGCTGGCCGGCGGCACCGGGCGGCTGTTCGTGGTGGGCGACGACGACCAGTCCATCTATGGCTGGCGCGGCGCACGCGTGGAGCATGTGCACCGTTTCAGCGACGACTTTGCAGACGTGCGCGTGATCCGGCTGGAGCAGAACTACCGCTCCACCGCCACCATTCTCAGGGCCGCCAATACGCTGATTGCCCACAACAGCGGCCGCATGGGCAAGAACCTGTGGACCGCTGGTGAGCAGGGCGAGCCCATCCGCATCTATCGCGCCTTCAACGAACTGGAGGAGGCGGATTTTGTTGTGCGCCAGGTGGAGCGCTGGCTCGAACGTGGCGGCAGCCGGTATGACGTGGCGGTGCTGTACCGCTCCAACGCCCAGTCGCGGGTGCTGGAACAGGCGCTGCTGCGCGCCGGTATTCCCTATCGTGTCTATGGCGGTTTGCGCTTTTACGAGCGTGCGGAAATCAAGGACGTGCTCGCCTACCTGCGCCTGCTGCTCAACCGCGACGATGATGCCAGCTTCGACCGCGTCATCAACAACCCGCCACGCGGCATCGGCGCGCGTACGCTGGAAACCCTGCGCGCCGAAGCACTGGCGCAGGGCACCTCCCTGTGGCAGGCGGCGCAGCGGCTGCTGGAAAGCGGCCGCCTCACCGCTCGAGCGGCCGGGGCAGTGAAAGGCTTTCTCGATTTGATCGACCAGCTGGCGGCCGACACCGCCGACATGCCGCTGGACCAGCAGGTGATGACCGTCATCAGTCGCTCCGGCCTGCAGGCGCACCTGGAAAAGGACAAGCACAAGAGCGAGCAGGCGCAGTCCAAGCTGGAGAACCTGGACGAACTGATCAATGCCGCGGCGCAGTTCCGTCCCGATGAGGGCGCCGCCGCCGAAACGCCCCTGCAGGCGTTCCTCAATCAGGCGGCACTGGAGGCGGGCGAGCATCAGGCGGCGCAGTGGGAGAGCTGCGTCCAGGTGATGACCCTGCACGCCGCCAAGGGGCTGGAGTTTCCGCTGGTGATCATGACCGGCATGGAAGAGGGGCTGTTCCCGTCGCAGCAGTCCATCGACGACCCGGCACGGCTGGAAGAAGAGCGTCGTCTCGCCTACGTGGGCATTACCCGTGCGCGGGAAGAACTGGTGATGACCTGGTGCGAGAAGCGCCGCTGGCACGGGCAGGAGCGCTTTCCACTGCCGTCGCGCTTTTTGAGTGAACTGCCGCCAGACTGCGTGGAAGAAATCCGTCCTAAAGCCTCCGTACGCCCTGCAGGCGCGCTTGGAGGCGGTTTTGGCGCCGGCGGCCGGAAAAGCGGCTTGCAAAAAGTCGGGGACCCCCCTTTCGCCATCGGCGACCGCGTGCTGCACGACCGTTTCGGTGAGGGTATTGTCATCGGACTGGAAGGGGATGGTCCACAGGCACGGGTGCAGGTGCATTTCGATGAGCATGGCAGCAAGTGGCTCATGCTGGCGGTGGCGAAACTGATCCGCCTGTAACTGAGGCTGCTTTCCAAATCGTGGTATGCATTCGTGGGCACGCTGATGGCTGGTTCGGGCAGCCTTTGGCATTAGCAAAATTGTCCCTGGCAGGGTGGCAGGGTGGCAGGGTGGCAGGGTGCGGGCCTGTCCCTTCGGGTTGCGGCGGGATGGCAGCATCTTCTGTGTTGCACGTCTTGCCTTTGGCGCCACCAAAGGCTGCGCCGCGCGCCTTGAATCTGCTGCCATCGCGCCTGCAACGCGAGCGCATTCATAGGTTTTGCGGAGGTGCCCATGTTTACGAGCGCTGCATAGACATCTTCTCCTTTCTCCTCTCTATATTTTTACTGGCTTGGCTGGCAGAACAGGTTTCTTTTTATCCGTTCATTTCATGTTTTTTATATAAAAAGTTTATCCACTTCTTGGTATAAACATCATTCTTTAATTGAGCAAGTTTTCCCATTACATTGAATTATAAGATGTTTTGTTTATATTGGCTGTTAATTATATTATTGTATTTTGAAAGGGTTTTATATTTTTTTTGAATGCCGCAACAGGTTGTTTTTATTTATGCTGTTCATGCCTGATATGCAGCGTCGTGGCAATGCGGCACTGCATTTGAAAATAGGCCGTCACCTTCAGTGGATGGCGTTATGACAAAGCCTTCATGAGGAGAAAGCATATGGATGACAACAGCAAAGCCAGAGTCTCCCGTCGCGGGGTGCTGAAATTCATGGGCGGAGCGGCGGCCGGTGCCGGCGCCGCCATGATGGGTGCCTGTCAGTCAAACCCCACCAAGGCAGAGACGGCGGGCGGGCATGCACCCGCACTGATCAGCAGTCCAGCCGACCTGCCCAAGCCCAAGGGGCCGCGTGCAGTGGTGATCGGCGGCGGCTGGTCGGGGCTGACCATGGCCAAATATCTGAAGAAATACTACGACAAGTTCGATGTGGTGCTGGTGGAAAAGAACAGCATGTTCATGTCCTGCCCCATCAGCAATATCTGGCTGGCCGGCGCGGTGGACACGGACTTCCTGCTGCACTCCTATGATGACGCCGCGCGCAACAACGGCTATATCTTCTATAACGCCACGGCCATTACCGCAGATCGGGACAGCCGCATCCTCTATACCGACCGTGGTGCCATCAAGTATGACTACCTGGTGGTCGCCCCCGGCATCGACTACAACTACCGCAAGATCGGCGTGGATGTGGATCATGAATGGATTCTGCGCAAGAAGTTCCCGGCCGGATTCATGCCGGGGTCCGAGCACCTGACCCTGCGCGGCAAGCTGGAAGACTTTGACGGTGGCATCTTTATTCAGACGGTGCCTTCCGGCAACTACCGCTGTCTGCCGGGGCCTTATGAGCGCGCCTGTCTGGTGGCCGATTACTTCAAGAAGAACAAGATCAAGGGCAAGGTTGTCGTGCTGGATATGAACCCGGACATTACCATCAAGCGCGACGGCTTCCACCATGCTTACGATACCCTTTACAAGGACTATGTGGAATACGTGCCGGGCGTCAATATCGTGGGTGTGGATGCCGAGAAGCAGCAGGTGATCGCCGAAACCGAAGGCTTCAGGGATACCTACGATTTCGCCGATGCGGCCATCTATCCGCCGGTGCGCGGCGCCAAGCTGATCGAAATGATGGATCTGGTCAAGCCGGGCACACAGTTTGAAGCGGATATCGATCCGTTCACCTATCAGGCCAAGGGCGACGAGCACGTCTATGTGACCGGTGACGCGCGTCCCATGGGGTACTCCAAGTCGGGCAACACGTCCAACTCCGAGGCGCACTATGTGGCCAAGGTGGTGGCAGCGCACGCCCAGGGCAAGCCGTTGCCCAAATGGGAAAGCCCGCATACCATCTGCTATTCGGCGGTCAAGACCGACCCGCTCGAATCCATCATGGTGGATGCCAAATACAAATACAAGGGTCGTCAGCTGGCTGGCTTTACCGACGTCATCCTCAAGGAACAGTGGAGCCCGCAGCTGGGACAGGCCAATCTCGCCTGGGCAGAAGGCATGTACAACGACATGATCAACTGAATCGCGGTGCAAAAGGCGGTTCGTTGGGGCGCTGCGGCGCCCTTTTTTCAAGGAGGAAATCAGCATGAAGCGACGTGCATTCATCAAGACCTGTGCAGCGGGGGTAGCTGCTGCGGCGGTGCCGCAATTTCTCACCTATGCCGCTACGCTCGATTTCGAGCGGGTCCAGCTTGTAGGGGCGGATGGCAAGCCATTGACCAGCAAGGCGATTCAGCCTCGTACCGAATACGTGTTCGCCTATCCCTATCGTTCGACACCCTGCTTTCTGATCGATCTTGGGCAGCCGGTCAAGGGCGGCGTGGAGCTGAGCGAAGAGGACGGCAGCCAATACCAGTGGCTGGGCGGTGTGGGACCGCAGCAGTCGGTGGTGGCATTTCTGGCCATCTGTCAGCATCAGCTGCAGTACCCCAGCAGGCAGCTGAGCATGATGAACTACAATCCGGGCAAGAGCGAGGTGGCCGGCGGCGCAGGTCAGATCGTCTGCTGTGCCCACAACAGCGTTTATGATCCCCTGCAGGGCGGCAAGGTCACCAAGGGGCCGGCGCCCGATCCGCTGATGGCGGTTAAGCTGGCGTGGGACAAGGCCACGGATACCTACTGGGCAGAAGGATTGTACGGGCATGATCCCCTCAAGGCATTTTTCCGCGCCTACAAGCGCAAGCTGAAAAAGGAATACGGTCGCCGGGCCTACAAACAGGCGGTTTCCGGTCAGAGTGTTGTGACCGGTGGCAAGGACTACAGCGCCATGCAGGTCATGTGTTAAGCTGACCAAGGTCAAAAAGCTTTTTGGGGCGCGTCACGGCACAGGCCGGGCGCGCCCTTGTTTTTAGTCTCTCGATGAAGGTAAAGACGTGTTCCGAGCATCACGCGTGTTCAGTGCGGGTATGGCCGCACCAGTGGATCTGGCGCTGCAGACGGGCGAGATCTTGCTGGTGCAGGGACCGTCCGGCAGCGGCAAGTCGCGCCTGCTGCGCGCGCTGGCGGATCTGGACCCGCACGAAGGTAACATTCTGCTGGATGATATGCCACAGCAACGGTGGAAGCCGTGCGACTGGCGGGCCGCGGTGATGTACTTTCCGGCACAGCCGGCCTGGTGGCGTGACACGGCGGCGCAGCACTTTATGTCTCCGCCGTCCCCAGACTGGCTGGCGGCGCTGGAGCTTGCGCCCGAGCTACTGGAAAAGCCCATTGCCATGCTCTCCAGTGGCGAACAGCAGCGGCTGGCGCTGCTGCGCGGGCTGGTGCGTCAGCCGCGCATTCTGCTTCTGGACGAGCCCACGGCCAATCTGGATGACGCCACAGCCATCCGGGTTGAATCTCTGCTGCAGGAGTATCTGGCTGCGGCGCCAGGGCGGGGGGCGGTGTGGGTGAGCCACAGCGCGGCGCAGGCGGCCCGGCTGAAGGCGTCTTGCACAGTGCAGTTGCGCGCCTGAAGGCTGCGATCTTGAGGCATGCGGGAGAGCGCGCGGCAGTGCTGCATAGAGGATAGTCAGTAGAGAGGATAAACTAAAATCATGCCCTCTTCAAAAATGTTGATAACTTACTTTGGCTGTCTGGCGTAGGATGGTGCGGATAGTTTCCAGATGATCCGTTTGCATGCCCAAAATTTTTTTGCTGGTTTTCGCCGCCCTGTTTGCCGCTCTTGCTCAGGCGGACGCTGTCATGCCGTTGGAGCAGCGTGTGCGCGTCATTACCGCGCCGGAGCTGTGGCGCTGGCTGCAGTCGCCCCAGCACCCGCTTCTTATTAATGCTCTTAGTCGCATCGAGTTTGCCAGTCAGCATATTCCGGGCAGCATCAATATCCCGGCCAATGAAGTGGCGACTACGGAGCAGCTGCCGCCGCGCAAGGACGCACCGCTTGTGTTCTACTGCATGGGGCTCAAGTGCAATTACAGCCGCTTTGCGGTCGAAGCGGCCCTCAAGCGCGGTTATACGCAGGTGGTCTGGTTTCGCGGCGGCATTCCCGAATGGCGCCAGTTCGACTACCCCCTGTGGGTGAATTCGCTCTATGCCGGTCTCCGCGTGCACAAACTGGGCTGTGCCGAGGTGCAGACGCTGCTGAAGCGGCCACCGGCCAGCCGCCCTTTTGTGCTGGATGTGCGGCCTGACTGGCTGGCTTCGCCGCAATGGTTCCTGCCGGGCAGTGTGCAGATTCCCACCTATGCGCTCGACCGACTGCTGGACACGTTGCCCAGGAATCGGCCGATTCTGATTGCCGATGTGGCCATGCGCCAGTCGGTGGTGGTGGGCAAGTACCTTATTCACAAGGGCTTTGATGTGCGGGGTGTGGTGCGCGGCGGCCTGCAGGGGGCGCGCACGCGCGGCTGTGCAGGGTTGGAGGCAAAACCGGCTCGTCTGCTGGGTGCAATGGGGACGGGGGCTGACTTAAGCGGTGGAGGGCGGAAGTAGTGGCGACTGCACGCATTTCGCTGTTGCGCTATTTCCGCGCCGTAATGATTGGTGTGATCGTCAGTGTACTGGCGGTGGGGGCCTTTCAGCTGTGGATGGCGCAGGGGGTGGCACAGCGAGAATCCGAACAGGTACAGATCGAGATTCAGGGCGAACTGCATCTGTGGCTGGTCAGCGAGGCGCAGAAGTTTGCGCTGATCAGCAGGGCGGTAGGCTTTTTCAAGGCGCCCATCGCGGCGGCGGAAGAGACGGAGCGCCCCGCTGCACTCAGTGCGCTGCTGTATCAGATTAAGCGTCAGTTCAATCTGCATGGCGTGGTCTTCATGGGTGAGGATGGGCGCCTCTACACGCCGGACGGACATCAGTTCCTGAACCATCTGCCGGCGGTACTCACCCGTCTGCCTCCGCAGCGCACGCTTTTTCACCTGATCAACGATGGCTTCGCGCAAGCCCCATGGCGGCAGATATTTGCCCGGCCGGGTCTGTATCAGCTGGTGCGTATTCCCGTGCGGTACGACATCGGTGATCGTGCGGGCGACCTCTATCTGATCCGCAAACTGGTGTCGCATGGTGAGCCGGCCCCCTATCTGCAGGGATTGCTGCACAGCCGACTGGTCACCTTTTATCTGCAGCCTCCGCCAATGGTACAGGCCCGGCTGCACCACTCTCTGTGGTGGCAGGTGCTCGAGACAGGGCAGGTGCAGCTGTGGCTGCCCACGCCAGCCTATGTCTTCAATCATGGCGCGTCCGGTTTTGTCATAGTGCAATCAGCCGCTCTGTTGCAGAAAGCGTTGCAGCTGGCGCTGGAAACCATTGCCGTGCCGTTGCTACTGCTGCTAGGGCTCATGCTGGGGCTGGGACGGGTGCTCTGGCGCAAGGTTATCAAGCCGTTGCAGGTGGCGTCCGATTCGGTGCACGGCGTGTGTGGCGGCGGGCAGGGTGCAGTGACGCTGCTGCCGGGCGCCGTGGATGAAGTGGCCACCGTGGTGGAGCAGACCAATGCGCTGCTGCAGACGGTGCAGCACAAGCAGGCAGCGCTGGAAAGCCTGAATGCCCAGCTGGAACAGCGCGTGGCCGAACGCACTCAGGCACTGGAGCGCGCCCATCGTGCCCTGCGCAAGCGGGCGTTTGAGGATGCGCTCACCCACCTGCCCAACCGTCTGGCGCTGGAAGAACGCTGGCCCGAGCTGATCAGGGTGCACGATGAAGCGGGCGTGGCTATCCTGGACATCGATTTTTTCCACGAGATCAACGAAACCTACGGTGGCGAGGTGGGCAACCACGTGCTGATGCATGTGGCTGCCACACTGGAGTCGCTGCGGCAGAAGGGGGCCACCGTTTACCGTCTCTCTGGCGATGAGTTTGCCATTGTGGCCATGGACATGACGCCGCAGCAGTTCGAGCACTGTCTGGAGAAGTTCCTCCACGTGCTGTACGACTATCCGCCGGAAAATCTCGGTATGACGGCGCGGCTGTCCATCAGCATCGGCTGGAGCTGGCTCGATCTACGTGTGCCGGTAACGCTGAGCGAGGCGCTGAAGCAGGCGGACATGGCCATGCGCGCTGCCAAGCATGCACTGGACCGCAAGGTGCAGCGCTATCAGCCGGCGGTGCATGGCGATCAGGCGCCGCTGGACTATGCCGATGCGCAGGCAGTGGCGCAGATGGTGCGTGACGGCACCGGGCTGGAACTGGTGGCCCAGCCTGTGGTGCGCACCGCGGATGAGCGGGTGGAGTATTGCGAGATTCTGGCGCGCATGTCTGTGGAAGGGCGCACCATTTCACCGGCTGTTTTTCTACCGCTGGTGGAGCGACTGCATCTGCAGGCGGCGTTTGATCAGCGCGTCATCGAGCAGATGACCGCACGGCTGCAGGCCAGCCCCTGCAATCGCGGCTTTTCCATTAACCTGAGTGCGGAGGCGCTGCAGCATCCCGACCTGAAAGACTGGCTGCGTGATCTGGCCCCCTACACGACCGATCACAAGATTGTGCTGGAAGTGACCGAGACCACGCTGGTGCAGGACCTTTCCACGGCTCAGAAAACCCTCGGCGATCTGCGCGCCATGGGCTTCAAGGTAGCCATCGACGATTTCGGCAGCGGCTATTCGTCCATTTCCTATCTTGCGCACCTGAGTGCCGATATCATCAAGTTCGACCGCGCACTGGTGCTGGCGGCCCATGGGGATGCGCGCAGTGGCGAGCTCATCGTCGGGCTGGCACGCTCCCTGCGTGAGCTGGGCTACGATGTGGTGTTCGAGGGCATTGAGGATGGTGCCATGTGTCGCCGCTTCAGCGAGGTGGCCAGCCATGTTCAGGGCTTCGTCTATGCGCGGCCCATGCCGCTGGATGAGGCGGCGACCTTTGAGCCCGATCCCTGCTGTAATCAGGGTTGTGGTCAGGCGTCGGCGCCCATGTAGCGGGCCCGCTTGCGCGAATCCAGACGGTGGGTGTCCACCATCACGAAGCCATCCACGCAGTGATTGAACGCCGGATCGATATTGAAACCGGCGTATTCACAGCCGCCGGGTGCGGCGATCTCCCCATACTGCTTGTAGAGCGTGGGCAGCTTGACCCCCAGCTGGGCCAGCGCCCGGTTGAGTTGCTTCAGCGCACTGGCATAGTCGCCGCTGAAGGCCTCGCCCCACTGCAGTCGGATGGCCTCGGGGACCACGAACGGCAGGGTGGGGCGCACCAGCGGCGCCTGCGGCGGAAACTGCAGGCTGTAGAACAGCGCAATCAGCGCCTTTGCGGTGGGCGGATAGGCATTGCTCAGGCTCACCGGGCCGTGCATGTAGCGGATTTCCGGGTGCGCCTTCAGGTAGGCCCCGATGCCGTACCAGAGATAATCGAGACTGCGCCGGCCCCAGTAGCGCGGCTGCACAAAGCTGCGTCCCAGCTCGATGCTCTGCGGCAGGCGTGCCTGCAGTGCCGGCTCGAATTCAAACAGGGTACGGCTGTAGAAGCCGCTTTCACCGGCCTTTTCCAGCAGGGATGGGCCGTGGCCGATGCGGTAGGCGCCGACAATCTTGCGCTCCTTTTCATCCCACAGCACCAGATGCTGGTACAGGCGGTCGTACTCGTCCAGATCCAGCTGTTTGCCGGTGCCTTCTTCCACACTGCGGAAGGTCAGCTCGCGGAGGCGGCCGATCTCCTGCATCACCGGGCTGTCGTCGGCATAGTCCAGCAACAGAATCTGCTTGCCGTCTGCGGTTTCGCCCAGACGCTGTGCCTGCTGCAGCGCATCGTGCAGTTCGGTTCGGTCCACGGCGGGGGCGATGGCTTCCAGCGTGGGAAACAGTGCCTTCTTGCGCAGCTTTTTCGGCTTGCGCAGCAGGTAGGTGTAGCGGCGCATCTGCTGCGCCAGCTGCTTGCGCGGCAGCGTGCTTTCGCGCAGCGCCCGTGCCGGAATGGGCAGGCTGACGTGGAAGCGGATGGTCTGATGGGCCTTGTTGAACATCTCCTGCGCCAGCATGAGCGTGCCCAGCGGCTTGTATACGGCGGAGAGGCTGTAAAAGAGCGAGGAGTTGCGCGCGTCCACATAGATGGGCTGCACCGGTGCGCCTGTCTTTTCCGCCAGCTTGATGAAGCCGCTTTTCCAACGGCCGTCGCGCACGCCGTGGGGACGAATACGCGAGACTTCCCCTGCGGGAAAGATTATGATCGCCTCTTCACGCTTCAGGGCGGCCAGCATGGCCTTGTACTGGGACTTGTAGCCGGCGCCGCGCTCGCGCATGTTGTCCACCGGGATGAACAGGTCATCCAGCGGCTCGATCAGGCTGAGCAGCTCGTTGGCGACGATGCGCACATCCGGGCGTACCATGCGCACCAGCTTCAGTAGCGCCAGCCCGTCCAGCGAGCCGATGGGGTGATTGGCGACGATGATGAGGCGACCCTGCGGCGGGATGGCGTTGAGCTGCTCGGGGCTGACCACGAAATCGAAGTCGAAATAGTCCAGCACCCGCTCCAGAAAGGCGAAGCCGCGCAGGTGGCGGTTTTCCATGATGAACTGGTTGATTTCATCCTCGTGCAGCAGGGCGCGCAGCACCTTCACCATCAGCTGGCCGGCGGGCCGGTCGATGCTGTCTCCCAGTCGGGTGCGCAGATGGTGTTCGATATCGATCATGGTTTAATACCCTGCATGGTGCGTATCAGCTCGATATTGTTTAAAGGTTGAAAGGGAGTGCTTCGTGTATCGCGTTTCGGTCCAGACCGTGCGGCGCGCTCAGGGTTCTGCGGCGGGGTGACAGTAAGGCTTGGCGCGGACGGCTTGCAGCTGTCACCCTGCAGGGCAGCATAGGGCGTCAGAGGACTGTCGTAGAGACGGTGCTTGAAAATTGTGGTGTCTCCTGCCGCCCAAGCCGTTTTCCCGCGCCTTCGCCAACTGTCACCACCCCCGCGCCACATCTCGCGGCGAGCACAGCCTGAATGTTGCGGCCCGGAGTGAGGCAAAATTGCCCTAACCCCTTTGGTCGCCCTTTATTATGACAAGGGTTTTTGAAGGTGTGATGACCAATGCATGACACACAGATGATACTGCTCAGCTGGCAGGATCTGGCCTTCATGGCCACCTGGCTGCTGCTGGCCAGTGCATTGCTGTGGCTCAATGGCTTCAGTGAAACGCGCACATTGTTGATCAACGCGGTGCGCATGGTGCTGCAGCTGTCGCTCATGGGTGTGTGGCTCGCCTGGGTGTTCGCGCAGGGCACGCTGTTCTGGGTCAGTGTGGTGGCGGCGATCATGCTGCTGTTTGCCGGCTACGAGATTCACAAGCGGCAGAAGTATCCGCTCAAGCGCGGCGGCAGTGTGCTGATCGGGCTGCTGGCGCTTTCCATGACAGCGCTGGTGCTGATGGTGCTCACCCTGACGCTGGTGATCCGGCCCGAACCGTGGTACGCGCCGCAGTATGCCATTCCGCTGCTGGGCATGGTGCTGGGCAACAGCATGACCGCGGTGGGGCTGGCGCTGGATCAGGTAACCCGGCTGGCGGTGACGCAACGGGCGGCCATCGAGGCACAGCTGGCACTGGGCGAATCGCCGCAGAAGGCGATGGCATTTGTGCGCGAGCAGGCGCTGCACACGGCGCTAATCCCCATCGTCAACATGCTTGCCGCCGCCGGTGTGGTCTCGCTGCCGGGGATGATGACCGGTCAGATCCTCGCAGGGGCAGATCCCATGGAGGCGGTGAAGTATCAGATTATGATCATTCTGCTGATTGCGGTCTCCACGTCGCTGGGGTCGGTGGTAGCTGTTCGGCTGGGGCAGCGGCGGCTGTTCGACGCGCGGGCACGCCTGCGTCTCGACGTGCTGCACACCCCTTGAAAATTTTTCCACCGGCGCCATATAGCAGGTGTGAGAAAACGATGGAACAAGGAGGTGGTGTATGAGCAGAATGATTCAACCTTGGAGCATTTTGAATCAACTCAACCGTGAGCTGGAACAGTTTGTCGGCCAGGTGGCCGAGCCGCAAGGTGAGCTGAAGCAGGCGCAGTGGGTGCCTGCGGTGGACATCGAAGAAACACCGGAGGCCTATGTCATCCACGCGGATGTGCCGGGCGTTCCGGCCAAGGACATTGAAATCAACGTGGAAAACGGCCTGTTGGAAATCTCCGGCGAGCGCAAGCTGGAGAAGGAAGTGGAAGAGCGCGGCGTGCGCCGCTTCGAGCGCGTGTTCGGCAAGTTCTACCGCAGCTTCCGCCTGCCTGAAACCGCCGATGTGGAAAACATCAAGGCGAAGACCGACCATGGCGTGCTCACTATTGTGGTGCCGAAGAAGTCCGTGGCCAAGCCGCGCAAGATCGCGGTGGAAGAGGGTGAAAGCTGATCCGGCTCAGAACCCCGCTGAAAGCCGGCGTACGCCGGCTTTTTGTTCTCGATAATTTGATACATCGCGGCGCAGCCGCATAGCAGGAGTGGCCAGACCTTATGGAATACAAGGATTACTACGACATACTCGGTGTCAGCCGCGACGCCAGCGAAGCCGAGATCAAGAAGGCGTTCCGCCGCCTGGCCGCCAAATATCACCCCGACAAGGGTGGTGACGAGGCCAAGTTCAAGGAGATCAATGAGGCCTACGAGGTGCTCGGCGATCCGGAAAAGCGCAAGATGTATGATCAGCTGGGCGCCAACTGGCAGCAGGGGCAGCAGTTTGACCCCAGTCAGTTCGAAGAGATGTTCGGCGGTGGTTTCGGCGGCTTTGGCGGGGGGCACGCCGGGGGGGGCGCCCATGATTTCAGCGACTTTTTCGAAAACTTGTTTGGTGGCGGCTTCCGCCGGGGCGGTTTTGGCGGTGGTCAGGGTGGCTATCGCGCCCGCGGTCAGGATCAGGTGGTCAAGATTCTGGTGCCGCTGGAAGACGCCGTCAACGGTGCCGAGCGTACCCTGACGCTGCAGGTGCCGGAGGCGGATGAATACGGCCGCGTCACCCACAGGACGCGGCAGATCAAGGTGAAGGTCCCGGCAGGGATCCGTGAAGGCCAGCGCATCCGTCTGGCTGGACAGGGTAGCCCGGGTATCGGTGGCGGCCCCAACGGCGACCTCTATCTCGAGGTAGAGTTGCAGAATCACCCGCTTTACAAGGTGAGGGGCGACGATATCTACCTGGATCTGCCCATCACGCCGTGGGAAGCTGCCCTCGGCGCCAGGGTGGAAGTGCCCACCCTCAAGGGCAAGGTGGCGCTGAAGATCCCGCCCGGCAGTCAGTCCGGCAAGAAGCTGCGCATCAAGGGGCGTGGACTGGGCAAGATCCCGGGGGACCAGTATGTGGTGTTGCAGATTCATACCCCGCCGGCCGACACCGACGGGAAAAAGGCGTTCTACGAAGAAATGGCGAAGAAAATGCCCTTCAACCCGCGGGCGCACTTCCCAAGCTGATAGAACCCCTTTCAGCCCGCTTTTGGCGGGCTTTTTTGTGCGTGCGAAAAATCGTGAAAAACGTGGCTGTAAAAAAGTCGGGGACCCCCTTTGGGGCGTCCCGTTTGACCCCTTTGGCATGAGGTGCTTGCAATGAAAAAACCGGTGCTGCAGCGGCAGCTGATGGATGAAAAGCTGGGCTTCTGGGAGCTGGTGGCCATGGGCGTGGGCGGCATGATCGGCGGCGGCATCTTTTCGGTGCTGGGGCTGTCCATCGCCGAAGCCGGTCATGCCGCGCCCCTGGCCTTTCTTTTGGGCGGCATCATTGCGCTGCTCACCGGTTTGTCCTACGCACGGCTGGGACTGCGCTACCGCAGCGCCGGGGGCAGTTTTACCTATCTGGAAAAGGCCTTCCGCAGCCGACGCATTGCCGCACTGAGCGGCTGGCTGCTGCTGGTGGGCTACGTGGGCACCATGGCGCTCTACAGCTATACCTTCGGCGCCTATGGTGCCGCCTTGCTGGGCGGCGGGCAGGAAAATTCCTACATGCACCACCTGCTGGAAAGCGTGGTGCTGCTCAGCTTCCTGGGGATCAATCTGTGGGGTGTGTCCGCCAGCGGCCACACCGAGGATCTGATCGTCTTTATCAAGCTGGTGATTCTCGCCGGTTTTGCCGTAATCGGCTTCTATACGCTGGATCTGGACAAGCTTGAACCCTTTTTCAATCATGGTCTGCTGGGGGTGGCGCTGGGGGGCGCGCTGATCTTTGTGGCCTATGAAGGGTTTGAGCTGATCCCTAACGCCATCAACGACATGGCGGATCCGCAGCGGGATCTGGCGCGCAGCATCATCACGGCGATCCTGCTCACCACGGCGGTGTATGTGCTGGTGTCGTTGGTGGCGGTGGGCAACCTGACACCCGAGCAGATCCGCAAATATGGGGAATATGCGCTGGCGGTGGCTGCGCAGCCGCTGCTGGGACAGGCGGGCTTTGTGCTCATTGGTATTGCGGCGCTGTTTTCCACGGCGTCAGCGATCAATGCCACCCTGTTTGGCACGGCGCGACTCAGCTATGTGATGGCGAAGGAAAAGGAGCTGCCGCATGCCTTTACGCTGAAGTCGCGCAAGAACATTCCCTGGGCGGCGCTGCTGGCCATTACGGGTGTGACGCTGCTGTTCGTCAATCTGGCCAATCTGGATCTGATCGCCTCCTTTGCCAGCTCAACCTTTCTGCTGCTGTTTTTTGCCGTGAATCTTGCGGCACTGAAGCTGTGGCGGGAAATCGGCCTGTGGTGGGGTTGGCCACTGCTGGGCGCACTGTTTTCGCTGAGTGCCTGGGTGGCGCTGATGCTCTATCTCTCCCGCCATCAGCCCGAGGCGGTCAAGTGGCTCATTGCCTTCTATGTGGGCATTGCGGCGCTGGAATACCTGTATAGCCAGCGCAGCCTGTTGAAACAGGCTGCCTGATCAGGTTGCGTCGTGCTGTTGCCCGTTTTCGGCAAGCAGCTGGCGCACGGTGTCGTCATCTGTCTGGTCGAAGACAGCATACCACTGACCTACGGCGCGGAAATCCAGCGGCTGCAGCGGCACAATGACGCTGTCCGCTTCCTGCTGCAGCATGCTGACCACTTCGGGTGGTGCTACCGGTGCAGCCACAATGATCTCCTTCGCGCCCAGGCGCTGTACCGCTTCAATGGCGGCGCGCATGGTGGCTCCGGTGGCAATGCCGTCATCCACCAGAATGACGCGCTTGCCGTGCAGGTCGGGAAAAGGACGGTCGCCACGATAGGCGTGCAGGCGGCGCTGCAGTTCTGCCCGTTCCTTTTCGATGACGGCAGCCACCGCCGCGGCAGGCAGACCCAGCCGGGCGATAAAGGGTTCATTCAGCAGCAGCACATCTTCGATGGCAATGGCGCCCATGGCGACTTCTTCGTTGCCCGGTACGCCCAGCTTGCGTACCAGCACAATGTCCATGGGCAGGTTGAGCGCCCGCGCAATTTCTGCTGCCACGGGCACGCCGCCGCGTGGCAACGCCAGAATCAGGGTGTCCGCTGCCTGGGCATAGGGTTGCAGCCATGCTGCCAGAGCGGCACCGGCGTGGCGACGGTCTTCAAAATGCATGGTGATCCCTCCTTTCCTTGAATGTCTCGATACACGGACCGGAAAGCGGCCGCGGCACCGGCTTTGCCCACTGACTGATCGGGAGGCCGACCATGTTGCGGGGCATTCTGCCGCACGCATATGCCTTGGTATTTGCCGCGCATTCTTTAGATTCATGGGGATGCTTGGCCAGCGTTTCAATCAAAAAGCGGTCGCGTTAGAATGCAAAAGGTCGCATTTCAATAAAACAGGAGGATGGTGTTGTCATGAGTGAGCGCATGAAACGACGGGAGCTTTTGGGGGCAGTGGCCGGGACAGCGGCTGCCACGGCGCTGAGCGCCTGTGGCAAGAATGAGGAAGCGCCCAAGGGCGTGCAGCCGCCGGTGCAGTCCAGTGAAACCTTTCACTGGAAAATGGTGACCACCTGGCCGAAGAACTTTCCCGGGCTGGGTACCGGCGCCAACCGCCTGGCAGAGTTGATCGAACAGCTTTCCGGTGGTCGCATCCGGGTCAAGGTGTATGGTGCCGGCGAGCTGGTCGGTGCCTTTGAGGCATTCGATGCTGTCTCCCGTGGCACGGCGCAGATCGGTCATGGCGGGGCCTATTACTGGAAAGGCAAGATTCCGGCAGCGCCGTTTTTCTCCGCGATTCCCTTTGGTTTTACCCCGGACGAAATCAATGCGTGGTTCTACAAGGCGGACGGCGTCAAGCTGTGGCACGAGGCCTACAAGCCGTTCGGCCTGATTCCCTTCCCGGCAGGCAATACCGGTCCGCAGATGGGCGGCTGGTTCAACAAGGAGATCAACAGCCTTGAAGACATCAAGGGGCTGAAGATGCGTATCCCCGGGTTCGGCGGAGAAGTGCTCAAACGTGCCGGCGGCATTCCCGTGACCCTGCCGGGTGGCGAGCTGTTCCAGGCCATGCAGTCTGGAGCCATCGATGCCACCGAGTGGGTGGGCCCCTACAATGATCTGGCGTTCGGTTTCTACAAGGTGGCCAGGTACTATTACACACCGGGTTGGCACGAGCCGGGCAGTGCCATGGAGGCGATTGTCAATGCAGAAGCCTTCGCCAGGCTGCCCAAGGATTTGCAGCTGATCGTGGAAAACGCCTGCAAGATCGTCAACTTGGAGATGCTTGCGGAATACACCGCCCGTAACCAGCAGGCACTGCAGACCCTGGTGGAAAAACATGGCGTGCAGCTGCGTCGCTTCCCGGATGACGTGCTGAAGAAATTTCGCGAGCTGACACTTGAGGTGATCGCCGATGTCACCAACAGTGACCCCATGGCCGCCAAGGTCTGGGCGTCGCAGAAGGCGTTCCTGGCACAGGTGCGCAAGTGGACGGACCTGTCCGAACTGAGCTACCTCAAGGCGCGCGACGAAATGTAAGTCGTTCCGCCGATTTACCTTTTTGGGCGGCGCCGCACTGTCGGCGCCGTTTTTTGTTTCGGCCGTCTGTATGGGATGCGGTCGGTTTCATGGAGGCATGATATGAGTGCGGTTTATCGGCAAAAGATTATTTTTATTTCCCTTTCCCTTCAGGCGTTTTTAAGATGAAGGTGCATCAAGCAAAACGACAACAGAGGATGACACCATGAAGAAAACGCTTCTGGCACTGTTTGTGGCCGGGTTCATGGGATTGAGTGCGCAGCAGGCAAGTGCTGGCTGCTGTGGCTTTGGCAAGGACGACCCGTGGGATGATAACGACTGGCCGGAATGGACGCCCATGTATTGGATGGAGGAGTTTGCGGACGATTTCGATGACGATGACGACTATTATGGTCCGCCGCCGTGGGCGTATGGTGGTTATCCGCCTCCGCCGCCGCCGGCCTATTACGGTGCGCCACCTGCCTATGGACCACCGCCCGGCTACGGACCGCCTCCGGGTTATGCACCCCCTCAGCCACCGCAGGGCTACGCGCCGCCACCCCCTCCACCGGGTTATGCGCCGCCGCCACCCCCTCCCGGCTTTGGCCCCGGGGCCATGCCTCCACCGCCGCCGCCCGGCTACGGACCGCCAGCACGCTAACGCGTTGCATCAAAAAGCCCGCCAGAACCGGCGGGCTTTTTGTTTCTGTCGCTCAAGGGCAGGGCTTATGCACTGATAAGATGGTCGAACACCTGTTCGTAATCCTGATTGGTTTCTTTCAGTTCCACCCCTACGTGATAGGCCTGCTCCATGGTGTCGATGCAGTGACGCACCACCCCGGTAAAGCGGTAGTCATGAAAGCGATGATCCTGGTTGTCTTCCACCTCGAAGCGCACTTCCAGCTGAGCCCCTTCAGGAACCGGTTCCTCACTGAACAGTCCCACGCCCTTGAGAGACAGGTCGCTGGTAGTGCCGAAGACAGTGTGGTCGTTGGGCATTTTGATAATGATGGGACGGTTGACGGGTACGCGGGCATGGGCGCGGCGTTCTTCGGGTGTCATGCTTCCTCCTCGAATATTTTTTGTCTATATCGTCTGGTCATGAGGAAAGATTAAAGCAGAAAGTGGCCTTGTGGTCGAGGCAAAAGCGAGGATAATGTTGCATTAACCTTTGCAAAAATGAGGTATCGGGGATTGGAGAGAGATGGAGAAGATTGGTGCGGATGGTGAGAGTCGAACTCACACGGGTTTTACCCCACAGAGACCTGAACCCTGCGCGTCTACCAGTTCCGCCACATCCGCACACTGGATAGATGACGGCGTATTATAGAGATAACCGGACGCTTGTAAACCCCTTTTGTGAGTTTTTTCAGAATGGATAGCAAAGTAAGGGCCCCATGACCATCAGAGCGTTTGAAGATTACATGCCGCAGCTGGCGCCGGGCGCCTGGGTTGCCGAGGAAGCACTGGTGCTGGGGCGGTGCACCCTGGCGGAAGACGTCAGCATCTGGCCCATGGCGGTGCTGCGGGGGGATGTGAACCGGATCGATATCGGCCCGCGCACCAATATTCAGGACGGCGTGGTGGTCCATGTCACCCACGAAAGTGAATGGAGCCCGGGGGCGCCCACGCGCGTCGGTGCCGATGTGACCGTGGGCCACAATGCGACACTGCACGGCTGCACCATCGAGGATGAGGTGCTGATCGGCATGAATGCTGTCGTGCTCGATGGTGCGGTGGTGCCGCGACACACCATTATTGGCGCCCATGCGCTGGTCCCACCGGGCAAGGTGCTGGAAAGCGGCTGGCTCTATGTAGGCGCACCGGTCAAGAAGGCGCGGCCGCTCACCGATGAAGAAAAGGCCTTTTTCAAATACTCCGCCGCACACTATGTGGCCCTGAAGGCGAGGCATGCGCACGGAAACTGAACAACGCCCCGATGTGCTGGACCGTCTGTTCTGGCGCATTCTGCTGACCAGGCTGTGGCGTCTGCCGCTGGCCATGGCGCTTGTCTATGTGGCCGCAACCATTCAGCGGGTAAGGATCGATCATTCTACGGCTGATATCCACCAATGGACCTTCTGGATTGTGCCAACGGTGGTCGGGGTGCTGTTTGGCCTGCTCTGGAGCGTCATTTCCGCATTGAAGACGCGCCTGGAGTGGGAAGCGGAGCTGCTGGCCCATCTGGTGGGCGATGCCCACGATGTGCTCATTCTGCGCGAGGAGGGGCGCTTCTGGTATATCTCGCCGCAGATCAAGGCACTGACTGGTTACGACGCCGACGTCTTTCGCCTTTCGCCCGAGTTTTTCGAGGCGTTGATTCATCCGGAGGATGTGGCGGCCTGGCGCCGTTACCAGGCGGAGATTTGGAATCAGCGTGAAGTGCCGCTGGCGCACACGTATGAGTTTCGGCTGCGAACCCCGCATCGGGGCCTGATATGGGTCCGCCATCAGGTGAGCTGCTTCAGCTTTCACGGCATGCGCATGTGCCGTTGCGTGCTGCACGACATTACCGAGCAGATCGAGATCAAGCGTCTGTTCAGCCGCCTGCAGCACGAAGACGTCCTGACCGGTCTGCCCAATCGCCATGGCGTGCTCAAGCAGTGCAGCGGGCGGCTGGCAGCGGGCAGTCAGGTGACTTTCGCAGTGATTGACGTGGTGGACTTGCGCCGCATCAACCTGAACGAGTCGGTGGCTGTGGGGGATCAGGTGCTGGTTGCGATTGCAGAACGGCTGCAGCGCTGGATCGAGGGGCACGATCAGGCCATCTGTGTGGGACGGCTGGTGGGAGACAACTTTGTGGTGGTGGTTGCCGACCGCAGCGAGGCGGTCCAGGCGGCGCTGCTGGGCGAGCGCGAAGCGCTGGAGCAGCCCTACTATGTGGAGGAGAAGGGACGCTATCTCACCTTCCGACTGGGATTTGGCTTTTATGAGGCCCAAGTGGATGACCCGCAAGATCGCGCTGCGCTCGAGGCGCTGATGCAGGCGGCCTATATGAATGCCCATTGAGCAGCCTGCCCCTCTCGCCCCGTGAAAAGCAGGGGCTCGCCGTGGTATGACGCCCTGCGGCGTCTTTGTTTTTCTTGAAACTCGGGCTGATTATCCCTGGTTCTGCAGGATTTGCCGCACGGCTTCCAGCACGGGGGCGGTCCGGGGACGCACGCCGCGCCACCGGGCAAAGGCTTCGGCCGCCTGACAGACCAGCATGCCCAGTCCATCCCTTCGCGTGCAGGCTGGCTGAATCTCACTGGCCCACTGCAGAAATACGGTCGGTTTCGTGCCATACATCATGTCGTACACCAGTGTCTCTGGCTCGATCACTGCCGGGGGTAGGGGAGGGAGCTGGCCTTCAAGGCTGGCTGCCGTGCCATTGATGATCACGTCGAAAGGGGCAGCCGGTACAGCTTCAAAGGCGCTCCCTTCCACGCGCGGGTCGTGGAAGCGTTGGGCAAGCGCCTCGGCCCGTTTGGGGGTGCGGTTGGCGATAAGGATGTGGGCAGGATCGGCCTCCAGCAGCGGCTGCAGCACGCCCTGCACGGCACCGCCCGCACCGAGGATGAGCATGCGTTTGCCACGCAGTGGCACGCCTGCCAGCTGCTCAATGTCCTCCACCAGTCCGACGCCATCGGTGTTGTCACCCAGTACGCCCTCGTCTGTAAACATCAGCGTATTCACGGCTTGCGCTACCTGGGCGCGTTCGCTCAGGGTGTCCGCAAATTCAAAGGCATCCAGCTTGTAAGGGACGGTGACATTCAGCCCCCTGTAGCCCAGCGCCATCAGCTCGCGCACGGCGGGCGCAAAGGGCTTTTCCTCCGCGTCGATCAGAATGGCTTCATACACCAGGTTCTCGCCGGTCTGTTCGGCAAACAGGCGGTGAATCAGCGGCGACTTGGAGTGGGCGATGGGATTGCCAACGACGGCATACTTGTCGGTCATGCACACTGCTCCTCACGCAACCACTGTGCTGCCTGCTTGGCGTAGTAGGTGAGGATGCCGTCAGCGCCGGCGCGCTTGCAGCTTAGCAGGGTTTCCAGGGCCACCTTGCGCTCGTCGATCCAGCCGTTGGTGGCGGCGGCCTTGAGCATGGCGTACTCGCCGCTGACGTGATAGACGAAAGTAGGCGCCTTGAAGGTGTCCTTGATGCGGCGCACGATATCCAGATAGGGTACACCCGGCTTGACCATCACCATGTCGGCGCCTTCGTTCAGGTCCAGCGCCACTTCGTGCAGCGCTTCGTCGGAATTGGCCGGATCCATCTGATAGGTGGACTTGTCCCCCTTGCCCAGATTGGCGGCAGAGCCGACCGCGTCGCGGAAGGGGCCGTAGTAGGCGGAGGCATACTTGGCGGAATAGGCCATGATGCGGGTGTGGACAAAACCAGCCGCTTCCAGTGCTTCGCGAATCGCGCCTACGCGCCCGTCCATCATGTCCGAAGGGCCAACCACATCCGCGCCGGCTTCCGCATGGGAAAGCGCCTGTTTGACCAGCACGCGGGTGGTTTCTTCATTAAGTACATAGCCCGTATCGTCGATAATGCCGTCCTGGCCATGGGTGGTGAAGGGGTCCAGCGCCACGTCGGTCATCACGCCCAGCTGGGGAAAGTGCTCTTTCAGTGCGCGCACGGCCCGCTGCGCCAGCCCGTCCGGGTTCCACGCCTCTTCCGCCTGCAGGGATTTCTTTTCCTGCGGCACCACCGGGAACAGGGCGATCATGGGGATGCCCAGGGCAACCAGTTCTTCCGCCTCTTTCAGAAGCAGATCGATGGAGAGGCGTTCGATGCCGGGCATGGAAGGCACGGCTTCACGCCGGTTTCCCCCCTCCAGCACGAACATGGGGTAGATCAGGTCATCGGTGGTCAGGCGTGTTTCGCGCATCAGGCGGCGGGAGAAGTCGTCGCGGCGCATGCGGCGTGGGCGTGTGAGCGGGAACTGCTGTCGAATCATCCTGGGTGTCCTTTACAATGCGGAAGCAATGCTTTCAAATGATACGCACAAACGGGGAGGGTGCAATGGAATACGAATATCTCTTTTTTGATCACGGTCTGGCTGAACGCTTTGCCCGTGGGTGCGAGGCGGAAGGGGCGGGCACCGAAATCGTCGAGCAGCCCGACGGCGTGGTGGTGCGCCTCACCGGTACGGTGGGCGATGCACTGGCCGAAGCGGCGGAAGCGCTGTATGACGAACTCTTTTTTGGCGACCAGGCGGATATGGTGGAGGCCGAGGACGAAAGCATTGCCATGACCGGCATGCAGATTCAGCTCAAGGACGGCAGCTATACCACCGTGCTGCTGCCGCCGGAAATTATGAATCGGCTGCTAAGCGTTTTTACAGTCGAGGAGCTGAACCAGTTCATGCACGATGTGGCGCGCGCCATTGAGGACCCCAATGGCGGAGGCACCGTCTGTGAAGTGATGCGTCGTGAAGGGCATCTCGACTCATAGAAGGGGGTTGCCGCCCTCATAAAAAATTTATATCAGGATTTAATGATTTTTTGAATTCGTTATCTTGCGCCGCTTTCTATTGCCACGTTAAGATTGCAGGACACGCTTGTGCGACCTGTCCGCTTGTAGTTGAACGGACAGGCCAACACAACCGCTTGTGCTGCAGGCACACTGTGGAGGTGCCTTAAGTGCAGGCACTGACTGTTGGTGTTACCGAGCAAGAATACCAATCAAGGAGCACTATCAATGACTGATAATCGCGTTGAAGAAAAGGTTGCAGTGCAATCCGAGGAGAGCCGCAGCCAGAGCCGCCGCGCCTTTCTGAAGGGTACTGCGGCCGTCGCCGGTGGCGTGCTGTTTACCAAGGCCGCCTCCGCCGACTATGACCCCAAGAAGGCTGTGGCGCCTTACGCGGGCCAGAAGGAGATTACTGAGCCTGTGAAGGATGGCGCAATGCGTCATCGTCTGGGCTTCGGTGTCATGAAATACCCCTACGGTGTGCCCTCGCCCTACGAGAAGGACGTGGTACGCCGTACGCTGGAATGGCTGACGCCGGACACCTACGCGTCCATCACCATGACCCCCATTCAGAGCCTGCACGGTATCATCACCCCCAATGGTCTGCACTTTGAGCGCTTCCACGGCGGGGCGGCAGACATCGATCCCAAAAAACACCGCCTGGTGATTCACGGTCTGGTCGAGCGTCCGCTGATTTTCACCGTTGATGATCTGAAGCGCTTCCCCTCCATCTCCCGCATTCACTTCATCGAGTGTCCCGCCAACGGCGCGATGGAATGGAAGGGCGTGCAGCTGAACTCCGTACAGTGGACCCACGGCATGATGTCCTGCGTGGAATACACCGGTGTACGTCTGTCTGATCTGTTGAAGGAAGCCGGCATTAAGCTGGACAAGGCGCGCTGGATCATTCCTGAAGGCGATGACGCTTCCGGCATGTCCCGTTCCATCCCGCTGGAAATCGCCATGGACGACTGCTTTGTCGCCTATGCGCAGAACGGTGAAGCGCTGCGTCGCGAGCAGGGCTATCCGATCCGTCTGGTGGTCCCGGGCTGTGAAGCCAACATGTGGGTGAAGTACCTGCGCCGCATCAAGGTTTCCGATGTGCCGCTGCAGCACCGCGAAGAGACCTCCAAGTACACCGAGCTGATGCCGGACGGAACCGCACAGCGCTTCTCCTGGTACATGGAGCCCAACTCCGTCATTACCTATCCGTCTCCGGACTACCGCATGCAGGGGCCGGGTCGCTATGTGGTTAAGGGGCTGGCCTGGTCCGGTCGCGGCAAGGTGGCCCATGTGGACGTCACCTTCGACGGCGGCAAGAACTGGCACGAAGCGCACTTCACTTCGCCGGTACTGGACAAGGCGTGGACCCGTTTCGAAATCGAATGGGATTGGGACGGCAAGGAAGCCTTCCTGATGAGCCGCGTCACCGACGAAACCGGCTACGTACAGCCGCCGATGCCGCAGATGCGTGCCATCGAAGGCACCAACAACGTTTACCACCGCACCGCGATGGTGACATGGCGCGTACATGCCTGGGATAGCAAAAACGGAGGCTTGATTGAAAATGTTCAATACTAAGAAATCTCTGATCGCCGCTGCAGTGGTTGCCGCCATGGCAGCCGGTTCAGCCTTTGCCATGAGCAGCAGCGACAAGGGCGGCAAGACGGCCGCACAGGCGGGCAAGATTGAAGGCAAGTGGGCTGCCAACTACCGCGAAATCATCAAGGCGAACGGTGGCAAGTATCTGGACCGTGAGGTGATGGAAAAGATCCTTGGTCCGGATGTGAACTCCCTGCGTGCCAAGCTGGATCCCAACAACCCCTACTCCTTTGAGGTGGACGACGCCATCGACGGTGGCCCGCACGGCAACAGTCAGTGTAAGGTGCCGAAGGCGTGGGTCGAAGTATGGGACAGCGCCGAGAAGCATGAGAAATCAGACTATGTCGCGTACGGTTATGGCAAGCCGATTGCCGAATCCGCCATCAAGCCGTGGATGATCGATGTGGATGGTGACGGCAACGGCTTCCCGAAGATTTCAGCAGACGAAGCGGTCACCGTTGAAAAGGGTGGCAACATCTACGTGCAGTTCTGCGGCATGTGTCACGGTGAGTTCGGTGAAGGGGCCAAGGGCTACCTGCCGCTGGCGGTGGATGAAGATCTGGTGACCTCCGACTTCCGCGATCCGGCACCCATGAAGACCATTGGCAACTACTGGCCGTATGCAATCACCATCTTCGACTACAGCCGTCGGGCCATGCCCTTCTGGTCACCCCAGTCTCCGGCCATCGGTGACAAGGGCTATCTGGGCATTGCGGCCTACCTGATCCAGTCTAACGGCATCCCCATCGATGATAAGGGTACCGAGCTGGATGACAGCGATAAGGCGACTCCGCAGGTCATTATCGCGGCCAATAAGTACATGAAGAACCAGGGCAACTTCTTCTGTGATCACCGTCCGATTACGCACAACAAGCGGTGCATGAAGGACTGCCCGGACTACCTGGTTGGCGACGGTGCGGGTGATATCCACCACTTCCGTCAGGCTCGCCGCCTGCCGAATGGTGAACTGCAGTACAACGTACCGCAGCGTTATCATGATTCTGCACCAGGCGTTGGTCACAAAGGCTTCTAAGTTAACTTAATCCTGACTTTGATTGCCTGAACCGTGTCAAAGCCCGCCTTCCGGCGGGCTTTTTTGTGCCTGGTTGTCAGCAACAACTGTGGTCTGGAGGCGGCCTGCCGGGGTGACCTGTCAGTTATGGATGGGGGCACGACAAAAAAAGCGCCCAGAGGCGCTTTTCTTCTTTTTATGGGGAAAGGCTTCAGGTTATCCCGCAGATTGAAGGATGTTGGTGGCCCACGTTGAAGCGGTGAGGTAGAAGGTCGAAATGCTCATAATGTCCATCTGCTCAAATCGCAGGCTCATCAGGTCGGTACTGCCCTGTTCCAGCGCCTTGGCAATGCGCAGCGCCTGTCCCATGCTGCCTTCATAGTCAGTCAACGCCTTTTTCAGCGGTTCGGCCAGCGGCAGCTGATCCACCAGATCCTGCATGGGCAGGTGGAAGAAGGCATTGAGGGTAGAGAACAGGCCCACCAGGAAGTAGGCGTCCTTTTCTCGCTCATGCGCCGGCACGTGCGCAGCGAGGGTTTCCATGAACTTGCCGCGCGTGAGCGCCGTCTTGAGCAGCTCTGCCGGCACGCCTTCCGCCCGGCTGAGCAGCATGATGGTGACCCAGAACTTGAGGCGCTTGAGGCCCATCAGCTGCACGGCATCCTCGATGCTGGTCACTTCCCGCGGCAGGTCATTGCTGGGGTGGTTGATGGCGGCCAGCAGCTGGTGCGTCAGGGCCACATCGGTGGAGATGATTTCCGCAAGCCGATCAAAGTCGGTGTCGTCATTGTTCAGCTCGGCGACCAGTTGCAGCAGGGCGGCCTCGTTGGGACCAAGCTCCTGATCGGCACTGATGACCGGATTCACAAAGTAGTAGCCCTGGAAGAGTTCCACCCCTTCTGCTTTCAGGCGCTGGAACTGGGCTTCGTCCTCCACGTGGGTGACGATAGGGGTATGGGTGTCCCTGAGGCGGCGATAGAGGGCAAGGACTGTCTCTTCACCCAGGGTTTTCAGGTTGAGTTTGACAAAGTGGGCAACGTTCAGCAGCTTGGCATACTCTTCCTCGTCCCGATAGTCGTGCAGGGCAATCTGCAGACCATCGCTGTGCAGGGCCTTGAGGTAGGCCAGCGCATCGCGGTTGCCAATGATGTCGCGATCAATTTCGATAATCAGGCGCGTGCGATCGGCAACCGGGGGCAGTACATCGGGCTTGAGCAGCACGTAAGGTACGCGGTAGAAACAGTAATTGGGGCCGGCGAGGGCCTCGAGGCTGTCGTCCTTCTGCAGGTCGGCAAAAAGTGAACGTGCTTCATCTTCCCAGGCCTGATCGGTAAGTGTCCTGTTGCCGATTGCCTGCAGGGTATAGCTGTAGCTGTGCAGCTTTTGCTCGGCATCGAGGATGGGCTGTTTGATGCAAAAGATATGTCGATCCATGGTATCCACTCGTTCTTGATGGGTTATTCGGATTATACGGCCGGCAGGCGGTGGATGCACCTTCAGCGGCGTGAGGCGTGCAGCCAGCGCAGCACGTTGAACAGGCTGCCCAGGGACTGGGCCACATAGGTCAGGGCACAGGCCCGCAGCACGCGACGCATGACACGGAGCTGGGCCGGGGTGAAGTGCCCGCTTTCCTCCAGCCAGGGCAGGGCGCGATTGAAGCTGGCATCCCACTCCACGTTAAGCGTCTGCAGGTGTATCAGCACGGGCACGCCTTGGGCTACAAAACCGGCCGTGAAGGCGAGCAGAGGCGCCACGAAGCCGTGCGTCAGTGGGATGAGCACCGGTGCAGCCAGCAGTGCGCCGGCACTGAATGTCTGCAGCCACTGGGCGTGTTGGATCAGTTGGAGCCGCAGCATGAACCCTTCATGGTGTTCGGCGTGCTGCTGGGCATGGGCTACTTCGTGAGCGGCAACGGCCACCGCGGCCAGGGAAGCCGTGCCGTAAAAGGGCACGCTCAGGCGGACGGTGCGCGTGGTGGGGTCGTAGTGGTCGCTGTCGCCCTGCTCCAATCGGACAGGGAGATTTTTCTCGCGGATCAGCCAGGCCGCAAAGTCCGCACCACTGCCCGGCAGATTGGCAGGTGCGTTGTATCGTTTCAGTGTCCAGTCCGCCCACCAGCCGGGGAGCTGGGCCAGCAGCGCCAGAATGATGAGGGTAATCAGTGCATACGCCATGGCGCGTATAATGCGTGCAACATTAAGGGATTACAAGGAGGCGTTGTGCTGATCGAGTTTGGTGTCTATCTGCTGACCGGCGCCGTGGTCGGCTTCATGGCCGGTCTGTTTGGGGTTGGCGGCGGGCTGATTGTCGTGCCGGTGCTCACCACCGTTTTCGCATGGTACTTGGACACGCCCCACATCGTTCATCTTGCCATTGGCACTTCGCTGGCCACCATTCTGGTGACATCACTGGCCTCGGTCAGAGCACACCACGGCCATGGGGCCGTGCGCTGGGATCTGGTGAAGCAACTTTCCGCAGGGATCTTCCTCGGCGGGTTTCTCGGTGGGTGGGGGTCGCAGTTTGTGCCTTCGAAGGATCTGGCCATTGTTTTCGCCGTGATGGAAATGCTCATTGCCATCAATTTCATCCTTGCATTGCAGCCCAAGCCCCACCGCACCCTGCCCGGGCCGGTGGGCAATTTCTTCGCCGGGCTGGCAATCGGCTTTCTGGCTTCCCTGGTGGGCATTGGCGGCGGCACGCTGACCACCCCCTATCTGGTCTGGCACAACGTCTCGCTGCACGAAGCCATTGCCACGTCGGCGGCCTGTAGCCTTCCCGTGGCGGCCGCCGGCACACTGGGGTATCTGCTGGGGGGGATCCACGCTGCAGATCTGCCACCGCTGGCCACCGGCTATATCTACTGGCCCGCCTTTCTCGGCATTGTGGTAGCAAGCAGTCTGACGGCGAAGTTTGGCGCCCGTCTGGCGCATCGCCTGCCTCCAAAACCGCTCAAGCGTGCGCTGGGGGTGTTTCTGCTCATTCTCGCCGTGAAGATGATCTTCTTTACGCACGGATAAAACCGCTGTCAGATCATGGGATTGGCGCTTTTTCCCGCAGGTTGTCCACAGGGTTTGTGCAAAAGTTATCCACAGGGCGGCTTTGTTTTTTGCAGTTATACACAGCTATAATGGCTGTACATCGTATGACCCATTGCCAAATAAAACGGCGGCACCGCTGGACACCTCTGCCTTTCACCGCTGAGGGGCGCGGCTCAGCCTGCGGCTGTCGCCACCAGATCAGAGGATCACGACATTGAGCACCACATGGAACCAAAGCCTTTCGCTTCTGCAGGATCAGCTCAATGAAATGCAGTTCTTCACCTGGATCCGGCCGCTGGAGGTGAAGGAGGAGGGCAATACCCTGCGACTTATCGCGCCCACCTCCCACATGCAGGACTGGATCAATCGCAAGCTGTTGCCGCAGATTCGCGCTGCCGTGGCGCAGGTGAAGCCGCAGAACACGCCAGAGGTGGTGGTGGAAGTAGGTGGCGATTACAACCTGGTGGCTGAACCGGCGCCGAAGGCGGAGGCGCGGCCTGCCGGCGAGGCGGCTGTGGTGGAGGTGGAGAAGCCCAAGACGGCCGGCATTCGCCACAATCTCAATCCTGCATTCACATTCGAGAATTTTGTGGAAGGCAAGGCCAACCAGCTCGCAGCCGCAGCCGCGCGGCAGGTGGCAGAAAACCCCGGCGGCAGCTACAACCCCTTCTTCATCTATGGCGGCGTCGGGCTGGGTAAGACGCACCTGATGCACGCCATCGGCAATGCCATGCTGAAGAACAACCCCGATGCACGGGTGGTCTATCTGCACTCCGAGCGTTTTGTGGCGGACATGGTCAATGCTCTGCGCCACAACAAGATCGACCAGTTCAAGCGCTTTTACCGTTCGCTGGACGCCCTGCTGATCGATGACATCCAGTTCTTCGCCAACAAGGAGCAGTCGCAGGAAGAGTTCTTCCACACCTTCAATACCCTGCTCGAAGGCAACAAGCAGGTCATCCTCACCTCCGACCGTTTCCCCAAGGAGGTGGACGGGCTGGAGGATCGCCTCAAGTCCCGCTTTGGGTGGGGGCTGACCATTCAGGTGGAGCCGCCCGAATTCGAAATGCGCGTGGCCATTCTGCTGCAGAAGGCCGCCGAAGCCGATGTGCGTCTGCCGGAAGAGGTGGCGTTTTTTATCGCCAAGCGCCTGCGCGGCAATGTGCGCGATCTGGAAGGGGCCCTCAAGCGCGTGATTGCCTACGCCCAGTTCACCCAGCAGCCGATTACGCTGGAGCTCACCAAGGAGGCGCTCAAGGACCTGTTGCGCATCCAGGAAAAGCGCATTACCCTTGAGAACATTCAGAAAACGGTGGCGGACTACTACAAGCTGCCGGTGCGTGAGCTGCTCTCCAAGCGGCGCAGCCGCAACGTGGCCCGCCCCCGGCAGATGGCCATGGCACTGGCGAAGGAGCTCACCAGCCACAGCCTGCCCGAAATCGGTGACGCCTTTGGCGGTCGTGATCACACCACCGTGCTGCATGCGGTGCGGCAGATGAAAAAACTGCGCAGCGAAGATGCACGCCTGGAAGAAGACTTCAATAATTTGATCAAGATACTGACCAACTGAGGGGAGACTGCATGAACCTGACCATCAGCCGGGACACGTTGCTCAAGGCGCTGCAAACCGTTGCAGGGGTGGTAGAGAAACGTCAGACCAAGGTGATTCTGGGCAATGTGCTGCTGCAGCTGCAGGACCAGACACTGACGGTGACGGCCACCGATCTGGAAATCGAGGTACGCGCCCAGGTGCTGGTGGACAGTGCCGACCAGCCTCAGTTCGCCACCACGCTGCCGGCGGTCAAGCTGCTCAATATTGTGCGCGCGTTGCCGGAAGGCGTGGTGATTCAGCTCAGCTTTGACGAAAGCGGGCGCTGCACCCTCAGTGCGGGGCGTTCACGCTTCAAGCTGTCCACCCTGCCGGCCGATGAGTTCCCGCTGCTGGATCTCACTCAGGCGACGGTCACCCTCAGTGTGCCGCAGAACCGCCTGCGCCACATTCTCTCACACACCCATTTCGCCATGGCGCAGCAGGACGTGCGCTACTATCTCAACGGCATGCTGTTCGATATCAATGACCATGCGCTGCGCGTGGTGGCGACCGATGGACACCGTCTTTCCACCTGTGAAACCCAGCTGGATACCGACAATCTGCCGCATACGGAAGCCATTCTGCCGCGCAAGGGCGCGCTGGAGCTGATCAAGCTGGTTCACGACAGCGACGATCTGGTGCAGCTGGGTCTGGCCAGCAACATGATGACCGTGCAGATGGAGGGCGTGACCTTTACCTCCAAGCTGATCGAAGGGCGCTTCCCCGACTATCGCCGCGTGCTGCCCACCGCCAACGAGCTGCTGCTCAAGGCGGACCGCAATCTGCTCAAGGCAATTCTGCAGCGCGCCACCATCCTCTCCAGCGATCGCTTCAAGTCGGTGCGACTGGCGCTCAAGCCGGGCCTGCTGACCGTTACCGCCCACAACAGCGAACAGGACGAGGCCTACGAAGAACTGGTGGTGGAATATGACGGGCCCGAGTTCGAGATTGCCTTCAATGTGCAGTATCTGCTGGACGTGCTCAATACCAGTCAGGACGACTTTGTCACCCTTGCCTTCAAGGATGCCACCTCGGCGCTGCTCATCGAGGAGCAGGGCGAACTGGCCCATTGCCAGCACGTCATCATGCCCATGCGGCTCTGATGCCCCGTTGACACGTGGCGCGTCTTGAACAGCTGACGCTGACCAACTTTCGTTGCTTCGAGCAACTGAACTGGACGCTTGCGCCCGGTTTCAATGCGGTGCTTGGCGCCAATGCTGGTGGCAAGACAGCCATCGTCGAAGCCCTGTGGCTGTTGGCCACGGGGCGTTCCTTCCGCACCGCGCGCCTCAATCAGGTCATTCGTCATCAGCAGAATCAGGCGGTCGTGTTTGCACAGGTGGATGGCCACAGGCTTGGCTGGTCGCGCACCCTGCAGACCACCAACCTGCGCCTGGATGGCCAGACGGTAGAGACCCAGGCTCAGCTCAGTGAAAAACTCCCCCTGCAGCTGTTGACCCCCGAATCCCATCGTCTGCTGGAGGAAGGGCCGCGACTGCGCCGCCAGTATCTGGACTGGGGCGGCTTCTATCACTTCAGCGACTTCATGGCCCACTGGCGCCCGTGGCGACGCGCCCTCAAGCAGCGCAATCAGGCGTTGCGTCAGGGTCAGGCGCTGGAAGCAGTGCGAATCTGGGACGGCCTGTTGGTTGAACATGGCACCGCACTGGATGCGATGCGTCAGACCTATCTGGATGAGATTCTGCCGCCGCTGCAGCGGTTTGTTGGCGCGTTGCTGCCCGAAGTGACCGCATCGCTGAGCGTACACTACCGCAGCGGCTGGCGCCAGGGCCTGACACTGGCCGAAGCGTTGCAGGAAAGTGCGCCACGGGACAGCGAGCAGCGCACCACCACCGTTGGCCCGCACCGCGCAGATGTGCGTTTTCGCTTCGACGGGGTGGAGGCGGAAGTGGCCCTGTCGCGCGGCCAGCAGAAACTGTTCGTGTGTGCCCTGTTGCTGGCGCAGGCGGAAGCCTTTCAGCAGCGTCACGGGCGTCCCGTGGTGATGCTCATTGATGACCTGCCCGCCGAACTGGATGCTGTCCATCGTGCCCATCTGCTGGCGCTACTTTCCGAGCAGGGCATTCAGCACGTGGTGACCGCCACCGATGCGGCGCTGCTGCCGGGCGTGGCGCAGGCGAACACCCTCAAGCTATGATAAAATTTCTTCATTAGAATCTTAGGAAAACAGCCCTCTATGGCACAGCACGATCCTGCACAGCAATCCAGTTACGATTCCTCCTCCATCAAGGTTCTCAAGGGGCTTGAAGCCGTCCGCAAGCGGCCGGGCATGTACATCGGCGATACCGATGACGGCACCGGTCTGCATCACATGGTCTTCGAGGTGGTGGATAACGCCATCGATGAAGCCCTTGCCGGCTACTGCGACACCATCAAGGTCACGCTGCATCCGGACGGCTCGGTGTCCGTGTCTGACAACGGCCGCGGCATCCCTACCGACATGCATCCGGAGGAAGGGCGTTCGGCTGCCGAAGTGATCATGACCGTACTGCACGCGGGCGGCAAGTTCGACGATAACGCCTACAAGGTCTCCGGCGGTCTGCACGGCGTGGGGGTGTCGGTGGTCAATGCCCTGTCCGAGCATCTGTGGCTGACCATCAAGCGCGACGGCAAGATCTGGCAGCAGGAGTATCAGCTGGGTGAGCCGCTCTATCCGCTCAAGGTGGTGGGCGAGACGGATGAGACCGGCACCGAGGTGCGCTTTCTGCCCAGCCCGGAAATTTTTGCCATTACCGAGTTCGATTTTGACGTGCTGCGCACGCGCCTGCAGGAGCTGTCGTTCCTCAACTCCGGCGTGCACATTGAGCTGATCGACCTGCGCGTGGAACCGCCGCGGGAAGAGGTGTTTGAATACGAAGGCGGCCTCAAGGCCTTCGTGGAGTACATCAACCGTAACCGCACTCCGATTCATCCGCACATCTTCTATTACAGCGCGGAGAAGGATGGCATCACCGTCGAGATCGCCATGCAGTGGTCCGATGCCTATCAGGAGCACATCTACGCCTTTACCAACAACATTTCGCAGAAGGACGGCGGCACCCACATGGCCGGCTTCCGCGCCGCGCTGACGCGCACCCTCAACAGCTACATGGAAAAGGAAGGGCTGGCGAAGAAATACAAGATCAATATCTCCGGCGACGATGCCCGCGAGGGGCTGGCGGCGGTGGTGTCGGTGAAGGTGCCCGATCCCAAGTTCTCCTCGCAGACCAAGGAAAAGCTGGTTTCTTCCGAAGTGAAGTCGGTGGTGGAATCCACCATGAACGAAAAGCTGGCGGAATTCCTGCTGGAGTTCCCGCAGGACGCCAAGGCCATCGTCGGCAAGATCGTCGATGCCGCCCGTGCCCGTGAAGCTGCACGCAAGGCCCGCGAGATGACGCGTCGGAAGGGCGCGCTGGACATCGCCGGGCTGCCCGGCAAGCTGGCCGACTGTCAGGAGAAGGATCCTGCCCTGTCCGAGCTGTATCTGGTGGAGGGTGATTCCGCCGGTGGCTCTGCCAAGCAGGGGCGTGACCGCCGCACCCAGGCGATCCTCCCGCTGAAGGGCAAGATCCTAAATGTGGAGAAGGCCCGTTTCGACAAGATGTTGCAGTCGGCGGAAGTAGGCACGCTCATTACCGCGCTGGGCTGTGGCATCGGTGCCGAGGACTATGACCCGGACAAGCTGCGTTACCATCGCATCATCATCATGACCGATGCCGACGTGGACGGCTCGCACATCCGCACGCTGCTGCTCACCTTCTTCTACCGGCAGATGCCGGAGCTGGTGGAGCGCGGGCATATCTACATCGCCCAGCCGCCGCTGTACAAGGTGAAAAAGGGCAAACAGGAAGCCTATCTCAAGGACGACGCCGAGCTGGACAGCTACCTGCTCAATCAGGCGCTGGAAGGCGCGCAACTGCTGCCGGGCAGCGGTGAGCCGCCCATCAGCGGCGTGGCGTTGGGGCGTCTGGCGGAAGCCTGGCTGGCCGCTCAGCGCGTAATCGACCGGCTGAGCCGCCGCTACCGCCCCGAGCTGTTGCAGGCGCTGCTGGCGCTGCCGCCGGTGACGCTGGAGATGCTGGACGACGAGGCGGCTCTGACCGCCTGGGCCGAGCAGGCACAGGCGCTGCTGAACGCCATGGCGGCGGACGGCAAGGTGCAGTTTGCCGTGCGTGTGGAGCCGGCATTCGAGGGCGATCAGGCGTATCAGCTGCGCCTGGAGGTGCGCGAGCACGGCACCCTCTCCAGCCAGACGCTGGGGGCGCCTTTCTTTGCCAGCAAGGAGTATCGCCAGCTGGCGGAAACGGCACAGCTGCTGGAAGGCCTGCTGCAGGCGGACGCCACCATTCAGCGCGGTGAAAAGGAACAGCCGGTGCGGGACTTTGGCGAAGCACTCGACTGGCTGCTGGGTGAAGCCAAGCGTGGCATGACCATTCAGCGCTACAAGGGTCTGGGTGAAATGAACCCGGAACAGCTGTGGGAAACCACCATGAATCCCGAAACCCGCCGTCTGCTGCAGGTCACCATCAAGGATGCCATGCTGGCGGACGAAGTGTTTACCACCCTGATGGGCGATGCGGTGGAGCCGCGTCGCGCCTTTATCGAAGAGAACGCGCTGGCGGTGGAAAACCTGGACGTGTAAACGCGCTTGTCACGGGGCTGTCATCGAAAGGGGTGGCAAAACCGTGTAAAATGGTTCAAATTTCCGCAAAATCAAGCAAAAGCCTGAGCATCTCTCGGCTCTGGCGCAACACAGAAAAACTGCTTTTGAAAAAAGTCGGGGACCCCCTCTTCAGGGGCGGTAAAACGCAGATCCCCGCCGATTAACCAAGGAGACAGCCATGTCTGCAGTACATCCCATCGTGGCCGTGGTCGGTTCATCCGGCGCCGGCACCTCGTTTGTGAAAAAGGCCTTTGAAAACATCTTTGAGCGAGAAGGCCTGAACCCTGCCATTATCGAAGGCGACAGCTTCCACAAGTACGACCGCGCTACCATGCGCCAGAAAGTGGCGGAGAGCAAGGAAAAGGGCTGCCGTCCGCTGACCCACTTCTCCGAGCACGCCAACCTGTTCGACAAGCTGGAAGAGCTGTTCAAGACCTACCGTGAAACCGGCACCGGCAAGCGTCGCTACTACATCCACTCCGAGGAAGAAGCGGAATTCCACAACAAGCGCCTCGGTACCAACCTGAAGCCGGGCGAGTTCACCCCCTGGGAAGACCTGCCGGAAGGTACCGACCTGCTGTTCTACGAAGGTCTGCACGGCATGGTGCGTAAGGTGAAATATGTGCATGAAGGCGAGAAGCCCTACGACGTGGCCCAGTACGTGGATCTGGGTGTGGGCGTGGCGCCGGCGGTGAACATCGAGTGGATGCAGAAGATCTACCGCGACACCAGCGAGCGTCCCTATACCGTGGAAGACGTGCACAAGGTCATCCTGGAGCGCATGCCCGACTATGTGGACTACATCGTGCCTCAGTTCCACCGCACGCACATCAACTTCCACCGTGTGCCCCTGATCGATACCTCCGATCCGTTCTCCACCGAAGAGGGTACGCTGCCCACCGTGCCGGCACCGGAAGATTCGCTGATGGTGACCCACGTGCGCATCAAGGATCAGCTCAATCTGCCGGAAATCGCCGAGCAGATTCCGGGCGCATGGATGCAGCGCGACGATACCCTGGTGTACAACAGCAAGTACTTCGTTGATGCCATGGATCTGATCCTGACCCCGCTGATCAAGCAGCTGATCGAGAAAAAGCGCAAGGCACTGGGTCAGTAATTCCCCCATGTTGAGTGCATGACCGCAAACCCCGCTTCGGCGGGGTTTTGCGTTTCTGGAGGAACACAATGCATTGGACCCATACAGACATGCAGAGGTGGTGGCGGGATACGCTGCCCTGTGAGACCGTTATTCTGCCCGAAGTGGATTCCACCAGTGCCTGGCTGAAGCGCCAGCGGCCTGAAGAATCCATGCTGGTGGTGGCGTACGCTCAAACGGCCGGCTACGGCCAGCAGGGACGGAGCTGGGCCATGCGTCCTGGAGCAGATCTTGTCTTTTCTCTGTGGCTGCCGGATGCAAGCGGGATTGAAGACTTCGCCACCCTGACACCCTGGCTCGCCTTTCAGTTGCGTGCTGCTCTGCAGCCGCTCAGTGAAGAACCGCTCACCTGCAAATGGCCCAATGATCTCTACAACCCGGCAGGCAAGGTCAGTGGCACGCTGGTAGAGCGTCAGGGCAGGGGGCTGATTGTGGGCACCGGCATTAACTGGCGCCGCACGGCAGAGCAGGCCAATGCAGTCACGAAAGGCCATGCGCCTGAGTACTGGCTTGCAGACTGGTCGGCTTTCCTGTTGCATAAACTGCCCAACTATCAGCGTCTTCAGTGGCTGAATGTTCAGTCGCAATGGGCGGCTGTGGACTGGTTCTCGATGGGAGAGGTGGTTCAGGATCAGTCTGGACAGCGCTGGCGTTATGCAGGGGTAGATGACCGGGGACGCATTTGTCTGCAGAAGCAGGAAAAACGGCACTGTTTCGTGACGGGAAAAATTTCCCTAAAACGCATATAAGATCGTTTTATTTGAACGTATATTGCGAATATTCTACTATCAAAAGTCGTTGAACTTAATCTGTCTCAGAGGAGGATCCCCCATGACCTTATTTAATGCCGAATGGATGCAGCGGTTTGCCGACGCATGGAATGCCGACAGTGAGCTCACCAGTGCACTGGAGAAGATCGGCTTCAACTCGGTGATCGGCTACGGTTTTACCGGCGAAGATGCGCCCCGGGGTGTCATCACCGTGGAAAATGGCCGCGTGACGGCAGCAGGTGCCTATAACGGTGAAACCCTCAACTGGGATATTCGGGCGAAGGAAGACCAGTGGCGCAAGTGGATGGCCAAGCCGCCGGGCATGACGGGCCTGGGGATGGCTTTTACGACTGGAAAAATCAAGTTCCCTGTCGGTGATTATGCGGCCATGCTGAAAGATCCAGGCATGGCCAAGCCGTTTATCCGCACCTTCGCGGTGATGGGGCAGGTGGGTGCCTGAAGTCCCGGGGAAGCCTGTTGTGATCCAGCCCCGCTTCGACGGGGCTTTTTTCTTATCCGCCGTAAAGCACCTTCGGCAACCAAGTAACCAGTTCAGGCCACAGCCACAGAATGACCAGCATCAGCAACTGCAGGCCGATAAAGGGGATCGCGCCGGCATAAATGTGCTCGGTTTTGACCTCTTTGGGGGCGACACCGCGCAGGTAGAACAGGGCAAAGCCAAACGGCGGCGTCAGAAAGCTGGTCTGCAGTACCATGGCGATCATCACGCCCAGCCATACGGGATCCATCCCCATCATCAGCAGAATCGGCCCCACCACTGGAATCACCACGTAGGTGATTTCGATGAAATCAAGAAAGAAGCCCAGCACAAACAGCAGCGCCAGCACCACCAGCAGGGCGGTAGTGGCGCCCCCCGGCAGATGATGCAGCCAGTCGCGCACCACGTCGTCGCCCCCCAGACCCCGGAATACCAGCGAGAAGAAGGCGGCGCCGATAAAGATCATGAAGATCATGCTGGTGGTGGTGAGCGTGTCGCGCATGGCGGCTTGCAGGCGCTCCAGTGTCAGCGCCCGCTTGATGAGTCCCAGAATGAGGGCACCGAAGGCACCCAGCGCGGCCGACTCGGTGGGCGTGGCATAGCCGGCCAGAATGGAGCCCAGCACCACCACGATCAGCACCAGCGGCGGCAGCATGGCGGTAAAGACGTGGCGAATCAGTGTCGGGGTAATCTCCATCTTGTGGCGCACCGGCAGGCGCTCGGGGCGGATAAAGCTCATCAGTACCACATAGGCCATGTAGAGCACTACCAGCAGCAGGCCCGGGATAAAGGCGCCGGCAAACAGGTCGCCCACCGACACCGGCTCCGGGGAAAAGATGCCCTGCGCCAGCTGCGCCTGCTGATAGGCGTTGGAAATGACGTCGCCCAGCAGTATCAGCACGATGGAGGGCGGGATAATCTGCCCCAGGGTGCCGGAAGCTGTAATCACCCCGCTGGCGAGGCGTGGATCGTAGCCTTGCCGCAGCATGGCGGGGAGCGCCAGCACCCCCATGGCCACGACCGTGGCGCCGACAATGCCGGTGCTGGCGGCGAGCAGCATGCCCACCAGAATGACTGCCAGTGCCAGCCCGCCACGCACGTTGTTGAGCACTTCGCCCAGCGTGGTGAGCAGATCATCGGCGATGCGCGTCTTCTCCAGAATCAGTCCCATGAGCACGAACAGCGGCACTGCCAGCAGGGTTTCGTTGTTCATGATGGCGAAAATGCGATTGGGAATGCTCTCCAGAAACGCCATGTCGAACGCCCCGGCTGCCGTGGCCAGCAGGGCAAACAGCAGCGAGGCACCGCCAAGGGTAAAGGCCACCGGAAAGCCCAGCAGCAGGGCAAAAAAGATGACCACGAACAGCAACAGCGCCAGCCACTCCATTACACCGCCTCCTGTTCCAGATCTTTTTCGGGTGTAATTTCCGCCCACAGCGGTGCGGCCTTGTCCGGTGCCGTGAGCGTCAGCCACCACAGCCCCAGCCAGCTGAGCGCCTGCAGCAGCATCAGCACCGGCATGATCAGAATCAGGGTCTTCAGCAGCCACACATACGGCAGGCCGGAGTCTTCCGTGGAGCGCTCGTGAATGGCCCAGCTGGCCGCCACATAATCCCAGCTGGCATAGAGGATGAAGCCCATCATGGGCAGCACGAACAGCACGATGCCAGCGATATTGATCCAGGCTCGGGTGCGTTCACTGGCGCGGGCATAGAAAATGTCCACGCGCACATGGGCGTCGCGCAGCCAGGTGTAGGCCGCGCCCAGCATAAAGGCGGTGGCGTGGATGTAAATGAGACTTTCCTGCAGCGCAATGGAGCCGGTATTGAAACCGTAGCGTAACACCACCACCAGCGTGGTCAGCAGTGCCAGCAGCAGTGTCAGCCAGGCCACGGCGTGGCCCAGCCGTTGTTGCAGGCGGTTGTGCCAGCGAATGAGGTTGATCAGCATGATGGACTTCTCTCTGGCTTGAGGCGATTGACATTTTTTCAAGTTGGCTTATTTTAGCCGCTATGACCTCACACCGTATTGCCGTGGCCGTGCCCGGTCCCTTTCCCTTTGCGCTCACCTATGTCAGCGATGGCCCCGTGGCACCGGGCGTGCGCGTTGAAGTCCCCCTGCAGCGGCGCAAGGTCATTGGCGTGGTGCTGGATGTGCCTGCAGACGATTCCCTGTCTGCGGACAGGCTCAAGCCGATCGAACGTGTCTTGGATGAAGAACCGGTACTGGATGAGACGCTGCTGGCATTCGTCCAGCGGCTGGCCGCCTATTACCATGCGCCACTGGGCGAGGTGATGCAGCTGGCACTGCCTGTCGCGTTGCGACAGGGCAAGCCCATGGCAGTGGCCGGCCTGCCGGTGTGGCAATTGACCGAGGCCGGACGGCAGCAGGCCGTGGAGGAGTTGCCTGCTCGTGCGGTGCGGCAGCGCACGCTGCTGGCGCATCTACAAGCGGTGGGCCGTGCCGATGCCGGGGCGTTGAAGGCAATCCATGACGACTGGCGCTCGGTATTGCGGAATTTCGAGGCGAGAGGCTGGGTGGAAGCACTGGAGCGGCCCTGTCTGGCTCGCACGGTGCCCGCTGCCGAGCAGCATGGGCTGACCGATGTCCAGCAGGCGGTGGTCGAGGCCGTGTCCACCGGGCAATTTGGTGTTCACCTGCTGCAGGGCGTCACCGGCAGCGGCAAGACGGCGGTCTATCTGGCCCTGCTGGAGCGGGTGCTGGCGGCAGGTAGACAGGCGCTGGTGCTAGTGCCGGAAATCGCCCTGACCCCACAGATGGTGGCCCGTTTCGAGCAGTGGCTGGGCGAGCCGGTGGTGGCGCTGCACTCCGGCCTGAACGACAGCGAACGCCACTGCGGCTGGTGGATGCTGGCCAGCGGTCAGGCGCGGGTGGCGCTGGGTACCCGCTCTGCACTGTTCAGCCGCTTTCAAAATCTGGGCCTCATCATCGTGGATGAGGAACACGATCCCGCCTACAAGCAGCAGGAGGGCGTGCGCTACCACGCCCGCGACATGGCCATCTGGCGAGCACAGCAACTGGGCATTCCCGTGGTGCTGGGCTCAGCCACCCCCTCGCTGGAAACCCTGCACCATGCCCGGACGGGGCGCTATCAGCACCTGACCCTGCCCGAACGTGTAGGCGGCGGCGCCCTGCCGCGGATCAAACTGCTGGACATCCGTGGTGAACGCATCGAGGCCGGCGTATCGGCGCCGCTGCGTCATGCCATGGCGCGTCATCTGCAGGCGGGCCATCAGGTGCTGCTGTTTCTCAACCGGCGCGGCTTTGCCCCGGTGCTCATGTGCCACGATTGTGGCTGGCAGGCCGACTGCCCCGCCTGCGACACCCACCTCACCTACCATGCGCGCCCCGAGCATCTGCACTGCCATCACTGCGATTATCAGCGTCCGGTCCCACCTGCCTGCCCACAGTGTGGCAGTGGCAACTGGCTGCACGTGGGGCAGGGCACCGAGCGGCTGGAAGCGGCCATGGCGGAGGCCTTTCCGGAGGTGCCCGTGGTGCGTATCGACCGCGATACCACGCGGCGCAAGGGCGCACTGGATGAACAGCTGGCCAGGGTGCACGCGGGCGAGCCGATGATTTTGCTGGGGACGCAGATGCTGGCCAAGGGGCATGATTTCGCCAATGTGTCGCTGGTGGGGCTGCTGGAGATGGACCAGGGGCTGTTTTCCCCCGATTTTCATGCGCCGGAGCGCATGGCGCAGCTGATTGTGCAGGTGGCGGGGCGGGCCGGGCGGCGCGCGCAGGCCAGTGAGATCCTATTGCAGACCCATCAGCCCGATCATCCGCTGCTGCGCACGCTGGCCGATGGAGGCTATGAGGCCTTCGCCGAGGCCGCGCTGCAGGAGCGCCAGCTGGCCGGGCTGCCGCCGTTCAGCCATCAAGCGCTGCTGCGAGTGCGCAGCCATCACAGTGAGGCGGCGCAGGTCTTTCTGATGCAGCTGCGCGATGCGATGCAGACCTGGCCACAGGTGGCGGACGGATCAGTCGCCCTCTGGGGGCCGGTGCCATCGCCCATGCCACGGCGACAGGGCTACTGGCGCTGGCAGCTGCTGCTGCAGAGCGAGAGCCGCAAGCCGCTGCATGCGGTGCTGCACCGGCTGGTGCACGGACTGTGGCGACAGACTCCTTCGGCAGTGCAGTGGTCGCTGGATGTGGACCCCGTGGACCTGTACTGAATGTCGCTGTCAGAGGGGGTCCCCGATTTTTTTCAGAGCCGATTTTTTCGGCGGAGCCTTAACAGCGGGCCTGCGCCAGCTTGAGACGGTTACGGCCTTCCTTCTTGGCCTGATAAAGCAGTTCGTCCGCCTGCTGCAGCAGTGTTTCCAGATCGCAGTGAATCTGCAGCGGGTCCATCCACACGATCCCGCCGCTGACTGTCAGGGCAGGCTGTTGTTCTCGCCCGGTGGGAATGGCAGTGGCCTGGAGCTGTGCCTGAAAGCGCTGTTTCATGGCCTGCAGCGCGGCCATGTCCGGCCCCCGGGTACAGACGAGAAACTCTTCACCCCCCAGGCGACCGATCAGATCATCGGGGCGGTTGAAGAACTGCTTGAGCAGGCGGGAGAAATCGCGCAGGACGCGGTCGCCTTCTGCATGGCCTGCTTCATCGTTGACCTGTTTGAAATGGTCCAGATCCAGATACCACAGAGCCAGCGGTCGGTCATGACGTCGAGCCTGCTGCAATCCTTCCTCGCAGAGCGTCAGCATGGTGTTTCGATTGAACAGTCCCGTCAGGCCGTCCAGTTGTGCGAGCCGCTTGAAATGGAGCTTGTCCGCCTGCAGTTGATGCTGCAGCTCCACTTCGGCAGTGATTTCCATGAGCAGGCCGTGAATCAGCGTCGGCTGGCCGTCATTCCCCCGCTGCAGAACACGGGCCTGAGAGCGGAAGTAGCGCACATGACCGCAGGGATCGGAAAAGGGGAACACGTTGTCATAGGCTTCTGTTTCGCCATCGAGCAGCGCTCGGTAATCGGCAAGGATCTTGTCAGCCACGGCGCGATCCACTTCGGCTACATGGTGGTTGAAATCGCCGGCAATCGGGCAGGTTGTTGCAATGGGATGGCGAAGGCTGTCATCGGGAAGAGCGAACATCTCACACATGGCCGCATTGCAGTAGAAGTGCTCCGGATCCAGTTCGTAGTGAATGCACCACCAGCCGATGTCCTGAAAGTCCATGAGTTGGCGTGCAAAGGCCACGAACTGCTCCAGCGATGCCGGCGTTTCAATGGGGCAGGCAGGATCGAGACAGGCCAGAGTGATCATGGCGCCACCTCCTCGTGCCGGGCGACTGCCCAGGCGTAACGGCGTTTCTCCCCGTCGCTGTCGGGTAGCCAGCCTTCGCCGTGCACTTCAATGCGCCATGGCAGCAACGCCTCTACCAGCTCGCCGCTGCGCAGATAGAAGTCGGGGTTGCGCGGCCCGTTGGGCTGGACCGGCGCGAGGAAGGTCTGATAGAACAGGCGACCGCCCGGTTTCACCAGCGCCTTGATGGCGTCAAACGCCTCACGATCCAGATAGCGGCTGACCACCACCACGTCGTAGTGTATTTCTGGCCAGGGATACTGTTCCAGGTCCACCTGATGGGCGTGAATGGGCAGTTTGTAGGTGGCGGCCCAGCGATTGAGCAGGTCAACGGCAGTGGCGCTGATGTCCCAGGCGTCCACCTGCAGGCCGCAGCGGGCCAGATAGCGGGCATTGCCGCCGAGGCCGGCGGCCAGATCGAGCGCCCGTCCACGCAGCGGTAGCAGGCGGGTATGAGCCTGCAGCACCCATGCCGGTTCTGCCGGTGTGGACAGCGCCGCATCGGCGTATTTTTCATCCCATTTAGCCTGCTTCGCAGTCATGGCACCTCAGCTGCGCCAGAAGGCGCGGGTAAAGATTACCAGCAGCGTGAACAGCTCCAGCCGTCCCAGCAGCATGGCGAAGGTTGAGATCCATTTTACCGGATCCGGCATGGTGGCGAAGCTGCTGCCCACATCGCCCAGTCCGGGCCCCAGGTTGTTGAGCGTGGCGGCGGCAGCCGAAAAGGCGGTGACCGCGTCGATGCCGAAGGCCATGATGGCCAGGCCAATGGCAGCAAAGATGAACACATAGAGGGAGAAGAAGCCCCACACAGCGCTGATGACCTGCTCCGGTACCACGCGGCCGGCCAGCTTGAGGGGAAACAGCGCATTGGGGTGGAGCAGGCGCACGATCTCACGCAGCCCCTGCCGGAACAACAGCAGAAAGCGGATCACCTTCATGCCGCCGCCGGTGGAACCAGCCGAGCCGCCAACAAAGCTCATGATGACCAGCAGCACCGGCACGAAGGCCGGCCAGCTCAGGTAGTCGGTACTGGCGTAGCCGGTGGTGGTGGCCAGCGAAATGGTCTGGAAGCTGGCATAGCGCAGCGCCTGCCACGGATCGGCATAGGTGCTGGACAGCCACAAGTAGAGCGTACTGACCACAATGCCGCTGGTGAGCAGCAGGGTGTAGGTGCGGAATTCCGGATCGTGCCAGTAGGGGCGTGTGGAGTGGGTGCGCCAGGCGCTGAAGTGCAGCGAAAAGTTGATGCCGGCCAGATACATGAACACCATGGCAATTACCTCCACGTTCACGCTGTGGAAGTAACCGATGCTGGCGTCGTGGGTGGAAAAGCCGCCGATGGCCACGGTGGAAAAGCTGTGGCCGATGGCGTCGAACCAGTTCATGCCGGCCAGTTTGTAGGCAACGGCACAGGCGATGGTGAGCCACAGGTAGATGAACCAGAGCGTGCGTGCGGTTTCGCTGATGCGTGGCGCCAGTTTGCTGTCCTTCATGGGGCCAGGTGTTTCGGCGCGATAGAGCTGCATGCCACCGATGCCCAGCATGGGCAGCACCGCTACCGCCAGCACGATGATCCCCATGCCGCCGAGCCACTGCAGCTGCTGCCGGTACCACAGGATGGCGTGGGGCAGGCTGTCCAGTCCGCTGATGACGGTGGCACCGGTGGTGGTCAGGCCGGAAAAGGACTCGAAGATGGCGTCCGTCCAGCTCAGCTGTACGTGCCAGGCAAAGTGAAAGGGAATGGCGCCCACCAGCCCCAGAACCGTCCAGAAGAGAATGACGATCAGAAAACCGTCCTTGATTTTCAGATCGGCCTTTTCATGGCGCAGGCCATACCAGAGGCTGCCTCCCACCAGTGCGGTGAGCAGCAGCGCGGCGGCAAAGGAGTAGAGCGCCCCGTCGCCGTAGAGAAGGGCGACGGCAAGTGGCGGGATCAGGCTGATACTGTAGGCCGTAAGCAGGATGCCGATGATCTTGAAAATCATGCGCAGGTGCATCAGAACCACCGTTTTCTGGGTTTTTCCGGTGCAAACAGGGCATAGACTGTATCCACCGTCTTCGGATCGGCGGCAAAGAGGATGATGTGATCTTCCGCCTCCAGTTCCAGATCCTTGCGTGCGAACAGGACTTCGCCGTTGCGCACGATCGCTCCCACGGTCACCTTTTCCGGCCAGGGGATGTCGATCAGGCGCTTGCCGATCACCTGCGAGGTGTTTTCCGAACCGTGCAGCACCACCTCCATGGCTTCGGCGGCGCCGCGGCGCAGGGTGACGGCCCGGACGGTGTCGCCCGCGCGCAGATAGTGCAGCAGGCGGTTGGTGGTAATCTGGTCGGCGGAGATGGCCACGTCGATCTGGTTGAGGTGCAGCAGGTCGATGAAGGTGTTGTTGTTGATCAGGCTGATGACGCGCTTCACCCCCAGCTTCTTGGCCAGCAGGCTGGAGATGATGTTGGCTTCGTCGCGGTTGGTGACGGCGATAAACAGCCCCACCTCGTCGATGTTTTCGTCCAGAAGCAGTTCCTTGTCGGTGATGTCTCCCTGCACCACGATGGCCTGGTCCAGCTCTTCGGCCAGATAGCGGGCACGGCTGAGATTGTGCTCGATCACCTTGACGATGTGCTCCTTTTCCAGCGCCTTCGCCAAGGCCAGGCCGATATTGCCGCCGCCGGCAATCATGATGTGGCGGGAGCGGGGGGCCTTGCTGCCGCGCAGCGCCTGTGCGATGGTTTCGATCTGCTCGGGGCGGGCCAGAAAGAAGACTTCGTCGCCAATCTGAATACGCGTTTCTCCGCTTGGAATCACCACCTCGTCGCGGCGGTAGATGGCGACGATGCGGGTTTCCACGTCGGGAGGCAGCGTGGCCTTGATCTCCTGCACCGTCTTGCCCACCAGCTTGCCATGGCGGTGGGCGCGGTAGGCCACCAGCCGTACTTTGCCGTCGGCGAAGTCCACCACCTGCAGGGCGCCCGGATACTGCACCAGCCGCAGGATATGCTCGGTGACCAGATTTTCCGGGCTGATGAGCACATCCACCGGCATGGCGTCCGGGTTGCTGCGGTAGTCGAACAGTTCGGGGCGGTTGAGATAGGCGGTGTTGCGGATGCGCGCGATCTTGGTGGGGGTTTTGTGCAGCAGATAGGCCAGCTGGCACGCCACCAGATTGGTTTCGTCGCTGCGGGTCACGGCGATGAGCATGTCGGCCATTTCCAGCCCCGCTTCCTCGAGAATGGCCGGGTCAGACGCGTGCCCGGCGATGGTGCGGATATCCAGGTGGTCCTGCAGTTTCTGCAGGTGGGTGGTATCCACATCCACCAGCGTGATGTCATTGTCGGGGTCCTTGGACAGCAGGGCGGCCAGCGAGCTGCCCACCTGGCCGGCGCCCAGAATGATGATGTTCATGGTGCGGGTCTCATGGGTTCTTGGGGTCGATGTTCAGTTGCTTGAGCTTGCGGTAGAGATGGGTGCGCTCCACGCCGGCCCGTTGCGCGGTTTCTGAAACATTGCCGCCGGTTTCCCGCAGCAGCTGGCGCAGATAGTCGCGCTCGAAGGCATCTCGGGCCTCCTTCAGCGGCAGACGGGTATCAATGCTGCCCTGTTGCGGCGCCGCTGCCGGTTTTTCCAGCGCGGCGCGTACTTCGGTGTCGTCAATGGGGCCTTCGCCCTGCAGAAGCAGTCGCTGTACCAGGTTCTGCAGTTCGATCAGGTTGCCGGGCCAGGTGTGCTGGCGCAGCACATTCTGTGCGCCGATGGTGAACTCGCGCCACGGCAGGCCCTGCTCACGGGCCAGTCGGTCGGTGAAATAGGCGATCAGCTCGGGCAGATCATCCAGCCGCTGCCGCAGCGGCGGCATGACGATTTCCGTCAGCTGCAGGCGCTGTGCCAGTTGCGGCAGCATGCGCCCCGACTCGACGGCGACGTCCAGCGGCTGCTCGCTGAGGGCAAACAGGCGCACGTCCAAATTGACCGGATTGTCGCCGCCAATGCGCTGAAACTGCCCGTTCTGGATGATGTCCAGCAGGGTGCTTTGCAGGGTGCCGTCGAGGCGGTCGATGTCGTTGATGATCAGACTGCCGCCGCGGGCGTTTTCGATCTCGCCAATACGCACATCCTGACCGGCTTCGCGGCCAAACCAGCGCTCCGGGTCTGCGTTCAGCGCCTGGGCGTCCAGCACTAAAAGTGGTCGGTTGACCCGGGGCGACTGGGCATGCACTGCGCGGGCAAACTGGTGGCGGCCGCTGCCGCGTTCGCCGCGCACCAGCACCGGCATGGTGTAGCGGGCAAGGCGCTCTGCATCGGCGCGCAGCTGCTGCATGGCGCGGCTCTTGCCCACCAGTTGATTGTCCCAGTCCTGCTGGGCGCGGAACTGACGGCTGGCGCGGTGCAGGCGTACGTGCTTCAGGGCGCGTTCGGTGGCCACCAGCAGCTTGTTGAGCGACAGCGGCTTTTCCAGAAAGTCCCAGGCACCCAGGCGGGTGGCTTCCACCGCGGTTTCGATGGTCCCATGCCCGGAAATCATCACCACGTTGGAGTGTTCCAGCAGGCCCTCCTCCTTCATCTGCCGCAACAGGGTAATGCCGTCGATGTCAGGCATCCAGATGTCGAGAAAGACCACGTCGGGCGCGCCCTTGCGCCAGGCGTCGCGCGCCTGTACACCGTTGGCTGCCGTGGTGACCTCGTAGCCTTCATCTTCGAGGATATCCTGCATGAGACTGCGGATGTCCTTCTCGTCATCCACGACCAGAATGTGCCCGCGCGGTGATGTCATGTATGCGTTTGACCCGGTAGGTGAATATGGAAACAGGTGCCGTCCGGTCCGCTGGCCAGCTCAATCGTTCCATTATGCTCCTCGACGATTTTCTTGACAATAGCCAGCCCCAGCCCGGTACCCTTGGGCTTGCCGGTGGCATAGGGCTGAAAGATCCAGCCGGCCGCATCGGGCGGCAGACCAGGCCCGCGGTCGCACACGCTGATGACCACCGCACCGTCGGCACAGCGGGTGGACAGGGTGACGGTGGCCGTGTCCTGATTTTCCTGTACTTCGATGGCATTTTTGATGAGGTTGTGCAGCAGCTGGCGCAGGCGATTGGGGTCGGCGTGCAGGCTGCTGCAGCGGGGATCGGCGTCGAGCGTCAGCGACAGGCCGGGGCGTTGATAGAGCTGGGCCATGCTGTCGAGCAGGGCATTGACGTCCACCGGCTGTTTCTCCGGTCGCGGTGCGCGGGCATAGTCGGTAAAGGCGTCCACCAGTGCCTGCATGGTCTGCACCTGCTCGACGATGGTCTGGGTCAGCTTCTCCAGCAGGTTGCGTTCGCTTTCGGGCAGGTGGCGGGCGAGCTTGAATGCCAGCCGTTCGGCGGAAAGCTGAATGGGTGTGAGCGGGTTCTTGATCTCGTGGGCGAGGCGGCGGGCCACCTCGTGCCACGCAGCATTACGCTGCGCCTGAATCAGATCGGTGATGTCGTCGATGACGAGCACATGCCCGCCTCTGGCCTGTCCCCCCAATGGCGCGCCGTGTATGAGCAGGGTGCGGCTGTGCGGTCCGTCGCGGTATTCCAGCTGCACCTGCCACGGGCCGGCGGCCTTGTCCAGCAGTGGTTCCAGATGATGCCACAGCTCGGCAAAACCGGCATGCTGCAGCTGATCCAGCCGCTGGCCGGGACGTGTGCCCACGAGGCGGTTCAATTGCACGCCGAGCAGCTCTTCCGCCTGGGCGTTGTAGAGGCGCAGCCGCCCGGATGCATCCAGGGTGAGCACGCCGCTGGACAGGGTGCTGATAATGGTCTGCAGATAGCTTTTCTGCAGTTCGCTCTGCTGGTGGCTGATGCGCGCGGTACGTCGCGCGCGCCTGATCTGTTCCACCATGTCATTGAAGGAGCGCAACAGTTCACCCAGCTCGTTGTCGGGCATCTCGTCGCGCAGGGGCTCCAGCTTGCCGGCGGCCACCTGACGCGTGCCCAGCGTGAGGGCCCGAATGGGACGAGTGAAGTTCTGCACCAGCTGGATACTGAACAGCAGTGCCGACAGCAGCGCCATGAGCACCACCAGACTCAGCAGCAGGGTCAGGGCGGTCTTGAGCGGCTCGCGCAGGTAAGCGCGCTGCAGATACTGGGTGTAGGCCTGTTCCGTGGTCTCGGCCAGCTTCACCAGCTGATCGGGCACGGGAACGATCGCCTGCAGCAGGGCCTGACTGTTGCCGAGCGTGACCGGCAGTACAATGCGGAAGAGCCGGCCGGGCGTCGGTTTTTCCCGGGCTTCCAGGGCGGCATAGGGGTGGCCGTTGCGCACCTGCCGGAACAGGTTGTCCGGGATGGGCTGAGGCAGGATGCTCACGTCAGCGCTGGCGCTGCTGAAGGCAATCAGCTGACGGTCGGCACTGTAGAGACTGACCTCTTCGGCATCCAGCAGGGCGCGCAATTTTTCCAGCGCCACCGCAGGGGTGGTCTGCAGCTCATCCTGAAACAACACGCTGCCTTCCCGCGCGAGCTTGAGCAGGTTGCGGCTGCGGCTGTCAAAGGTGAGCTGCACCACCTCGGTGGCATTCTTCAGCGCCGTTTCGGTCTTGACGTCGAACCAGGCATCGATGCCCTGCAGAATGAACTGCAGCGCGAACAGGTAGATGATCAGAATGGGCACGCCCACCAGGGTGGTAATCAGGGCGGCCAGACGCAGGGTGATGCGGCTGCCGGGCCGATGCGTGCGCACGCCGCGCCACAGCCGGATGCCGGTGCGCATCAGCAGGCCCAGCAGCACCACCAGACCACCGATGGCGATCATCAGCAGCAGCATGTAGCTCTCGGCAAAGGTGGCCGCCTGCTGCAGACTCTGACTGAGCATGATCAGCGCCACCAGTGTCAGCACGGATACCGCCGTGATGGCGCCATACTGCCGTAGCAGGCGAAACAGAGAGCCGGCTATCTTTGCCATAGCTTGCGTGGGTCCACGTCAGTTCGATACCAGCCGCTGTCCAGCTGCCAGGCCGCATCGCCGAGACTTTTCAGCCACAGCGGTGCAGGCAGGCGACTGCGCTGCAGACGGAACCGGGCCTCCACCGTGTAGTGAATGCCCGGGTGGAGCTGCTGCAGCGGTGCCAGCGGAATGCCCGTATAGGTGCCCAGGGTTTCCAGGGCATCCTCCAGCAGATCATAGCGGCGCACGCGCCCGCTGTCGAAATTGATGAGCCGCCACTGGCGTTTTTCCGGCAGATAGTCGAGCCGCAGGGCGAAATGGGCTGCGCCGGCGGTGCGATGAAGAGGGATAAAGCCGGAGAGTCGAGTGTGTTCCACCAGGCGCAGGTCGGTCTGGAAGTGCAGGGGAATGGCGTGGTGCAGGGCGTCGATCATGGCCGCCGACAGGTGGGGGCGCAGGCGCAGATCCGCCTTGAGGGTAGCGTCTTCCACATAGTGGTGCAGAAACAGTACGGTAACCCGGGGCGGGTTGTCTGCGGCGGCGAAGGCCATGCCTGCCAGGCTGGTCAGCATCACGAAGAGGACGATGCGCCAGTCAGCCCGTCTTGGAGAGCAGCGCATAGTAGAACCCGTCCATGTCGGACTCACCGGGGAAAAGCTGCACACCGTGCGCACCGTGCCCGGACAGGCGCTCGATGGGCAGCAGGCGGGCATCGGGCGTATCTGCCAGAAAGGCCTCGATCTGCTGGCGGTTTTCTGCTGCCAGCACCGAGCAGGTGCTGTAGAGCAGCTGGCCGCCCGGCTTCAGCAGCGGCCACAGGGCGCGCAGGATGGCCGCCTGGGTGGCGGTCAGCTGCGCGATATCTGCCGGGGTGCGGTGCCATTTGATATCCGGGTGGCGGCGGATGATGCCGGTGGCGGAGCAGGGGGCATCCAGCAGGATCCTGTCAAAGGGTTCGCCGTCCCACCAGTCCTCTGGCCTCGCCGCGTCGCCCTGGCGCACCTGTGCGTGCAGGCCGAGCCGTTGCAGATTTTCCTGCAGCCGGGGAATGCGCTGCGGATCCTTTTCCAGTGCCAGTACATGGGCTTCGTCGCGCGTCAGTTCCAGCAGATGCGTCGTCTTGCCTCCCGGCGCGGAGCAGGCATCGAGAATGCGCTCCCCCGGTTTGGGGTCGAGCAGAAAGCCCGCTTGCTGGGCAGCCACGTCCTGCACGCTGAAGGCGCCTTCGGCATACCCGGGCAGGCGGGTGACGTCGCAGGGTGTTTCCAGAATGACTGCTTGGGGCGACAGGGCGTGAGGCAGAGGTTTCTGTGCCGCCACCTCGGGCAGGGCCATCCAGCTGTCGCGGTCGGTTTTCAGTGGGTTGATGCGCAGGCTGAGCGGCGGGTTCTGATTGTTGGCCTCGAGAATGGTTTCCCACGCCTCGGGCCAGTCGGTTTTAAGACGTTTGATCAGCCAGTCGGGGTGGCTGTAGCGGGCGCGATTGCAGCAGGCCAGCCAGTGAGCGCGGGTATCGGGAGACGTGCGGGCAAAGTTGCGTAGCACGCCGTTGATAAGGCCGCGGGCCCAGACCTTTTTTCTGGGCAGCAGACGCACGCTTTCGTTTACGGCGGCATGGGCAGGGATGGCGTCCATGCAGTGCAGTTGATAGAGGCCCATGAGCAGCAGCAGCTCGATGTCGCGATCCTTGTTTTTCAGCGGTTTCTGCAGCAGCGGTCGCAACAGCGCGCGCAGGCTTTCCAGCCAGCGCAGTACGCCATAGAGCAGGTTCTGCAACAGCGCGCGTTCGGCCGGCGGACATTGTTGCAACAGGGGTGGCAGCACCGCACTGAGTGAGCGACCGTCGATCATGACGGCCTGCAGGCCTTCCCATGCGAGGTGACGGGCGTCGCTCATGCCTCACCCAGGCAGGTGCCCAGCAGTGCGTGCCCGTTGGCAAAGTCAGCCGCCGCCATGGGGCGCTTGCCGGCCGGCTGCAGGGTGTGTACCCGCAACGTCCCCTCGCCAGTGGCAATATCGATGCCGTCGCGGTGCACCGCCGTGACGGTGCCGGGCGCAGCGGCGCTCTGTTCGGGCAGGGCGGTAGCGGTGAGCAACTTCAGCGGTTTGCCCTGCCAGGTGGTATAGGCCGTGGGCCAAGGATTGAAAGCATGGATCTTGCGCTTGATGACGGCGGCGGGCTGCTGCCAGTCGATGGCACCCTCTTCCTTGCGCAGTTTGGTGGCGTAGGTGGCCTGGCTTTCGTCCTGCGGCTGGGGTACCAGCTGTCCCAGCTTGTCCAGCGCTTCTACAATGGCGTCTGCGCCCAGCTGGCCGAGGCGGTCGTGCAGGGTCTGAGCGGTATCCTCTTCGAGAATGGGGGTGCGCTTTTTCAGCAGCATGGGGCCGGTGTCGAGGCCCGCATCCATCTGCATGATGGTTACGCCGGTTTCCGCATCGCCAGCCTCGATAGCGCGCTGAATGGGCGCGGCACCGCGCCAGCGCGGCAGCAGGGAGGCGTGGATATTGAGGCAGCCGTGGGTGGGAATGTCGAGCACGGCCTGCGGCAGAATGAGGCCGTAGGCCACCACCACCATCACGTCCGGGTGCAGGCCGGCCAGTTGTGCCTGTGCCTCGGCATCTCTGAACGTCTGCGGTTGAAATACGGGCAGCTCATGCTCGAGGGCTTTCGCCTTGACCGGGCTGGGGCGCAGTTTCATGCCCCGCCCGGCAGGGCGGTCCGGTTGGGTATAGACGCCGACGATATTATGGCCGGCCTCCAGCAATGCCTGCAGGGGTGGCACGGAAAAGTCGGGCGTGCCGGCAAAGACAACGCGTAGCGGTTTGCTCATGCTTCGCCCCGCTGCTTCATCTCCTTGCGGTATTTCTGCATCAGGCGGTTGCGCTTCAGCGCCGAGAGGTGATCGATAAACAGCACGCCGTTGAGGTGATCGATCTCGTGCTGCAGACATACCGCCAGCAGGTCCTCCGCCTCGATCTCCACCGGCTTGCCGTCCCGATCCAGCCCGCGCACCTTTACCTTGCTGGGACGGCGCACCTTGGCATAGACGCCGGGCAGGGAGAGGCAGCCTTCTTCGTAGTCGATGACGCCGGCGCTGTCCACGATCTCCGGGTTCACCAGCGCGATGGGCTGGGACTTGTCCTCGCTCACATCGGCCACCAGCACGCGGATGTCTTCGCCGACTTGCGGCGCTGCCAGCCCGATGCCCGGTGCTTCGTACATGGTGTAGAGCATGTCGTCGATCAGGTTGGCGATGTGGTCGGACATCTCCACCGGCTTGCACTCGGTGCGCAGAATTTCATCGGGATAGAGTCGAATCGGCAACGCGGTCATGCTATCTTTTCCTTGACTTGTTTGATTGCCCCATTATATCGAAGGCGCTGGGAGGCGGTGTGACGGTAGCGGAACTGACATTCTGGCAACAGGTGCTCTACGCGGATCTGCCCCTGCAGAAGGTGCAGGCCATTCTCCAGCAGGCAGGCGATTTCGAGCAGGCGCTCACGCTGGATCAGGCTACGCTGGTGCAGTATGGACTGAGCAAAAATCAGGCGCACCGCTTCCGGGAACACCAGTCAACCGAGGCACTTGCAGCCTGGCTGGAGAAGCCGGGGCATGCGCTGCTGCGTTGGCAGGACGATGCCTATCCGTCTCAGCTGAAGGCACTGGAGGATGCGCCGCCGCTGCTGTTTGCCATTGGCGATGTGGGGCTGTTGCAGTCGCCACAGCTGGCCATTGTGGGTGGGCGACATGCCACCCGTGAAGGCTTGCGCACGGCAGAAGAATTTTCTCGGGCGCTCTCTGAGGCCGGACTGACCATTACCAGCGGGCTGGCGCACGGAATCGATGCAGCAGCACATCGGGGCGCGCTGCATGGCGTGGGCAGCACCGTTGCCGTGCTGGGAACCGGGATTGACCGGATTTATCCGGCCGCCAACAAGCCGCTGGCGCACGAGATCGCCGCCAAGGGACTGATCGTCTCCGAGTTTCCCCTGGGGACGCGGCCGCTGGCGCGCAACTTCCCGCGGCGCAACCGCATTGTCAGCGGTCTGAGCCTAGGCACGCTGGTGGTGGAGGCGGCCGAGCAGAGTGGTTCGCTGATTACCGCCCGGCTGGCCATGCAGCAGGGGCGCGAAGTGTTTGCCATTCCTGGCTCCATTCACAACCCCATGGCGAAAGGCTGCCATCGCCTCATCAAGCAGGGTGCGACGCTGGTGGAGTCGCCGCAGGAGGTGCTGGAAGGGCTCAGCAATGTATTGCAGGCCGAGTTGACGCTGGAAACGTCAGCGCCAGGCGCGCCGCAGGCGTTGCCAGCGGATGCCGAGCAGCGACAGTTGCTCTCGCAGCTGGACTTTTCTCCCGTCAGTCTGGATGAGCTGGCCGTGTTGACCAAGTGGCCGGTGAGTACATTGCAGAGCACCCTGCTGGGGCTAGAGCTGGAGGGCTGGATCGAGGCGCTGCCGGGCAATCTGTATAAAAGAGTGCGCTGATTTTAAAAATTCGGCTACCTTATTAAAAAGACACGACAGCCATTTATAAAGGACACGCATGAAAAACCTGGTCATTGTGGAGTCGCCGGCGAAGGCGAAGACCATTGAAAAATACCTCGGCAAGGACTTTACCGTCCGCTCCAGCTACGGCCATATCCGTGATCTGCCCAAAAAGGGCATGGGCATCGATATCGAGCACGGTTTTGAGCCCCATTACGAGATCAGCCCGGACAAGAAAAAGGTGGTCAACGAGCTGAAGAAGCTGGCCAAGGGGGCGGAAACCGTCTGGCTGGCAACGGATGAGGACCGCGAAGGGGAGGCCATCGCCTGGCATCTGGCCGAGGCGCTTGGGCTGGACAAGGCTTCTACCAGGCGCATCGTCTTCCACGAAATCACCAAGCCGGCGATTACGCAGGCCATTGAGGCACCTCGCACCATCGACATGAACCTGGTGGATGCGCAGCAGGCGCGCCGTATTCTCGACCGCATTGTCGGTTTTGAGCTGTCGCCCATTCTGTGGAAGAAGATTCGCACCGGCCTGTCGGCGGGGCGTGTGCAATCCGTGGCCGTGCGTCTGATCGTGGAGCGCGAGCGGGAAATCGAGGCGTTTGAGCCGGAGGTGAGCTTCCGCATTCAGGGCGAGCTGGTGCTGCTGGATGAGGCCGGCCAGCCTGTGGATATGGTTCCTGTGAAGCTGCCAAAGGCCTTTGAGACGGAAAGTGAGGCACACGCCTTTCTCGAGGCGGCGGCCCGCAGTCGCATGAATGTGGCAAAAGTGGAGGAAAAGCCGGCCAAGCGCAGCCCGCGGCCGCCGTTTACCACCTCCACCCTGCAGCAGGAAGCGTCGCAGAAGCTGGGCTTTTCCGTGAAACAGACCATGACGCTGGCGCAGCGGCTCTATGAGGCCGGCAAGATCACCTACATGCGAACGGACTCGGTCAACCTGTCCGATATCGCGCTGGCGCAGGCCGCGGAGGTGATCGAGCGCGAGTTTGGCAAGGACTATGTGCAGGTGCGCAAGTACAAGAGCAAGAGCGCCAATGCGCAGGAGGCGCACGAGGCGATCCGCCCCACCGACCTGAGTGCGAAGGTGGTCTCGCAAGACCGCAACGAACAGCGCCTGTACGACCTGATTCGCAAGCGCACGCTGGCTTCGCAGATGGCCGACGCACGCCTGCAGCGCACCACAGTGGACATCGCCCTGAGCGAGCGGCCGGAAACGCTGCAGGCCAAGGGCGAAGTGGTGGTGTTCGACGGCTTCATGAAGGTGTATGAGATACCCGGCAGCGACGAAGACAGCGGCCTGCTGCCGAAGATGCACGAAGGACAGGCGCTGAAGCTGGGCACACTGACGGCACGGCAGAGTTTCAGCCGTGGGCCGGCCCGCTACAACGAAGCGGCACTGGTGCGCACGCTGGAGGAACTGGGCATTGGCCGCCCGTCCACCTACGCGCCCACCATCGACACCATTCAGCAGCGCGGCTACGTGGTCAAGGAGGATCGCGAAGGCGTGGAGCGCGCCTATCGGGTGCTGAGCGTGGATGAAAAGGGCGCGGTGGCGGCAGAAACGCGCACCGAAACCACCGGTGCAGAGAAGGCCAAGCTGTTCCCTACCGACATCGCCGGCATCGTCACCGATTTTCTCATGAAGCATTTTGCCGACATCATGGATTACCAGTTCACCGCCCACGTGGAGGAGGAACTGGACGAGATCGCCGCCGGCGAGCTGGCGTGGCGCAAGATGCTGTCCGAGTTCTACGCCAAGTTCCATCCGGAAGTGGAAGCCGCCGAGCACGTCTCCCGCGAGGAGGCGGGGCAGGTGCGCCAGCTGGGCACGGATCCCAAGACCGGCAAGCCGGTGATGGTCAAGATCGGCCGCTTCGGTCCCTATGTACAGCTGGGCGATGGCGGCGAAGACGGCGAGGAAAAGCCGATTTTCGCCAGTCTTTCCCCGGGCCAGAAAATGGATACGCTGACACTCGAGGATGCGCTGGAGCTGTTCAAGCTGCCGCGGGAACTGGGCGAAATGCCCGAAGACTTCAGCGTCGAAGCGGCGGATGGAACCGTGTTCGCCGTGCAGAAGGGCGCCAGGCTGATCGCCAAACGCGGTCCCTTCGGGCCCTATCTGGAGTTTGGGCCCAAGCAGTATGCGCCGCTCAAGGGCTACGACCCCCTGTCGATGACGCTGGAGGAGGCGGTGGATGTGGTCAAGGCCCATCTGGCCGCGCAGGCGGACAAGATCATCCGCAGTTTCCCGGGCACCAACGTGAAGATTCTGAAAGGGCGCTGGGGGCCGTATATCACCGATACGGAAACCAAAAAGAACGCCAAGATCGCCAAGACGGAAGATCCCATGGCGCTGACGCTGGAAGAGTGTCAGAGGCGCCTCGATGAGGCGCCTGCGCCGAAAAAGCGCGGGCGTCGCGCACCGGCTCGCAAAAAGAAGTCCTGACGGGCATTCGGACGGACTAAATCACAGGGGGCAGGACATGCCGGAAAAAAAGCGCTTTGATCTTGGTCTGGCAGTGTTCGCCACGCTGGTGGCAACGCTGCTGCTGATGGTGCTGGGGCTGGCGCTGATGGCGTTTGCACCCTTGTTTCTCGCGCTGGCGTCGGCCTGGCTCGCCTACCGGGAAGAGCGCCGTGCGCTGTTACTGGCGCCCGATTATCTCGTTTACCGCTGGATGGCGCGACTGTGGCGTCTGCTGTTCTGGGGCATTCTGGTCATTTCCGTCGTGCTCTTGGTGGCGGCGTGGTTTGAATATGCCCTGGTCTGGAACGAGATCAAGGTGGCGGTGTCCGTTGCTTGGCAGAAATACACGCGACCCTATCTGCTGCTGTTCGGCGCCATGTTTGTCATCACGGTCCTGCTGGCACTGGGCGAGCGCGTGAGTGCAGAGGTTTTTCACTGGGTTCGTGTCGAGGCGCTGCCTGCCTTTCGTAGCAATCGGCAATTGGTCTGGGGCATGAGCATTGTCATGCTGGGTGTGCTGGCGCTGCTGATGTGGGCGTGGCAGCATCACTGGCCATCGATCAGTGTTGAGCAGGTACTGCATCGATTGGGAGGCAGTGGATGAGTCCGGTCAAATTGCGTCTGTTTGCCCTGGTGGGTCTTCTGGCGTGGGCAGGCACACTGCCGTGGATCGCGGAAATCCTCGCCTATGGGCTGAATCAGCCCAAGCCGAGCTGGGTCGATTTTCTCGTGGTTGGCGCGGTGGCCATGATGGCGCTGTCGGTGCTGCTGTGGATCTGCGCCCTGTGCTCCGGCTGGCTGGGCAAGCGCATGCGCGTGTGGCTGCCGGGCGTGCTGCTGGGCGCCGCGGTGTACGGCTGGCTGGCGGTCAACGTGGTGCTGCATCCGCAGGCCGTATTTCCCGACTGGCCGCTGTTGCCCCGCATGCTGGCGTCCATCGCGCCGCTGGCGCTGGAAGGCTGGCTGCTGATCAGCCTGCCCCTGTACTGGAAACTGACCCGCCTGTAGGGGGGGGTCCCCGACTTTTTTCAGGCCGCAATTTTTGCCGCCCTAAAAACGTGGCGCAGGGTGTCGTTCCAGGCCCCTCTGGTGCGTCCTGGGGGTCAGGATGCCGGGCGACCCAGTTTAGTTTGTGCGTCGCTTTTCTCCCTATTCCATCATGTGGGCGTCCTCTGCCCCATAAATGTGGTGGACAGGCTTTTCGACCGCTTGCCTTGGATCTGGATCATCCAACCCGGCTCACACCGGACAAAGGGTAGCTGGATGGCGATTTGCAGAGGGGGGGCCCCCGACTTTTTCAAAGCCGGGTTTTGCTCCTTTGGAAGAAAACCCTGTGCGCAGGCCGTCAGTGGCCCTTGTAGAGGGATTTGGGGTCGATCAGCGGGGCCGTGAGGATCTGCGCCGGTTCGGGGTAGAGGCGCGTATAGAAGCAGCTGCGGCGGCCGGTGTGGCAGGCGGGGCCGGTCTGGTCCACCAGCAGCAGCAGAGCGTCGCCGTCGCAGTCGATGCGGATTTCCTTGAGCAACTGAACCTGTCCGGACTCTTCGCCCTTGCGCCACAACTTGCCGCGGGAGCGGGACCAGTAGCAGACACGCCCCGTTTGCAGCGTTTCGCGCAGGGCGGTTTCGTTCATCCACGCCAGCATGAGCACGTCCTTGCTGTCGTATTGCTGCGCGATGGCAGCCACCAGCCCGTTGTCGTCCCACTTGAGGTCGGCGATGAGGGTTTCGCTATCCAGCTCGGTGCCGGGCGAGAGGGTTTCGCGATCCTTGTAGCTCATGATTTCGCTTTCTGTTTGGCCTGGGCAAAGGCCATGGCCAGCAGGTTGTTGCTGACCGACTCAGCCTTTTTCTTCTCTTTTTTCGGCTTGGGCGCCACGTCGCTGGCGCGGCCCTTTTCCAGCATGGCCTTGAACAGTGTCATGGTGGCGCGGGCATCGTCCAGCGCATCGTGGGCATCACCGGGAAACGGCTCGCCGACGATTTTCTCATAGGCGTCGGTGAGCTTGGGGGTTTTGAAGAACCAATACATGCGCTCGGAGTGCCAGCGCATGGCGCCGATCAGGTCGCGGGCCAGCTCGGCGACATCCAGCCAGGTGCTGTAGTCCAGCTCGAACGGCAGCTGCTTCTTGCTGGCGGTGTTTTCCAGATAGGCGAAGTCGCTCTCCGTGCTGTAGGCGAGCACGATGTCGGCGTTCAGCAGGACGCTGTGGATGGCGTCCCACGCCTGCGTGGCGTACGGGGCATCGGCCACCATTTCGGTGGTGATGTTGTGCTTTTCGTTTTCCGGGATGTCGTAGCCGGGATTGATCAGCTGGTTGAGCACCTCGTTGCCATCGGCGTCGCAGATGGAGACCTGAATAATGTCGGCTTCCGGTTTGGTGGAAACGTCGGTGGCTTCGATGTCGATGCAGACGATGCTCTTGCCCTTGAGCTCGTCGTTGAGCTGCTTGAGCTTGTAGAGGGCATCGGTGCGGCGCTGGCGGATCAGTTCTACCGCTTCATTGTTGACGAATTCCTTGAGCAGCTTTTCCAGCGCCTGACGCAGCCTGGGCAGGGAGCGCTTCAGCGCCTCGCGCACGGCGTCATCCTCGCTGGCGCGCTCGATGAACTGATCGACCGAAACAATGGTGTCTTCATCCAGCTGGATGCTGGCCAGCGTGGCGTCGAGCAGCTTTTTCAGGTCGAAGTCGTAGGCTTCCAGCGGTGGAATGAGTACCTGCCCCTTCAGCAGGGCGGTTTCCCCCTTGGCGGGTGAGGCCATGATTTCCACCCCGCGCAGGGTGAGGCCGTCGGAGGCCGCTACGGCGACGAGGTAGTCCTTGAGGGGCTGATTGCGTTTATCCAGCAGAATGAGTTGTGCGTTTGACATGGTGTTCCGGCTTTTATGCAGTGGGAGGGGCATTTTAACAGCCGCACGCGCACAAGGGCGTGCGGCGTGCGCCGGGATCCATTATTCGGATTGAGCAGTGCTGGTCTGCTCAGCACGCTGGCACTTGGGCGGGTGATTGCATTCCACCCGGTTGCGCCCGCCTTGTTTGGCGCGATAGAGGGCATTATCCGCACAGGCGATCAGCGCGGGGTCGGGCGGCAGATCCGGATCGGGGATGCAGGTGCACACGCCGAGGCTGACGGTCAGGTGATCATTTGGCACTGTGGCGTTTTTCCTGTCGAGCGCTTCCACCGCTTGACGGATACGTTCGGCCAGAGCGCAGGCGTCGTCGTGTGGCGTTTCCGGCAGCAGGACAGCCAGTTCTTCGCCGCCATAGCGTGCAACCAGATCCGTCTGGCGCTTGACCTGCTGACGCAAGTGGCAGCGAGGCTTCTGAGGATGTCGTCCCCGGCGAGGTGCCCCAGCGTATCGTTCCAGCGCTTGAAATAATCGATATCCAGCATGATCAGACTCAGCGGCGTCTGATTGCGTGCACCGCGATACCATTCCCTGACCAGTGCCGCATCGAATGCACGGCGGTTGGCCAGTCCCGTCAAGCCATCGGTGGACGCCTGAGCTGCCAATTTGGCCTTTTGCCGCTCGATGGTCAGGGTGTGGTGGCGCAACAGGAAAAAGAAGAACAGCATACGGCTGTCATAAAGCCGAACAGCCAGAGCGTCTGTTTCAGGGTCTGTTCTTCAAAATGGCTGAAAAGGGTTGGGGCAGGCAGGTCAACCACGTGCCAGGCTGTGCCGGGAATGGCCTTTATGGCCAGTGCGCGCTCAAGATCCGCTGCAGTCAGCCGGGTGGGCAGCCCTTTTTTCAGCAGGGTGTGACGACCCCCTTGCGCTGAAAATTCGATCAGGGCGCCGTCCTGCTGCAGGATGACGACTTGGAGCTGATGCCCCGGAATATTTTGTGCTGCAAAGGCCTTGACAAGCGGTTGCGGGGAGAAGGCGGCGAATAAATGATATTGCTGCAAGGGCGGCGGTAGGGCAACGATCTGATCGTAGTGGTATTGATTCGGATTGGGGTGGATTTGAATGCGGGGCAATTCACCATGCTTGATGGCTCTGGCATCGCGCAGACACTGGTCATCTACAATGCCTTCAAAAGCGCGTGCCATGAAGCGGAACTCTCCTTCCGGGTCGAGCACATTCAAGGCGAGCAGACCGTTCAGATAGTGCTGTAGTGCTTGTTGCACCTCGAGCAGGTGTGTTTCGTTACGTTGGGAAATAATCCCTTCCAGAATGGACAAATGGTCGCTTACAAAGGCGTTCAGAAGGCGTCGTTGGTTGGAAAGCGCCGTATCGACTTCACCGCTGGCCTGTTCGACAAGCAGCGTTGCCAAGTGTTTGTGCTCGTGCTTCAGAAGAGACACTTCGGTGTCGTAGGTATGCCAGGCAACCGCCGCATTGGCGACCAACAGGACAATAAAGACTGCGTAAACGTGTCGCAGCAGGTATAAGCGGTGCAGACAGTCTTGCAATTGGGAGCGTAGGGAGGAGGTATTGAGCATGCGAGGTATTTTGGATTTGAAATTTAATTATAGCCGTTGATTAAATATTTTTATATAAAATTTACAAAAAATTGTTAGGAGCAAATAAACTGTCCGGACTTGTAGCACGTGATTTGTCCGGTT
>CAYYIL010000005.1:0-90892 GCA_964471975.1 uncultured Piscirickettsiaceae bacterium | reverse complement strand
GGGATTGTATTCAGAGGCTGTCGGAACGATATGAAAGTTCTGTGACAGGCACGTAATAGTTGCCATGGACAAGGGGTAGGACATGCTGATGAATCAGATTGCTGTCAAGGCTACTGGGCAACCGTGACCCATCAGCAGATGTTGGCCTCGCTCATGACCCAGGCGAAAAAACAGGCCAAGGCTCAGTCGGGCAATGGCTATGCGATCTTGCATGTCGATGAAGATTCGGCGCGCAATCAGGTGAAAGCGCCCCTGTTTGAACAGCTGGAAGCAAATGCGGCGGAAAGCGAGCGTGCCGCTCAATAACTGACGGTGTTTTTACCCGTTTTCTTGGATTTGTACATGAGGGAATCGACCCGCCTGTATAGGCTGTCTTCATCGTCATGGGGGCTGACTTCGGTTACCCCAATACTCAGCGTTACGGGCTTGTTCTCAGGTGTCTTCAGCGAGGTTGCGGCGCTGTGTCTGATTTTTTCAGCGGTCTCGGCAGCCTGGGTAAGTGATGTATCGGGCAGCAGAATGATGAACTCCTCGCCGCCGATTCGGAACAGGCGGTCAGTTTTTCGGATCTGTGAGCGAATTAGCTCGGCCACCTGTTTGAGGACGTCATCCCCTATGTGATGGCCATAGGTGTCATTGATCTGCTTGAAGTCATCAATATCGAACAGAATTACGGAGAAGGGAATCCCGTCCCGAGCGTAAAGCGCGAAGTGCTGCTCAATGCTGTCGTTATAGGCCTGGCGATTGAGAGCCTGCGTGAGTGTATCTGTGACCGCCAGCTGCTTCAGCTTTTCCTTGAGCGTGTAAAGCTCCGTAATATCTGTGGAGACACCCAGCAGTCCAATGATTTTGCCCTCGCAGTTATACACCGGCTGTTTTACGGTCTGGTAAATGCGCCGCTCGCCGGTTTCGCGAATGATATTGACCTCTCTCTCAATGACCGTTTCGCCTTTTTCCAGTACGCGCCGGTCGTTTTTCCGGATATCGGACGAGACTTTCAAATCAAAAAAGTGGCTGTCGTCATGGCCGATGATGTCCGCCAGCTCGCGATTGAACAGCCGCTGGGTCAGGGCATTGACATAGACATATTCCCCAAGGGTGTTCTTGACGAAAACGTACGTGCCGGTCTGATCCAGCAGCAACTTGAAGATGTCGCTGTCAAGGATCAGGTCGGGCGTCGGCAGTTGCACGCGCGTGTGGGTGTTCTCGTCGGGTTTCATAGGCTGTCAGGTTCCCCTTGGCAGGCGTTTGACCTGTCCTGTATAAGGTCATGAAATTTAACAGTGTAAAGCGCACATGTCCACTTTTCAGGTGACGTCAGCGTCAGGCGCATGCAGCCATTACGATTGAGAAAGGTTGCAGCCGGCAGCATTCAGACGCCCGGCGTCCGCTTTCAGCACGGGATGGGTTTCAGCCAGCAGCCGAATGCTTTTCAGCAGCGGTTGCGCCCAGTCGGGCAGCGTGGAGCTGATGCTGTAGTGCATCCAGGTGCCTTCACGACGCGCCTCTACCAGTCCCGCCTTGCGTAGCGTGCTCAGATGACGGGAGACGGTGCTCTGATTGGCCTCCAGCACGCTGACCAGGTCGCACACGCAGCGCTCGCCATTGAGCAGCAGCGCCATGATGCGCAGTCGCAGCGGGTCGCCCAGTGCCTTGAAGAGGTCGATTTCGTTATGCAGTGATGTGTTCATGGGTTTCAATTTGATTATATTCGGATATATGCATATAATGCTTTCAACGGATTCATTATAAAACGGGAGGCAAGCATGTTTCAGGCTTTGGGCGACTGGTTCGCCTATTCCCTGCTGGGGCTGGATCCGGCCAGCCATCTGGGGCAGGCGGTGCAGTTCTTTGTCATGGACACCGCCAAGATCTTTTTCCTGCTGGTGGTGATCATCTATGTGATGGGCATGCTGCGTGCCATGGTTTCACCCGAACGGGTGCGCGAATACCTGCGCGGCAAGCCGGTATGGCTGCAGCGAACTCTGGCGATTACCTTGGGAGCAATTACCCCGTTCTGTTCCTGTTCCTCCATTCCGCTGTTTATCGGTTTCGTGGAGGCGGGCATTCCCTTGGGCGTGACCTTTTCCTTCCTCATCGCCAGCCCCATGATCAATGAGGTGGCGGTGGTGCTGCTGGCAGGCATTGTGGGCTGGAAGGTGGCGGCGCTGTATGTGCTGGCCGGTGTCGTGGTGGCCTGGATCGGCGGCATTGTCATGCAGATGCTCAAGCCGGAGCGTTGGGTGGAAGAGTATGTGTGGCAGATTCACATGGGGCAGACCCCCGCCCTGCAGATGGACACCAGCCTCAAGGGGCGCCATGATTTTGCCGTGAAAGAGGTCAAGGAGATCGTCGGGCGCATCTGGAAATGGGTGGTCATCGGAGTCGCCGTGGGCGCCATCTTCCACGGCTATGTACCGCAAAGCTGGGTGGCTGAACACCTGAGTGCAGACAACTGGTGGTCCGTGCCAGCGGCGGTACTGCTGGGCATTCCGCTCTATTCCAATGCCACTGGCGTGGTGCCGGTGGTGGAGGCCCTGCTCACCAAGGGCGTGCCGCTGGGCACTACGCTGGCGCTGATGATGAGCATCGCTGCGCTGTCGCTGCCGGAAATGCTGATCCTGCGCAAGGTGATCAAGATGCCGGCCATTGCCAGTTTTGTGGTGATTCTGGGCATTAGCTTTACCATTGTGGGTTATCTTTTCAATCTGATCCCGGTGTGATGACATGAAAAAAATTCTGTTGAGTCTTGCTTTGTCCGTGCTGCCCTGGCTGGCGCAGGCTGCGAACATTCAGTGGCAGAACTTGGCGGGGCCTGTGTATGCCTACGTGGGCCCAATGGGCGATCGTTCGGAAAAGAACCTTGGCCTGAATGCCAACTTCGGTGCCGTCGTCACCAAAAAGGGCGTGGTGCTAATCGACTCTGGCCCCTCCATTGCCAGTGCTCGAGCATTGGAAGCCAGTATCCGCGAACAGCTGCATAAACCGGTGATTGCCGTGATCAATACCGGCAGTCAGGATCACCGCTGGCTGGGTAATGGCTATTTTGCCGACAAGAACATTCCCGTTTATGCCCTCAGCAGCACGGTGACCACACAGAAAAAGATGGTGGAGCAGGAAATCAGGCATATCCGCGACTATGGTGATGTCTTCAAGGTGCAGAAAGCCTATACCGCGCCCAAGCCTCTGCCGGCACCCGAAGGCAAGGTGGCCATTGGCGGGGAGACCTTTGTGCTGCGCACTTTTGGCGACGCCCACTTTCCCGGCGATGCCACCGTCTGGGTTGCCAGGTACAAGGTGCTGTTTTCCGGCGACATGATCTATGTGGATCGCATGCTGGGCATCCACCCGTGGTCCAAAGTGCTCACCTGGCAGCCGGCCTTTCACAAGGCCGAAAAGGCCTATGCCAATGCTGTAGCCATTGTGCCTGGCCATGGGCGTGTGTCTGACTGGAAACGCTGCCGTCAGGACACCGGCAACTATCTGGACAAGCTGGTCAAAACTGCCAAACAGGCCATTGACGACATGGTGGAGCTGGAAGATTACGTGAATGCCAACCGCAACTGGCCGGAATTCAAGCACCTGAAACACTATGATAGCTGGCATCCGAAGAACCTGAGCCGCACCTATATGCAGGTGGAAGCGGCAAGTTTCTAAACAAGGAGAGAAACCATGAACCAACCTTCACTGCACAAGAACATTCAGAATCTGGTGGCGCTGGGTGCCGCCATTGCCAGCAAATGCCTCAAGCAGGCGTGGCTGCTGGAAAAGGAACTCTTGGAGGCCGGTGTGCCCCAGCATCAGATCGATCAGGCGGTGGAGATTGCAGCCAAAATCCGCGATCAGGCCCATGCCAATACGGTGGCGCTGTTCAAGGCGGGTCCCCAAGCATTGATCGACGGCATTAGCCAGTTGGACATTGAAAAGTCTGCCCCGTGCGACTGCGAGGATGACAGCAGTTGCTGCGCCCCCAGTACGGCTGAGAGTGAAAGCTGCTGCAATGGCGAGGAAAGTGAAGCAAGCAGTTGCTGTGGTGACTCAACACCTTCAGAGAGCAGTTGTTGCGGCAGTGATGAGGACGATACCACCAGCCCGAAAGGCTGCTGTGGCTGAAAGTTTGAGTTCATTTTGAGTTCATAAGAAAGAGAAAGGGCTGTCAGACACGCGATTTGTGAAGGCGTTTTAGTGGCTGTTGGCGTCAGCAGCGGAGCGAGCGCGGCAGCTGTTTGAGCGTAGCGAGTTCTGCCGCGCCCGCTGCAAGCCGTACAGCCACTTGACGCCGAAACCATGAGCGGGGATGACAGGCCCTTTCGTTTCAGGTTTTAACATGGGAGAAAAGACATGAAAGAGATCAAGGTCCTGGGTTCAGGGTGTGCCAATTGCCAGACCACCGCCAAGCTGATTGAAGAGGCCGCCAAGCGTCTGGGCGTGGAAGTGAATATCGAAAAGGTGGAAGACATCGCCCAGATCATGAGCTATGGCGTCATGTCCACACCGGGTGTGGTGGTGGATGGTCAGGTGGTGCATGCCGGGGGCATTCCTTCGCAGGCGGACATTGAAAAGTGGCTGACAGCATAAATGCCTGCGGGCCGGTGCTGTTCTACCTGCTGGAAAGCATCCGCAAGCGCCTCACCGGGCACCTGTGGGGCGAAGCGAAATAGCTTTGCAGGTTTCCCGCTTGATAACCCGCCGCTGGCGGGTTATTTTTTGCAGGACTTAACTTAAAAAGAGGAGGGAAAAAGTGCAAGAGCTTTGGTTGCTGTCTGGGCTTAATCTTCTGCTGGGGGTGGTCAGTATTATTCTTGTGGCGCGCCACAAGGGCTTGCGGGCGCTGCTATCGCCGGGGCGTCAGCCACTGGATGGCCTGTTCTGGAGCGCCATGTTGATTACTGCAGCGGGCGTGATGCTGACCATCACTATGGGGCCGGTTATGCTGATTTTGGTTGTGGCAGGGCTCGGGCTCTGGTTTGTGCGTGTGGTGAAGTATCCCCGCCGGGTACTGGGCAATCTGGGCGGGCGGGCACTAGTGGTGCTCGGTATTATGCTTATTGGCGGCTGGGTTGGTGCGGTGGTCTTTGACTGGCTGCGTTTTGGCCACGATCTGGACTATCCAAAAGCGGTATTGATGGGGCTGTTCATCCTCAGCATCGTGCTGCTGATGCTTCAACGCGCCATTCTGATAGCGGCGCAGCTGCATCTGTGGGCCTGCATGGATGCTGACAGAGGTGGCAGTCCGGTCAAGGCCGTGCTGCTGGGGCTGTTTACAGCCTATTTCGGCCTGTTTTATGCGGTGCTGCGGGCACAGGCCTGTGAAGCAGACACTGGAGCCGAGCAGAACACTGAACAACGGGAGGCATGATGGTCAGTCTGACGACACCCGTGTGTGACTTCGACAAGCCGGCGGTGGATTTTGCCCTGCCCGGCGTGGATGGCGAAATCTGGACACTGGAAAAGGCCCGCGGCGAAAACGGTCTGCTGGTGATGTTCATCTGCAATCACTGCCCCTATGTGAAGGCGATTCTGCCGCGGCTGATCCGCGACACGCGCGAACTGCGCGACGAGTGGGGCATCAACAGCATCGCCATCATGTCCAATGACCCGAGTCTTTATGAAGAGGACTCGTTTGAAAACATGCAGCGCATTGCCCGCGAAATGGATTTTCCGTTCCCCTATGTTTATGACGAAACGCAAGAGGTAGCCAAGGCATACGGCGCCGTGTGCACGCCGGATTTCTTCGGCTATAACAGGGATTTGAAACTGCAGTACCGTGGTCGGCTGGATGCCTCGCGCAAGGAACCGGCACCGGAAAGCGCCCGCCGCGAGCTGTTTGAGGCCATGGTGCAGGTGGCGCAGACCGGGCGCGGCCCGGAAGAACAGATTCCGTCCATGGGGTGCTCCATCAAGTGGAAGGAATAGGGGGGTCCCCGACTTTTTGCAGCGCCCCAATTTTCGTCGCTGCGCAAAAACTTGATTTTATTGGAAAAATGCCTAAAATCCGCCCCTTTCCCTGAAAAAGAGACGCTTTCATGAGTGATCAACCCCTTGTGGGCATTATCATGGGCTCAAAGTCCGATTGGCCCACCATGGAGCACGCCGCGCAGATGCTGGACGAGCTGGGCGTACCCTACGAAGTGCGCGTGGTATCGGCGCATCGCACCCCGGATCTGATGTTTGAATACGCCGAGCAGGCGGAACCGCGCGGCCTGAAAGTGATTATCGCTGGTGCCGGTGGCGCGGCACACCTGCCGGGCATGGTGGCGGCGAAGACACTGGTGCCCGTGCTGGGCGTGCCGGTGAAATCCCGTGCGTTGAACGGGCAGGATTCACTGCTTTCCATCGTGCAGATGCCCGGTGGCGTGCCGGTAGGGACGCTGGCCATCGGGGAGGCGGGGGCCAAGAACGCCGGCATTCTCGCGGCACAGATCGTGGCCAATGAAGACGATGCGGTGCGCGAGCGGCTGCGTGCCTGGCGGCAGGCGCAGACCGAGGCGGTGCTGGCCTGCCCGGACCCGCGGGTGGATGGCTGAACAGACAGTCCGAACGCCGCCTTGCGGCGTTTTTTCTTTGAGGAGATGCCATGACCCCCATTACCCACAATATCGGTATTCTCGGCGCCGGCCAGCTGGGGCGCATGCTGGCCATGGCGGGCTATCCGCTGGGCCAGAAGTTCGGCTTCTACGGCTTTTCGAAGGATGAGCCCTCGGCGCTGCTGGGGCACATGTTTACCCATGAGGATGAGACCGATTCGCTGGACGCGCTGATCGACTGGGCCGAGATCGTCACCTACGAAAGCGAGAATACCGATCTGGAGGTGGTGCGCCGCATCGAGGCGGCCGGGGTGCCGGTCTATCCGGGGCCGGATTCGCTCTACTACAGCCAGCACCGCGGCCGCGAGAAGGGGTTATTTCGCGAGCTGGGCATTCCCACCGCGCCGTTTGAAGTGGTGGACAGTTTGGAGGCGCTGCAACGGGCGGTCGAGATGATTGGCACGCCCAGCATCCTCAAGACCACCACGGAAGGCTATGACGGCAAGGGGCAGTTTCGCCTGCACTCTCCGACCGATGCAGAAGCGGCGTGGCAGGCGATTGGCGAACGCGAGGCGATTCTGGAAGGGTTTGTAGCCTTTCGCCGCGAGCTGTCCATTATTGCGGTGCGCGGCAGGGACGGCAATATGGTGTTCTATCCGCTGGTGGAAAACCATCATCACGAGGGCATTCTGCGGCTGACGCTGGCGCCGGCCGAAGCGATCGATCCAGCCATTCAGCATGCGGCGCAGGACGCCATGCGCAGGTTGATGACGCGGCTGAACCATGTGGGGGTGCTGACGCTGGAGCTGTTTGAAACCGACACGGGGCTGGTGGCCAATGAGATGGCGCCGCGGGTGCACAACTCCGGCCACTGGACCATCGAGGGTGCGCAGACGTCGCAGTTTGAAAACCATATCCGTGCCATCACCGGCCTGCCGCTGGGCAGCACGCAGCCGCTCGCCAGCTGGTGCGCCATGGTGAATATCATTGGCCAGACCGGCCCCATCGAGGACGCCTTGCGCCTGCCCGGCGTGCACGTGCACCTCTATGACAAGACCGAACGGCCGGGACGCAAGCTGGGACATATCAATGTGGTGGCGCATAGTGAATGGGAACGAAACCAGCGGCTGGAAGCGTTGTCGGGCTTTCTGCCCCAAGCGTTTGTCTCGCCTCAGCGTCCATGATCGTTGTGTCCATAGAGGGCATTCAGTAAGATAAGCGTTATTTCCGAGCGGACATAACGTCATGCGCCGATTGCTCTTTCCTTTATTGCTGTTCTTGCTGTGGAGCATTGCTGTTGTCGCCCGGGCCGAATCCCTGACGGTGGCGGTGGCATCCAATTTTGTCGCGCCCATGCAGCAGCTGGTGCAGCTGTGGCAGCAGCGTCATCCCGATCAGCCAGTGCGCATTGCCAGCGCGTCTACCGGCAAGCTGTACACCCAGATCCTGCATGGCGCACCGTTCGACCTCTTTTTCGCTGCGGATGACCAGCGGCCCCAGCGGCTGTATGCCGCCGGCCGCGCCGAGAAGCCCGCCACCTATGCACTGGGCGAGCTGGTGCTGTGGCAGCGCAGCAGCGAGAGCGACCCGATGGCACGTCTGAAAGCGGGCGATTTCCGCCGTCTGGCGCTGGCGAATCCGAAAACGGCCCCCTATGGCCGTGCGGCCCAGCAGGTGCTGCAGAAGCTGGGGCTGTGGTCGCGCGTGCAGCCGAAGCTGGTGCGAGGCGAAAATGTGGGGCAGGCGTTTCAGTTCGTGCGCACCGGCAATGCGCAGCTGGGCTTTGCCGCCCGCAGTCAGTTGATTCAGGCTCATCTGGATGACGACACCCACCGTTGGGTAGTGGATGCCGAGCTGTACGATCCCATCGTGCAGCAGGCGGTGGTGATCAGGGGGCGCCCGCATGTATCGGATGCGCGCCGCTTTCTCGACTTCGTGCTGCATGATTCCGCCGCGCGGGCCGTCATTGCCCATGCCGGCTATCGGCTGCCGCTGTGATGACCATTGACTGGATGCCTTTGTGGCTGACCTTCAAGGTGGCGGCGCTGAGCACGGCCATTCTGCTGATCGTGGGCACGCCACTGGCGTTGTGGCTGGCGTTCAGCAGGAGCCGCTGGCGCTTTCTGTTTGAGGCATTGATCGCCCTGCCATTGGTGCTGCCGCCCACGGTGCTGGGGTTCTATCTGCTGATTGCCCTGGCGCCTGACAGCCCCATCGGCCAGCTCTATGCAGCGCTGTTTCCGGATAAAACGCTGCCGTTCAGCTTTGCAGGCGTGGTGGTGGCCTCGGTGCTCTACTCCCTGCCATTTGCGGTGCAGCCGCTGATGCATGCCTTTGAGCAGGTGGGGGAGAAGCCGCTGCAGGCGGCCGCCGTGCTGGGGGCGGGGCCGTGGACACGTTTCTGGAAGGTGCTGGTGCCGCTCAGTCGCCATGGTTTTCTAGTGGCGGCAACGCTGGCGTTTGCCCATACGGTGGGCGAGTTTGGCGTGGTGCTGATGGTGGGCGGGAACATTCCGGGCGTGACCCAGGTGGCCAGTATCGCCATCTATGACCACGTGGAAAACATGGAACACACGCAGGCGCACCTGCTGTCTGCCGTGCTGCTGATTTTCTCCTTCAGCGTACTGGCGCTGGTCTATCGCCTCAACCGCAGCTGGGGCCGCCTCGATGGCTGAGCTGCGCTTCCAACTGGCGTATCGGCGCGGTGACTTTGTGCTGGAGGCTGCGGCCACGCTGCCGGACACGGGCGTGACCATGCTGTTCGGCCCCTCCGGCAGTGGCAAGTCCACCCTGCTGATGGCGCTGGCAGGGCTGCTGCGGGCACAGGGGCAGGTGCACCATGGCGGCACCTGCTGGCAGGAGAGTGCCCGCCGTTGCTTTGTGCCGCCGCATAGGCGGCCGTTGAGCGTGGTGTTTCAGGATGGCCGCCTGTTCGAGCACATGAGCGTGGAAGACAACCTGCGGTTTGCCTGGCAACACGGGCACGGCGTCACCCCCATTGCGTGGGATGCTGTCGTAGAGGGGCTGGGCATTGCGCCCTGGCTCAATCGTCGTCCTGCTCAGCTTTCCGGCGGGCAGCGTCAGCGGGTGGCGCTGGCACGCGGACTGTTGGCACGGCCGGCGTGGCTGCTGCTGGACGAGCCGCTGAGTGCGCTGGATGCATCGGCACGGGCCGAGATTCTCGCCCTGCTGGAAAGCCTGAAGGGTGATCTGCAGCTGCCCATGCTCTGGGTGACCCACTCGGTGGAAGAGGTGGAGCGGCTGGGGGATCGGGTGGCGTTTATGGACGCCGGATGTCTGCAGGCGCCGCAGCCGCTGGAGACGGTGATCCGCCAGCCGGGCACGCCCCTGTTCCGCGAAGATGCGCCGGTGGCGCTGCTGACCGGCACGGTCTCGGTGCCCTGCGATGCCTTTGGTCTCTCGCAGATCCACGTGGGGGCGCACACGCTGTTCGCCCATGCACTGGAGGCACCGGCGGGGCAGCAGGTGCGTCTGCGCGTGCCGGCATCCAGTGTGACCCTGAGTCGGGCACCGCTGGCAGGGACATCGGCGCTGAATCAGCTGCCGGTGCGGGTGGTGTCGCTGGGGGAGCGCAGGGACCATCAGCAGCTGGTGACGCTGGCGCTGGCCGACGGCCAGACGTTGCTGGCGCAGGTGACGGCCCGTTCACTGCAGTCCTTGGCATTGAAGGAGGATGAAGCTGTCTGGGCCGTGATCAAGGCGGTGAGCGTGCTGTAGAGGGGGGTCCCCGACTTTTTCAGCGGCGCATTTTTTCGCGGCCACAAAAAAGCCCGCAGCTGCGGGCTTTTGCACGTCTGAAACTGTCCTTTTACAGTTGCGGCAGGTATTCGGGCAGGTGCTTGCGGATCTCTTCCGGCTTTTCGCTGGTAAGGTCCTTGGCCAGCTCAAAAGAAATGACTTTTTTCACGTTCTTGTCCAGTGCATTGCGCAGGTGACCGAGGAACCTGGGGGCGGCCACCAGAATCAGCTGTTCATACTTGTGTTCGTGAAAGGCCTTGTAGAGTTCCTGCGCCAGTTCTTTGGCGAAGCGGATGGCTTCTTCTTCGGTGGGGGTGACCTTAGGTTCGTAGCCGTGCGCACCCATGCCGGCATCATTGCCGTGCTTGCCAGGCAGGTCGGTGGTCAGTTCCTGATCATGCAGGCGCGCCTGAATGTGCTGCAGGTCTTCCAGCTCCTGCAGGCCGGAGGTGGGGGTTTCTGCGGTGAACAGGCGGGCGCGGCTGCTGTCTGCAACGACAATCCAGGTTTTTTTCATCATATGCTCCTTTGCTTGGCTGTTTATTGGCACCTTACCATAAGAATAGGGGGCAATGGCCGAGTTTAAAGGGTGAGAAACCCCTAACCGAGCAGGGTATCGCCTTCCATGCCCGGCGGGAGTTTGCCGCTCAGCTTGATCTGCAGGCGGACATCATTGGGTGAGTCGGCAAAGCGTAGGGCGTCTTCGTAACTGATCAGGCCTTGGTCGAACAGTTCAAAAATATGCTGGTCAAAGGTCTGCATGCCTTCTTCGCGGCTCTGCTCCATGGTCTGTTTGAGTGTGGTCAGTTCACCCTTGAAAATGAGGTCTGCCACCCGCGGCGTGCGGATGAGAATTTCCACGGCGGCGACGCGGCCACCGCCGACTTTGGGGATGAGGCGCTGGGAGATGACCGCCTTGAGGTTGTAGGAGAGGTCCATTAACAGTTGAGGACGACGTTCTTCAGGGAAGAAATTGATAATGCGGTCCAGCGCCTGATAGGCGTTATTGGCGTGCAAGGTGGAGACGCACAGGTGGCCGGTTTCAGCAAAGGTGACCGCATGTTCCATGTTCTCACGATCGCGAATTTCTCCGATCATGATCACGTCCGGCGCCTGGCGCAGGGTGTTTTTCAGTGCCATTTCATAGGAGAGCGTGTCCATGCCCACTTCCCGCTGGGTGACGATGGATTTCTTGTGCCGGTGAACGAATTCGATGGGATCCTCGATGGTGATGATATGTGAGGCGGTGTTGGTGTTGCGGTAGTCAATCAGGCTGGCCAGGGAGGTGGATTTCCCCGTCCCCGTTCCCCCAACAAAAAGGATCAGCCCCTGTTTTTCCAGAATGAGTTTTTTCAGAACCGGCGGCAGGCCCAGGGTTTCCAGGGCGGGAATATCGCTTTTTATGGTGCGTGCCACCAGCGCCGGGGTGCCTCGCTGGATGAAGGCATTGAGACGAAAGCGGGCGCGGCCAGGGATGGCATGGGCAAAATTGAGCTCGAACGTTTCGTCAAACTCCTCTTTCTGGTGCGGCAGCATGGTGGCATAGGTGAGTGCTCTGGCCGTTTCCGGATCCACCTTGTCCTCGGAAATATAGTGCAGCACGCCATCCTTGCGCATGGCCACGGGGCTGCCGGCTTCGATGTACAGATCGGAGCCGCCCTGTTCGAGCAGAATCAGCAGCAGATCTTCCAGAATTTTCTTGTAGTCAATGGCGTTGTCGTCACTCATGGCGTGTCAGACCGTGAACAGGGAAGGATCGTTGGCTTTTGCGGCAGCATCTTCCGCACGGACCAGACCACGCTTGACCAGGTCGAGCAGGGACTGGTCCAGCGTCTGCATGCCGACCTGACTGTGGGTTTCGATGACGGAGTGGAGCTGGGCGATCTTGTCTTCGCGGATCAGGTTGCGTACCGCGGGAATGCCCACCATGATCTCAAAGGCCGCCACACGTCCCTTGCCGTCGGCACGCTTGAGCAGGGTCTGCGCGATGACCCCCTGCAGGGATTCGGCCAGCATGGTACGGATCAAAGGCTTCTCGTTGCCGGGAAAGGCATCGACAATGCGGTCGGCGGTTTTGGCAGCAGAGTTGGTATGGAGTGTGGCGAAGACGAGATGGCCAGTTTCGGCTGCCGTCAGGGCGAGGCGAATGGTTTCCAGATCGCGCATTTCGCCAATGAGGATGACGTCCGGGTCTTCCCGCAGTGCACTGCGCAGGGCATTGGCGTAACTGAGCGTGTCGCGGTGCACCTCACGCTGGTTGATGCTGCTGCGCTTGGGGGTATAGACGAACTCGATGGGGTCTTCGATGGTCAGAATATGAAGCGGGCGTGTCTGGTTGAGCAGTTCTACCATGGCTGCCAGGGTCGTGGATTTCCCGGAGCCGGTCGGACCGGTAACGACAACCAGGCCGCGGGGATTCTGGGCGATTTTGGCGAGGATTGGTGGTGCGCCCAGTTCTTCCAGCGAGAGCACCTTTTCCGGTATGACGCGGAACACACCGGCGTGCCCACGGTTCTGATAGAAGATATTGGCGCGGAATCGGGCTACCTTGGGAACATTAAAGGAAAAGTCCAGCTCCCGGTGTTCTTCAAATTCCCGCCGCTGTGCATCGTTCATGATGTCATACAGCAGCGCACGGGCCTCTTCCTTTTTCAGCGGTGGCATCTCCACCTTGAGAATATCGCCATTCTTGCGGATCATGGGCGGCTCGCCGGCAGAAATGTGCAGGTCGGAAGCCCCCTGCTGCACGCAGAAAGTGAGCAGATCGGTAATGTCCATCATGGGCCCAGCATCTCCTCTGTGAGCTTGAGCACGTCCGGAGTGACGGCGTGCACTTTCCTGTAGGTGCGGTAGCGTTCCCGCCCCCGCTCGATCAGCTCCGGTGATTGATCGAGCAGTTCAAGGGTGAGCTTAAAGCCTTTGAAGTGGGGTGGCAACTGCGGATGCAAATTAATGAGCAGCTCGCCCGTGGTGGGTCCCTCTTCGGCCCACAGCCGGATGGGCGCTGCGGGGGCCTCCTGACCCGGTGCATGGGGCAGAAAGGCATCAGCCCGGTACTGCCACAGCTTCCGATCCAGTGTGTGCACGGCCTGTTTGGACGGCAGGCGCAGATCGCACTGGCGGCCTGTTGCCTGCAGGCCTTCCAGCAGGCGGATGAGGTGCTGCAGGCGGAAGCGAGGTGCTTCCGTCTGCAGCACATGGAAGACCACGCCACGCTGATTCGCGTCAGGCAGCCACACCGGCATGATTTACTGACCGGCTTCCTGCAGCAGCCATTGCACCAGGGTTGGCACGGGGCGGCCGGTGGCCCCCTTCTTGTCGCCGCTCACCCAGGCGGTACCGGCGATGTCCAGATGCGCCCACGGGCGGTCGTCTTCGATAAAGCGGGCGAGGAACTGACCGGCGGTAATGGTACCGGCGGGGCGTCCGCCGATATTGGCCATGTCGGCGAAGTTGGACTTGAGCTGTTCGTCGTATTCTTCGCTCAGCGGCAGACGCCACAGGCGGTCGTAGGTCCAGTCGCCGCTCCGCTGCAGCGTGTCGGCCAGTGCGTCGTCGTTGCTCATCAGCCCGCTGATGTGGTGGCCCAAGGCAATGATACAGGCGCCGGTCAGTGTCGCCAGATCCACCACCTTGGCAGGCTTGAAGGTGCGCTGTGCATAGGTGAGGGCATCGCACAGGATCAGGCGACCTTCCGCATCGGTGTTGAGGATCTCGATGGTCTTGCCGGAGAGGCTGCGGATAACGTCGCCGGGGCGCGCCGCCTTGCCCGAGGGCATGTTTTCGGTGGCAGGGATGACGCCCACCACGTTGATGGCGGGTTTGAGCTCGCCCAGCGCCTTGAAGGTGCCCAGCACGGCGGCAGCGCCGCTCATGTCATATTTCATCTCGTCCATGCCGGCACCCGGTTTGAGGCTGATGCCGCCGGAATCGAAGGTGACGCCCTTGCCCACCAGCGCGATGGGAGCGGCATCGCCAGCCCCCCTGTAGCTCAGGGTAATGAGCTTGGGCGGTGCTTCGCTGCCGCGGGCGACCGCCAGCAGTGCGCCCATGCCGAGGCGTTCCATGTCTTCCCGTTCCAGCACATTGACCTCGAAACCGTATTCATCGGCCAGCAATCGGGCGGTATCCGCCAGAAAGCCCGGGGTACAGAAGTTGGGCGGCATGTTGGCCAGCTCATGGGTCAGTGCCATGCCCAGTGCCGTGGCCTGGGCCGCCTTGACAGTCTGTTCGGCGTCTTCGCTGGCTTCGACTGGATAGACGATGCAGTCCAGTTTCGGGTCGCGCTGCGGGCGGTCGCCGCGGCTTTCGTGTTCGTAATCGTAGAAGCTGCGTTGCAGGTGCAGGGTGTTCTGATACAGCGCCCAATCGCTATCCTGGCCTTCAGGGGCGACATTGACCAGTGCATTGAGCGCACAGCGGGCACCGCTGTGATCCAGCGCATTGGCGGTGGCGCGAATGCTGTCCTGATATTTTTTCGGGGTCAGGGCCGCATGCTTGCCCATGCCTACCAACAGCAGGCGCTGACAGTCCAGCCCTTCCACATCCAGCAGCAGGCGTGTCTTGCCAATCTTGGGTTCGAAATCGCCGTCTGCCAGCAGGCCAGTCAGCAGTTCATCCAGACCGTAGCGCTCCGTGAGAGTATTGTCACCCTCTTCAAATACCGGCAGAACCAGCGTATCGAAATAGTCGGCGTGGGCTTCGAAATGGAATCGGATGGCTTTCATCGAGATGTACTCCTTGAAGTGATTTGAGGTGTCGCCGCACAGCGCTGCAACAGGGTAGGGAAAGACAGGCACGTCCATGACAGGCGCTGCGCCTTTTCCGTCCCCATGCCAGCCGTTCAGGAGAGGCCGGGGGCAATGCGGCGGTACCGTATAATTGCTTTCATTATAAACAGCGGACCTTTCCCATTGCGCATCCTTGACCGATATCTGGCCGGCGAGCTGTGGCAGACCTTTGCCGCGGTACTGCTGGTACTGTTGCTGATCACCTTTGGCACGCAGGTGAGCGAGCTGCTGGCGCTGGCGGCACAAGGCCGCATTGCGCCTGCTCTGGTGGGCAAGCTGCTGCTGTTGAAAATCCCGCCGGCGCTGGAAGTGGTACTGCCGCTGGTGGTGCTGCTGGCCAGCCAGCTGACATTCGGTCGCCTCTATCAGGATCAGGAGATGGTGGTGCTGGCCAGCTGCGGTGTGCCGCCGGGCTACTTCCGCAGGCAGGTGTTCAAGTTTGCCGTGCCGCTGATGCTGCTGGCAGGCGCGATCAGTACCTGGCTGGCCCCATGGAGTCAACAGCAGTCGCGGCTGCTGCTGATGGCGCAGCAGCAGAAATCGCCGCTGGCGGCGTTTCAGCCGGGGCGATTCAATGATCTGGGGGGCGAGGGTGTCTTTTATGCGGCCCGGCAGGATGCAGATGGCACCCTGCACGATTTGTGGTTGCAGGTACAGACGCCGGAAGGGAGCGTGCAGATGAGCGCGCCGCGCGGACGTTTTGCATGGATCGGGGATCGGCTGGCGCTGGTGCTGGAGGAGGCCTGGTCGGTGCAGGGGTACCGCCCGGGCGAGACGGTGGTGACGGTCCGTCACATGGCGCGTTTTGAGGGGTTCGTCCCGCATTTGTCGGTACGGGCGAATCCGCCTTCCCGGTTTGAAAAGACCGTGTCGCAGCTGTGGCATAGTGGCGAGGCGCCGGATCGGGCGCTCTTGCATCAGCACATGATTGTGCCTCTCAGCGTGCTGGTGATGGCTTTGCTAGGACTGAAACTCTCCAGAACCCGCCCGCGGGAAGGGCGCTTCGGCCGCTTTTTTGCCGCCCTGGTGGTATATGTGTTCTATGTGCAGTTGCTTACGGCCTTTCAGGATCGGGTGGCCCATGGCGACAGCGTGTGGCTTGCCGGCATGTGGGCGGTGCCGCTGGGCTTTCTGCTCTGGCTGCTGTGGCCTGAACGCGTGCGCGCCCGTCAGGGGGGGATTGCATGAGGCTGCGCAGTCTGTGGACACTGAACCGCATCGAGCGCTATTTCGGGCGTACCGTGGTGGCCTATACCCTTGTGGTCCTGGTGGTGCTGCTGGTGGTGCTGGGGTTTGTGGAGCTGAGTATTCAGTTGGGCAAGCTCAGCGACAGCTATACGCTGGAGAAGGGGCTGCTTTACACGCTGTTGAAACTGCCGGTCTATGGCTACGAGGTGTTTCCGGTGGCGCTGCTGATCGGGGCGCTGATGGGACTGGGGGCGCTGGCCAACCGCAGTGAGTTGGTCACGGTCCGTGCGGCGGGCTGGCCGGTATGGCGCATCTTTGTTGGTGTCCTCAAGTCGGCCTTGCTGTTCGCGCTGGTCATGGTCGCACTGGGCGAGTGGGTCGCACCGCCGAGCGAGGCCTATGCCAAAAAGATGCGTGCCGAAGCGCTGCATCGGGACTTTTCCATCGGTTCGGACAACGGTGTGTGGCTGCGCCAGACGCTGAATGGCAAGCCGGCCATGGTGCATGTACGCACGGTGGTGAATGCGCAGCTGCTGGCTGGGGTGGAACTTTTTGTCATGGAAAAGAATCGGCTGACGCGCTATGTGGCCGCACCGCGGGCACGCTGGGATGCCAAAAAGGATGCCTGGCGACTGGAGGGAGCAAAAAGTCGGCAGATTACGGCGCAAAACCGCCTTGTGGATGGCACGCTGCAGCCGGCGTTTGCGGTGCGATCCAAAAAAGTCGGGGACCTCCTTGTCCCGCTGGTGCTCGAGCCGGAGACGCTGACGGTGCTGCAGGTGGATACGCGTTATATGGGCATTCGCGACCTGTGCGGTTATATCGACTTTCTGCAGGCCAACGGGCTGGATGCGCGGCCCTATCAGTTGGCGCTGGCCCGCAAGCTGGCGCTGCCGCTGACGCTGCTGGCCATGCTGGCGATCGTGTTTCCGCTGGTGTTCGGTTCCATTCGGCAGGTGAGCATGGGGCAGCGGATATTTGTGGGCGTGCTCATCGGGCTGGGCTTTCACTTTGCCAACCAGCTGCTGGGCAATCTGGCACTGGTGTACGGGTTGCCCATCTGGCTGGGGGCGGTGGCGCCTTCGTTGATCCTTCTTGTCGTGGCTATGTGGGGATTTGTGCGTCTGGATCGGCCGTGGAAACAACGGAGCAAACTTGCATGACAGCTCTATTGATCTTTGTAGCGACGCTGATTCTGGTGATCTGGCAGCCGCGCGGGCTGGGCATTGGCACCAGTGCCTCGCTGGGGGCTGCGGTGGCGCTTATGACCGGTGTGGTGGACTGGCAGGATATTCCCATCGTCTGGCATATTGTCTGGGACGCCACGTTCACTTTTGTAGCGCTGATCATTATTTCGTTGCTGCTGGATGAGGCAGGCTTTTTCCGCTGGGCGGCCATGCACGTGGCCCGCTGGGGCCGAGGTAATGGTCACCGGCTGTTTGTGCTGGTGGTTCTGCTGGGGGCGCTGATCAGCGCAGTATTTGCCAATGATGGTGCGGCGCTGCTGCTGACGCCAATCGTGCTGGCCATCCTGCTGCGCTTGGGCATCAGCCATGCCGGGGCGTTTGCCTTTGTCATCGCCACCGGCTTTATTGCAGATACGGCCAGTCTGCCGCTGGTGATTTCCAACCTGGTGAATATTGTCAGCGCCAACTATTTTGATGTGGGCTTTGACCGCTACGCGCAGGTGATGGTGCCGGTCAACCTAGTGTCGATCGCGGCCACGCTGCTGGTGCTATGGCTCTATTTCCGCAGTGAAATTCCGGATTACGATACGACCAGGCTGGAAGACCCGGCGCGCAGTATCCATGACCCCCTGGTGTTCAGGGCGGCGTTTCCATTGCTTGCGTTGCTGCTGGTGGCCCTGTTCGTCACTGCTGCAATGGAGATTCAGCTGCCCACCTCTCTGTTTGCTGGCACCACGGCACTGATTTTTCTGGCGTTGGCGGGGCGCTGGCACCGGGGTGGGCAGGGGGCGGTCATTCCCGTGCGCAGGACCCTGAAGCTGGCGCCCTGGCAGATCGTGATTTTCAGTCTGGGCATGTATCTGGTGGTGTACGGGCTGCACAAGGCGGGACTGACTACCCTGTTGAGCGACTGGCTGACCCGGCTGGAAGCCCACGGCCTTGTGGCAAGCAGTGTGGGCACGGGGGTATTCAGTGCGTTGCTGTCCGCCGTTATGAACAATATGCCCATGGTGCTGGTGGGCGTATTGGCCATCGACCATGCGCAGGTGTCGGAACTGACCCGCGAGCTGATGATGTATGCCAATGTCATCGGCTGTGATCTGGGGCCGAAGTTTACCCCCATTGGCAGTCTGGCCACCTTGCTGTGGCTACATGTGCTGGCACGCAAGGGCGAGATGATCAGCTGGGGGCAGTACATGAAGGTGGGGCTGATCCTGACACCGCCGGTATTGCTGGCCACTCTGCTGGCGCTGGCGTGGTGGCTGCCGCTCGTCAGTGCCTGATAGCAACGTCCTTGCTGCATCAGGCTGCCAGCGGACATGAAAAAAGCCGTCCAGCTGGGACGGCTTTTTTATGGCTGGCGTGAAACAGGGGGGTTATTGCTGCCCCTGCTCCCGTGCAATAGCGCGGTGGCCGATGTCGGTGCGGTGGTATTCGTCCGGCCAGTGGATCCTGGCCACGGCCTCATAGGCCTTGCGCTGCGCCTCGGAAACGGTGTCACCCAGCGCGGTGACACACAACACGCGCCCGCCATTGGTGAGCACCTTGCCATCGTCGGACAGTTTCGTGCCCGCGTGGAAGACCTTCACGTCAGGCAGCTGCGCCGCCTCCTCCAGCCCTTCGATGACATCGCCCTTGCGGTAGCTGTCGGGATAACCGCCGGCGGCCATGACCACGCCCAGCGCCGCGCGCGGATCCCACTGGGTTTCGTGTTGATCCAGGGCGCCGTCGAAGGCGGCTTCGATCAGTTCGATCAGGTCTGACTGCATGCGCATCATGATGGGCTGGGTTTCCGGGTCGCCGAAGCGGCAGTTATATTCCAGCACCTTGGGCGTACCGTCCTCGGCAATCATCAGGCCCGCGTAGAGGAAACCGGTGTAGGGCGCGTCTTCGGCCGCCATGCCGCGCAGGGTGGGCCAGATCACTTCGTTCATGATGCGTTCATGAATTTCAGGCGTCACCACCGGGGCAGGGGAGTAGGCGCCCATGCCGCCGGTGTTGGGGCCGGTATCGCCGTTGTCGCGCGCCTTGTGATCCTGGCTGGTGGCCATGGCGATGACGTGCTCGCCATCGGCCATGACGATAAAGCTGGCCTCTTCGCCGGTGAGGAACTCCTCGATGACCACGCGGCTGCCCGCTTCGCCGAACTTGTTGCCGGCGAGCATGTCTTCCACCGCAGCGATGGCTTCGTCTTCCGTCTGCGCCAGAATCACGCCCTTGCCGGCGGCCAGACCATCGGCCTTGACCACAATGGGCGCGCCCTTGTCGCGGATATAGGCGGTGGCTTCAGCAATGTCGGTGAAGACACCGTACTCGGCAGTGGGAATGTTGTACTTGGCGAGAAAGTCCTTGGTGAAGGCCTTGGAGCCTTCCAGCTGCGCGGCCTTCTGCGTGGGGCCGAAGCACTTGAGCCCGGCGGCCTGAAAGGCATCCACCACACCCAGCACCAGCGGGGCTTCGGGGCCGACGATGGTCAGGTCGATGGCATTATCCCGGGCGAATTTCACCAGTTCGTCGATATCCGTGGCGTCGATGGCCACATTTTCCATGTTGGGTTCCAGTGCGGTGCCGGCGTTGCCGGGAGCCACATAGACCGTATCCACTTTCGGGGATTGCGCCGCTTTCCACGCCAGCGCATGTTCGCGGCCGCCGCCGCCAATGACGAGTACTTTCATGCCCGTGTCTCCTTAATGTCTGAAGTGACGCATGCCGGTCAGCACCATCGCCATGCCGTGTTCGTCTGCCGCGGCAATGACTTCATCGTCGCGAATGGAGCCGCCGGGATGGATCACCGCGGTAATACCGGCCTCGGCAGCCGCATCGATGCCGTCGCGGAAGGGGAAGAAGGCGTCGGAGGCCATGACGGAACCGCGCACTTCCAGCCCCTCGTCTGCTGCCTTGATGCCGGCAATCTTGGCCGAATAGACACGGCTCATCTGTCCGGCGCCAATGCCGATGGTCATGGCGTCCTTGGCATAGACGATGGCGTTGGACTTGACGAATTTCGCCACCTTCCACGCAAACAGCAGATCGCGCATCTCCTCCTCGGTGGGCACGCGTTTGCTCACCACCTTGAGCTGGTCGGGCGTGACCATGCCGAGGTCGCGATCCTGCACCAGCAGACCGCCGGTGACGCGCTTGAAGTCCCACGCCTGCTGGGGTTTGTTCAGTTCCCCGCAGGCCAGCACGCGCACATTGGGTTTGGTGGCGGTAATGTCCAGCGCGTCGGGAGTGACCTCAGGCGCGATGATTACTTCCACAAACTGACGGTCGATAATGGCCTTGGCCGTCTCTGCGTCCAACGGGCGGTTAAAGGCGATAATGCCGCCAAAGGCAGAGGTGGGATCGGTCTTGAAGGCACGGTCGTAGGCTTGGGTGATGGTTTCATCCGTTGCTACGCCGCAGGGGTTGGCGTGTTTGACGATGACGCAGGCGGGCTCGTCGAAGCTTTTCACCAGCTCCAGTGCGGCATCGGTATCGGCGATGTTGTTATAGGAGAGTTCCTTGCCCTGCAGCTGTTCAGCAGAGCTGATGCTGGCTTCCGTCTGCTCACGCTCCACATAGAAAGCGGCTTTCTGATGAGGGTTCTCGCCGTAGCGCAGCGCCTGTTTCTTGACGAACTGGCTGTTGAAGGTGCGCGGGAACGGATCCTGCTCGGGATCTTCGTTGGACAGGCGGCCGAAGTAGTTGGCAATGGCGCCGTCGTAGCGGGCGGTCTGCTCAAAGGTCTTGATGGCCAGGTCGAAGCGGGTGTCGAATGACAGGGCGCCGTTGTTGGCGCGCATTTCTTCCAGCACACGAACGTAGTCGGCCGGGTCGGTGACCACGGCCACATCCTTGTGGTTCTTGGCGGCGGAGCGCAGCATGGTGGGGCCGCCGATGTCGATGTTTTCCACCGCTTCTTCCAGTGTGCAGTCGGGGCGCGCCACGGTCGCTTCGAACGGATAGAGGTTGACCACGACCATGTCGATGGGCTTGATGCCGTGTTCGGCCATGACCGCATCATCGGTGCCGCGACGGCCCAGCAGTCCGCCGTGGATCTTGGGGTGCAGCGTCTTGACGCGGCCATCCATCATTTCGGGAAAGCCGGTGTACTCCGAAACCTCGGTGACGGGAATGCCCGCCTCCTTGAGTGCGCGGTAGGTGCCGCCGGTGGAGAGGAGTTCCACGCCCATGTCGGTCAGGGCGCGGGCAAAATCGACAATGCCGGTCTTGTCGGAAACGCTGATGAGCGCGCGACGGATTGGTTTCATGGTCACTCCTGAATGTGGGTCAGTTGGTAATAGGTGATTTTCTTGAGCAGGGTGTTGCGGTTGATACCGAGGATGCGTGCCGCATGGGTGCGGTTACCGCCAGTGCGCTGCAGCACCACCCGCAGCAGCGGCGGTTCCACCTGCTCGAGTACGGTTTTGTACAGGCGGGTCATGTCTTCATCGCCCATGGCATCGAAATAGGCGCGCACGGCCTGTTCGACGGCGTCGCTGAGGGAAATGGGCTCACGGGGCGAAGGCATGGCTGTATGTCTGTTCGATCCAGTCAAGTTGCGCCTGCGCGGTGGGCAGGCGGACAAAGGTTGTGCGAAAGGCTTCGCCATCGGGCAGGTGGCGGGCATACCAGCCCGCATGCTTGCGTGCCAGTCGCACACCGGTTGTTTCACCGTAATAGGCGTGCAGTTCGCGCATATGCCGGTGCAGGGTGGCGATGCGTTCCTCAAGGTCGGGTGGTGTCCAGTCTTCCCCGCGCAGGGCGGCATGGACTTGGCTGAAAATCCATGGATTGCCAAAACTGGCGCGTCCGATCATGACCCCTGCAGCACCGGTATATTCTAATACATGGCGGGCCTTGGCGCCGCTGTCGATATCGCCATTGGCCAGCACCGGTATGGTCAGACGCTGGGCGATTTCGGCGAGGGTGTCGTATTCTGCCTCACCCTGAAAGCGCTGGGCTCGGGTGCGCCCGTGAATGGTGACCAGGGCAAGACCGCTTTCCTGAGCGATCCAGGCCAGCTCGGGCGCATTGCGGTGATTCGCATCCGGACCGGTGCGCATTTTGACGGTGACTGGGACCGGTACAGCCGCCACCACCGCTTCGAAAATGGCCGCCACCCGTTTCGGATCCCCCATCAGCGCCGAGCCGGCGGCGACATTGCAGACCTTTTTGGCCGGGCAGCCCAGGTTGAGATCAATGATGTCTGCGCCCCGCTCCACATGCCAGCGGGCGGCGTCAGCCAGCATCTGTGGGTCGTAGCCCAGCAGCTGAATGGCCCGTGGTGCGGGTTCGCGAGTATCCGCCTGTCGTGTGCGGGACTTCCCGTGGTGGCGCAGTTCCGGCTTGCTGTGGGTCATTTCCGCTACGGCATAGCCCGCACCCTGTTCGCGGCACAGAGTGCGGAACACCCGGTCAGTGACGCCGGCCATGGGCGCCAGCGCCAGATTATTGGGAAGCCGCCATGGCCCGATCTGCAGCGGTTTGAGCACGGACGGGCTTACAGGCGGTCCATGGCGTCCACCACCTTGCGCACGCCCTTGACACGTGAGGCGGCGGCGATGGCCTTCTGGGCTTCCTGTTCACTGACCAGGCCCATCAGATAAACAGTGCCGTCATAGACGGTGTAGCGCAGTGCCGCGCTGGTCAGACCTTTCGTCTTGACCATTTCGGCCTTGACCTTGGCGGCGATCCAGCCATCTTCACGAGCGCGGTCCGGTGTGCGTGGTGTTCCGACATGGATACGGTTATAGACCTTGCGCACATGGGGCACCTGGCGGGCCAGATGATTGATCAGCTGCAGGTCGGGTTCGGTAGGGACGGTGCCCAACAGCAGCATCTTGTGGTTGTAGGTCATGACTTCGATATTGTTGACCTCCAGCCCCGCCTGTCGCATCAGCTCGATCATGCGCGCCTGCGCCTTGTCGTCTTGTGTAATGGTGTCCGCGTCGCGGCGTTCGGCGCCGAAATAGTAGCCGAGGGCACCGACGCCTCCGGCCAGAATCAGTGGGGCGGCACACTGGCTCAGGCCGAGCGCCAGGGCCAGTGAGATCAGCATCAGACGAAGTTTTTTCATGGTGTGTCTCCTGCGCGGGTTAGGGTTCCATTGCTGCTGTATTGTAGCCAGATGAGCCGACGAAGCAGGTTGCCGTGGTCGTCCAGCCCCAGTCGGCCCGTCAGGCGGTTGGCGCAGCTGCCACGAGCCAGCGGATGCGTGGCCAGCCACAGGGCGTCGGCGCCATAGGCTTCCAGTCGATTGGCATAGGGGCCGGGCTGGAGAAAGACCGGCATGCCCGGGAAGGGAATGTGCTTGAGGTCCCGCGTGGCCACGGCAGAGGGGTGCAGGCTTTCGCTCATCAGCAGTGAGGTGCCCAGGACGGGCGTTTTCAGACCGTAGAAGGCTCGCAGCGGGTTAATAACGGCAGCAATTTTCGGACGCGTGGCGATGACCAGTGCCTGCAGATCCTGCCGGGGCCGTGGCTGGAAAGTGAGCGGATGGCCCAGCAGGTACTGCAGGCTGTTCTTGCGCGTCGTGCTCAGGTCAATGTGCAGCAGGTGGTCGAAGGTGTAGCGAATCTTGCGCGGGTTGAGATCGTAATTGGCAGCGATGGCCGTATGGTCGGATGCCTGCACCCACCTCTGCACCAGTTTTTGAGTCACACGCTGCGCGGCGGGTGTCTGTTCGGAGAAGATACCGATCCGTTTTGCGCCGAGCGCATTGAGACGCCTTGTCAGCATGGCCACTTCGTTGGAGCGGCTGTAGTGCAGGCTGAAGCCGTAGCCGTTGGCGCGGTCGTTCAGCAGCCAGGCGGGGAGCATGCCCCGCTGGCTCAGCCATGTGATGTTTTCCGGCAACAGGGGGCCCAGCAGGGCGTCCGTGGGCATGGACAGCAGCGTACTGTAGCTGTGTTGCAGGGTTTCGCGCTGGCTGGTGTCGTAAAAGGTCAGCTGCAGGTTCGGGTCGGATTGCTGGTAGAGCGCCTTGATCATGCCGGCGCGCAGACTGTGTGCAACAGGGGCAAAACGGCCCTGCAGCGGCAGCAGGACGGCCAGGTGTCTGGGCGCTGGTGGGGTGTGTGTGAGGGCAGGCAGCAGATGCCGGTGGTAGAGCGCACGGGGATGAAGCCACTGCAGATCGCGGGCGATCTGCAGTCGGCAGCACGGTGCGTGCCCCATGAACGCCACCAGGTCGGCCCAGGCGCGCACCTGCGGATAGGTGCTTTGGGAAAGGGTATCCAGTGTCTGGGGCGGCAGGTGTTTCAGGGTGTCCCACATCCGGGTTTCAATGGCGGCGCGATCATCGTCTGAGCTGACCTGCCACAGCGCTTCCGCCTGCAGGATAAACTGGGTCCAGTCGCCTTTGCGGCGGGCCTGTTCGACTGCCTGCTGCAGGGTCACCCGGGGCGATGCCGGGGTCACGCTCGGCTGCACGGGGGGGGTGACCTTGTGGAGTGGCTGAGCACACTGGCTCAGGGCCAGCAGGAGCGGAAGGAGCAGGAGAAAACGCATTACAATGTAAAGTCCTGTCGTTGTGTGACCAGATGGGTACGGTCGTTTCCCGTTGCGCCGCGCGCAGCGAATCATGCAAAAAAACCGAAGGAAATTATAAATGTCCGCAGTCTCTGCCGGGACGCTTTATGTGGTCGCTACCCCCATCGGCAATCTGAAAGATATTACCCAGCGAGCGCTGGAGGTGCTGGCGCAGGTGGACTGGATCGCTGCAGAGGATACCCGGCATACCCGGCAGCTGCTGGCCCACTATGGCATCAGTCGGCCGCTGATCAGTCTGCACGCCCATAATGAGCGGGCCCGCACGGCGCAGTTGCTGACCCGGCTGCAGGCGGGGGAAACGGGGGCGCTGGTCAGCGATGCCGGAACACCCCTGATCAGTGATCCTGGGGCGACGCTGGTGCAGCAGTTGCGCGGGGCCGGGGTGTGCGTACTGGCCGTGCCGGGACCTTCTGCGCTGGTGGCCGCCCTGAGTGTGGCCGGGTTACCCACGGACCGCTTTGCGTTTGAGGGGTTTCTGCCGGCAAAGCCCGGTGCCCGCAAGAAGGCGTTGGAAGGTCTGAAAGGGCTGGGGCATACGCTGGTGTTTTACGAGGCGCCGCATCGGCTGCTGGCGACGCTGGAAGCCATGCAGACGGTTTGGGGTGCAGCGCATCCGGCGGTGGTGGTGCGGGAACTGACCAAGCGTTTCGAGTCGGTGCAGGGGGATACGCTTGGGGCGGTACTCACCCATTTTTCCGCCCATCCGGATGAGGTGCGCGGTGAATGTGTCATTGTGCTGGGGCCGGATGCAGAAGATGCTTCCACGCATGGTTTGAATGCGGAGCAGGTGCTGCGTGACCTGCTCGCAGAAGGCATGACGCCGAAAGCGGCCGCCCAGCTGGCGAGCCGCTGGCTGGGTGTTCGCCGCAACGCCGCCTATCAGCTGGCTCAGTCCCTCAAGTAGTGACCAGGTCCTGCGGTGTCGGGACGGTGGGGCGCCGTATTCTGTCTCCCGCAGAGAGAGGATGTGCCAGGAGGATGCGCGCCACTGCCCCGCGCATCCCATGAGCCTGCAACGGGGCTGCCAGGCTTCCCCTTGAAAGCGCCCGTTTTATCCTTATTTAAAAGTACGCGTATAATGCGCGTGCAAAAGCGAGTCGGGCAGCCGCCAGCCAAGGCTGGAGGAAAGTCCGGGCACCACAGAGCAGGATGCCAGCTAACCGCTGGGCGCCGTGAGGCGACGGAAAGTGCCGCAGAGAGCAGACCGCCGATGGCCCGTCAGGGCACAGGCAAGGGTGAAAGGGTGCGGTAAGAGCGCACCGCGCAACGGGTAACCGTTGTGGCAGGGTAAACCCCATCCGGTGCAAGACCAAATAGACGCACACGCAGCTTCAGCTGCACGGCCTTGCTCGGGCCGGTGCGTGGGTAGGTCGCTTGAGCCTGAGCGCGAGCTCAGGCCTAGATGAATGGCTGCCCCCTCCCTGCGGGAGGGACAGAACCCGGCTTACAGACTCGCTTTTGCATTCCTTCCCCACTCGTCACCACCTTCCTGCCTTGTCGCGCCTTTTTCTACATATAGTGCTCTTTACCTTCGTTTGTTACCACATGTGCCACGCTTGATTCGCGCTTTTTTGCTCTCTATTTATCTCATGTTTTTGAAAAGAGATTTAAGCGGTTGTTAACAAATGGCTTTTAGACTTCTGTTCCACTTCTTGTGTTGGGGGAGAGTTGTACGCTTTGTGAGCTAAGTGTTTGTCATAAAAAGGAAAAATATCTTTGTTCGGGAGTTGACATGGCTTCCGGTCATAAATATAGTGGGCATTAGTGGTAAAAAGTGGTGAGTGGTGGTGAATCGATGTTTTTTCGCGGATTGCATCAGGTCAATCTGGACCAGAAGGGGCGCCTTGCGATCCCCAAGCGTATCCGCGACGCCATCGCTCAGAGCGGCAATACGATGCTGGTTGCCACCATCGATCTGCAGAGCCCCTGTCTGCTGCTTTATCCGTTCGAGGAGTGGAAGCACATCGAGCAGAAAATCATGGCGCTGCCCAATATTGATCCCGTGGCGCGACGCTATCAGCGCCTGTTTGTGGGCTTTGCGCACGAGCTGGACATGGATGGGCAGGGGCGCGTGCTGATTCCGGCGGTACTGCGGGAGCACGTGGATCTCGAGAAGCAGGCGGTGGTGCTGGGGCAGGGCAACAAGCTTGAACTGTGGCCGCAGGCACGCTGGGAAGAAACCTGTCCGGCCATGCTGGAAGAGGTGCAGAACGAGCCGGTGCCCGAGGTGCTGACCAACCTGAGTATCTGACATGCATGAAGCCCACTACCCCGTCATGTTGCAGGAATCGCTCGATGCGCTGGCGATTCGACCGGATGGGCGCTATGTGGATGGCACCTTTGGGCGCGGTGGCCACAGCCGCGCGATCCTCGAGCGGCTGAGGCCGGAGGGGCGGCTGCTGGCCATCGACCAGGATCCGGAGGCGGTGGCGGCCGGGCGCGCCTCGATTCAGGATCCGCGCTTTGAAATTGAGCATGGCAGCTTTGCGCAACTGGAAGCGTTTGCAAGGGCGCGGGACTGGCAGGGGGCAGTCAATGGCATTCTGCTGGACCTGGGAGTCTCATCCCCGCAGCTGGATACGCCAGAGCGTGGATTCAGCTTTCTGCGCGAAGGCCCGCTGGACATGCGCATGAACCCCACCACCGGGCTGAGTGCCTTGCAGTGGCTGCAGCAGGTGGATGAAAGGGCGCTGGCGGATGTTATCCGGCGTTACGGCGAGGAGCGTTTTGCCGGGCGGATTGCGCGCGCCATCAAGGAAACGCTGGCAGCCGGCGCGTTGCAGACAACGCTTGATCTGGCCAATGTGGTCAGCGCTGCCGTGCCACGCAAGGAGGCGCACAAGCATCCGGCGACGCGCACCTTTCAGGCGATCCGTATTGCTGTCAACGGGGAGCTGGATGCGCTGGAGGCGGTGCTGGAACAGGCGGAGCGCGTGCTGGCGCCGGGGGGGCGGCTGGTGGTGATCAGCTTTCATTCGCTGGAAGACCGCCTTGTCAAGCGCTTCATTCGTGAGCACAGCCGGGCGCGGGATCTCTATCCGGACTCACCGGTGCCGGTAGCCTACAGCACGCCGACGCTGCGGGCCATTGGCAAGGCGCACTTTCCCAGCGAGGCGGAGTGTGCGCAAAACATTCGCTCCCGCAGCGCAGTCATGCGGGTCGCGGAAAAAATCTGAGTGCATTGTCTTCACGTGCGGCAGCGCAGCCGCGGGTGACGAGAATGCAGGTCTGATCGGTCGGTGCGGTTGGAACCCGCCGCGGCGGCCGCTGGTGAGGAGTCGGGTTCATTCGAGAGGAGAGTCATCATGAAATTTGAGCTTCACGAAGCAGACAGCGTGCGCGAGCCTGGCATGCCGGTCATCAAGGTCGTCGGCCTTGGCGGGGGCGGTGGCAACGCCGTGGACTACATGGTGCGCAACCATGTGGAAGGGGTGGACTTTATTGTCGCCAATACAGATGCGCAGGCTCTCAACAGCCTGCAGGCGCCGATCAAGATTCAGCTGGGCAAGAGCGGTCTCGGTGCCGGTGCGCGCCCCGACAAGGGACGCGAAGCGGCCCGCGAAGCGCTGGATGAGATCCGTGAGCAGCTGCGCGACGCCGACATGGCCTTTATCACTGCCGGCATGGGTGGCGGCACTGGCACGGGGGCGGCCCCCGTTGTGGCACAGATTGCCCGTGAAATGGGCATTCTCACCGTGGGTGTGGTGTCCAAGCCGTTCAAGTTCGAGCGCCGCGACAAGGTGGCCGAGGAAGGGATTGCCGAGCTGCGCGATCATGTGGACTCTCTGATCGTGGTGCCCAATGACAAGCTGATTCAGGTGCTGGGCGGTGATTTCCTCATGGTCAAGGCGTTCGACTACGCCAACGAGGTGCTGCACGGTGCCGTACAGGGGATCGCCGAGCTGATTACGCGCCCTGGTCTGATCAACGTGGACTTCGAGGACGTGCGCACCGTCATGTCTCAGCAGGGCTATGCACTGATGGGTGTGGGGACGGCCACCGGTGAAAACCGCGCTCGCGCGGCTGCGGAGAAGGCGATCCATAACCCGCTGCTGGAGGATGTGAATGTGAAGGGCGCCCGCGGCGTGCTGGTCAATGTCACGGCCGGCATGGACTTCACCATGCAGGAATGGGAAGAGGTCGGTGCGCTGGTGGAAGAAGTGGCCGGTCCAGACAGCGAAGTCATCGTGGGGACCTCGATCGACCCGAATATGGAAAACGAGCTGCGTGTCACCGTGGTGGCCACCGGCCTCGAATACATCGGTCAGCAGTCTGCCCCGCAGGCGCGTCGCAGCCGACCTCAGCCGGTTCGCACCGAGCAGCCCGAGACTGAAGCCGAAGCGGCCAGCGACAAGCCGGCCTATGATCTGGAGCCGCCCGTGGCGCCGGAGCCGCGCGTAGCACGCATGAAACCGGCCGTGGCCGAGGTGGAACCGGTGCAGCAGCCGCAGCGGGCCGCACGCGTGGCCAATGGTCCCAATGAGGGCTTTATCAGCCCCACCGACATTCTGGACATTCCCACCTTTCTACGCCGCCAGGCGGACTGAAACGGGAACGTCCTGAACAATGATGACTCTTCTCGGGTCCGTGCGTCGCCATCTGGGCGGCCGCGGACTTTTACTCATTCTGCTGGGCGGTATTCTGCTGGCAGAAGCCTGGGGCGTGGTGGTCGTACGCCAGCAGGTGCGGGAAGCATCGACCCACTATGCGCAATTGCTGCAGCAGCAGCGGGTGCAGCAGGCACGCTGGACCCAGCTGGTGCTGGAATACAGCCACCTGATTTCACCCCTGCGGGTGGAGCGGGCCGCACGGCAGCAATTGCGCATGGTGTATCAATCACCGGTTCAGACGATTACGCTGCATGAAGATCACTGAGCTGCGTGCGGCACTGAAGCGGGAGTACTGGGTGCTCGCAGGGCTGTTTATCGCCATGGCGGTGCTGGCGTGGCGTGCATGGAACCTGCAGATCGAGCAGGCGGATTCCCTCAAGACGCAGGCACAGCTGCGCCATGTGCGCATGATGGTCCTGCCGGCCAGCCGGGGCGTCATCTATGACCGCAACCAGCAGGTGCTGGCCCTTTCTACCCCGGTGGCGGATGTGTGGGTGGATCCCAAGCTGGCCTGCCCGAGACTGGATGACCTGCAGCCACTGGCGCGTCTGCTGGGGCAGAACTGGTCCAGCCTGAAAAAGCGCATCAGCGGCCGCTGCAGCAAGCGCTTTCTCTATCTGCGCCGTCAGGTGCTGCCCGGACTGGCCGACCGCATCCGCGCGCTGCGCCTGCCGGGCGTGTATGTGAACCAGACCTACAAGCGCTACTACCCCGAAGCCGAGACAGCCAGCCATCTGATCGGTTTTACCAATATCGATGACCAGGGGCAGGCAGGGCTGGAGAAGACGTATGACAGCTGGCTGCGCGGCACGCCGGGCAAGGTGCGCGTCATCAAGGATGTGCGTGGACGGGTGGTGGACTTCTACGATACCCTCACACCTGTAAAGCCGGGCCGGGACATGACGCTGGCGCTGGATCAGCGCATTCAGTACTTCACCTACCGGGCGCTCAAGCGGGCCATGGTGATTCATCAGGCGCGCGCCGCGGCAGCGATCGTGCTGGATGCGCGTACTGGCGAGATTCTGGCACTGGCCAGTCAGCCCGGCTTCAACCCCAACGACCGTAGCCAGCTCACCCCGCGGCGCACACGCAATCATGCCATTTCCGACCTGCTGGAGCCGGGCTCCACCGTCAAGCCGTTTATCATGGCCAAGGCGCTGGATCTGGGCGTGGTGCAGCCCGGGGAAGTCATCGATACCTCGCCCGGTCGCCTGCTCATTGACGGCGAAGTGGTGCATGACGACCACAACAAGGGGCCGCTGACACCCACCGGCATCATTCAGCACTCCAGTAACGTGGGCATTTCCAAAATCGCCCTGCGCATGGACGCCAAAACCGAGTGGCAGCTTTATCATCAGCTGGGCTTCGATCAGGACAGCGGCCTGTTTCTGCACGGCGAGGCATTGGGGCAGCTGAAGACACCGGATGTATGGAGCCGGGTGGATCAGGCTTGGGCAGCCTTTGGTTACGGCTTTCAGGTGACACTGCTGCAACTGGCGCGGGCCTATCTCACCCTGGCGAATGACGGAAAGACTCTGCCGTTGCAGCTGTTCCGGCATGAGGGGGCGGTACAGCAGGGCGAGCAGGTGTTTTCGACTAAGGCAGCTCGCATGGTGCGCCACATGATGGAGAAGGTGACCGCACGGGGCGGTACGGCGCCCAAGGCGCATATTCCCGGTTACAGTGTGGCAGGCAAGACCGGCACGGCGCACAAGCTGGGTGGCAGTCAGTACAGCCTGCAGAAATACCGCAGCCTGTTTGCAGGCATTGTGCCGGCAGACAGGCCGGAGTTCGTCATGGTGGTCATGGTGGATGAGCCCAGTCGCGGCGTCTATTATGGCGGCGCGGTGGCGGCGCCGGTGTTTCAGGAAGTGATGCACCAGGCACTGCGGCTGCGCAATGTGCCGCCGGATCGGGAGGAGTGATGCGCACGCTGCGAGAGGTTGCAGTCTGGTGGGGACTTGCTGTCGAGGATGACACGCCAGTGCAGCGCCTGGTGGCCGACAGCCGTGCCGTGCGCCCGGGTGACCTGTTTCTGGCCTTGCCGGGTGGTCGAGTGCACGGTAGTCGCTTTGCCCGTCAGGCACTGCAGGCCGGTGCCGTGGCGGTATTGAGCGACCGTCCTGGACCGGAGGCGGAGCGTATCTGGGTGGTGCCGGAACTCCCCCGGCGGTTAGCCGCTTTTGTGCGCTGGTTTTATGAGGCACCCGACACCCGCCTCAAGGTGGTCGGGATTACCGGCACCAACGGCAAGAGCTCTACGGTGTGGTATGCCGCGCAGATGCTCAGCGCGCTGGGCCAGCGTGTGGGGGTGATCGGCACACTGGGGTATGGCCTGTGGCCACAGCTGGATTATGGCCCCAATACCACCCCCGATGTGGTGCGCCTTTATGATCTGCTGCACGATTTTGTCGAGGCGGGGACTGAGGTGGTGCTGATGGAGGTTTCCTCTCACGCCATCGCGCTGGGGCGCATCGACGGCCTGCAGTTCGAGGGTGTGGCGCTGACGCAGATGACCCGGGATCACCTTGATTTTCACGGTACCCTTGATGCGTATCATGCCACCAAGGCGCGCCTGTTTACCGACTGGCCCAGCCGCTGGCAGGTGCTAAATGTGGAGGATGCACAGGGGCAGGCGCTGGTGGAACAGGTAGCCAATCCGATTTCCTATGGCCACCATGCCGGCCTCTGGTGCTGCGAGATGCTTCAGCCCGATGCAAGCGGCCTGCAGGGACGGGTAAGGCATCAAACTGCCGTTTTTGCCTGCAAAACGCTCCTTTTTGGCCGCTACAACGCCGACAATATTCTGTGCGCCAGCGCCGTCGTTGAAAAAGTCGGGGACCCCCCTGCCGAGCAGTGGCCGGCGTTGTGGAAAACACTGAAACCTGTGGAGGGACGTATGGAAAAAATTGCCGACAAACCGCACGTATTCATCGACTACGCCCATACCCCGGATGCGCTGGAGGCGGCCCTGAGCAGCCTGCGAGCGCACTTTCCGGGGCGCACCCTCTGGGTGGTGTTCGGTGCGGGAGGTGACCGGGATCAGGGCAAGCGTCCCCTCATGGGCGCGGTGGCCGACCGTTTGGCTGATCATATTATCCTCACCAGCGACAATCCCCGCTGCGAGGATCCGGAGCAGATCCTTCATGAGATTGCGGCAGGGATCAAGACGCATTCATACAAGACGTTCCCCAACCGCGCCCGCGCCATTCAGACCGCCCTGCAGTGTGCCGGGCCGGACGATGTGGTGTTGATCGCCGGCAAGGGGCACGAAAGCTGGCAGGAATTCTGCGGCGAACGTGTGCCTTTCAGCGACAGGGACGAGGCGCTCAAGTGGGTGAAGGGCTGAACCTCGATCTGCAGGCAGCCAGCCGTGCCCTGGGCGGCACATGGTTGAACGGCTGTCCGCAGACACCAATCCAGCGTGTGCAGACGGACAGCCGTCAGGTTCGGCCGGGCGATCTGTTCGTGGCTCTGAAAGGGGCACGTTTCGATGCCCATGCCTTTCTGCCCGAGGTAGCGGCGGCCGGTGCAGCGGCCGCCATGGTGTCAGAAGCGGATGCCGCCCTTGACCTGCCCCAGTGGGTCGTAGCGGATACGCGGCAGGGGCTGGGCGCACTGGCTGCCTGGCATGCACAGCGTCTTCCTGCGCGGCGCATAGCCGTCACCGGCAGCAATGGCAAGACCAGTGTCAAGGAGATGCTGGCGCAGGTATTGAGCCGCGTGGGGGATACGCTGGCGACACAGGGCAATCTGAATAACGACATTGGCGTGCCATTGACGCTGCTGCGGCTGCGCGAACACCACCGCTTTGCCGTCATCGAAACCGGCGCCAACCACGTGGGCGAGATCGCCCGGCTGGGCCAGTGGGTCAAGCCGGAAGGTGGCATTATCACGCAGGCCGCCCCTGCCCATGTGGGCGAGTTTGGTGGGCTGCACGCCATTGTGCGTGCCAAGGGCGAGTTGATCGATGCTATGGCACCGGGCGGGTGGGTCGTACTCAACCGCGACAGCGTCGGCTTTGCCTACTGGCGCAGCCGTGCTCGTGCCCACGGGCTGACGGTGCGGACCTTTGGCCGTCATGCCGCCAGTGCCGTGCGCATTATTGGGGTCAGGCAGACGCCTCGGGGCGTGGAAGGGCAGCTGCAGGTGGACGGAACGCAGCAGGCGTTTTTCATGCCGGTGTGGGGGCTGCACCATGCCCATAACCTGGCTGCAGTAGTGGCCGCCGTGGAGGCAATGGGGCTGCCGGTCAATACGGCGCTTGAGGCATTGGCCGAATTCCGGGGCGCGCCCGGGCGCATGCAGCCTTTGCCGCTGCGGGACGGCGGGCAGCTGATGGACGACAGCTATAATGCCAACCCCGCCTCCGTGCGTGCGGCCGTGGAGACCTTGTTGAGCACCGGGGCGCCGGTGGCAGTGTGTCTGGGGGCGCTGGCCGAACTGGGTGAGGCGAGTGAAACGGCGCACGCTGAACTGGGTCGCTGGCTGGCGACGCAGGGGGTGCAGGCGCTGTGGACGCTCGGCGACGGCGCAGCGGCCGCGGCAGACGCATTTGGGAGCGGGGCGGTCCATTGCGAACAGCATGAAGCGGCGGGCGCAGCGGTGGCAGCCTGGCTGGCACAGCATCCCGAGGGCCAGGTGCTGATCAAGGGATCTCGCAGTGCCGCCATGGAGCGGGTGATCGATTATCTGAGGAGCGAGCATGCTGATCTATTTGACTGACTGGCTGGCGCAGTTTGAGCCGGGCTTCCGTGTTTTTCACTACATTACGCTGCGTGCCATTCTGGCCACCCTGACGGCGCTGGTGGTGTCCTTTCTGATCGGTCCGTGGGTGATTCGCTGGCTGACCCGCCTGAAGGTGGGGCAGGCGATCCGTGATGATGGGCCGCAGACGCACTTGGTCAAGGCGGGCACCCCCACCATGGGAGGCGTCATGATCCTGTTCGCCATCGCTCTGTCGGTGCTGCTGTGGGGCGAGCTGAGCAATCCTTACCTGCTTATTGCGCTGCTGACCACGCTGGCCTTCGGGCTGATCGGCTTCTGGGATGACTACAAGAAGGTGGTCTACCGCGATCCCAACGGCATGAAGGCACGGCACAAGTACCTGTTGCAGTCCATTGTGGGGCTGGCAGCGGCCATCGCCCTCTATCAGGTGGGGCCGCAGCCGCAGATGTCGCAATTGCTGGTGCCGTTCATGAAGGACACCTGGATTCCGCTGGGTCTGGGCGCGGTGGTGCTCAGCTATTTTGTAATCGTGGGCACCTCCAATGCCGTCAACCTGACTGACGGGCTGGATGGTCTGGCCATCCTGCCCACCGCCATGGTGGCCGGCGCACTGGGCGTGTTCGCCTATGTAGGCGGTCACGCGGTGTTTTCCCACTATTTGCACATTCCCTATATCCCGGGCGTGGGCGAGCTGACTATCTTTGCCGGCGCCATGGTGGGCGCCGGGCTGGGCTTTCTGTGGTTCAATGCGCATCCGGCGCAGGTGTTCATGGGCGACGTGGGCTCGCTGGCGCTGGGGGCGGCGCTGGGCGTGCTCGCCATTGCCACCCGGCAGGAGCTGGTGCTGTTTATCATGGGCGGCGTGTTCGTGATGGAAACCATCTCCGTGATCCTGCAGGTGGGCTCCTACAAGCTGCGGCGCAAGCGCATCTTTCTGATGGCGCCCATCCATCACCATTTTGAACAGAAGGGCTGGCACGAGTCGCAGGTGATCGTGCGTTTCTGGATCATCACCATCATTCTGGTGCTGATCGGACTGGCCAGCCTCAAGATCCGCTGAGGGCAGCATGAAAGATACGGCGGTGATCGGCCTGGGCCTGACTGGCCAATCGGTAGTGCGTCATCTGGCTTCCGCCGGGCGGCTGGCCTGGGCGTTCGATACGCGCGCGGACCTTGACCCGGCGCCGGTGCGCGCCCTTGCGCCAGAACTGCCCATCCATGTGGGCAGTCTGCCGGAATCCGCCTGGACCGGTATCCGGCGTGTCGTTGTATCGCCCGGGATTGCGATATCGTCGCCGGTGCTGGCGCCAGCCCGTGATCGCGGTATCGAGATCCTGGGCGATATCGAGCTGTTTGCCCAGGCCACCGATATGCCGGTGATCGCCATTACCGGTTCCAACGGCAAGAGCACGGTCACCACGCTGGTGGCGCAGCTCCTGCAGGCGGCCGGGCTGCGGGCGCCGGCCGGGGGCAACCTGGGCACGCCCGCGTTGGATTTGCTGACGCAGCCGGCGGATGTGTATGTGCTGGAACTGTCCAGTTTTCAGCTGGAAACCACCTTATCCCTGCGTCCAGCCGCCGCCGCCGTGCTCAACCTGAGCGAAGATCACATGGATCGCTATGCGGACCTTGAGGCCTATGCTGCCGCCAAGCGGCGCATTCTTGACGGCGCGGCACTGGCCGTTCTGCCGCCGGAGCTGGCCGATTGGGCCCGTGCAGAACAGCCGCTGCGTATCTTTGATCCTGTTCCGCCCGAGGACGAGACGACCTATGGAGTGCGCGACGGCTGGCTGTTTCGAGGCGCTCAGAAACTGGTGCCGGTGTCGGCGTTTGCCCAGCCTACGGCACACATGCTGCGCAATGCGCTGGCGGCGCTGGCGCTGGTAGAGCCGTTCAAGCTGACGCCGGCGGAGATGACGGCCGCGGTGTCCGCCTTTCAGGGCCTGCCGCACCGCACCGAGCACATTCCCACTCAGGACGGCATCCGCTGGATCAATGACTCCAAGGGCACCAATGTAGGGGCCACGCTGGCGGCGCTGGCGAGTTTTGCCGAGGCGCGGCCGGTGATTCTGCTATTGGGTGGCGTAGGCAAGGGGCAGGACTTTTCCCCTCTGGCCGAAGCCGCGAAAGCACAGGCGCGTCATGTGATCGTGTATGGCGCGGATCGCGAACGCATCGCCGCGGCGCTGGCCGACCATCCGCAGATGACGGTGGTGGCGGATTTCCGTACAGCCATGGCAGCGGCGCGTGCTGAAGCGCAGGCAGGGGATACGGTCCTGTTTTCGCCCGCCTGCGCCAGTTTTGATGAATTTCCCAATTATGTGGCCCGAGGCGAGGCCTTTCGCGAGGAGGTGACCCGGCATGGGGGCTGAACGCCGCTTTCCGGTGGATCCCTGGCTGGTGGGGGCCCTGGTGGTGCTGGCAGTGCTGGGGCTGACCATGGTGCTGTCGGCGTCCATGGCCATTGCCGAGCGGCGCTTTGATGATCCGTGGCACTATTTCGTGCGTCAGGCGCTGGCCATGGGGCTGGGACTGGGCGCCATGGCGCTGGTGCTGCGCATTCCCACCGAATGGTGGATGCGCCACCGCGGCAAGCTGCTGATCGCTGCGCTGGTCATGCTGGTGCTGGTACTGGGCGTGGGGCGGGAGATTAATGGCGCGAAGCGCTGGCTGCCACTGGGCATCATGAACTTTCAGCCGGCGGAATTCGCCAAGCTGGCGACGGTGATTTTCATGGCCGGCTATCTGGCGCGGCACATGTCGTCGGTGCGCGAGGATTTCGGGGCCGTGGTGCGGCTGGCCATTCCGTTCGGCGTGATGGCGCTGCTGCTGCTGGCGGAGCCCGATTACGGCTCCACATTTGTCATCATGGTGGTAATTGCGGCACTACTGGTGATCGCCGGTGCGCCGTGGCGCTACTTCATCATGCTGGTGCTGCCCATCGCTTCCATGCTGGCGGTGCTGGTGGTGATGTCGCCCTACCGCATGGCGCGGGTGACCACCTTTCTGGATCCGTGGGCCGACCCCTTCGGCAAGGGGTATCAGTTGGTGCAGGCGCTCATTGCGCTGGGCAGTGGCGGGCTCAGTGGTGTGGGACTGGGCGAAAGTGTGCAGAAGCTCCTCTATCTGCCCGATGCCCATACGGATTTCATCTTCTCCATTTACGGGGAGGAGACCGGCTTTCTCGGGGTGCTATTTCTGATCGGCCTGTATGGCTTTATCGTGTGGCGGCTGTTCGGCATCGGTGCGCGGGCCATGGCGGCGGAGCGGATCTTTCAGGCGCTGGTGGTCTATGGGGTGGCGGTGTGGTTCATGCTGCAGGCGCTGATCAACATGGGGGTCAATCTGGGGCTGTTTCCCACCAAGGGGCTGACGCTGCCGCTGTTCAGCTACGGTGGCTCCAGTGTGGTGATCTTTGCTATCGCGCTGGGCCTGGCACTGCGGGTGGATTATGAAAACCGCACGGAGGCGGCCCATGCTTGAGCGCATCACCATCATGGCCGGCGGCACTGGCGGGCATGTCTTTCCCGGTCTGGCGATTGCGGAAGCATTTCGGGAACGGGGTGTTGAGGTGGCCTGGCTGGGCACCGAAGGCGGCATGGAGGCTGACTGGGTGCGGCGCGCCGGCATTCCCTTTGAGGCCATTGCCATTCGCGGTTTGCGCGGCAAGGGAGCCGTGGGTTGGCTCAAGGCGCCGTGGAATGTGGCCCGGGCGACAGCCCAGGCGCGGCGTATTCTGCAGCGGCAGCGGGCACAGGGCATGCTCAGCATGGGCGGCTTTGTCTGTGGGCCGGGCGGTCTGGCGGCGCGAAGTCTTGGCCTGCCGCTGTTCATCCACGAGCAGAATGCCATTCCAGGACTGACCAACCGTCTGCTGGCGCCGTTTGCCGAGGGCGTCTTTGCCGCCTTTCCGCTGCAGAAGTATTCCCTGGGCAAGCGGGTGCAGGTGGTGGGCAACCCCGTGCGCCGTGAAATTGCAGCCGTGCCGCCGCTTGCCCCCCATCGTCCCTGCCATCTGCTGGTGGTGGGCGGCAGTCGCGGGGCACTGGCACTCAATGAAGCCGTGCCGGCGGCGCTGGCGCAGCTGCCGGCAGCGCGCCGCCCCGAGGTGTGGCATCAGACAGGCACGGCCACCCATGCGCAGGCACTGGCAGCCTATGCACGCCACGGCATTGCCGCGCGCATCGACCCCTTTATTGATAATATGGCAGAGGCCTACGCATGGGCGGATCTGGTGGTCAGCCGCAGCGGCGCGCTCACTGTCAGCGAACTGATGGCGGCGGGGCGCCCGGCGATCATGGTGCCCTTCCCCCATGCGGTGGACGATCACCAGCGCGCCAACGCGGCGGTTATCGAAGCGATCGGCGGGGGCGCGTGCATCGTGCAGCAGCAGCTCACGCCGGCATTGCTGGCAGAACGGCTGCAGACATGGTGCAAACCTGAGCGGCTGCAGGGTGCGGCTGACGCCCTGCGCGCCCACGCCCACACTGATGCGGCGCAGCGCATTGTGGCCTCAATCATGGAACGTTATGCAGGATAGAATCCGTCACATTCATTTCATCGGGATCGGTGGGGTCGGCATGGCCGGCATCGCCGAGGTGTGCCTCAATCTGGGCTATACCGTCAGCGGCTCGGATATTCAGGAATCGGCCAATACCACCCGCCTGCAGGCGCTGGGGGCCCGTATCTTTATCGGCCACAGCGAGGCGGCCGTGCAGGGCGCCGATGTTGTGGTGGTCTCTTCGGCGGTGCCGGCGCAGAACCCGGAGATCATTTACGCGCGGGCGCAGCGTATTCCCGTGATCCCTCGTGCCATGATGCTGGCGGAACTGATGCGCATGCGCTATGGCATCGCCATTGCCGGCACCCACGGCAAGACCACCACCACCAGCCTCACCGCCGCCATGCTTACCGAAGGGGGGCTGGATCCCACCTATGTCATCGGCGGGCGGCTGAATCAGACCGGCAGTCATGCGCGCCTCGGCGCCAGCGACTATCTGGTGGCGGAAGCGGACGAGTCCGATGCCTCCTTTCTGCATCTGCTGCCCCACATGGCGGTGATTACCAATATCGAACCGGATCACATGGGCACCTACGGCGGCGATTTCGAGCAGCTGAAGGAGACCTTCGTGCAGTTTGTGCACCGCCTGCCGTTCTACGGTCAGCTGATCGCCTGCCTGGAAGACGAAACGGTGCGTGAGCTGTTGCCTCGTTTCGAGCGTCACACGCTCACCTACGGGTTGAGCGATGAGGCGGATCTGTGGGCGGAAGCGATCCGTCCTGAAGGCTTGCAGACCCATTTCGTGCTGCGGCGGGATGCGCTGGCCCTGCCGGTGACGCTCAACATGCCGGGGCAGCACAATGTGCTTAACGCACTGGCTGCTGCTGCCGTGGCGCTGGAGCTGGGTGTGGACCCGGACGCCATCGCGCGGGCGCTCGCCGGCTTCCACGGGGTAGGGCGCCGTTTCAATGTCTATCCTGATCGACGCGTGGGCGATCATTGCGTCACCCTGGTGGACGATTACGGCCATCACCCTACCGAGGTGGTCGCCACGCTGCAGGCGGCTGCCAACGCCTTTCCCGGGCGCCGGCGGGTACTGGTGTTTCAGCTGCATCGCTACAGCCGCACTGCCGAGCAGTTCGATCGCTTTGTCAATGTGCTCCAGCAGGCGGACTGCGTGATTCTGCCCCCGGTGTATGCAGCGGGCGAGGCACCCGTGCCCGGGGCGGATCACCGTGCCATTGCGCAGGCACTGCGCACTCAGGGCTATGCCAGTGTGTTTGTGAGCGAGTCACTGGATGAAGCCCGGCAGCTGGCGGAAAAAGTGGTGGACGATGACGATATTCTTTTAGTTCTTGGCGCAGGCAATGTGGGCCAGCTTGCGCGACAGTGGCAACAGGAGGTGTGTGCATGAATTTTGGACGGATTGCGGTGCTGATGGGCGGCGTATCGGAGGAACGCCCCATTTCCCTGCGCAGCGGCGAGGCGGTGACGGCCGCCCTGCAACGTCAGGGCGTTGAGGCCACGGCGTGCGATGTGCGCACGCTGGACGATCTGATCCAGGTGGCCGACCGATATGACCGCGCCTTTATCGCCCTGCACGGGCGCTGGGGCGAGGATGGTACGGTGCAGGGCATTCTCGATACGCTGGGCATGCCCTATACCGGCAGCGGGCTGGCCGCTTCGGCACTGGCGATGGACAAGCTGCGCAGCAAGCTGGCGTGGCGCGGTGCGGGGCTGCCGACACCGGCGTTTGACATTGTCTCGCCCCGTGCGCCGCTGGATCTGAGCCAGTATACGCTGGGGTTTCCGGTGATGGTGAAACCGGTGCGGGAAGGCTCCAGCATCGGCATCAGCCGGGCGGACACGCCGGAGATGCTGCACGAGGCGGTCGAGATTGCGCTGAAGTATGACGACGAGGTGCTGCTGGAGCAGTGGATCGACGGCACGGAATATACTGCGGCCATTGTCGGCGAGCGGGTGTTGCCGCTGATCCGGCTGGAGACGCCGCGGCAGTTTTACGACTACACCGCCAAGTACGACGCCGACGACACGCAGTATCACTGCCCCTGCGGCCTGAATGCCGTGCAGGAGGCGGAAATCGCCGAGCTGTGTCTGGAGGCGTTTCATACCCTCGGTGCCGAAGGCTGGGGCCGTGTGGACGTGATGGTGGATGACGACGGCAAGCCCTGGCTGATCGAGCTCAATACCGTGCCCGGCATGACCGACCATTCGCTGGTGCCCATGGCTGCGAGGGCGGCCGGTATGGATTTCGATACGCTGGTGCGTACCATTCTTGAGGTGAGTCTGGACGGGTGAAACGGCACACCCTCATCTGGACCCTGCTGGCGCTGCTGCTGTTTGCAGGGGTTTATACCTATCTGGGGACACAGCGCATCGAGCGCATTCGCATCGAGGTGCAGGGTGCCCACCTGCAGCCGGATACGCTGCGCCCGCGACTGCAAAAATGGCAGGGTGCGCGTTTCTGGTCGCTGGATCTGCAGCAGGTGCGCAAGGCGGTGGAAGCGGATCCCTGGGTGGTGACGGCCCGTGCGTGGCGGGTATGGCCGCACACGCTGGTGGTGCGCGCCACGGCCGAGGTGCCGGTGGCACGCTGGGATGATGCCGGGCTGGTGGATCGCCGCGGACAGGTGTTTTACCCGCCGGAAGGGACAAAGGCGTTTTCCGATCTGTTGCGTCTGGATGGACCGGATCCCGCTGCTGCGCCGCAGTTGCTTGCGCTGGCTTCGCGGCTGGCTCGGCAGGCGCCGGAATGGGGGCTGACCGCACTGGCGGCAGTGCCAGGCGGCTCGGTGCTGGCGCGCTGGACAAAACAACAGCCGGTCTGGCTGGAGCAGACCCGGGCGGTGACGCAGCTGGCCCGTCTGCAGAAGGCATGGGGAACGGTCAGGCCAGCCCTGCGTCAGGGGACAGAAATGATCGATTTGCGCTATAGTAATGGCTTTGTAATCAAACTGCGGAAAGAGCACGATGGCATTGAGAAAACAGAGTGATGACGTCCTCGTGGGGCTGGATATCGGCACCTCGAAAGTGGCGGTGGTGATTGCCCGCACCAAGGCGGATGGATCGCTGGAGGTCACTGGCGTCGGCGTCGCGCCTTCCCGCGGTTTGAAAAAGGGCGTGGTGGTGGATATCGACGCCACCACCCATGACATCCAGCACGCGGTGGAAGAGGCCGAGAAGATGGCCGGTATCCGCGTGGAGTCAGTCTTCGTCGGTATCGCCGGTGACCATATCAAGAGCACCAACTCCCACGGCATGGTGGCGGTGCGCGGTAATGAAGTCACCGAAGAGGATATTCAGCGCGTGGTGGAGGCGGCCAGCACGCGTCCCATCGCCAATACCGAACAGGTGCTGCACGTGCTGCCGCAGAGCTTCACTATCGACGGGCAGAGCGGCATTCGCCAGCCGGTGGGCATGTCCGGCGTGCGTCTGGAGGCCTGGGTGCACCTGATCACCGGCAGTGTCAGCGGCATTCAGAATCTGGTCAAGTGCGTGCAGCGCTGCGATCTGGAGGTGGAAGACATCGTGCTGGAACAGCTGGCCTCCAGCGAAGCGGTGCTGTCCGAGGATGAGCGTGAACTGGGGGTGTGCGTGGTGGATATCGGCGGCGGCACCACCGACATTGCCGTGTTCCATCAGGGTGCCATCCGTCATACGACGGTGATTCCGGTGGCGGGCGATCAGGTCACCAGCGACATCGCCATTGCTTTTCGCACGCCGACGCCCGAGGCGGAACGCATCAAGCGCCGCTATGGGGCCTGCCTGCCCACGCTGGTCTCGGCAAGCGAGGAAATCGAGGTGCCCAGCGTGGGCGACCGCCCCGCGCGCTGCCTGAGCCGGCGCACGTTGGCAGAGGTCATTGAGCCTCGTTACGAAGAACTGTTTCAGCTGATTCAGGACGAACTGCGCAGCAGCCGTTTTCTCGATCTGACGCCCGCCGGTGTCGTCCTGACCGGCGGCGGCAGCCGCATCGAAGGCGCGGTGGAGCTGGCCGAGGAGGTCTTCCACATGCCGGTGCGGCTTGGCATCCCTCGGGATCTGGGATCACTCAGCGATCAGCTGGCGGCGCCGCAGTATGCCACCACGGTGGGGTTGCTGGAGTATGGCCGCAAGCATCGGCCCCAACACGGCCACAGCCGGCTGGACATTAACAAGGCTGGCACCCTGCTGGCGCGGCTGAAAAACTGGTTCAAGCGCAGCTTCTGAGCGGCGGCAACCGGGCGCCGGTGCTACAATACGCGTTTAGCTCGTACTGAGAACCGGTTTTTCTGTGAATCAGCGCACCATTACCCACCCCATTACCGCCCGGGGCGTCGGCCTGCATACCGGCCACGAAGCGCACATGACGCTGAACCCCGCACCCGCCGACACTGGCATCGTCTTCCGTCGCATCGATCTCGACCCTGTGGTGGAAATGCCCGTTTCGCCCGAACTGGTCGGCGAAACCACCCTGTGCACCACCATCGTGCGCGACGGCGCCAAGATTGCCACCATCGAGCATCTCATGTCGGCCCTGGCCGGTCTGGGCATCGACAACCTCTATATCGACATCGATGCGGACGAGGTGCCCATTATGGACGGCAGTGCGTCGCACTTTATCTTTCTGCTGCAGTCGGCGGGTATCAAGACGCTGGAGGCACCGAAAAAGTTTGTGCGTATCAGGCGTTCCGTTCGCGTTGAGAATGACAAGGGCGGCTGGGCCGAGTTTCATCCCTACGATGGTTTTCGCCTGACCTTTTCCATCGATTTCGACCATCCGGCCTTCAAGCAGACCGCCGAGCGCATGACGCTGGAATTTTCCTCCACCGCCTACTTCAAGGAGGTGAGCCGAGCGCGCACCTTTGGATTCGTCAAGGATATCGAGACCCTGCGGCAGCACAATCTGGCGCTGGGGGCAAGTCTCGACAATGCCATCGGCCTGGACGAGAACGGGGTGATGAACGAGGGTGGCCTGCGCAACCGCGACGAGTTCGTGCGTCACAAGATTCTCGATGCGGTGGGCGACCTGTACATGCTCGGCCATCCTGTGCTGGGCGAGTTTCGCGCCCACAAGTCTGGCCATGCGCTCAACAATCAGCTGCTGCGTGCGTTGATGGCACAACCGGATGCCTACGAAGTGATTACCTCCCCGGAATCGGCCCCCATTTCCTACGGCAGCAGCAAGATTCTTATCTGAACGCCATCCGTCAGGTGCTTAATCCGTCGGCGGGCTGTCATGGAGGGGGGTCCCCGACTTTTTTACAGGCTCGTTTTCGGCACGCTGAAAAATACCGCCCTTAGGCACCTCCGCATAACCTCTGAACGGTCGCGACAGTGGCGATTCCGGTTCAAGGCAAGGCGCACCGAACGTGGCATGGTCATTCCATGCGAGTGAGGTGCAACACCGCATTGGACCGGAATCGCCCTGTCCCTTCGGGCTGCGGCGGGATGGCAGCACCTTCTGTGTTGCACGTCTTGCCTTTGGCCCCACCAAAGGCTGCGCCGTGCGCTTTGAATCTGCTGCCATCGCGCCTGCAACGCGAGCGCATTCAGAGGTTATGCGGAGGTGCCCTTAATCCGCCTTTTTGTCCTTTTGCGCCCCCTTTTTGGCTCTGCGGGCGGTTTGAGCCAACTTTTCCAGCCGTTTTGCCAGCTGCGGATCATCGATAAGACGGCTCAGGGTTTCCATCTCCTCGATGGCGCTGTCAGGCGGCAGCGTGGCGCGGCGCTTCTCCACCGGCAGCGGACGGGGCAGGGGGCTGATCTTGACCTTGCACTGACTCAGCTGGAGATGCGGGAAGGCACGGGCAAAGGCGTCCAGCAGCTGCGGGGCGGCATAGCGTAGCCGCGTGGCCCATACCGCCTGTTCCACCTGCACGATGAGCGTTTCGCCGTCCAGAGAAACGCCGACGATCTGTTCCGCCAGCTCGCTCGACAGCGCGGCACGGGCCGTTTCCAGCAGAGCGCCATAGAGGCCGGCCTGATCCAGCAGGCGCTGCAGGCCGGGCTGTTCCAGCAGGGGCTTCATGTCAAGGTCTCCACGGGTGATGTGGTATTATTTGCAGGTTTTTTCATTCCCGGAATTATAGCGGCAAGGATAGAGCCACCCCATGATTAAGAAACTGTTCCGCAAAGTGATCGGCACCCGCAACGACCGTCTGCTCAAGCGCTACGGCAAGGTGGTCGAGCAGATCAACGCCCTCGAGCCGCAGATGGAGGCGCTCAGCGATGCCGAGCTGCAGGCGAAGACACCGGCATTCCGCGAGCGGCTGCAGCAGGGCGAGACGCTGGACGATCTGCTGCCGGAAGCCTTTGCCGTTGCCCGGGAGGCCAGCAAGCGCGTGCTGGGCATGCGTCACTACGATGTGCAGCTGATCGGCGGCATGGCGCTGCACGAAGGCAAGATCGCCGAGATGCGCACCGGCGAGGGCAAGACCCTTGTTGCCACGCTGGCGGCCTACCTCAACGCCCTGTCCGGCGAAGGGGTGCATGTGGTCACCGTCAACGATTATCTGGCGCGCCGCGATGCGGAATGGATGGGACGGCTGTATGGCTGGCTGGGGCTGGAAACCGGGGTGATCGTCAGCGGCCAGAGTTTCGAGGAGAAGCGCCGTGCGTACGCCGCCGACATTACCTACGGCACCAACAACGAATTTGGCTTCGACTACCTGCGCGACAACATGGTGTTCTCGCCCGAAGAGCGGGTCATGCGCGGGCTCAACTACGCCATTGTGGATGAGGTGGATTCCATCCTGATCGACGAGGCGCGCACGCCGCTGATCATCTCCGGCCCCGCCGAGGACCGTGCCGAGGTCTATCTGAAGATCAACGAAATCGTGCCGCATCTGGAGCGGGGTGAAGAGGACGAGGAGACCAAGACCTCCACCGGCGACTTTACCGTGGACGAGAAGGCCAAGAACGTTTACCTCACCGACCAGGGCCACGAAAAGGTGGAGAAGCTGCTGGTGGAGGCGGGTCTGCTGCGTGAAGGCGAGAGTCTTTACGATGCCAAGAACATTGCACTGATGCATCACGTGAACGCCGCCCTGCGGGCCCATGTGCTGTTCGAACGCAACAAGGATTACATCGTTGAGAACAACGAAATTGTCATTATCGACGAATTTACCGGCCGCAAGATGCAGGGGCGGCGCTGGTCCGAGGGGCTGCATCAGGCGGTGGAGGCCAAGGAAGGGGTGCCCATTCAGGCCGAAAGTCAGACGCTGGCCTCCATTACTTTCCAGAACTATTTCCGTCTCTACAAGAAGTTGGCCGGCATGACCGGCACCGCCGACACCGAAGCGGGCGAATTCCTGCAGACCTACGGGCTGGAAGTGGTGCAGATTCCGCCCAACAAGCCCACCATCCGCAAGGATCATCCGGATCTGGTCTTCCTGGACATGCCCAGCAAGCTGGAAGCGGTGGTGAAGGAAGTCAAGGAGAGCCACGAAAAGGGCCAGCCGGTGCTGGTGGGCACCGCCTCCATCGAAATGTCCGAAGTGGTTTCGTCCCTGCTGAACAAGGCTGGCATCCCGCACCATGTGCTCAACGCCAAGCACCACGAACAGGAAGCGAAGATCATCGCCAATGCCGGCCGGCCCGGCGCCGTGACCGTGGCCACCAACATGGCGGGCCGTGGGACCGACATCATGCTCGGCGGTAACCTGGAGCAGGAGCTGGCCGAGCTGGGCGAGGACGCCACCCCGGAGCAGATCGAACAGGTGAAGGCGGACTGGCAGAAGCGCAACGAGCAGGCCAAGGCCGCCGGTGGCCTCAAGGTGATCGGTACCGAACGCCACGAATCCCGCCGCATCGACAACCAGCTGCGCGGCCGTTCCGGCCGTCAGGGTGATCCGGGTGAGAGTCGCTTCTACCTGTCGCTGGACGACGACCTGCTGCGCATGTTCATGTCTGATCGCATCAAAGCGATGATGGAAAAGATGGGCATGCGCCCGGGCGAACCCATCGAGCACCGCATGGTCACCAACGCCATCGAAAAGGCACAGAAAAAGGTGGAGGCGCGCAACCAGGATATCCGCGCCCAGCTGCTCAAGTTCGACGACGTGGCCAACGACCAGCGCAAGGTGGTCTATGCCCAGCGCAACGAGCTGCTGGAAGCGGACGATATTTCCGAGATCATTCGCGACATGCGTGCCGAGGTGGTCAATGAAACCATCGATGAGTTCATCCCGCCGGGCAGTCTGGACGAGCAGTGGGATCTGGCCGGTCTGGAAGTGGCGCTGAAGGAGCGTTTCGACGTGGCGTTGCCGGTGCGCCAGTGGGTGGAAGAAGACAAGTCGCTGCACGAAGAGGCGCTGCGCGACAAGATTGTGCAGGCGGTGGAAGCTGCCTATCAGGAGAAGGTGCAGCAGGTGGGCGAAGAGACCATGCGTGCCTTCGAAAAGGCGGTGCTGCTGCAGACCATGGACAGCCTGTGGCGCGAGCATCTGGCGGCCATGGACTACCTGCGCCAGGGCATCCACCTGCGCGGTTATGCGCAGAAGGATCCATTCCAGGAGTACAAGCGCGAAGCCTTTGAAATGTTCAAGGCCTATCTGGAGAACGTCAAGCGCGACACCATCGACGTGCTCTCCAAGGTGACCGTCGCGTCCGACGAGGATGTGGCCGCCATGGAGGCACAGCAGCAGGCGCAGCTGATGGATCTGGAGGTGAACCACGACGAATTCTCGCTGATGGAACAGGCGCCGTCCGAGCTGCCACAGCCGGTGCTCAATGAGGAGGCTGCCGCGCAAACCCCCTATCGCCGTGAAACCCCCAAGGTGGGTCGCAACGACCCGTGCCCGTGCGGTTCCGGCAAGAAGTACAAGCACTGCTGCGGCAAGCTGCAGTAAGGAGTAACCATGGCTGTCGGACTGAGTGATCACCTGCCGCCCATTCACCCGGTGGCGGACTGCTGGCTGGGCACCGCCGCCGCCGGCATCAAGAAAAACGGCAATCCGGATCTGGTCATCATGCAGCTGGGTGAAAATGCCCGCACTGCAGCCGTGTTTACCCGCAACGCCTTCTGCGCTGCGCCGGTGACGGTGGCGAAAGCACATCTGGCTGTTACCCAGCCGCGCGCGCTGGTGATCAACAGCGGCAATGCCAATGCCGGCACCGGCGAGCAGGGGCTGGCCGATGCACGTACCACCTGCCGTTGGGTGGCGGAGGAGCTGGGCCTGGAGCCCGAGCAGGTGCTGCCGTTTTCCACCGGTGTCATTGGCGAAAACCTGCCCATGGACAAGCTCCAGCAGGGCATCCCCGCCGCCTGTGCTGCCCTGAACGTGGAAGGCTGGGAGCAGGCGTGCCGCGGCATCATGACCACCGATACCGTGCCCAAGGTCGTCAGCGAACGCATCAGCCTGCCGTCCGGTGCCGAGATTGTCATCACCGGCATGGCCAAGGGTTCCGGCATGATTCACCCCAATATGGCCACCATGCTCGCCTATGTGGTGACCGATGCCCGTGTCAGCCAGCCGGTGCTGCAGCAGGTGCTGCGGCAGAGCACGGAACGCTCCTTCAACCGCATTACCGTGGACGGCGACACCTCCACCAACGATGCCTGCACGCTCACGGCCACAGGTGCGGCAGACATGGCGGAAATCGCTTCGCTGGACAGTGCCGATGGCGCGGTCTTTCAATCAGCGGTCGATGACGTCATGCGGCGACTGGCGCAGATGATCGTGCGCGACGGCGAGGGCGCGACCAAGTTCGTCACTGTGCAGGTGGAAGAAGGTGTCTGTGCAGAGGACTGCCTCAGGGTGGCCTTTACCATCGCCCATTCGCCGCTGGTGAAGACGGCGCTGTTTGCCTCCGATCCCAACTGGGGCCGCATTCTGGCGGCGGTGGGCCGTGCGGGTGTGAAAAACCTCAACATCAATGCCGTGCGCATCTGGCTGGATGATGTCTGCATTGTGCGCGATGGCGGGCGCGCCCCCGAGTACACCGAAGAAGCGGGGCAGCGGGTCATGGCGCAGGATGAAATCACGATCCGTGTGGCTTTGGGCATGGGCGATGCACAGGAGACGGTGTGGACCACCGATCTCTCCTACGATTACGTCAGGATCAACGCCGAGTACCGTACCTGAACGCACTGACGCTGTGCATGGGCTGCCATCTTTCTCGGCATGCCCTTTCCATGCTGGTTAATCCCATTTCCACCGTGTTTGGAAAATATATCGAGGCACAATTCCGTGGCTGAAAAAAGTGGATTTGAAAAAGTCGGGGACCCCCCTGTCGAGGTGGCGGTGGGCGTGCTGCGTCAGGGCGATCGCGTTCTGCTGGAACAGCGGCCTGTCCACCAGCATCAGGGCGGCAAGTGGGCCTTTCCTGGCGGCAAGATCGAGCCGGGCGAGTCGCCCGAGGCAGCCTTGCGCCGTGAATTTCATGAGGAAACCGGTCTGGATGCGTCCGACTGGACACCACTGATTACCATTCCATGGGATTATGGCGATCGACAGGTGCGCCTGCATGTGTTCGTGAGCTCGCAGTTTGCCGGCACGCCTCAGGCGCGGGAAGGGCAGCGGCTGGCATGGTGGCCTTTAAGTCAGCTGGATCAGCTGGATTTTCCGGCTGCCAATCGCGGCATTGTCCGTGCGCTGCAACTGCCACAGCGCTACGCCATTACCGGGCGCTGGCGTACACCCAATCAGCTGTATGATCAGGTCGCAGGGCTATTGGCCCAGGGGCTGCGTCTCATACAGTGGCGTGCACCAGAGCTGCCGCGGGGGGATTATCTGCAGCACGCCAAACAGCTGCAGCATCTTGTGGCGGGGCACGGCGGGCAGCTGATCCTCAACGGCGACCCATCGCTGCTGACGCTGTTCCCTCAGGCGGCTGGCCTGCAGCTGCCCAGCCACTACCTGTCCTATCTGGCCACCCGGCCCGTGCCGCCCGAGCGGCTGCTGGGCATATCCGTCCACAATGAAACCGAGCTGGCACAGGCACTGAACCTGTCTCCGGATTTTCTCGTGCTGTCGCCCGTCAAGCCGACCCGTACCCATCCCGATGCGACACCACTGGGCTGGGACACCTTTGCGGAACTGGCATGGCAGAGCCCTGTGCCGGTGTATGCCCTGGGCGGCCTGAACGTGGCGGATCTGCCGGCGGCACGCCGTGCCGGCGCGCAGGGGATCGCGGCCATTTCTGCCTGGTGGAAACCGTAAGGCACGGGGCGCGGCTGCCTTTCTTGCAAGGGCTCATGTTGGGCGTGGCAGTTGCAGGTTTTCCAGTAACGCGTCCACCTGTCTGCGGGTGGCCTCCCAGTCACAGTCCGTATCGATGACCGCGTCGGCCACCTGCAGACGCTCTGGCCGGCTGGCCTGCGCCGCCAGAATGGCGTCCACCGTTTCTGCCGCCAGCCCGCGGCCCTGCGCCCGCGCTTTCTGCAACGCTTCCGGACAGTCGATGACCCAGACCTGATCCACGAACGGCGGGCGGCCGCTTTCTACCAGCAGGGGAATTTCCACAAAGATCACTGGCGCTTTCGACAGCGCGTCGATATGCGCCTGCAGCCACTGGCGAATGGCGGGGTGGGTAATGGCTTCCAGCCGGGCGCGGGCTTCAGGATCGTTAAAGACATGCTCGCGCAGGCGGGCACGGTCAAGCGTGCCATCGGCTTGGAAATAGTCGGGTCCGAAGGTCTCGCGCAGTGCATGCCATGCCGGCTGCCCGGGTTCGACCACGGCGCGCGCCGCCTCATCAGCGGACAGCACAGGGTAGCCCTGTTCTTTCAGGTAACCGGCCACCCGGCTCTTGCCGCTGGCCAGCCCACCGGTCAGGGCGATGACGGTGGGCACGAAACCTCCACGGTGGTGACTGGCTGCGGCTGAGGGTGGCTGAAGAAATAGCCTTGGAGGCCTCCAATGGGCAGTGTGTACAGCTGCTGGCACTGGTCGGCAGTTTCTACACCTTCTACGATCACGGAGAATTCCGCTTCTGACAGCATGGTGCACAGCTGTTCGAACAGCTCCCGTTCACGCGCCAGCGGGCTGTCAAGCATCTCCAGCAGGGAACGGTCAATTTTGACGGTGCTAACGGGCAGTTGCGCCAGATAGCGGAAGGAGGCATAGCCGCTGCCGAAATCATCAAGCGCAATGCGGAATCCCTGGGCTTCCAGTTGCGCCAGTTGCTGACAGACCATGTCCAGCTGACGCATGAGGACGGATTCCAGCACTTCGAGGGAGACCGGATGCCGTGCAAGATGAGGCTGGAGCGGGGCCAGCAGACCCAGCAGATTTTCTTCCGACAGCAGGGTCTGTTCGCACAGGTTGATGCTGATGCCCTGACCGGCCGGAAGCTGTCCGCTGGCAAGCAGTTTTTCCGCCAGGCGGATGACGTGCTGATCCAGTTTGCGATGCAGGTGATGGCGGTCGATCCATTCGAACAGTTCTGCAGGAGGGATCAGACGATCCTCGTACTGGGCACGCACCAGCAGTTCGTGATAAAGCACTTTGCCACTCTTCCGTGCCACGATGGGCTGTGCATGCAGGACAAGGCCTTCACCCGTGCGCACGGCACGATCGATAAAGGCACCGAGCGCGTGGTCCAGCAGGGGCGCCCGAACGGTCTTGAGGGTGTCAAAATCCACCACGGCCTGCTGCTGTTTCTTGGCACTCAGCAGGGCGGCGTCCGCCCGCATCATGCATTGACTGAACAGGTCGCATTCATTGCTGCCGCAGCAGTCATCACTGTCGGCGCCCTCTGCGGCGACATACGGGTCATTATCCAGATACACCAGCCCGGCCCGGGCGCGGATGTGGCTCAGGTAACCCGTGAGACTTTCGAGTGTCAGCGCTTCAATCTGCCTGATCAGGGTTTCCACCCGTTCTTTTACGCGCGCTTTGGGCAGGTGAGGGACAACCAGTGCAAATTCATCACTGCCCACGCGATAGATCCGGGCATCCGGCAGGTCAGCCAGGCCTTCGCGGAGGGTTTCGGCGATCCCTTCCAGCAGGGCATCACCGATGTCCGAGCCATAGGTATCATTGAAGGCGCGGAAGTTGGCGATATCCAGCAATACAAACGTAAAAGGCGGGCGCAGTGCCCCTTGCGCCAGAGTACGCATGAGGGTATTGCGGTTTGGCAGGCGGGTCAGTGCATCTTCGTAGGCGATGCGGCGTACTTCACCCAGCAGGGTTTCCCGCTTACTGCGCTGGCGCAGCCAGTGGTGCTGCAGGCGGATGATCAGACGCAGCAGCTGATTGAGCTCGCGAATGGGCAGCGGCCAGCCCGGCAGGGGGAGGGGTCGGTCGGCACGGTGAATCTGTCTGAGCATGCGCAGGATAACGTTATAGCTGCGTATCTGCAGGACATATTGCGCCCCCAGCATGAGAGCAATCAGCCCGATCAGCAGCAGGATCAATGCGACAAAAACATGCTTGAAATGCTGAATAAGCGTCTGTGCGATGGGATCGGGCCGGGTTTTCAGTTTCAGCAGCGTCTGGATGCGGTCTTCAGGGAAGCGACCATTGCCGACCACATGGATCTGTTCGGGCTTGAGGTGGAGGAAGGTATTGTTTTGCTGCAGCGCCTGCAGAAAGTCATAGGCGACGCCTGCATAGCCAAGCAGTTGTCCGGATGCGTCCTTGACCGGCGTATAGCAGATCAGATAGAGCCGCTCTCCCTGCACGCGCCAGAGATTGTGAAGGGGCGGCAGCGCCGGGTCCAGCAGACGAAGGGCGCCGTTTGTGCCGGCCAGTCGAGCACCGTCCGGTGCATACAGTTCGATTTCCACCAGCGCATCCGGGTAATAGGGGGAGGTGGGCAGGGACTGGTCGCGCCAGTAGAAGTAGTAGCTGGAGTCGTAGAACTGGGAACGCAGTTCCTGCCAGTCCGTAAGACGGTGCGTTGCCTGTCGCAGCAGGCGACGGGTTCTGTCGATGGCCGCACTGAGTTCTGCGCGGGCGGCCTGTTGCTGTTGCAGCGACAGGTGGTCATAGAGACGCAGGGTCTCCCGCACCGCATACTGACTGTAGGCATACACCGCGATGCCCATTACGAACGTGATCAGCAGCAGCCACGTACGCGTCGTCAGCGGCGGGCTTACGGCCTTAAGGATGCGTTGCAAGGGTCTGAAGGATTTCACTCAGTCTGTCCTGCAGGTCGAATTCATGTTCACTGGAAAAGAAGTGATTGGCGCCCTTGATGATGATCAGGTGGGCACCGCTCTGACGATACTGATCGAGCAGATTGCGTCCGGTGCGTCGGAGGCGTTTGTCCGTGCCGCCAATAATGACCCACGTGGGTGTTGAGGCGCTGAGTTCGTGCAGTGCCTTCAGGATATAGGGTCGGGACAGGCGCATGTAGCTGAAATAGCTCTGTGCGGTGGCTAGGTAGTTGCCGTGACAGAAGGCAAAATGCCACGTTTGTGGCGAGGTGTCATGGCGGGCAATCAGGGAGGAGGCCTTTTTCAGCTCGGCCGGGACGGTGCCCAGTTCCTGCCCCTTGAAATAGAACAGACTGGTCAGGATAACGCCGCGGACGTCGTGGCGCGGCTTCCAGCGCAGCGCATGCAGAAACAGCTGACTGGCGGTGGAATGGCCCACCAGAATCACACCGGGATACCCCTGTCTGTGCAGCCAGTCGATCCAGTCATGGATTTCTGCGACGTCCTGGTTCAGGGTGTGGTGGTGCAGGGTGGTGCACATGACACTCTGACGACGTTCAGGAATGGCGTAAGTGAGATTGGGAGCCAGCACGCCGAGTCCCAGATCCTCAGCGCTTTCCATCATGGCGCGCACGGTGGGGAACGCATTCGTGCTGAACAGGCCGTGTAGAATAAGCACCGCCGGGCGATGGTGGTCGCCTTCTTCATACTTGGCCAGCGCGACCAGGTTGTTGGAAGGCAGTTTGTAGCGGATGGTTTCAGCCTGTGACAGAGGCGCAAGGATCCCTCCGAGAACAAACAGAAAGGCAAGGCGAAGCAGTCTCCAGCGCATGGATCTGACCCTGTTTCAATATCGATTGGCTCGCCATGCATTTTACTGTTCTTTTGTGGTGTTGGGGAATCGATAGACAGAGCGACGGACAAGGCGATGTGTGGAATTTGCGGACAGGTTCACTGGAACGGCACGGCGGTGGATGCGGGCGTGTTGCCGCCCATGCTGGCAGCACTGCAGCGGCGCGGCCCCGATGATGAAGGGGTTTGGCAGCAGGCGCAGGTGGCGCTCGGTCACCGTCGCCTGGCGATTATCGACCTTTCGCCGGCAGGCCATCAGCCCATGGTGGATGACGAGCTGACGCTGGTTTTCAACGGCTGCATCTACAACTATCGGGCATTGCGCAGCGAGCTGGAAGCCCTGGGGCATGTGTTTCGCTCCCACTCGGATACGGAAGTCATTCTCAAGGCGTTCCGGCAGTGGGGCATCGACTGTCTGCAGCGTTTCGACGGCATGTTCGCCTTTGCCCTGTGGGACGATCACCATCAGCAGCTGTGGCTGGCGCGCGACCGTTTCGGCATCAAGCCGCTCTACTATGCGCCGCTCAAGAATGGATTGCGTTTCGCCTCCAATGTGCTGGCTCTGCTGGCCGCCGGCGGGATCGATACAGATATCGACCCGGTTGGCCTGCATCACCAGCTGACGTTGCACGGTGTGGTGCCGGCGCCACATACGATTTTGAAAGGCGTACGCAAGCTAGCACCGGCGCACTGGATGCTGATGCAGCCCAATGGTGAGCTGATTACGCGTCGCTGGTGGACGCTGAACGCTGAACGACCTGCAGGGCCGCGCAGTGAAGAGGAATGGGTCGAATACATTGGCGAGGGGCTGCGGGATGCGGTGCGCAAGCGCATGCTGGCAGCCGATGTGCCGGTGGGGGTGCTGCTTTCCGGGGGCATCGACTCCAGCCTGATCGTGGCCATGCTGGCTGAACAGGGGCAGCAGGATCTGCGCACCTTCACCATCGGGTTTGAGGATGCACCGGAAGAGAAGGGCAGCGAATTCGAGTTTTCCGATGCGGTTGCTGACTATTACGGCACTCGGCACGAAAAGTATCTGATCCCCAACGATGCGGCGCTCACCCGCCTGCCGGAGGCGGTGCGTGCCATGAGCGAGCCCATGTTTGGTCAGGATGCGGTAGGTTTTTATCTGCTCTCCGAACAGGTGAGCAAGGCGGTCAAGGTGGTGCAGACCGGCCAAGGGGCCGATGAAGTGTTCGGCGGCTATTTCTGGTATCCGCGCATGCAGGTCGCCACAGGCGCGCCCATCGACCGCTTCGCCCCCCATTATTTTGACCGCGACCATGACGAGTGGCTGCAGGCGGTCAGCGAACGCTATCACACCGATGACGTGACCCGGGCGCTGGTGGCGCAGGCCTTGGACGAGCCGGGCGCGGAGACGTTCATGGATCAGGTATTGCGCTTCGATGTCACCACTCTGATTGTGGACGATCCGGTCAAGCGGGTGGACAACATGACCATGGCATGGGGACTAGAAGCGCGCGTGCCGTTTCTCGATCACCATCTGGTTGAGCGTGCCTTTGAATTGCCGCCCGAGCTGAAGCTGAAGGGGGGCGGCAAATACATTCTCAAGCGCCTTGTCGAAGGGCGCCTGCCCGAGAAGGTGATCAACCGTCCCAAAGTGGCCTTTCCCATGCCGGCGCTCAAGTATGTGCGTGGCGATTTCTATCGCTTTATGCGTGACATTCTGACGTCCGAGCGGGCCCGTCAGCGCGGCCTGTTCAATCCGGCCTATGTGGAGAAGCTTCTGGCCGAGCCGGAAGCCGACTGGGCCTATACGGCCATTCAGGGTAGCAAGCTGTGGCAGCTGGCGTTGCTTGAGTTGTGGCTGCAGCAGGTGGTTGATGGCATTCAGTGGTAAAATTCCTTCTAAATCAATTGAAACGGGCTACACAGGAGGCGAAACATGGATACGGCACAGCTGGAAAAGGAAACCCTTGAAAAGATTGATCAGATCGTCAAGAACAATCCGGTGGTGATCTTTATGAAAGGCACGCCACAGATGCCCTCATGCGGCTTTTCTGCCCGTGCAGCGCAGGCGCTGATCGACACCGGTGAAAACTTCGGCTTTGTCAATGTGCTGGCGGATCCGGCCGTGTTCGAGTTTCTGCCCAAGTATCAGGACTGGCCCACCTTTCCGCAGATTTACATTGACGGTGAACTGGTGGGTGGCTGCGACATCACCCTTGAGCTGGCGGAAAGCGGCGAGCTGAAGAAAAAGATGGCGGAAGCCAACGCCAAACACGCTCAGCAGGGCGCCTGAGGCATCGTTTTGAAGGCGGTGTGGCGTGGAACGGCCTGACTACAGCATCATAAAGCCAGCGCGGATCGAGAAGGCGTTCGAAGCCTTCTACGATTACATGCGCACCTCCCGTCATTTCCGTCAGTTCTTCTCATCCGAGGCGCAGATAGACAGCCTGGTCGTCCGCCAGCGTGATGCCTTTATCTGCTCGCTGCATATGGACGAAACAGCCTTTCAGCAGCATTACCGTCAGTTGGGCTTCATGCATGCGGAGTTGGGCATCACGCTGGAAGATCTGATGGCTGGACTGCGTCTCATTCGTGATCAGCTGCTGCGGTTCAGTGAGATTCCTGCCGAGTCGCTCTATCGCCTCATTGAAGAGATCGAGCGTTACCTTGCCCAGGGCTATTTTCAGTATGATCTGGCCGAGAGTGAGCAGCGCCTCACCGAGCTGATCCGCGCCACGGAAAAGGGTGAACTCCCTGATTTGGTTCCGCGTGAAGTGGTGGTGCGCCCCGTGCAGTGGCTGCTGCCTCTGCTGAAAATCTGGGCCGAGGGACGGCCCGTGCAGAATAGCAGGCTGATCCAGGGTGTGGAAGACTGTTCCCTGACGCCGCTGTTGCGCGCAATGGTCACTGAAGAGGAAAAACGTGCGCTCTTCGAGCAGCAGCACGCAGAACAGCACACGACGGCGTTTAGCCTGGATTATTTCGTGCAGGAGCAGGAATGGACGCTTGCGAATTCACTGCTTGAGCGGGTGGTCTTTCTGACGCTTTCGGTGCACACTGGGCTGCTCGGTTATTTCATGCAGCGCTCCGTGGACGATTTTCGCCGGGACGCACTGACGGGGCTGCTGCTGCGCCATGATCTGGAAAGTGCTTTTAACCGGGCGCTGGCGCAGAGCCGCAAGGCGGGCAAGGGGCTGGCGCTGATCTTTATGGATCTGGATCACTTCAAGGCCATTAACGACACCCATGGGCATGGTGGGGGAGATACGGTGCTCGAACAGGTGGCTCAAACCGTGCAGCGGCTCCTGCGGGATCATGACGCGGCCATCCGTTATGGCGGTGAGGAATTCCTCCTGCTGTTACCCGCTGTGGCCTGTGAACAGGTGACAGCGATCTGTGAGCGGTTGCGCAGTGCCATTGAATCCACACTGGTGTACTGGGAAGACCAGTCTATTCCGGTGACGGCCAGTATTGGTTGTGTCTGTACCGAACAGCTGGAGCATGAACCGGATCTGGATGCGCTGATTCAGCAGGCAGATGAAAATCTCTATCAGGCCAAGGAAAACGGCCGTAATCAGGTGGTCTGTTCGTCTGCCACCGCTTCATAAAGCGGATGGGCATTGACGATCCTGCAGAAGAGTTCTGCGGTCTTCTGTGTGTCGTACAGGGCGCCGTGGGCCTGCTTCTGATCCCATTCGATACCTGCAGCCTGCACGGCCTTGGCGAGCACGGTCTGGCCATACATGAGGCCTGAGAGGGTGACGGTATCGAACGTGCTGAACTTGTGAAAGGGGCTCTTGACGCCGGTGCGTTCTGCCGCGGCATTGATAAAGCCCAGGTCGAAATGAGCATTGTGGCCCACGAGGATGGCACGGGTGCAGCCGGTGGCCTTGATTTCGCTGCGAATGGGCGCAAACAGCTTTTCCAGCGCCGTGCGCTCCGCAAGGGCGCCGCGAAAGGGGTGGTAGGGGTCTTCGATCCCGTTGAATTTCAGCGCCTCCTGACTGATTTCGCTGCCCTCAAAGGGCAGGATGTCCACTTCCAGACTTTCCGCTACGAAAAGTTCTCCGCTTGCCGGATCCATGCGCAGGATGCAGGCGGCCGCCTGCAGCAGGGCACTGCGCTCGGCATCGAAGCCGGCCGTTTCCACATCCACCACCACGGGCAGAAAGCCGCGGAAGCGTTGCTTGATTTCGGTCACCGGGCGTTTCATTCGCAGACCCCCTTGGCATACACACGGGCACGGCGCTGCCAGTTGTAGAGAGCCTGGCGGGCTTCCGGCAGGTCTTCCGGGCTGACTTCTTCAAAGCCGTGCTGGGTGAACCAGTGCTGCGTCTGCGTGGTCAGCAGATAGAGCCGCTGCAGCCGCAGGCTGCAGGCACGGGCCTCGATGGCGCTGAGTAGACTCTGGCCGATGCCCTGGCCGCGGTAGGCTGGATCCACGGCAAAGCAGGCCACTTCAGCCGAATGTTCATCCAGAGGGTAGAGGGCGGCACTGCCGATGATATGGCCGTCGCGCACCACCACGAGGAAATTGGCGATTTCCGCTTCCAGTTTTTCGCGGTCGCGGCGCACGAGGATGCCGGCCTCTTCCAGCGGCTCGATCAGTGCAAGGATGCCGCCCACGTCGTCGATGGTGGCCTGACGGATCTCGTGGTACTGATCGGCAAAGATGAGCGTGCCCACACCGTCGCGGGTAAACAGCTCCTTGAGCAGTGCCCCCGGCGAAAAGGCATCCAGAAGATGAATGCGACGCACGGCGCCGCTGACTTCGGCCAGCAGCGGCAGCAGCTCGTGTTTGCTCTGGCCTTTCTGCAGTTCGCGGGCGTTGAGCTGTTTGGGCAAGGGTGGCAGCTGCTCCTCGGGCAGGAGCACGATCAGCTTGTCGGCCTGTAGGGCGCTGGCCACGGCACACGCCTGCTCGAAGGCGTTGAGGTTGAACAGTTCGCCGGTAAAAGAGGGGGTGACGGCGGTGAGCATGGGAATCTGGCCGGTCTGCAGCGCCTGACGCAGCATGTCCACCTGCACCTTGCGCACGCGGCCGGTATGTTGAAAGTCGGTGCCGTTCAGCACACCGCGGGGCTGCGCGATAACCCAGTTGCCCAGCGTGATGACCGGCGGCAGGGTGCGCAGGTCGCTGACGGGGCAGCGGCAGGAAGCGAGCGCCTGAAGCTGTGTGGCCACGCGTCCGCTCACGCCTGCCAGAATGGGGAGAGCTTCGGCAGGGGTGACCCGCTGTTGCCCGCAGAAATCGCATTTCAACCCCTTTTCGTGCAGGGCGTGAGTGAATTGTCCACGCAGCCCGACGGCGAGTACCAGCTTCAGGCCCATATTGTGCAGGAGCAGCAGATCGGCGAGGGTGTCGCGCAGTGCCTTTTCGTCCGCAACCAGTTCGCTGGCCACATAGACCACACAGGTCTTGTCGCGATGGCTGAGGATGTAGGGGGATGCCTGGCGCAGAGCTGTAATGAAGGGATCGTTGTGCGTCATGCCGCTCGCTATAATGTAAACGTAAATCAAACGGATTATAGCGTAAGGAGCCTTTCATGCCTCAGTATCGTTCTCGTACCTCCACCCACGGCCGCAACATGGCGGGCGCCCGAGCCCTGTGGCGCGCCACCGGTGTCAAGGGTGAGGATTTCGGCAAGCCCATTATTGCCATTGCCAACTCGTTTACACAGTTCGTGCCCGGCCATGTTCATCTGAAGGACATGGGACAGCTGGTCGCCAGGGTCATTGAAGAGGCGGGCGGCATTGCCAAGGAATTCAACACCATCGCGGTGGATGACGGCATTGCCATGGGGCATGATGGCATGCTCTATTCGCTGCCTTCACGCGATCTGATTGCCGACTCGGTGGAATACATGGTCAATGCCCACTGTGCCGATGCCCTGGTGTGCATTTCCAACTGCGACAAGATTACGCCGGGGATGCTGATGGCAGCGATGCGGCTCAATATTCCCACCATCTTCGTGTCTGGTGGGCCGATGGAGTCTGGTAAGACGGTGCTTGGCGGGCAGGCGATCAAGCTGGATCTGGTGGATGCCATGGTGATGGCCGCGGACGATCACTGCAGCGACGAAGAGGTAGAGCAGGTGGAAGAGAGCGCCTGTCCGACCTGTGGCTCCTGCTCGGGCATGTTTACGGCCAACTCCATGAACTGTCTGGTGGAGGCGCTGGGCGTGGCACTGCCTGGGAACGGCTCCATGCTGGCGACCCATGCCGACCGCAAGAAGCTGTTCGAGCAGGCGGGGCGTCAGATTGTCGAGATCGCGAAACGCTATTACGAACAGGACGATGATTCCGTGTTGCCACGCAGCATCGCCACGTTTGAGGCGTTTGAAAATGCCATGGCGCTGGATGTGGCCATGGGCGGCTCTACCAATACCGTGCTGCATCTTCTGGCAGTGGCCCAAGAGGCTGAAGTGGACTTCACCATGGCCGACATCGACCGCATTTCCCGCAAGGTGCCCAATCTGACCAAGATAGCGCCCAACTCCAAGATTTATCATATGGAAGATGTGCATCGTGCCGGTGGCATCATGCGCATCCTCGGCGAGCTGGATCGCGGCGGGCTGATCCATCGCGAATGCCGTACGGTGCATGCACCGACCATCGGGGATGCGATCGACAAGTGGGATATCCGGCGCAATCCGTCTGAAGAGGTGATCGAGTTTTACAAGGCGGCCCCCTGCGGCGTACGCACCACGCAGCCGTTCAGCTGTGATCGCCGCTGGGGCACGCTGGACGACGATCCGGTCAATGGCTGTATTCGCGACCTTGAACACGCTTATACCAAGGAAGGCGGCCTGGCGGTGCTCTATGGCAATATTGCGCTGGATGGCTGTATTGTCAAAACGGCCGGTGTAGATGAGGAAATCTTCAAGTTCACTGGAAAAGCACGGATTTATGAGAGCCAAGAGGATGCTGTTGAGGGCATTCTGGGTGGTGAAGTGCAGCCGGGCGAAGTCGTGATTATCCGTTATGAAGGGCCCAAGGGCGGCCCGGGCATGCAGGAGATGCTTTATCCCACCAGTTACCTTAAGTCCAAGGGGCTGGGCAAGGTCTGTGCTTTGCTGACCGATGGTCGTTTCTCCGGCGGCACATCGGGGCTTTCCATCGGCCATGCTTCACCGGAGGCCGCCGAAGGGGGCAATATTGGTCTTGTGGAAGATGGCGATATTATCGAAATCGATATCCCCAGCCGCTCGATCCATCTCAAGGTTTCTGATGAAGAGCTGGCGGCTCGCCGCAAGGCCATGGAAGCGAAGGGCAAGGCGGCCTGGAAACCGGCCAAGCCGCGCCCGCGCCGTGTATCACCTGCGCTGCGTGCCTATGCGGCCATGGCCACCAGTGCAGCTTATGGTGCGGTACGCAATGTGGAGCAGATTGAACACTGCATTAAGCGGGAGGAGAAATAATGGACGCACACCGCCCGAACCGTCACCGGGGCTGCTATTTTCTGTTTGTGGACAACCTGCGCCCGGATCAGCAGCAGGCGCTGTTTGATCTGGCCGTTCAGCTGGCCGGGGCAGATGGCACGTTTTCGGATGAAGAGAAGCGTTATCTCAATGCCTATATGGCGCATTTTGGTATTGAACCGGACTTTTCACGGGCTGAGTCACGTAGCCTTGAAGCGCTTGCAGAGGCGTTTGATACGCCTGAATCCCGCGTCATTGCACTCCAGCAACTGATCCGCCTGGGATACAAGGATGGCCATTTCAGTGAAGAGGAGCGAAAAAAGGTGCTGGCCCTGGCGCAGAAGCTGGGATTGAACGATCCGGAGTTCATCCTCCGCCTGGAGCGCTGGGTACGGACGCTGTTTGACTGGTTCTGGGAAGGCGAGCAGATGATTGAAGAGGCGGCACAGAGCAATCGCTGCTGAAATTTCAGGGGTGTTTTACTGTCTTTTATTTTGTTTCTGAGTCCCAGATATAAAAAGCCCGGCAATTGCCGGGCTTTTTCTTTGGAGGTTGAGGATCGAATTATTCGCGATAATCCGGACCGTCAATGGTCAGACCGTTAGAAAGATAAGCTTCAAAGAATTCAAGATCTCTGAATTCCTTGGACTGCATGCCGCCCACTGTCTTGGGATCCCAGCGCATGTTCTTCATGCAGCCGACATAACGCTTCTCGATGGTGCCGAGGTGGTTCCACTTGGCACGCCAGACCGGGAAATGGGTAACGTGTCCAAGTGCAGAAGAGAGGATATTGGCACGTGCTCGACGACCTGCATTGTAGGCATGACACTTGGCGCAGGACAGGTTGAGCTGACCATGCGGTCGGGTGAACAGATAACGGCCTTCGTTATAAGCCTTGCGAGCGCCTTCAGAGTTGATCTTGACATTGATCTTCTGACCGCGGGCATTGTAGGCCAGGTATGCGCTCAGGCGTGCAATGTTGCCGGTACCCCATTTGAAGGGTTTAAGGCCTGCATTCTTGCGACACTCATTGATAGCCAGTTCAAGCGTAATGACTTCGCCACGCTTGTCATCAAAGTAGGGGTATTTGGGGCGGATCTTGGACACATCGGAGCCGAAACATTTTTCGTAAACGGCCTTGTCCTTGTTCCACAGGGCCTCACCTGCATCGATGGCATCCAGATAAGGCGGGAATTCACTGACAGCCTCATATTGAGCTTTCTTGTCCGCATTGTAGATATAGGCACCCAGTCGATAATCCTCGAATGGGACATTGGGCGCTTTTGCCATGATATATTTCACAAACTGCTTGCGATCCTTTTCAGGATCAACGTTGTCTGCGTAAGCATTGACTGCCAGCGTCAGGGCGCCTGCAGACAGCGCAGTCAGGAGCAGTGTTTTTTTCATTGGATGAATCCTCCGTCCGAGAGCTTTGAACTTGACTATATATATGTGCGGGTGCCGGTGTACCGACACCCGGAGGCTGAATTACTTCAGCTTCAGCTTGGCTTCACCGGTTGCACCAGTGATGTCGTGCGCCTTGATGACCACTTCGTCACCCTTGTTGGCCTTGAGCTTGACCGCCATGTAAGGGTTGGCAGAGACCGCACCGGACCAGTCACCTTCGATGACCTTGGTGCCGTTCAGCAGCACTTCAACCACGTCGATGTACTTGGCCGGATAGGGCTTTCCGGTCTTTTTATTGATGCGACGACCGGATTCCATGGGGTGTTTCATCAGGCATTTTACTTCGGCGATACCGCCACGTACTTTGCCACGAACGCGAATTTTAATAGACATAAGTCAGTTCCTTTTTTTAAAGCTTGGGTTCCACAACAATCAGAGGCGGGTATGTCAAATTAACCGCCACAGCCACCAATAGTGACTTTGACCTGCTGTTGAGCCTTGTACAGCTTGCCGCCCGCTTTAACAACAGCGATCACGTTCATGGTTTCGCCCATTTTGATACGGGTGGAAACGTAACCCAGCGCCGGACCGGAGTAGTTGTATACACACACCAGAGCGGTGGGGTTCTTGTCGGCCAGAATGGCAATGGCTTCAACACCATCCATTTTGGTTGCGTCAACAGTCACAGGTGTTACCGCGCCATTTTCTGCGATTTCAGGTGCCTTCAGGTGGATGTCACCGGACTCTGCGGCAGCGGCAGTACCGAACAAAGCCTTCAGCGCAACATCAACTTTCTTTGCTTCGAAAGCAGCCTTGTTCCAGTCCGCCAAGACGGTAGAAGGTGTCAGCAGGCCCGCGTTCACTGCAACGGCAGCTGCACCAGTGGCCAGCGTGCCCTTCAGGAAAGATCTACGTTTCATAGGTTAGCTCCTATAGGTTATGGTTATTTGCAGGATCCGAGTCGTTTTACAGTGTGTAAATGAACTCGACAACCTTGTTGATCTGATCATCTGTCAGGATGACATTGCGTCCGAATGGGGGCATCGCACTGTATTTCACTTCCAGCTCAGGCTTGCCCCAGATCTTGTCATGCAGCTTCTGCTTGTCCGGGTAGCGCAGCTTCATGGCAATCAGCGCAGGACCGATGTTGCCAGGCAGGCTGCCGCCCTTGATCATGTGGCAGGCCAGGCAATTGCCCTTGGAACGGCTGAATGCAATTTTCTTGCCTTCAGCAACAACCTTTGCATTGGCGGTATCCGCCGCTGCGCTGATTGCAGGGGCTGACAGCATGGTTGCAGCCACAGCGGTTGCGGCCAGAGCATGGATCAGTTTGTTTTTCATTCTCTCCTCCTGAAAGAGTCTTGCGACAGAGTCTTATCTCTTTTGTCAGCAATAAGACTTAAACATGAGCAAGTCTTTTGCCCTTGAAGCATAAGGTTACTCATGCCCCCTGTAAGTGCAAGCCTTTTTGGGTGGCTTGTCATAGCAATATTTAATGCGCTGATTAATAATCACTTGGGTATAACGATTAATCAAGGTGTTACGGCACGCACGCGGCATCGGGTACGCGTAACTGTCAGACTGTCTCAAGGATAGTCATCTGGGGTGTCCAGCGTGTTGGACAGAGTTTTCTTCAGCCTGTCGAACTGAAGGCGCTCTCTGGCGGACAGTCCTTTTGCATCGATTTGCTTGATCAGATAGCGCGCCTTGCTGGTCTGGCCTCTCAGGTAAGCGGCATCTGCCAATGCAAGCAGGCTGGCATCTCTTCGGCCCGCCTGCTTCAGTATGCGAGCCTGCAGTCTTGCAGCAAGGCTTTGTAGGGCGGGTGGTGCATTCGTACCGACAGCGTTTAACCGACGCAAGGCGTGTTGGATATTGCCGTGATTGAAGGCAATGCGGGCTGCCATTAACTGTAGCGCAGCGTTGTCGGGATAGTGCGAGTCCGCCTCCCAGAGGAGGGGGGGTATCCGCTTCGGCGCATGGGCTTCCGCCCATGCAAGGAATGTTCCCAGCACAAACCAGTCCTCTCTTGCCCGTTGTTGCAAATCGGCCTGGCAGTCCGCTGAAAGGGATTTTTCTGCACTGGCGCGGGCCAGGCAGTCCTGATTGTTAAAGGATGGGGCAAGGCGTGCCTGAACCTCTGTGAGAGGGGGCATGGGGTGGAGGGTGTCGTGAGGCTCACTGATCAGGGTGTGCGCACGGTTTTCCGCTGCGGCAATACGGTGGGGGGTGACGGGGTGGGTGCGTAGGACCTCGGGCACCTGGCTCGGGTCGTTGAGGCTGCGCTGCTGCAGCGTTTGAAAGAAGGTTGCCATGGCGTTTGGGTTATAGCCGCTTTCGGCGAGCAGGCGGATCCCGACAGCATCGGCTTCCGTTTCGTGATGGCGGCTGAACTTGAGTTGCTGCTCCAGGTTCAGGGCGTTGCCTGCATAGAAGGTCGCCATGCCTGCTTGAGGATCCAGTTGCCCCACCAGTAGGGCGGCAAGCAGTGTGGCAAAGGCGGCCAGGTTATCCTTGTCGGCGTTTGCAAAGCGTCTGAGCAGGTGGTGTTGACTGACGTGCCCGATTTCATGGGCGATGACGGCCGCCACTTCGTCCGTGTTTCGAGCCGCGAGAATCAGGCCGCGATTGATGCCGATAATGCCGCCGGGGCCGGCAAACGCATTGATGGCGTCGCTGCGGATGGGCAGTACCTGGATGCGGTAGCGTTGCGGGGAGGCGTGGAGGGCGAGTGACTGCCCCAGTCGGTCCAGCCATAGCAGGATCAGAGGATCTTCAATGACGCCCTGTTTTGCATAGAGGCTGCTGAGGAAGGCGTTACGGAAAGTCTGTAGCCGCTGGCTGTCCAGTATGCCCTGCTGGCGGCTGCCCAGCTCGGGGAGATCAAGGCTATCCGCTGCCCATGTGGGGGCTGCCAGAAGAAACCACGGCAGCAACAGGGCGGCGCAGAGCCAGCGGCACAGGGGGTCAGAATTCAAATTGGGGCTTGGGTTCGCAGTGGATAAGCGGCGGGATCTCGGTTTCGAACAGACTCTCGTATTCGAAGTTCTGTTCTTCCACCCGCGTAATGAGCCAGGTTTCCATCAGCGGCGACTCGCCAGTGGTGCAGATCAGTCGACCGCCCAGATTGAGTTTGTGCAGATGGGCCTGGGGCACGTCGGCACTGCTGCCGGTCAGGATAATGACGTCGTAGCTTTTGCCATCGTTCCAGTCGCAGGCTGCATCGCCCACTTCGAAGTGGATGTTGGTGAAATCGGTCAGCCTGGCCTGCGCCTGTTCGGACAGGTCGGCGAAGTATTCGACAGTGGTGACGTCGTGGGCGAGTTTTGCCAGCAGGGCGGTCATGAAGCCGGAGCCGGTGCCCACCTCAAGCACGCTTTCGTTTTCATCGATGTCAACCGCCTGCAGCATGCGCGCTTCCACTTTGGGGGGAAGCATGACCTGGTCGTGGGGCAGGGGTGCTTCCAGATCCATATAGGCAAGATGCTGGTGCTCGGTCGGCACGAACAGGTGGCGCGGGGTGTCCATGAACAGCTGCAGGACCTTGGGATCGAGGACGTCCCAGAGACGGATCTGCTGTTCAACCATGTTGAAGCGAGCGGTATCGAAATTCATGGAGGGCCCTTTTGGATGAATTAAATCTGCGCAATTATAGCAACGATTGCGGGGATCGGATCAATACGGGGCAAGGCTGATATAATTGGACGCACAATTTGTTCATCTTGTTCATCGCTCGGGGTGCTGGCAGTTCGTGCCGGCTGAGAGCATACCCGTAGAACCTGATGCCGGTAATGCGGCCGCAGGAAAGCGAGATGCGCGGGCTACACGCACATCTTGCGCTCAATACATATGAAAAGGAGAATGACATGAGCGCACTGCTGGAGAAGCTGGAACAGCAGAAGCATGCCTATGTGGAGCCCTTTCCCAGCTCCCGCAAGATTTATGTAGAAGGCAGCATGCCTGGCGTACGCGTGGGCATGCGTGAAATCGAGCTGAGCGATACGCCGCTGTCGGATGGTACCTTTGAACCCAATCCGCCGCTGACGGTCTATGACACCTCTGGCCCCTATACCGATCCGGAAGCAGATATTGATTTCAATCGCGGTCTGCCGCCGCTGCGTGCCCCCTGGATCGAAGACCGTGGTGATACGGAAAGGCTCAGTGACTTCAGTTCCGAATATCACCATATTCGCCTGCAGGACAGGAAGCTGGAAAAAATCCGCTTCCCCAATCTGCGCACACCGCGCCGTGCCAGGGCCGGCAAGTGTGTCACCCAGTTGCACTATGCGCGTCAGGGCATCATTACCCCTGAGATGGAGTACATCGCCATCCGCGAGAACTGCCGTCTGCAGGAAATGAAGGAGATGGGGCATCTGGTGCAGCAACATCCGGGTCAGGCGCCGTTTGAGATCCCCGAAGAGATTACCCCGGAGTTCGTGCGTCAGGAAGTGGCGGCTGGTCGTGCGGTGATTCCGGCCAATATCAATCATCCCGAAATTGAGCCGATGATTATTGGCCGTGCGTTCCGTACCAAGGTCAACGCCAATATCGGCAATTCGGCCACCACTTCGTCTATCGAGGAAGAAGTGGAGAAAATGATCTGGGCCACTCGCTGGGGCGCGGATACCGTAATGGATCTCTCCACCGGCAAGAATATCCATGAAACCCGCGAGTGGATCATTCGCAACTCACCGGTGCCCATTGGCACCGTGCCCATCTATCAGGCGCTGGAAAAGGTCAACGGCATTGCCGAAAACCTGACCTGGGAAATCTTCCGCGATACCTTGATCGAGCAGGCCGAGCAAGGGGTGGACTATTTCACCATCCATGCCGGCGTGCTGCTACGCTATATCCCGTTGACGGCCAATCGTCTGACGGGGATTGTTTCCCGTGGCGGCTCCATCATGGCCAAGTGGTGCCTGCATCACCACAAGGAAAACTTCCTCTATACCCACTTCGAGGAAATCTGCGAGATCATGAAAGCCTATGACGTGACCTTCTCGCTGGGGGATGGGCTGCGTCCGGGCTCCATCTATGACGCCAATGACGAGGCGCAGTTCGCCGAATTGCGTACGCTGGGCGAGCTCACCAAAATTGCCTGGCAGCATGATGTGCAGGTCATGATCGAGGGGCCGGGGCACGTGCCCATGCAGATGATCAAGGAAAACATGGATGAAGAGGTGGAGAAGTGTCACGAGGCGCCCTTCTACACCCTGGGCCCCCTGACCACGGATGTGGCGCCGGGGTATGACCATATTACTTCCGCCATTGGGGCAGCGCAGATCGGCTGGTATGGCACATCCATGCTCTGCTATGTGACGCCGAAGGAGCATCTGGGCCTGCCCAACCGGGAGGATGTGAAGGAAGGCCTGATTGCCTACAAGATCGCGGCTCATGCGGCCGACCTGGCAAAGGGCTTCCCGGGCGCACAGATTCGTGACAACGCCATGTCCAAGGCGCGCTTCGAGTTCCGATGGTATGACCAGTTCAATATCGGTTTCGATCCGGACAGGGCGCGGGAATACCACGACGAAACGTTGCCGCGGGAATCCGCCAAGGTGGCGCATTTCTGCTCCATGTGCGGACCCAAGTTCTGCTCCATGAAGATCACGCAGGATATTCGCGACTATGCGGCCGAGCAGGGCTTCAAGGATCTGGGTGTTGCCGTGGAAGTCGGCATGCAGAAGCAGGCGGAAACCTTCCGCGAGCAGGGCGGCGAGATCTATCTGAAGAAATAGACATGCTGGTGTGTTTATTGCCACAGGCCCGGGTGTCGAGCCCGGGCCTTTTGTTTTTTGGGCTAAAATAGCGCGATTCATCAAGTTTGGAGAGGTTGGAGCCATGCCTGTCATTACTCTGCCTGACGGCAGCAAGCGCGAATACGATCATCCGGTCAGCGCACTGGATGTGGCAAAGGATATTGGTCCGGGTCTGGCCAAGGCCACTGTGGCGGCGCGAGTGGACGGTGAACTGAAAGACGCCACCGACCTGATCGACCATGATGCCACGCTGGAAATCGTCACCCTCAAGGATCCGGATGGAGTGCACATCATGCGCCACTCCTGTGCCCACCTGCTGGGACATGCCATCAAGCAGCTTTACCCGGAGGTCAAGATGGCCATCGGGCCAGTCATTGAAAACGGCTTCTACTACGACGTAGATGCACCGTTCAGTCTGACGCCGGACGATCTGCGGAAGATCGAGCAGCGCATGAAGGAGCTGGCCAAGACCGACTATCCGGTCATCAAGAAAATGACTCCTCGGGACGAGGCGATCCGTATCTTCAAGGAGCGGGGCGAGGACTACAAGCTGGAGCTCATTGAAGACATGCCCGATGAAAAAGAGTTCGGGCTGTACTATCACGAGGAGTATGTGGACATGTGCCGCGGCCCCCATGTGCCGCGCATGGGCTTCTGCAAGCACTTCAAGCTGACCTCTCTGGCGGGCGCCTACTGGCGCGGCGACAGTAACAACAAGATGCTGCAGCGCATTTACGGCGTGGCGTTCCCCAGCAAGGAGGCGCTGAAGGCGCACCTGAAGATGCTGGAAGAGGCCGAGCGTCGCGACCACCGCAAGCTGGGCAAGCAGCTGGATCTGTTCCATGTGGAAGATATTGCCCCGGGCATGGCCTTCTGGCACCCCAAGGGAACGGTGCTGTTCAACACGGTCGAGGACTACATGCGCCAGCAGCTGCGTGAAAACGGCTACGAGGAGATTCGTACGCCGCTGATCATGGATCGCAGCCTGTGGGAAAAGTCCGGCCACTGGGACAAGTTCAAGGACAACATGTTCACCACCCATACGGAAAACCGCGACTATGCAGTCAAGCCCATGAACTGTCCGGGCCATATTCAGGTGTACAAGCGCAAGCTGCACTCGTACCGGGATCTGCCGGTGCGTCTGGCGGAGTTTGGACTGGTGCATCGCAACGAACCATCCGGCACGCTGCATGGCCTGATGCGTGTACGCAGCTTCACGCAGGATGATGCGCACATCTTCTGCACGGAAGATCAGATCAAGGACGAGGTGCAGGCGTGTATCGACCTGGTGTACCGAACCTATGCCGATTTCGGTTTTGAGAATATTGAAGTGAAGTTGTCCACACGCCCCGAGCAGCGTGTTGGCTCAGATGAAGTGTGGGACAAGGCCGAGGCGGCGCTGGAGCAGTGCCTCAAGGATGCCAATCTGGAGTATGAACTGCAGCCCGGTGAGGGCGCTTTCTACGGCCCGAAGATCGAGTTCTCTCTGCGCGACTGTATCGGGCGCGTGTGGCAGTGCGGCACCATCCAGCTGGATTTCTCCATGCCGCAGGCCAATCGTCTGGATGCGACCTATATCGGTCCGGATAACGAGAAAAAGCACCCGGTCATGATTCACCGTGCCATTCTGGGCTCGCTGGAACGCTTCGTCGGTATTCTGATCGAGCATTATGAAGGTAAGTTCCCTACATGGCTGGCCCCGGTACAGGCTGTGGTGGCAACGATTGCGCCTGCGCATGATGACTATGCGCGCGAAGTGGCGAATCAACTCGTAAAACAAGGCCTTAGGGTTGAAACAGACTTGCGCAACGAGAAGATTGGCCTTAAAATTCGCGAACACACGTTGCAGCGTGTGCCTTACCTGCTGGTCGTGGGTGACCAGGAGGTGGAAAATGGGACTGTCAATGTTCGTACCCGCGAGGGCAAGACACTGGGGTCCATGCCGCTGCAGCAACTGGTGAACATGCTCAATGAGGATGTCGCCAGGCTGGGACGTGTGGTCCCTGCCGACGAAAACGCCTGAGCTGTCTAATAGCCCGCCTGTGCGGGTTTTTTGCTTGCTTGGGGCAACCTGTTGAATAACTGGAGGAATGTGCCATCGCTGTCAGAAGAGGACGTGGTCGCCAGCCACAACGAGAAGAAGTCCGCAAGGAAAGAATCAATAACGAGATCACTGCGCCCGAGGTGCGGCTGATCGACCAGGATGGCGAACAGAAGGGGATTGTCCCCACCTCTGAAGCCTTGAGTATGGCGGAAGAAGCCGGCCTCGATCTGGTGGAGATTGCCCCCCAGGCTGAGCCGCCGGTCTGCCGTATCATGGATTACGGCAAGTTCATTTACCAGAAGCAGAAAAAGCAGCAGGAAGCCCGCAAGAAGGCCAAGCAGGTTCAGGTCAAGGAAGTCAAATTCCGCCCGGGAACTGAGGAAGGGGACTATCAGGTCAAACTTCGCAACCTGAAGCGTTTCCTGGAAAAGGGCGATCGGGTCAAGGTCACCATCTGGTTCCGCGGCCGCGAACTGGCCCACAAGGAACTGGGGCTGAAGATGCTCGAACGCGTCCAGCAGGACGTGGAAGAGCTGGGTACAGTCGAGCAGATGCCGAAGATGGAAGGTCGGCAGATGCACATGATGGTGGTCCCGAAAAAATAGGAAAAGCGGCTTGGCCGCGATTCCGGCGCCGCAGATGCGGTGACTGGAGCAGCTGTCCTCAGTGCTGCAACAGAAAGGCGCCGTCATAAATGACGGCAAGTACCAAAATCACGCATGCCGAGCATGCGTCCAATGCGGAGTGTCGAAAGATGCCTAAGATCAAAACCAATCGAGGCGCAGCCAAGCGCTTCAAGAAGACTGCAAGCGGGCGTTTCAAGCGCAAGCAATCCCACCTGCGTCACATCTTGACCAAAAAATCATCCAAGCGTAAGCGTCAGCTGCGCAAGATGACTCTGGTGCACAAGCACGACGAGGGTCTGGTCAAGCAAATGTTGCCATACGCATAAGGAGGGATTGAAATGGCTCGAGTTAAAAGAGGCGTGATCGCACGCCGTCGTCACAAGAAGGTTCTCAAGCAGGCGAAGGGTTATTACGGCGCGCGCCGCAAGGTGTTCCGCGTTGCCCGTCAGGCCGTATTCAAGGCGGGCCAGTACGCCTATCGCGACCGTCGTCAGCGCAAGCGTCAGTTCCGTCGCCTGTGGATTGCGCGCATCAATGCCGAAGCACGCAACAATGGCCTGAACTACAGCCGCTTCATCAATGGGCTGGCCAAGGCCGGTATCGCCCTGGACCGCAAGGTGCTGGCCGATATGGCTGTGAATGACAAGCCGGCGTTTGCCGCCATGGTGGCAAAAGCCAAGGATGCGCTTGCCGCAGCCTGAATGATCCTTTCCAGGGATGGCTAAAAAGGGGGCTTCAAGCCCCTTTTTTATTGCCAAAACCTTTTTAAAATCAATCTGTTGCGGTCAATTATCCGTTCATTTCTGTTATAATTTTCAGATTCCGTTTCGTTGCGGCACCCTGTGCCCGCTTCACTACACGAGGACACTTCCATGCAAGAACGATTGCAGGCGCTGGTGGATGAAGCCCGTGAGGCGCTGGAGAAGGTAGAGGCGCTGGCCGACCTGGATGCACTTCGGGTGCGTTTTCTGGGCAAGAAGGGCGCCTTTACCGAACTGATGAAGGGGCTGGGCAAGATGAGCCCGGAGGAGCGCCCAAAGGCCGGCCAGATCATCAATGAGGCCAAGCGGACGGTTCAGACGCTGCTCAACGATAAAAGGGCTGAACTGGAAGCGGCCCTGCTGGAACAGAAGCTGGCGGCGGAAGCCGTGGACATTACCCTGCCGGGTCGGGATGTGGATATTGGCGGGTTGCATCCGGTTACGCGCACCCTCAATCGTATTGAACGCCTGTTTGCGCAGGCTGGCTTTACCGTTGCACAGGGGCCAGAAATTGAAGACGACTGGCACAACTTCGAAGCGCTCAATATTCCCGAAACCCATCCGGCCCGTGCCATGCACGACACCTTCTACATCAACGACAAGGATGTGCTGCGCACCCATACTTCCGGCGTGCAGATCCGTGTCATGGAGCAGGCGGAACCGCCCATTCGCATCATTGCACCGGGGCGCGTCTATCGCTGCGATTCCGATCAGACCCACACGCCCATGTTCCACCAGGTGGAAGGGCTGGTGGTGGAAAAGAACGCCAATTTCGCCCAGCTGAAAACGCTGATTATCGATTTTCTGCGCCGCTTTTTCGAAGACGACAACCTCAAGGTGCGCTTCCGTCCCTCCTATTTCCCCTTCACCGAGCCGTCGGCAGAAGTGGACATCGCCACGGATCTGTTTGGAGACGGTCGCTGGATGGAGGTGCTGGGCTGCGGCATGGTGCACCCCAATGTGCTACGCAATGTGGGCATTGATCCCGACACCTACCAGGGCTTTGCCTTCGGGCTGGGCGTGGAGCGCTTGACCATGCTGCGTTATGGCGTCAATGACCTGCGGCTCTTTTTCGAAAACGATCTGCGCTTCCTGCAGCAGTTCAAGTAAACGGAATCTGCCATGAAAGTATCAAAGCACTGGATCGAGGCGTGGACACGCCCGCAATGGTCGGCTGAAGAGATGAGCGAGGCATTGAGCCTGGCTGGTCTGGAAGTGGATGATGTCGAGCTGGCCGCACCGCCGTTCAGCGGTGTGGTGGTGGGCCAGGTGCTCTCCGTGGAGAAGCACCCGGATGCCGACAAGCTGAATGTCACCCAGGTGGATGTGGGCGAAGACGAACCCCTGCAGATCGTCTGCGGTGCCAAAAACGTGCGTGCCGGCATGAAGGCGCCCTGTGCCAAGGTGGGCGCAGTGTTGCCGGGCGGCTTCAAGATCAAGAAGGCCAAGCTGCGCGGCGTGCCCTCCTTCGGCATGCTCTGTTCCGCCAGCGAACTGGGACTGGCCGAGCAGTCCGAAGGGCTGATGGAACTACCGGCAGACGCGCCGGTGGGCGAGGATGTGCGCGTCTATCTGGATCTGGACGATCCGATAATCGATATCGATCTGACGCCCAACCGCGGTGATTGCCTCAGCCATGAAGGTATCGCCCGCGAAGTGTCGGCACTGGCGGAAACGCCTTTTGAAGTCCCGTATACCATCAAGCCGGTTGAGGCGGCCTTTGAGAGCACCATCGACGTGGTGGTGGAGGCGCCGGAGGCCTGCCCGCGCTATCTGGGCGTTGAAGTGCGGGGCTTCAGCCGTGAGGCGGAAACGCCGCTGTGGCTGCAGGAACGTCTGCGCCGCTGTGGCATCCGCCCCATTTCGCTGGTGGTGGACATCACCAATTATGTGCTGCTGGAGCTGGGACAGCCCATGCACGCCTTTGATGCAGATACCCTGCAGGGCAATGTGGTGGTACGCATGGCGAATGAAGGCGAGCAGCTGACCACGCTCGATGGCAAACAGCTGACGCTGAAGCCGAACACACTGGTGATCGCGGATGCATCCGGCCCCATTGCGTTGGCGGGCATTATGGGCGGCGAGGCGACCGCTGTCAGCGAGAAGACGCAGCGCATTTTCTTCGAGGCGGCACACTTTGCCCCCACAGCCATCGCCGGGCGTGCCCGTCAGTATGGCCTGCATACCGACTCTTCCCACCGTTTTGAGCGTGGGGTGGATCCCGAATTGCCGGAAAAGGCGCTGTGGCGTGCTGTGGACCTGCTGCTGACGCTGGCCGGTGGCGAAGTGAGCCAGGTCGTGCGCAAGGAAAGCACAGAACATCTGCCTGTGCCCGCCACGATTCGTCTGCATCAGGAAAAGATCGAGCGCGTGCTGGGCATGGTCTTCCCGGCAGAACTGGTGGAATCGCTGCTCAAGCGTCTGCATTTTGGTGTCAAGGCCGTGGGGCCGGGCGAGTGGAAGGTAACCGCTCCCAGCTGGCGCTTCGACATGGCCATTGAAGAAGATCTGATCGAAGAGCTGGCGCGGCTGTATGGCTACAACCGCCTGCCGGAGTCGGCCGTGCATGCGCCCATGCAGCTGGGCCAGTTGCCGGAAACGGAACTGGATGAAGACCGCCTGCGCATCGCACTGGTGGAGCGGGGCTATCACGAAGTCATTACCTACAGCTTTATCGATCGCGACAGCGCTGAGCGCTTTGCGCTGGATCAACAGTTGGTGTCGCTGGCCAATCCGCTGTCGGAAGATCTGTCCACCATGCGGCCTTCGCTCCTGCCGGGACTGCTGAAAGCGTTGGGGTATAACCAGAAGCGCCAGCAGCTGCGCGTGCGCGTGTTCGAGATCGGGCGCGTGTTTGAACGCGGGGCGGAGGACTACCGGCAGCAGCTGCGCATTGGCGGGGCCATCTATGGCAGCCGCAAGCCGCTGCACTGGGATACGCCGGTTGAAGTGGTGGATTTCTTCGACATCAAGGGGGATGTGGAAGCCCTGCTGGCAGCTGCAGATCTAGACGTGGCCTTTGAACCGGCCAGCCATCCTGCATTGCATCCGGGGCAGAGCGCACAGGTGGTGCATGACGGCAGGGTGATCGGCTGGCTGGGTCAGCTGCATCCGGCACTCTACAAGGCACTCAAGCTCACCCAGCCGGTATTTGTGTTTGAGCTGGAGTTGGCGCCTCTGCTGCAGGCACACCTGCCGCAGGCACAGGCGGTGTCCCGCTTCCCGGAAGTGCTGCGCGACCTGGCCTTTGTGGTGGATGCCGACGTGCCAGTGGCTCGTCTGGATGCAGCCATTGCTGCCCATGCCCCGGCCATTCTCAAACAGTGGCAGTGGTTTGACCTCTATGAAGGGGAGAACCTGCCGGCCGGCAAGAAGAGTCTGGCGGTGAAACTGCGCTTCAGCGACGTGGAACGCACGCTGGAAGATGCGGATGTGGAGGCAGCCGTTAGCCAGATTATTGAAGGCGTGGCCCGGGAGACCGGTGCGCAATTGCGATAAGGGAAGAACATGATGCAAGGCAAAGGAACGCTGACCAAGGCCGAACTGGCCGAAACCTTGTCGGAAACCTTCGGCTTCAACAAGCGCGAGGCCAAGCTGCTGGTGGATGCCTTTTTTGAAGAGATCCGTGCCACGCTGGCGTCGGGCGAGCAGGTGAAGCTGTCGGGCTTCGGCAACTTCGAGCTGCGCGACAAGAACCCCCGCCCGGGCCGCAATCCGCGCACCGGCGAGCCGGTGCCCATCGAGGCGCGGCGCGTGGTAACATTCAAGCCAGGGCAGAAACTGCGCACCCACGTGGAGAACTATGGCAAGGATTGAAGTCGAAGGCGAAGTCTTCGAAATCCCCGACAAGAAATACTTCACCATCGGTGAAGTGAGTCGGCTGTGTGATCTGAAAACCCACGTGTTGCGCTACTGGGAGAGCGTTTTTCCGCAGCTTAAGCCGGTGAAGCGCAGCGGCCGGCGCTACTACCAGCACAAGGATATTCGGCTGGTGCTGGAAATCCGTCACATGCTGCATAAGCAGGGCTTTACCATTCAGGGTGCCAGGGCGCGGCTGGCTCGGCGACACCGTGACTTCAGCAATGACAAGTCGGTGCCTGAAGTGCTTGCACAACTGGCGCAGGCGCGCGCCCAGCTGGCTGATTTTGACGCCTGGCTCGATACCATCGCTGCCGATTGAGGTATAATACCTGCTTCACACTATGGTGGCCTGTTCGTCCCCTCGCGACGCTAGGCCGGGAACCCCGCCAGGTCCGGAAGGAAGCAACGGTACCGGCTGACGCGGGCGCCGAGGTTCCGGCGGGCAGCGCCACCACCCATTTCCCTTCCGCTACAATGTCCCCATCAATGCAATACGGGATCTTTCCATGACCTCCACAGTGCTGGCGCGCAAATGGCGGCCGAAGCGTTTTTCCGAACTGGTGGGGCAGACCCACGTTGTCGAGGCCCTGACCCACGGCCTGGCGCAGCAGCGCCTGCACCACGCCTATCTGTTTGCCGGCACCCGCGGCGTGGGCAAGACCACACTGGGGCGCATCTTTGCCAAGGCGCTCAACTGCGAACGGGGCATTACGCCTGAACCCTGCGGGGAATGTGCTGCCTGCCGCGCCATCGACGAAGGGCGCTTTGTGGACCTGATCGAGATCGATGCTGCTTCCCGCACCAAGGTGGAGGACACGCGCGAGATTCTCGACAATGTGCAGTACGCTCCCAGTGAAGGGCGCTTCAAGATCTACCTCATCGACGAAGTGCACATGCTGTCCAACAGCAGCTTTAACGCGCTGTTGAAGACGCTGGAAGAGCCGCCGGAGCATGTGAAGTTCATTCTGGCGACCACCGATCCGCACAAGCTGCCGGTGACGGTGCTGTCGCGCTGCCTCAAGTTCAATCTGCTGCGCATTCAGCCGGCGGAGATCGAAGCGCATCTGCGTCGCATTGTGGCGGCAGAAGGGGTGCAGGCGGAAGAGGCCGCCCTGAAGCTGCTCGCCTATCACGCCGACGGCTCCGTGCGCGACGCCCTCAGCCTGCTGGATCAGGCCATTGCGCAGGGTGGCGGGCAGGTCACCGAAGCGGTGGTGCGGGCCATGCTGGGGCTGACCGACGAAAGCACGCTGCGCGCCTTGCTCGCTGCGCTGGCGGAGGACGATGCCGACGCCCTGGCCGAGCAGTTTGATCAGCTGGCGCAGCGGGGCGTGGATCATGCCCAGGTGCTGGAAGCCTTGCTGCGCGCCCTGCATCAGATCGCACTGGTGCAGCAGCTGGGCCGCACCCCCGTGGATACGCCGGATACCCTTGGACGGGACTTTGCCGCCCGGCTTTCGTCGGAGCAGGTGCAGATGTGCTACGAGATCGGCCTGCTCGGTCAGAAGATGCTTCCGGCAGCACCGGATGCACGCACCGCCTTTGAAATGACGCTGCTGCGCATGCTCGCCTTCGAGCCGCTTACACGGCCTGAACAGCTGCAGAAACGCCCTCTGGAGGCTGAACCAGCGCCCGATGCACTGAGCGAAAAAAATGCGGCCGTGAAAAAGTCGGGGACCCCCCTTCAAACAGCTCCGCCGGCACCCCTCGGCAATGAGGAGGTCCTGGATACGGCACCACTGGTGCAGCACGATGCACCCGGCGGCGAGGCTGCGCTGACGGGTGAAGACAAACAGAGTCAGTTTGCCAGCCTGAAGGCGCGTCTGGCCCAGGGCAAGGGGACGTCGCCGGGAAAGCCTGAACCGCCCGCAGGGGCGGCGCCAATCCCTGCCGTAACGCCGGCTCCCACGCCTGTCGAGGCAGTGCCAGTCAGTGAGGCGGGTCAGGATAAGGTCATTTCCGAAAGCGTGGCGACGCCCACAGAAATCTCACCCGCCGTAGAAGACGCGTCGGCAGTAGTGTGGCTCGATGCCGCCGCCTGGCGACAGGTGGTGGCGCCACTGGGTCTGCAGGGGCTGGTGCGGGAGCTGGCCTGGCACTGTGTGGCAGCGCACCAGGGCGACGACTGGTTGCTGGCTGTTGCGTCGGACCAGCGCCATCTGCAGGCGCAGAAAGGGGAGGAACTGCTGCAGGCACTGCAGCAGGGCGGGATCAGCGCCAGATTTGTCGAGCAGGCCCCGCCCCCTGAGGCGCAGACGCTCGCGCAGTTGGAGGGTGCTGAGCGCGAGGCGCGTGAAGCACAGGCGCGGGCGGCGTTTCTACAGGACCCCAATGTGCAGCGTATCCAGCAGTTGTTTGATGCGCGCGTGATTGAATCATCCATAGAACCCATTGAGTAAGGAGCGAACATGTTTGGTGGAAAAGGCGGACTGGCTGGCCTGATGAAGCAGGCACAGGAAGTGCAGAAAAAGATGCAGGAAGCTCAGGAGGCCATTGCGCAGATGGAGGTCACCGGCGAGGCCGGCGGCGGCTTGGTGAAGGTGACCATGACCGGCAAGCACGAACTGGTGAAGGTGGAGATCGACGACAGCCTCATGGATGACAAGGAGATGCTGGAAGACCTGATCGTAGCCGGTGTCAACAGTGCCGTGCGCAAGGTGGAGGAAGAAACCCAGCGGCGCATGGCAGACGTGACTGGCGGACTCAACCTGCCGGGCGGCATGAACTTTCCCTTCTGAGCATGCAGACCCCGCTGCTGAGTGACCTGATCGAGGCGTTGCGCATTTTGCCCGGTGTGGGGCAGAAGACGGCCCAGCGCATGGCGTTTCATCTGTTGCAGCAGGATCGCAGTGAGGGGCTGGCGCTGGCGGAAACCCTGCAGCGCGCCCTGCAGGGGATTCACCACTGCGTCCAGTGCCGCAATTTTGCTGAAGAGACGCTGTGCCCCATCTGCGCCTCTGGCAAGCGTCAGACCGGTCAGATCTGTGTGGTGGAAACCCCCGCGGATGTGGAGGCCATCGAAAGCGCAGGCGTCTATCAGGGACAGTATTTCGTGCTCATGGGCCATCTGTCGCCCATTGATGGCATTGGGCCGGAAGAACTGGGCCTGAGGCAGCTGGGTGAACGTCTGGCGCAGGGGGAAGTGGAGGAGCTCATTCTGGCACTCAACCCCTCCGTGGAGGGCGAGGCGACCGCGTGGTACATTCAGAACATGGCTGCGGAACACGGTGTGAAGGTGTCGCGCCTGGCGCAGGGCGTGCCTTTCGGGGCCGAGCTGGAATACCTGGACCCGCATACGCTGGCCCAGGCATTGCAGGCGCGTCAGGAGGCGTGAGCAAAGGGAACAGCAGCGGTAGAGGCTACAGCTGTATTCCGGGAGCTGCTCTTCTGCAGAACGGGGAAGCTGTATTCCGTCTCGGTGTTGGGTTGCTCCATTGCCGTGGCGTTTTCCTCGGCGGTAACGGGCTTTTCAGAGGTTGCTGACACCGGCTCAATGGTGGCTGCCGGCATTTTGATCAGTTGCTCGGCATACTGCTGCATTTTTTCGATCAGGTAATCGATGGTATCCGAGGTGACTTGTGCGTTAACCAGTTCTTGCAGCATGTTGATCCACTTCTGGTGGACCTGACGGACGTCTTCCACATAGATGCGCAGCTGATTGGTTTTGATGGCCTGAGCATACTTGCGGTTGAGCGCATGGATATCCTGAACGATAGTATCCAGAACGTCCAGCAACATGGCCTGCTCATATTGATGGCGTGCGCTCAAGTCGTTCAGACAGGCTTTTAATTTCAGGCCTTGCGTGGTTTGCATGTTCATGGTGTTTCCCTCGTGTGTTAGCGACTGAGTCACCCATGCCTTATCATTAGCCATGCCTGAATGCAAAAATATAAGTAAAAACAATAAATTATGAGTATTGACAAATCCTTGACACGTCCCCGCTTCTGGGAGACCGTCCCCCTGTCGGAAATGCATGAAGCCGAGTGGGAAGCCCTGTGCGATGGCTGTGGCCTGTGCTGTCTGGTCAAGCTGGAGGATGAGGACACGGGCGAGGTGGACTATACCCGCGTGATCTGCCCGCTGTCGGATCCTGAGACGGCGCGGTGTACGGATTATCCCAATCGCAACCGGCGCGTGCCGGAATGTGTGCCGCTGACGCTGGCGCGCATTGAGCAGTTTTACTGGCTGCCGCCTACCTGTGCCTACCGTCTGGTGCATGAGAGCAAGCCACTGCCCAATTGGCATCCCCTGATCAGTGGCGATCCGCTGTCACCGCAGAAAAGCGGTTATGGGGTGACCAACTACGCACCGATTCCCATGCGCGAAGAGATCGATCTGGAAGATTTCATCATTCAGCTCAAGGGGGCGACGAAATAGGGCTTTGCAGAGGGCCTGTACTTGCCCATTGCATGAAAGTCCGTTGGGGATTATGGTTTGAGCCGGCCTCAACGCTCTCGCGAGAGGCCTTAATGATGGTCGCTCATCAGTCAAGATGGAGCGGTGGGGCCTTGTATCGATAGGGTTGGTTCAGCTTGGAGGTTTCCTGTTTCAGTTTTTCTACCGTTTCCTGCAGGGCCTCCTGCTGATCCCGCAGCTGATTGACCTGTTCGGTGAGGGTTTCGATCGCCTGTTTAATCTCCTGCAGGTCGGCTTTCTTGTCAGCAGAAGGTGCGCCTCCCCCTTGGGCCTGCTGCTGGCGCAGTTTCCACAGGGCGGCGCGGATAATGCGCAGCTGTTTATCCTGTTTCATCAGCAGCTGGCGAAGTTCCTTGATCTCTTTAGGACTGACAGCAGCCGTGTGAACGGGGGCAGCAACATGCACGGTCTGTTGCTGCTTGAGCAGGGTGCTCAGCTGTTTTTCCAGTGCATTGAGCCGCGCCAGGATGGCGTGGGTATCAATGCCGGAGGCAGCGGGTTCCTGTGCTGCATGCGCAGGGGCTTGCGGCACCTGGTGGGCGGCGCGGTTCGCTGCATGGTCGGCTGCGTGGGCAGGAGGCGCGGCATGGGTTTCTGGCGCTGCGGACCGAGCAGGGGGGGCAGGCGCGTGAGTCGCCGGTCGGTGTGGGGCATGCGCTGCTTGTGCCCCATGGGGGGTGTCTGCAGCATGTTTCACCGCATGCGCCGAGGGCTGTGCGGTATCAGCGCCCGGTGCCACAATGTCCACGGGTGTGACGTGGTGCTGCACACCCCCACTTTCCTTGAGCATGCGCTGCACTTCAGCCTGCATGGACTCGATCAGGGAGGCCAGTTCATCCACTTTGAGTCCGGTTTTCTGGTTAAATAGGGTGAACTGCGTCTGCATCAGGTCGAGGATATCCGCCTTGGCGCTTTCCGCCTCGTATTTGATCTGGTACATCATCCAGCCGGTCACGCCCATGGCGGCTGCACCAAAGAGCAGGGAGACGCCCATCATGATGGCCATGTGACGCCGTGCTGCCCGCATGTCGTCGATGGCGCTGCGGCTGGCGTGGCGCCACGCCCCCAGCGCATCGGATATTTCGATGATGCTTTCCTTTTCTTCTTTGGCCAGTGCCAGGCTGCGTTCAGCCGCAATCTGGGCTTCTTCGCCGGCTTCCTGGGCCAGACGGGTGGCTTCCAGCAGGGTTTCCAGCGGCGAAGCGGTGGAAGGGGGCGGTGACGAGGGCGCATCTGCCGGTGAATCGGTGCCCTCGCTGTCGTCCAGCGATTCCAGTTCCTGCAGCAGGTCGTCGGCGGTGTCCTTCATCGCGGCATCCTTTATTTCAGTGCGGCCAGACGGGCCTTGATGGCCTCATTGCGTTCCCGCAGGGTCTGGTTGCGGGCGTCCAGTTCGGCCAGCTTTTCCATCAGTGTATCCGGATCCATGCCGCCCAGGCTGCTGGCAGACGGGGTAATGCCCCGTTCGCGTAGCACATTGAAGGACTGTTCGGCGGCGGCAAGCGTGCTTTCGACACTGGCCTGCGTGTGTTCTGTTTCGTCCTGAAGGGTTTCGGTGGCGGCGACGGCGGCGGAGGCAGTTTCCTGTTCCAGCTCCGAGACTTCAGCGGCCAGCTCTTCGGCTTCCTGCTTCAGCTCCGCGGCGGTTTCCAGCGTCTGCAGTGCCTTTTGCGGCAGGGCATCGGCATCCATTTCTGCCGCTTCCGCCGGCATGTCAGGGTTGGTGGAAGCCACTTCTGGTTCGGCGTCGGTTTCGGGCGTTTCCTCTGCTTCGGCTTGCGGGGCGGCGTCCGGCACCAGCGATTCAAGCGCATCGTTTTCAGACAGTTCGGTTTCACCCAAGGTGTCAGCCACTTTTTGCGTATCGCTGGGGGGTTCGGCTGTCGATTCGATTTCTTCGATCTCAGCCGGTTCAGCCGGAGCAGCTTCTGTATCCGGCGTTTCCGGCTGATCTGTCATGGCGGGCTCAATGTCAGTGTCTGCCTCTTCAGGTTGAGGCACAATGCCTGCTTCGTTCTCAGTGTGTGTGTCCGACTCGGCGTCGGTGTCTGACGCTTCGGTCTCCTCCGTGCCCCAGTCAGCTTCAGGCACGTCGATTGCGGTTACATCGGTGTCGGCGCTTTCGTCAGCGTCGGAGGCACTGTCCTGCTCAAGAGCGTCCAGCATGGCGAGCATTTCTTCGGTGGCTTCAGCGTCTTTCTGAGGATCAATGGTGGTGTCGGTCATGGGTGCTTCTCCCGTGGTGTCGAGGTTTTTTCACTGGACAATTAAGCACTTTTCATGCCAAAAGCGTCTTCTGGCGGGCTGGTAAACAGCATCCAATGGCCGCCTGTCGGGTGAAAGAAGCCCAACTGCCAGGCGTGCAGCATCAGCCTCGGTGCCTGTTCGGGGTGGGGGTGGTAAAAGGGGTCGCCGAGGATGGGGTGGCCGAGCCACTGCATGTGCACGCGCAGTTGATGGGCGCGTCCCGTGTGGGGCATGAGCAGGAGCAGCGTATGCCCGTCTTCTCTTTGTTGCAGCCGTTCCCAGTAAGTGAGCGCAGGGCGCCCCTGTTCCCTGTCAATGATCTGACGGGGGCGGTTGGGCCAGTCACAGCGCAGGGGTTGATCAATCTGCCCTTGTGATGCGGGGAGGGCACCCTCGCAGACGGCCAGATAGCGCTTTTCGACACACCGCTGCTGAAACTGCCGGCTCAGGTGGCGCTGCGCGGCTTTGGTGCGGGCAAAGACCATCAGCCCGGAGGTGTCCAAGTCCAGGCGGTGCACGACATGGAGCTCACCAAAATGGGCCTGCAGCCGGCTGGTAAGGCTGTCGTGATTCTCCAGCGCACGACCCGGCACCGACAGCAGGCCTGCCGGCTTTTCTGCAATGACGAGATGGGCGTCCTGATAGTAAATGTGCACCATGGGATGAACCGTTAAAATACCTGCCCACACTTTAGCAGGGGAGTTTTATTGTGTCCAAGTCGCCATTTCGCGTGCTCTTCGTGTGCATGGGCAACATCTGCCGGTCGCCAACGGCGCATGCCGTCTTTCGTAAGAAGGTGGAGGAGGCAGGGCTGGCAGATCGTATCGAGATCGATTCGGCCGGCACTCATGCCTATCATGTGGGTGAGCCGCCCGACAGACGTTCGCAGCAGACGGCATCCCGGCGGGGCATCCGCATGCACGATCTGCGAGCAAGAAAGGTGGATCTGGGGGATTTCTACCATTACGACCTGATTCTTGCCATGGATGAAGACAATCTGGCCAACCTGCTGGCGATGAAGCCGGATGATGCCACTGCTGAGGTGAAGCTGTTCCTGCGGGAGTATGCACCCGAGCATGGCCATGTGGTGCCGGACCCCTATTATGGTGGACCGGAAGGGTTTGAGCGGGTGTTTGATATGGTGGAAGCAGCCAGCGATCGACTGCTGGAGGACATTCGCCAGCGGATGGGCGCCTGACGCGGAGGTGTTTACTTTGTGGAGGCTGGGGTGTTGGTTTGGCCTGTGCACGCAGCGATTTGTGGAGGCGTTTTAGTTACTGTTGGTGTCAGCAGCGGATACAGCGCGGCAGTTGTCTGAGCGAAGCGAGTTCTGCCGCGCCCGCTGCAAGCCTTACAGTAACTTGACGCCGGAACCATGAGCGCGCGCCACAGGCCGAAACAACATTTATTCGGATTTTGTTTCCACCAGCAGGAAATGGAGCAGCGCTTTCTGGGCATGCAGGCGGTTTTCCGCTTCGTCCCACACTACCGACTGGGGGCCGTCGATGACGTCGGCAGTCACCTCTTCGCCACGGTGGGCCGGCAGACAGTGCATGAACAGGGCGTCGGGCTTGGCCTCGGCCATCACGTCGGCATTGACCTGGAACGGCATGAACTTTTCCATGCGCGTCTGCTGTTCGTCTTCCTGCCCCATGCTGGCCCAGACATCGGTGACGACCAGATCGGCATCCCGTGCCGCAGCTTTTGCGTCGCGCAGCAATTCCACGCGGTCGCCGGCTTCTGCCAGCAGTTCTGCCTTGGGCTCAAAGCCTTCCGGGCAGGCGATGCGCAGCTTGAAGTCGTACTGTATGGCGGCGTTGATGTAGCTGTTGCACATGTTGTTGCCGTCGCCGATCCAGGCCACGGTCTTGCCCTCCATGGGGCCGCGGTGTTCGTACCAGGTCTGCATGTCGGCAAGGAGCTGACAGGGATGGTAGTCGTCGGTGAGGGCGTTGATGACCGGCACTTGGCTGTAGGCGGCAAAGGTTTCCACAATGTCGTGACCGAATGTGCGGATCATGATGCTGTCGGCCATGCGCGACATGACACGGGCGCTGTCGTCGATGGGTTCGCCTCGGCCCAATTGCGTGTCCCGTGGGGAGAGGAACAGGGCATGACCGCCCAGTTGCGTCATGGCGATCTCGAAGGAGAGGCGTGTGCGCGTGCTGGCCTTTTCGAAAATCATGGCCAGTGAGTGGTTTTTCAGCGGGTCACCGTGGCCACCCTGTTCCTTCCATTCTTTTTTCAGTGCAATGCCCTGCTGCAGGATGTGCTGCAGTTCATCAGGGGTGCAGTCTTTCAGGGTCAAGAAATGTCTGACGCTCATGATAGGGTCTCGATCAGTTCGCAGATGGCTTCGACCATCTGGTGTTGTTGGGATTCGTTGATGACAAACGGCGGCAGCAGGCGCACCACCGTGTCGCGGGTGACGTTGATAAGCAGGCGATGTTCCTCCAGCGCCCGTTTGACCAGCTCGCCAGCGGGGCGGTCCAGCTCGATGCCGATCATCAGCCCCTTGACGCGAATGGCGCGCACTTTCGGGTTTCCGGCGAGGCGGGCCTCGAACTGGCCACGCATGTGCTCGCCCAGCTCGGCCACGCGTGCCGGCCAGTCGTCCCGCTGCATAATGTCCAGCACGGTGAGTCCGGCACAGCAGGCCAGTGGATTGCCACCAAAGGTGGTGCCGTGGGTGCCGGGCACCAGCACATCGGCGGCTTCACCACGGGCCAGGCAGGCGCCAATAGGCACGCCATTGCCCAGTGCCTTGGCCAACGTCATCACATCCGGCTGAATGCCGCTGTGCTGGAAGGCGAACAGCTTGCCGGTGCGCCCCATGCCGGTCTGCACTTCGTCCACCATCAGCAACCAGTTGTTGCGGTCGCACAGGGCGCGCAAGCACGGCAGGTAGGTATCGGCTGGGATATGCACGCCGCCTTCACCCTGCACCGGCTCCACCAGCACCGCAACGATATTTGGATTGTCGCTCAGTGTTTCGACGGCGGCCAGGTCGTCATAGGGCACGCGGATAAAGCCTTCCACTAGGGGCTCAAAGCCTGCCTGCGCCTTGGGGTTGCCGGTGGCAGAGAGGGCAGCCAGGGTGCGACCGTGGAAGCTGTTGTCCATTACGATGATGGTGGGCGTGTCGATGCCGCGGTTGTGGCCCCAGCGGCGTGCCAGCTTGATGGCTGTTTCGTTGGCTTCGGCGCCGGAGTTGCAGAAGAACACCTTGTCCATGCCGCTGGCGTCGCACAGTGCATCACCCAGCTGCGTCTGTAGCGGGATTTCATACAGGTTGGAGGTGTGTACTAGTGTATGGGCCTGCTCGCACACCGCCTGCGCGATTTCCGGATTGGCGTGGCCCAGGCTGCACACGGCGATGCCGCTGAGGGCGTCCAGATAGGCATGTCCTGCCTCGTCGTAGAGCCAGGCCCCTTCGCCCTTGACAAAGGCGACCGGCAGACGGGCGTAGGTGTTCATGAGGTGTTGCATTTGCTCGGCTCCAGAAACAAAAAAGCAACCACAAGGGTTGCCGGGAAAAGAACATTTTAGCAACAAATGGATAAAAATCAATTCCTTGCGCATTGCGGCGCTGGCAGGCGAGGCGAGTGCTAAAATAAACCGGTTTGAAAGGACATATGTAAGGAATAGAAAATGGCGCAGACAATGGCTGACCGGGATGGTCTGATCTGGTTTGACGGCGAAATGGTGCCGTGGCGTGAAGCTAAGGTACACGTGCTGACGCACACGCTGCATTATGGCATGGGCGTGTTTGAGGGCGTGCGCGCCTATGACAGCGAGCTGGGCACCGCCATTTTCCGACTGGAAGAGCATACCCAGCGGCTGATCAACTCTGCCAAGATCATGCAGATGCCGCTGGCCTACAGCGCTGAAGAACTGAATGAAGCGCAGCGTGCCGCAGTGCGTGAAAATGGCCTGCGTTCCGCCTATATTCGCCCCATGGTGTTTTACGGTTCTGAAGGCATGGGCCTGCGTGCCGACAACCTGAAAACCCATGTGATCGTGGCGGCGTGGGAGTGGGGCGCCTACATGGGCGAGGAAAACCTCAAGCGCGGCATCAAGGTGGCCACCTCCAGCTTTACGCGCCATCATGTGAACATCACCATGACCCGCGCCAAGGCGAACGGCAACTACATCAACTCCATGCTGGCGTTGCAGGAAGCGATCAGTCATGGGGCGGACGAGGCGCTGCTGCTGGACCCGGAAGGCTATGTGGCCGAAGGTAGCGGTGAAAACTTCTTCATGGTCAAGGACGGTGTCATCTACACGCCTGAACTGACCTCGTGTCTGGACGGCATTACCCGCAAGACGGTGATGCAGCTGGCGCGGGAAATGGACTACGAGATCGTCGAGAAGCGCATTACCCGTGATGAGGTCTATATCGCCGACGAGGCCTTCTTTACCGGTACCGCGGCGGAAGTGACGCCCATCCGGGAGCTGGATGGGCGCATGATCGGTGCCGGTTCTCGCGGTCCCATTACCGAAAAACTGCAGCAGCGCTACTTTGACGTGGTGCACGGGCGGGTGCCGGCACATCGCCACTGGCTGAACCCGGTTGAAGATTAAGGAGCCCATCATGACAAAAGCCCCTGTTGTCGAAGTGACCTATGACGATCTGCCGCTTTACTGCCCCAACGCCAAGTCGCCCATCAGTCAGGCGGGTTCGTTCGGCGGCCATCCGCGCGTGTTTCTGCCCATCGAAAAGACGGGCAGGGCCAAGTGCCCCTACTGCGGCACCGAGTATGTGCTGAAGGACTGGGATCCGCATCGCGCGGCGCACTGAGTCATGACGACCTGACAAGATACAGCCCCGCCTGCGCGGGGTTTTTTATGCCTGTGTGGAAAGGCGCTCGATGTCTTCGTCGGAAAGATTCCAGCGGTTGTGGACCCACAGATACTGAGCCGGATTGTGACGGATTTCCTTTTCGTAAAGGCGGTGCAGCCGCTCCGTATCGGCAAGATCATCGCCGCTGGGAAAGTCCTTGAGGGGCGGCAGGCAGGTGACATGATAGTGATCGTTGATGCGGCGGGTGAACACGGGCACCACGGCGGCGCCGGTCAGTTGCGCCAGCTTTGAGGTGGCCGGATTGCTGGGTGCGGGGCTTCCAAAAAAGGTCACGTGAACGGACCCACGACTGCCATATTTCTGGTCCGGTAGATAGAACAGCAGCCCGCCCTTTTTCAGATGGCGCAGCATGGCACGGGTAGCGTTTTTTGGAATGGGCGTCACCCACGGTTGACCATCGCGAAAGACGGTGCGCCCCTTGGTAATCAGGTATTCCATCAGCGGATCGTCGTGAGGGCGATAGACCGGTGCGTAGGACAGCTCCAGCTGTAGAAAGAGGCCGGTCATGTCGATATGGGTAAAGTGTGGCACCAGCATGATGACGCCACGGCCTTCAGCCTGCAGGTTTTTGATGATGTCCAGATTGTGAAAGGTCACCAGTGCGCGCTCCTTGCGGTCGTCTCCGCGACGGTAGCCACCCCACCAGACGATCAGCAGCTCCATCATGCCAATGCCCAGCGAGCGGAAATGGGCGCGTAGCAGCGCATGCCGCTTTTCGGCTGGCCAGTCAGAAAAGGCCAGCGCAATATTCGCAGCAGCCAGTTTTCGCCGCCCTGGCGCCAGCCAGTAAAGCAGGTCGCCCAGCGGTTGCCCCAGTTTCAGTTTGATGCGGTGGGGCAGCAGAGCGAGGAGGCGCAGCAGCCCCATGGCCGTCCATAGCGGCCAGTATTTGGGGTGCAGGAAGCGGCGTTCAAACTTCGGCGTGTTCGGCTTGACGGTAGAGTTGCGCATAGCGTCCATTTTTCTGCAGCAATTGGGCGTGGGTGCCCAGCTCCACCAGTCTGCCCTGTTCCATCACGGCGATCTGGTCGGCGTTTTCAATGGTGGAAAGGCGGTGGGCGATGATGATGACGGTGCGGCCCTGGCGCAGCGCTTCCAGTGCGGCCTGCACTGCCTGCTCGCTTTCGTTGTCCAGGGCGGAGGTGGCCTCGTCCAGAATGAGGATGGGGGCGTCTTTCAGAAATGCCCGCGCCAATGCAATACGCTGGCGTTGCCCGCCGGAGAGCTGACTGCCATTTTCCCCGATGCGGGTATTGAGGCCTTCCGGTAGCTGCTGAATGAAGTCCCACGCATGGGCAGCCTTGGCCGCTTCAATAATGGCCTGTTCATCCACGTCGTTGCGGCCATAGGCGATATTGGAGGCCACGGTGTCGTCAAACAGCACCACCTGCTGACTCACCAGCGCAATATGCTGGCGCCACCAGCTCAGTTCAATCTGCTGAATGTCGATGCCGTCGCAGGTGATGGTGCCGGCTTGCAGCGCATAGAAGCGGGCCAGCAGCTGCACCACGGTGGTCTTGCCGGAGCCGGAGGGGCCCACCAGCGCGGTGGTCTTGCCCTGTGGCATATGCAGGGAGAAGTGATCCAGCGCCGGTCGCTCGCTGTTGGGGTAGGCGAAGGTGACGTCTTCAAAACGGATATCGCCATGGATGGGCGGCTTGAGCGTGCCTGGGTTGGGTTCGTCGGACATGTCTAGCAGGGCGAAAATGCTCTGCGCCGCGGCCATGCCCTGCTGCACGGTGCGGTTAATATTGGTGAGGCGCCGAATTGGTTCGAAAATCATTGCCATGGCGGTGACATAGGCGATGAATTCGCCCGGGGTGAACTTGTCCTGTGCAGAGAGCAGGGAGGCCACATAGATGATCCCTGCCAGCGCGATGGCGGCGATGACCTGCACCAGCGGCACATTGGCGGCGGCCACGGAAACCACTTTCATGGTATGGCGACGCAGGGTTTCCGCCACCTGCCAGAAACGCTTTTCTTCGTAGGCTTCGGCGCCGTAGATCTTGATGTCGCGGTGGCCGTTGAGCGCCTCTTCCAGCTGATGGGTAAGCTGGCCCATATTGTTCTGCATTTCGGTGGAGGCGTGGCGCATCAGGCGGCTGGCGCGGTCGATAATCCAGGCCAGCACCGGCGCCAGCACCAGAATGAGCAGAGTCAGCTCCCAGGAAACATAGAACAGATAGGCCAGCAGCGCCAGCACAATCAGGCTGTCGCGGATAATGACAATCCAGGCTTCCGAGAGGGTGTTGCCCACCTGTGGCACGTCGTAGGTGATCTTGGAGAGCAGTTTGCCAGTGCCGAATTCATTGTGCACGCGCTGCGGCAGGCGGTTGAGTTTGGCAAATAGGTCGGCACGGATGTCCAGAATGGCGCGGTGGGCGATCCATTCTGAGGCCACCTTACTGGCGTATTCGGCCAGCCCCTTGATAACGAAGACAGCAACCAGCAGTAAAGGGATGGTTCTGATGCTTTCCGGGTCCTTGGCGATAAGGCTGTCGTCCACCAGTGGCTTGAGCAGGGCGGGCATGAGCGGCTCCATGCCAGCAGCCCCTGCCAGCGCCAGCAGGGTGAGCAGCACCATTTTCCAGTAGGGACGGATATAGCGCAGCAGGCGGCGATAGAGTTTCAACGTATTGCGATCCAGCATTATTCGCGCCTCAGCACCTTGTCGATGAGCAGCCGCCCCAGCTTGCCGGCGTTGTAGTGGGCATCCAGCGCGTCCCGGTCGTAGTGGTGGGTGAGCCATTGCTCGAATGTGGTATCGGGATGCTCTGCCTTAAACACCTCATAGGCGTCGAAAAAGGCATCCAGCTTGCCGGTATCGCCCCAGCAAAAGTGGCCGAAGCGCCAGTTCAGCTCCTTGCGACGCGCCTCCTCAATAGGTTCGCCCAAAATGAAGTGGCGGTAAAACACGCTCATCAGTCCGGCGCGGTCAGCACCGGACTTGCAGTGGATCAGAATGGGATACTCCACCGAGCGCAGCAGGTCGCGCGCGGTCAGAACGGATTCAGACGAGGGGAATTCACGGCTGGAAAATTTGTGATGGACCAGTTGAATACCATAGCGGTCACAGGCTTCCTTTTCCAGCAGATAGTGACCAGAGTGGTCGGGCATGCGCAGGCTGACAATGGTTTTGATGCCATAGCGCTCATGCAGTTTGCGCACAAAGGCAGGACTCGGCTGGTTGCTGCGCCAGGCGTTTTCAGACAGGCGGTGGAAATTGCGGTAGAGCACGCGGATGTATTCGTGATCGATCAACCACGCTTCCAGGTGCGCCAGTGCGCGCCGCAGGGGGTACTGAAGTCTGTCAGGCATGGGCGTATTGTATGGCAAAAGGGGCAGTTTTCGACTATCCTTCGCTTGTTTAATGCCATTGGAGGTTCTTGAGGACATGATTATCGTGACCGGCGGCGCCGGCTTTATCGGCAGCAATATCGTCAAGGCGCTCAACGTGCAGGGGCGGCGCGACATTCTCGTGGTGGATGATCTGGAAAACGGCAAAAAGTTTGTCAATCTGGCCGACTGCGACATCGCCGACTATCTGGACAAGCGCGAGTTCCGCGAGCTGGTCAATGAGGACGAAGACCTCGGCGAGATCGAGGTGATCTTCCACGAGGGCGCCTGCTCCACCACCACCGAGTGGGACGGGCGCTACATGATGGACAACAACTACGAATACTCCAAGGATCTGCTTGAGTATGCGCTGGGGCGGCGCATTCCCTTCATCT